>CAVOJA010000079.1:0-15591 GCA_963696015.1 uncultured Holophagales bacterium
TGGTGCTGAAGGGGCATCGCCTCTCGCGCTCAGCAAGGCACCTCCAGGGGGCCACCCGGCTCGGTCCGCGCCCCGCGCCAAGCTAGGTCGCCCCCCCTCTCGGCACCGTTTCCGTGCTGCCAGAAAGACTCAACTAGAACCTTAGGAGCCTTGATGACACGTTCCCGTCCACCCGCGATCCAGCCCCTTCGCCTCGCCGTTCTCGTCGTCGCAGCGGCTGTTCCTCTCGGCCTTCATGCGCATGCCGACTCGGAGGTCGACACCTTCGTCGTAAGGGCGCATCCGACCTCCGCGACGATGTCGCTGAAGCTACCTGAAGAACTCCTTGGGAAAGCGGACGTTGGAGAACGCTTCTGCCGAGCACTTCACTGCGTGGTACTTGCGACCTCGCCCGCCCGAATCGCGGCCCTTAGGGATCTCGAAGCCCGGCGGGTCATCGAACTCGAACCTGTTCCCGACGCACACCTAGTCTTCTTGCGGTCTTCGACGTACGACTCCCGCGCCAAGTCATTCTCTGTTGACTTCCCAGGACGGACGGACATCGGCCCGGCCGGCGACATGAGCCAGTTCATCGTCATCTTCAAGGCTTTCCCTGACGAAGCGTGGGTGAAGGCCATCCAAGACACCGGGATGACCCCCCTCGAATCTCTCCAGACCATGGCCTACCACTTCTATGGGCCTCGAGACGCGGCCAACCGACTCTCGGATCGTTTCTCTTTCGTCTACTCGGTCTTGGAGGTGCCTGCAGGATTGAAGCGTGTGAACCTCGATTCGCGCGCCGACGGGGACACCGACGATCCAGGAGTCACGAGCGTTCTCGTTGTCGCTGCCGCCAGGGACGTCGTCCTCAGAGCACTCGAGTCAGCCCACGATCGACCTCCAGTCAGGTCCTATCGGACGGGCACTCTTGAAGCCTACTCGACAGTCCTCAGTCGCAACGACGCCATCATCCTGAGCCAGCTACCCGAGGTCGTGAGCATCAGCAGAGTCACTGCGCCTCCGCTGCCCTCCGACGAACGTTCCAACCGCATCATCGCCGGAGCGTTCCAAACTCCCAGGACCTCCTGGCCAACGAGTCTTCCCCCAAACACGTCAACTCCTCGGTACTGGGACGGCTACCTCACCCAACTATCTGGCCTAGGCTTAAATCTCGACAACCAGGTGATCGGCTTCCTTGATACCGGCGCCGACAGCGGTCTCCAACGGAACTACTCATCCTATTGCCCACCCTACCTGCGACCACCAAACTACCCGACCTCTCCATGCAAACTTGTCTTCACAACCGACCTGACGGCAACCACGGCAGAGACAGCGGCCAACGACCTCTACTATCACGGCACCTTTTCAACTGGTCTCGCCGCCGGGTACGGATCTGCCTGGAGCTCCGGCCGCGATAGCGGCGGCGTCGAGTACTCCTTCACCCAAGGCGTTGCTCCCGGCGTCCGGGTCGCCATGTGTCAGTACTTCAACAGGTGCAATGCCACCTATCGCGGCGTAGGCGAGGCCGCTCCAGCCTTCACCGATTTTCAATACGAGCAGCGCCTTCGATACGCGCTTGTTGAACTCGGGTCCACAGTCGCACTACCTGACGGCGGCATCGGGCCAGGCGCGGACCTTATCAATCACAGCTGGAACCTGCAAAATCTCAACTACGAGGAAGCCACGCATCTGCTTGACGCAACCACCCGATCCCTATCGGTGGCATCGTTCGCGTTCGATGGCGGTGTGGCGTTTTCTGGGCCCGACGCCCCGGTCCTTCACGTAGTCTCCGCCGGGAACCGGAGCAACGACCCCACTCTCTCGCCTGATGAGCGGGTACTCGTCACGGCTCCCGCGATCGGCAAGAACGTCCTCTCCGTAGGCTCCACCGAAACATACAATCAACAGTCATACACACCGGTCTGCGCAAACAGCAATCTTGACAACGCAGACAACCCTCACCAGATCGCCGGATTCTCCCGGTATGGGTTCTCGAACCAGCGCCTCAAACCGGACCTCGTGGCACCCGGCACACGCGCTTACGGAAGGCGCTCCGTCGACTGGGTGCCCACCTGCTACAGGACGACGGACTGTAATATGGATCTCGACGGAAGCCAGCAATATGGATGGGCAAACGGCACGAGCTTCTCCGCGCCTGTCGTCTCCGGTGCGGCCGCACTCACAAGGGAGTGGCTTCGTGTCCTCGGTGTCGCTGCCGCCTCTCCAGCTCTCGTCAAGGCTGCTCTGATCTCTACCGCCAAGAGCATTACCTCTCTGCCTGCCTGCAGCAGCGGCTGCACCCCCTGCTGCTCTTCTTGCGGCGATGTTCGGCCGGCACCAGACAAGTACCAGGGATGGGGTGGCATCTCTCTCGACAGGTTCTTTCGCTCCTCCTCGAACTACTTTTTTGACAATCAAAGCACGACCTTTACAAATCTTACCCAGTCCTACACACGCTATATCTGGATTGCGAATAACGCAGAGGACATCAACATCGCCCTCGTGTGGACGGACCGTGCCGGCCCAGATCTAGCCAACCCGGATGCAAACCTCGTGAATGATCTCGACCTGTCAGCCACGATCGGCACCAACAACTGGTACGGCAACAATTACTACACGACTATCGACTCGTGTTTGCGGAATGGCTATTCTTTGAAGAACCCGTCGCCGGTGACTCGCGACAGGAGGAATAACGTCGAGAGAATCACAATCAAGGCCTCCGACATCCCGGTCGGCGCGACGCAGATCCTCATTCAGGTTAACCCATTCAGACTGATAGGAGACGGCATTGATCCCAGCACCGATGTCACCTTTAGACAGGATTTCGCTCTGTTCGTCGAGAACGCTCACCAGTAGAGTCTTCTCGATCTCGCTTCTTCTCGCTGGCTTCACCGCCACAGGAGCGGAAACAGGAGAGATCTATGTCCCGTATACGCGCGCGATGATCGATCCCGCCACGCTTCCCGATGATACCGATTCCTTCACCCGGTGGGAGACCATTCTCGGTGCGAGGAACGCCTCGAACTCGCAGGCATCTCTCACTGTGACAGCCCTCCATGGCAATGGGGCGCAACTCGGTGATCAGACGGGCTGCCACCACGAGACGACTCTCGCGCCTCAGACCGGCGGGAGCATCGTTCCGTGCGTGGTGAAGCAACCCGAGCCTGGCATCGCGATGCTCGTCTTGCAAGCGTCGCCCGGCGTCCTCATTCAGGCCGAGGTGCAGAAGGCTCGGATCCGCTGCGGATGCTTCGAGAGCCTCGGCTGTACTGCCCTGCCTCAAGGCCAAGCTGTCCTTCCGGTCTTCCGTGGGCTGTTTCCGACGGGCTCGACCGCGATAAGCGGCGCCATCGACCTCGGGACCTTCGACCTGCCCGCGTCCTGCGGCACCTATGTTCAGCAGTATCGAAGGCGCGTAAACGTGACGCTCTTCAACGGCGGCGACCAGCCGGCGACGTTCCGCGTCTGGGAGACTCCAAATCAGTCCTCTGCCGGCGAGCTCTTCTCGGCCGAATACACGATTGGCGCCAAACAGATTCTGCAGATAAACAGCTTTCCGGTTCCGACGGAAGGGTCCCAGCCGCTTCGCGCACCGAATGGCGGAGCGCGGATCTGGATCAATGTGACTGCGGATCAGCCGTTCCTCTCCTACGTGAGCACAATCATCGACAACCCCGAGCGCGGCGCGATGCCATTTCAGGTCTACCCTGGCACCATCGCTGACTGAGGCCCTTCACGTCTACGGCCGCCCGAACGCGCAAACGGCGCAGCGGGCGGCCGCCACTTTTGCGACTGCCTCCGCAGTCGGTCCGTCATTCCGATCTGGTTCTCAGAATTGGCCAACGAGATTCAACTTGTTCTGCGTCCGGAAGCGATCTTCCTTCCGTCGGCTGGATCCTCGAAGCATTCGATCGCCGCGTATCGGAACCAGCTGCCCTCGGTGTTCGCAAGATTTGGGTCGGCCCCGCCAAACCCACAGGTGTGGAGCGTCTCGTGGAAGATCGTCGGCCCAAGTGGGCCTCTGAAAGCGGCCCCCTGCAGATACCTGACGTTCGCCGGCCGCGGGAGGGGTGGTGCGTCTCGCGAGCCGACCTCGAGCACGCACGGGGACCCGCTCGAGCTCGCGAGGACCGGGCGGGGATCAGGCCCGCGCGCGTGTTTGACGAGCGAAGCGAGGAGTTCGCGCGGGCCCCCCGCCCGGCCGCAGCGAACTCGGAAGCGGGTCGGGCGCGCGCAGCGGCGGCCGTGAGATGCACCACCCCTCCTGCGGCCCCCCGTCGAAGCGACGTGACGGTGAGGCTGGGTCTTCTCCTCCGGTGCTCCGGTGCTCCGGTGCTCCGGTCCCTCGGCTTCCCCCGCGTCAGAGCGTCGGAAGGAGGGTCTTGACCTCGAGCGGCGGAAGCTCCGGCGGGTTGTCCGCCCACTCCTTGAGCTTCGTCCAGGGATAGAGGCCGTCGTTGTGGCCGTCTTTCCAGAAGATCTGGACGGCGTAGCCGCCGATCGGCGTGGTCGCGACGACCTCGAACGATGCAGGGGTGTACGGCTTCTGGGGCGGCTTCGCGAGGCGCCCGAAGAGGTCGCGCTCGCCCGCGCAGCCGGCGCAGGGACAGAGGCGGCGAAGGTCCCGGAGCTTCAGGTAGCTCTCGGAGCCGTCCTTCCAGGAGAGGGCGAGCTCGTCGCCGATGACGAGAAGCTGCGCGGGAGGCGGAACCATGCCGCAATGGTACCCCGCCTCCAACGGACGAGCCGTCAGGGGGCCTGCCGCGAACGCGGCCTTACGGGAAGGTGAACGTGCAGGCCGTCACCTCGGCTCCCGGGGCGACGTCGAGGAGTCCGGCGCACTTGCTGCCGGACGTGGCCTGGGCCGTGTAGCTGAATCGGGCGGTGGCGGGGTTGCCGGTGCAGGTCGCCGCGTGTTTCACGAAGAGCGTGTAGGAGCCGGGCGGAAGGCGGTTGCCCTCATTGATGACGGTCTCCGTCCGGTTCCCGACGGTGCAGCCCGCCGGGAGCTTCCGCCCGCCCGGCTGCGTCGCGACGTCGATCCCTCCCGGGCCCGCAATTCTCACGTCGAGGTCGGCGTCACCCGACCAGCTCGCGAGGCCGGTCAGATACTGAGGGGTCCCCTGCGGGTCGACCTTGATGGTCGCCACACCTGCATTCGTCGCCGTCCCACCCTGGCCGTCCGTCACCGTCAGGCCGACCGTAAAGGTGCCGGCTGACTGGTAGGTGAAGCTCGTCGTCGCCCCCGTCGCCGAACCGGCGCCGAAGCTCCACGTGTACGTGAGCGTGTTGCCGTCCGGGTCGGAGGCCGTCGCGGTTGCCGCCACCTGGAGCGGGACGGAGCCGTAGAGCGGCGTGACGCTGGCCGTCCCGATCGTCGGATTGCCGTTGGGATTGTCGTTGCCGTTGTTGTTCGCCGCCACTGCGACCCCGACGCCGATCGCCACCGCGCCGGCCGCGATGCCGACGATCGCCCCGGTCGAGAGGCCGCCCGTGGTGGCTGCGGCCGCGCCCGTCGCCGCGCCGGTCCCCGAAGAGAGGGCGGTCGAGAGCGAGACGACGGTTCCCGTGACGAGGATGACCTTCGCGATGTCGTCCTTGTTGAAGCCCGACGGAACCGGGTACTGCCCCGCCTTCGTCAACCCGATGGTCAGCCCTTCTCGCGGGGCGGTCACGGTGACGACGGCGCTCACGGTCCTCTCGTCTCGGCAGACGGTGCGGTCCGTGACGGGAGGGGCGTATTCCGGGGTCTTCTTCGGCAGGCTCGCACGGTCGAGGGCCTGGACGTAATAGTCGATCCCGCGGATGCCGGGCATCGGCCGCGGCAGCTCGCCCATGAAGTCCTCCTGGGCCCGCGGCTTCATCAGGACGTAGTAGAAGTCCTCCGTCCCGGCTGCCCGGAAGTAGACGAAGCCCTGGTCCATCTCGGCAATGGGCAGGACCCGCGCATCGACGAGCGGGCGAGCCTCCGTCGAGAGGCACTTCAGCGGGTCGTGCGCGATCGAGAGGCGCGGGCTCTCCCCGGCCGCAGCCTTCTTGACGACGGGGTCGGCCTGGGGAGCAGGAGCGGCGAAGGCCCCGGTCGCGAGCGTCGACGCGAGGAGGATCGCGCACGCCTGCCGGATGCCGGTCGGGACATCAGGGAGCGGAACGAGCTTCTTCACGAGCGGTCCTCCTCGGCTCGGACGGTGACGGTCCTTCGGGAGCCCCTCCCCATGACGAAAGGAGAGGGTCACCCGATGGGCGCCTCCGGCACGAGAGACTTCAAGTTCTTGCGAGCAACTATACAGCCGAGGCGCCGCGACGGAGCGCCGGGATGCGAGCCGTCATGGGCAAGGGGTGATTTCGAGCGCCCGCGACCAGGAATCCCCGGAGGCGTCCGTGACCCGGATCGTCTTCACGTACGGGACGCGAAGGGGACCCTGGAAGACCCAGACGGGCTCCTTCTTTCCGACCCGGACCTTGGCGGGAGCGGGGGGCGACGTGACGGGCCGGAAGCTCGTGATGCTCATCGGCGCGGTCTCCTCGACGCCGTCGAGGGAGACGTCGCGCTCCGTCTCGTTGGCGAAGTACGCTTCGATCGTCACCGTCTCGCCCTCCGCCGGCGTCCTCGGCCTCACCTCGAATTCGATCTGGAAGAGTCCGGCGTCGGGCTTGGCGGCGCGGGCCTGCGTCCCGCTCGAGACGTCGAAGCCGGGCGCAAAGCCCTTCGTCTTTCCCTGTGCGAAGCTCGTCGGGCTCAACTGGACGCACAGGGCGCCGCCGGATGGGGCCGCGGTCGGCTGTGGCCGGGCATCGGCGATCCGGATCTGAGGACGCTCCGTCGGCCGGAGCGTGGGAACCCTCACGACGAGGGGCTTCGTCGGCTCGGGAATTTGCGTCGGGAGCGGGGCCTCGAGGGTGGGAGCGGCCGTCGCCTCCGGCGCGGGCGTCGGGAGCGGCAGGACGGGAACGGCCGTCGGCGCGACCGTTGGCAGCGGGGCCGGCGTGGGCGCGGGACGGCTGCCGAAACCCTGAATGAGACCGCTCTTGTAGAGCAGCGTTCCACCGAAGCCGAGGACGAAAAGCCCCACGGCGGCGATCGCGATGGGAAGGGCGGGCGAGCGGGCAGGAGCGGCCGGCCGCGCCGGCCGCCGGGCGGCCGGGGATGCCGTCGCCGGAGCCGGGGAGGGAGCCGAAGGGACCGGTGTCGGCGGGGCCGGCGGCTGCGCCGCAATCTGAGCGGTCTCCTTCGTCGGCTCGGCGGTGGGCGGCATCGAGATGCCGTGGGCGTCCACGTAGGCCCGGGCGGCGGCGCCACGGACGTCGGCGGTGTCGAGGGCGACCGTCCCGTCGTCCATCGAGATCTCGCCCGCTCCGCCGGCGCCGAGGGCCGCCGACTGCCTCAGCAGGGCGTCTCGGAACTCCGCCATCGTCTGGAAGCGCGCTTCGGGCTTCTTGTTGAGCGCCTTCAGGACGAGACCCCGCGTGACGAGCGAGATGCTCTTGTTCAGCTCGCGCGGGTCGGGCGGCTCCTGGCCCACCTGCATGAAGAGGACGGCGTGGCTCGACTCGGCGACGAACGGGACGCGCCCCGTCAGCATCCGGAAGAGGACGACGCCGAGCGAGTAGATGTCGCTCCGGCGGTCGATCTTCTGCCCGGTCGCCTGCTCGGGGGACATGTAGTTCGGGGAGCCGACGAGGAACCCGGTCCGCGTCGTCCCCCCCTCGCGGTCGATGAGGTAGGCGAGGCCGAAGTCGGCGACCTTCACGCGCCCGTCCGACGTCATCAGGACGTTCGCCGGCTTGACGTCGCGGTGGACGATCCCCTTTTCGTGCGCGAAGTGGAGGGCGTCGGCGATGTCGGCGACGATCTTCAGGCAGCGCGACTCGGTGAGGACCGATTTCGTGATGAGGCCGTCGAGGCTCTCGCCGTCGACGTACTCCATCACGAGGTAGATGAGGTTCTCCTCCTCCTCGATGTCGTAGACCTGCGTGATGTTCGGGTGGTTCAGCTTCGCAACCGACTTCGCTTCCAGGCGGAAGCGGCGGACACCGTCGGGGTCGCCGATCAGGTCCGAGGAGAGGAGCTTGATCGCGACCGTCCGGTCGAGCGAGGGCTGATGGGCGCGGTAGACGACGCCCATGCCTCCCCGGCCGAGCTCGGCCTCGATGAGATACTTTCCGAGCTGCTTCCTCATTGCGCGACGATGATTCCGATGGTCGAGTTTACGTCAGCCGCGGAGGCGACCCCGTCCCGAAAGGCGACGGTCGCCGACGACGAGACCTGGGCCCGGGCGGCGGAGGCCGCCGCCGAGGCTCTCCGGCTCGACCCGCAGCGAACGCGCGCCGGGCTCCTCTGCGTCGCGGCCGGGGCGGCGGTCGTCGTGGCTCTCGTGTCGATCGTCCAGGGGGGGCGGCGCGAGCTCCTCCGCTCGGTGGAGGCCGCGGGCCCCTCGAACGTCTTCGTGAGAGCCGAGCGCGGGACGCCGACCCCGCTCACGACGGCCGGCATCGAGGCCGCGCGCGTCCGTTTCCCGGGCCTCGTGGGAGCCTCCGGGGTCCGGGCCGTCGCTGAGGTCGTGAGGAGCGGGACGGCCGAGGTCCCCGCCACCGTCTACGGAGTCGATCCGGAGGCGCTCGTGCTCTTCGGCCTGAAGGCGGAGAGGGGCCGGCTTCTCGGCGCGCACGACGGGCGGTCGCGCGCGCGCATCGGCCTGCTCGGCGCCCGGCTCGCCGCCCAGCTCGCCCGCCACGGCGACCCGCTCGGAACCCGCCTCTCCGCCGGCGGCGAGACCTACGAGGTCGCGGGGCTCCTCCGCGGCTCGTCCGCGGTCGCCGGCAGCGGCGGCGAGCTGGCGGGCGTCGACTGGGATTCGGGCCTCCTCGTCCCCCTCGGCACCGAGCCGCGCGCCTCGGCCTCGCCGCCGGGCGACTACCCGGTCGATCTTCTCGCCCTTCGCTTCGCCGATCCTGCCGAGGCGGCGAGCGCAGCCCGCCTCCTGGTGCCGCTCGTCCCGGCGGGCTCCGCCGTGACGACACCGACGCAGGCCGTCGAGCAGTACCGCGCGGCGCACCGCTCCTTCGACCGCGTCGTCCTCCTCGTCTCGGTCCTCACCGCCGCCTCCGCCGCGTTCGGCGTCACGAACCTCCTCCGTGCCTCGGTGCGGGCGCGCTCGCTCGAGATCGGCCTTCGCCGCGCCACCGGGGCGCGCCGCGAGGACGTGCGCCTCCAGTTCCTCGCCGAGGGGCTCTTCCTCGGTCTCGGCGGCGGGCTGCTCGGAATCCTCCTGGGGGCGCTCCTCTCCCTGACGCTCCTCTCGCGCGCGGGGTGGACTCCGCACTTCGCGCCGGGGACGCTCCTCCTCCTCGCCGGCGGCTCGGCCGCTTTCGGCATCGTCGCCGGCATCCGCCCCGCGAACGAGGCGGCCGCTCTCGACCCGGCCGCGACCCTGAGGCTCGAGTGATTCCCAGCCTCCTCCTCGCCGCGACTCTCGCCTCCACTCTTGCCTCGACACCGTTCTCCTCTCCCGCCTCCACTCTCGCCTCGCCGCCGGCGGAGGAGCTCCCCGTCGCGAAGGCCGTCGAGGCTGCGCTCATCGGCAACCCCGACCTCCTCGACGCCGTCGACAGCGCCGCGATCGCCGCCGCGACCCTTTCCTCCGCCCGCTCCGCGTTCCTTCCGCAGATCACGCCGTTCCTCGCGCCCAGCTTCCGGGACGGCGGCGCCCCCGCGCTGAGCCGATACGGTGTCATCGCCTCGGAACAGCTTCCGTTCGGCCCGCGTCTTTCCGGGACGGCCGAGGCGGCCCGGCTCGAGGAGAACGGCGAGTGGAGCTCCTACTACTCGCTCTCTCTTTCGCAGCCACTCTTTCGCGGCCTCGACCCCGCCGTCACCCGCGAGCCTCTCCGCGCGGCGGGGAGGCAGGTGGACACCGTCGGCCGGAACCTCTCGATCCAGAAACGGCGCACGGTCGTCGCCGTCTGGAGCGCCTACCTCGCGTCGATCCTCCAGGGCGAGCTCGTGGGGGAGGCCGCCGGACGGACCCAGCGGGCCGAGACGATCCTCGAGTCGAGCCGCGCCAAGGAGCAGGCCGGGAGCGTCTCGCGCCTCGACGTGCTCCGGGCCGAGCAGCTCGTCGCTCAGTCCCGCTCGCAGGAGAACGACACCCGCAATGCCCTGGATGACGCCCTCGACCTCCTCGCCCGCCTCCTCGGCCGCCCCGCCGGGAGCCGGTGGCGCCTCGTCTCCCCCGAGCGCCTCCCGGTTGCCGTTCCGACCGAGGAGGAGGCGATCGCCGTGGCCCTCTCCTCCCGCGAAGAGGTCGTCGAAGCACGCGAGCGCGTGACGGACGCCGAGTTCCAGCTCCGAATCGCCAAGAGCCTCCTGCTTCCCTCGCTCGATGCCGGACTCTCGTGGACTGCCGCCGGAAGCGGGAACCGCCTCGGGAACGCCCTCGGGTCGCCGGGTCCTTCCGTCTGGACCTTCGGCCTCTCCTCGCAGGCTCCGCTGAACCTCGGAGCGCAGCTCGCCGCGAAGAGCCAGGCCGAGGTGACGCTCCGGAGCGCCCGGCGAGGCGTCGAGTCGCTCGAGGCGGACGTCGTCCGGCAGGTCCGCGCCGCGGCCCGGCGCCTCGCGACCGCCCGCGACCGGCTCTCCCTCGACGAGGCGAACGAAGGCGTCGCGAAGATGCAGCTCGAGGTCGCCCAGCTCCGCTTCGGCAAGGGGCTCAGCGACAACTTCTTCGTCGTCGATGCCGAGGGGCTCTACAACTCCGCGCGGGTCTCCCTCCTGACCTCGCGGCAGCAGGTCCTCCTCTACGAGCTCGCCCTCCTCGCCGAGGCCGGAATCCTGCGGCCCGAGGAGTTCCTCCCCCGTCCGGCCCCGGCGCCGTAAACTGCGGGGAGATCCCATGCTCGACGCTGTCCGCATCGCGCCGGCCGTGCGCCGTTTCCGCGAGGCGCTCTCGCTCCTCGGCGCGCTGTCACCGCGGAAGAAGGCCCTCCTCGCCGCCGGCTCGGCCGCGCTCGTCCTCGCCGCCGCGCTCCTCGTCCGGCGAGCCGCCGTATCCGACGTCGTCGGCGAGGTGCGTGCCGTGCGCGGCCCGCTGACGATCACCGTCGCCGTCTCGGGGCTCCTCGCCCCGGCCCGCGCCGAGAGCTATGGCCCGGAGGTCGCGGGGGTCGAGATGAAAGTCGCCGAGCTGGCCCCGGAAGGAACCTGGGTCGCGCCGGGGGCCCTCCTCGTCCGCTTCGACGACGCCCCCTTCCGCCGCGAGCTGGAGGTCGCCCGCTCCCGCCTCGTCCAGACCTCCGGCGAGGCGGAACAGGCCCGCCAGGCGCTGCGCGCCCTTCTCGCCACCCAGCAGAGCGAGCGCCTCGAGGCCTCGGCGGCCTCCGCCCGCGCCGATCTCGACCTGAGGACGTTCGTCAACGGCATCGCGCCGCTCCAGGTTCAGCAGTCCGCGGCCGCTGTCGAGCGGGCCCGGCGGGAGATGGACGAGTCACGGCAGAAGCTCGAGGGGCTCGCCCCGTTCGCCGAAAAGGGGTACGTCTCGCGTGACGAGCTGCGCTCGGCCGAGCGGCGGGCGACCGAAGCACAGGCCGATCTCGTTCTCGCCGAGCAGCAGCACTCCACGCTCACCCGCTTCACCCACCCCCAGATCCTCGCGCAGAAGACGCAGGAGGTCGTGTCGAGGAAGGCCGCCCTGAAGGTCGTCTCCGAGAAGACCGCCGCGCAGGCGGCCCAGGCGAAGGCGGCCGCCGACCTCGCCGACGCCCGCGCCGCCGAGGCCGCGCGCACCGTCGCCGACGTCGAACGCCGCATCGCGCTCTGCACGGTGACCGCGCGCTCGCCCGGCCTCGTCGTCCACCGGGAGATCTTCGAAAAGGGCGGCGAGAAGCGGCGCGTCCGCGTCGGCGACGCCGTCTTCGCCGGACAGCCCGTCCTCGACCTCCCCGACCTCTCCGAGATGCTCGTCGAGACGAGGGTGAAGGAAGGGGAGATTCATCGCGTCGAGCCCGGCCAGAAGGCCGAGGTCCGGCTCGAGGCCTTCCCCGACGAGACCTTCGCCGCCACCGTCCTGCGCCTCGGGGCCCTCACGGCCGGCGACAAGGGCGAGGCGCGCACGTTCCCCCTCGTCCTGAAGCTCGCGAAGGCCGAGGCTCGGCTGCGGCCCGGCATGAGCGCGCAGGCGCTCGTCCTGGCCGGCGAAGTCAAGGACGCCGTCCAGGTCCCCGTCGACGCCGTCCGTTACGAGGCCGACCAGGCCGTCTGCACCCTCCGGACCGTCACCGGCACCGAGACGCGCCGCGTGAAGACCGGGCGAAGCAACGCCTTCTTCGTCGAGATACGCGACGGGCTCGCCGAAGGCGACGTCGTCCTCATCTCGCGCTAGGAGAGCACAAGGGAGTCAGGTCCCGAAGCGAGGAAGGCGATCGATTCCGCGACCTCGGCAGCCGTCGCGGATCGGCGCAGGGGTATCGACTCGACGTTCTCCCTCGCGCGCGTCTCGTCGAGCCGGAGGTTCTCGTCGGTCCCCTCGGAGCGAAACGGTCCCGGAGAGACGGCGTTCGCGCGGATCCCGTGTCGTGCCCACTCGACCGCGAGGGTCCGCGTCAGCGCGAGGACCCCCGCCTTGGCCGAGGCGGAGTGGATGACGCCCGGGCCGGCACCGAAGGCGTCGTCGGCGACGATCGTGACGATCGAGCGTCCCTTTCCGTCGGCGGCGTGCGCCTCAATCGTCTTCCGGCCGAATGCCGAGCAGCAGGAGAAGGTGCCGTTGAGGACGATCTCGATGACCGCTTTCCAGCCGTCCGGCGAGAGCTTCTCGGCGGGGCAGACGAGGTTCCCGGCGGCATTGGCGGGGAGGACGTCGAGCGCGCCCCCAGCGCTCGTGGAGCGCGGCGGCCATCTTCGCCACGTCGTCGTCGCGGACGTCGCAGGCGAAGGTCCCGACGTCGGAAGCCCCCGCGGCGGAGTTCTCCTTCGACGCGGACTCGAGCACTTCCGCTCGCCGGCCGCAGATCGCCACGCGATCTCCCTCGCGCGCGAACCGGAGCGCCGCTGCTTTCCCGAGCCCCGTTCCGCCCCCGGTCACCAGCACCGTTCTCGCCATTCCCGCCTCCTCGCGCCGCGCCGTCGGATCTCGATACGTTGACCCCTCGACGTCCCCGAGCGCCCCGTCCGGCCGAACCGCGGCGGCCTCCCTATACTTCCGGTCGTGAACCGGGAACGCTGGACTTCCTTTCCCGCCTCGACCGCCCCGGAGCTCGCGCTCCTCGACGCGATCAGCGGGACCTCCGCACACCGCAACGTGACGGTCGTCGGAGCGGACGGGCGCGGGCGTCCCCTCGCCGCGGTCCTCTCGATCCGCGTCGAGGCCCCGTTCGACGGGAAGGCCGACGTCGGCGAGAAGCTCCACTTCGAAAGGACGGGCCCCGGCGCCGAAGACCGCTTCGTCATGGACCCGTGGGACCTCCTCGACCAGTTCCTCCGCGAGGCCGTGGCGGACGCAGAGGCGCGGCGAAAGCTCTCTTCCGCCCCGTGAGCCCCCGTTCGCGCCGGGGCACCCCGGCCGACCCGCTCGACCTCTTCCACGCTGCCGTCGCGTCCTGGTTCCGCGAGGCGTTCCCCGACGGCCCGACCGCGGCCCAGCGCGGGGCCTGGCCCCCGATCGAAGCGGGCGAGAACGTCCTCCTCGTCTCGCCGACCGGCACGGGGAAAACGCTCGCGGCATTTCTCGTCGCCCTCGACGCGATCCTCCGTCGCCGCCTCGCGGGGGACGACGTCCCGCGCCTCGCCACCCTCTACGTCTCGCCCCTGAAGGCGCTCGACAACGACGTCCACCGCAACCTCGAGCGGCCGCGCGCCGGCATCGCGAGACACCTCGGCGCCGACCGCGTGCCGATCACGACCGCGGTGCGGACGGGTGACACCCCGCCTCGCGTGCGGACGAGCCAGCTGAAGGCCCCGCCCGACATCCTCATCACGACGCCGGAATCGCTCTACCTGATGCTGACCGGGTCGGGGCGCCGGGCGCTCGAGGGGGTCTCGAGCGTGATCCTCGACGAGATCCACTCCGTCGCGGGAACCAAGCGCGGCAGCCACCTCGCCCTCTCCCTCGAGCGGCTCGACGAGCTCGTCGATGGCTACATTGGGAAACGGATCAAGCCTCGAGCTCAGCAACATCACGTCAGCTTGCTGATAGATTGACTCCAAATCGGCCCCATTGACCGCGGGAATGAAATGGACAACATCCTCGATGTCCGCGCGTCTAACCTGATCCTTCAACCAGCTCGAATAATGGCCAGGGATGTGGGGCTCGTAGCCGTCGCCCACCCATAGAAAGCACACATTTCGGTTCCCAAGCGCCTCTGCCACATAGGTTGCAGTAGCGATGAACAGATCGACGCCTTTTCGAATGTGGACGGAGCCGCACCCAATAACCAAAAATCGCTCCTCGCCCGATACTGTTTGCAACGTGTCCTTTAACAGCGGTGTCCTGCTTCCTATGTCGGGCGGAATGTCTTGCTTGCCCTGAGGAATGATCACAGCATTGGTGAACTCGTTCCCGAACACACCAGATGAACGGGCAGATTTCTCGATTACGGGTGACGAGAAAACGACGCGCTGCGAGCACTCGACGATGCTCTTTATTCGTTGGGGAAACAGATACTCAGCGAACTCGTGAACCAAACTCACGACAGGGAGTTTTTCGAGGGAGCAAGCCTCAGCGAACACTGCAGATTCGGCGCTATTTACCAGCGCGACTTGAATGCCAAATCGCTCTTTCAGCGGTCTTACGACGCTGCGAGCGACAACTTCGGCAGCACATTGTGTGATGTACCCGGTCTTCGGGGCAATCAATCTATGGACGTACTTCCGAAACGAGGCATGCAATGCCCCCTCGTGGCCGGCAACACAGATAACATTTTTGTCTTGGCTCAGGTGCCTGATCAGATTGAGGCCGAGGATCGGCGCACCAGTTTGAGAGAGCTCGTGAACTGCAACTAGGACAGTATCCCGTGCTGGTTCAAGGGGCTGCTCGCCATCGAAGTGATCTACCTCGAAAACGGCATCACGGCCCTCCGCTGCTCCACGCCGGCAGCCCCAGTTCCTTGGCCTCCACGACGGCCAGTGGATAGTCGCGCCGGTAGTACAGCAGGTAGTCCGCACGCTTCTGCTTGCCGCGGCGCACGCGACCACCGGTGACGATGATGCGGCCATTGGTGAAGGTGCGCTGCTCGCCGATCACATGGGGTGCATTGCCCCATCCGGCGTCTACCAGCTTGGGGGTGACCAGCTCGCGGCAGGTGTCGGCTTCGGTCATGATTTGCGTTGTTGTCATCGTTGTCGTTACCTAATCCAGCACAACGAGAAATTCCGTGGCCTGAGTTTCCGGCAGTACTCCGGGGAACTCCGGGTTACGCTGTACTTTCACGAGACCGCAACCTTCCGCATTGTGCCTTATGCACGGCAGGTTGCTGATAGCGCGCCCGCCGTGCAAGGCCAGTGGTGGTTGTCGTCCGCGTTCGGAAGTAGAAGAGTACGCCGGCAAATTGGCACTGGGGGTCGAACCGAACAACAGGTGGGAACGTGTCCGGGCTTGTCTTGCCGCCACGGCAGTGTGT
>CAVOJA010000080.1:0-65203 GCA_963696015.1 uncultured Holophagales bacterium
CTTTCAAGGTCGTAACTTACACACCTGACGTCTGTTAGCTGTCTGCTGTGCTCGAAGCGCACCTGGGTAGACTCGGGATCATCGCGTCGGGAAGGGGTGGACGACGCACCCGGCGACTGGACAAAAAGGCCTCGATTCCGGAAGATCGGCTGGGTCTGCGTACCCGGAATCGAGGTTCCGATGGAACGAAGGTTCAGCGAGATATTCGAGTACTGCCGCGCCAAGGCTCCGATGCCGCTGATCGCGAGACTGGTCATGGAGCGGATCCTGACGGCAGAGAAGGTCGACGCGTGGTTCGAGGCGAGCCGGAACCGTCAGTACAAGCGGGAGCTTCTCTTCTCGACGGTGTTCGAGCTGATGAACCTGGTGGCGGTGAAGGTCTTTACCACCACCCATGCCGCCTACCAGGCCGACAAGGAGGCGATAGCGGTCTCGGTGACCTCCCTCTACAACAAGATCAACGCGGTGGATCCCAGGACGTCCAGGGCGGTGGTGCGGGAGGCCGCCATCGAGCTCGGCAAGACGGTTCTGGCTTTGAAGGGCCAGCGGCCGGAGATGCTCCCGGGCTATCGGGTCAAGCTTCTGGACGGAAATTGCCTCGAAGCCACCGAGCATCGGCTGGCGGTTCTGCGCCGCACCCCTGCGGGACCCCTGCCGGGCAAGTCGCTGGTGGTCTACGACCCGTCGCTAACCATGGTGATCGACGTCTTCCCCTGCGAGGACGGTCACACGCAGGAGCGAGCACTTCTGGGAGATGTCCTCTCGACGGTCGAGCCCCGCGACGTCTGGATCTGGGACAGAAACTTCTGCGTCCGCGACTTCTTGGCCGGCATTCAGGAACGCGAAGGCTACTTCATCGGACGCCATCACAAGGGGATGGCGTACACCCCGGACGGTGAGGAGCGCTTCGTCGGATCGACGGCCACCGGCGCCGTCTACGAGCAGTACGTCACGGTCACGGGGACGGGCGAGCGCCCGCCTGCCAGATACCGGCTCATCCGGGTCGTGCTCAAGACGAATACGCGAGACGGCGAGACGGAAATCCTTCTCCTGACGAATCTCTCGAAGTCGGCGGCTAACGCCAAGCTGGTCGCGGAACTGTATCGCCGCCGGTGGGAGATCGAGACGACGTTCCAGAAACTGGAGAAGTACCTCCACTCGGAGGTCAACTCGCTGGGGTATCCGAAGGCCGCGCTCTTCGCCTTTTGCATTGCTCTCGTTGCCTACAACATCCTCGCGGTGGTGGCGGCGGCGCTCCGGCGCATCCATGGAGACGAGGTGATCGCGACGAAGGTATCGGGGTTCTACATCGCCGGGGAGATCTCGCGCGGATACCTGTTTGTGGAAGCCGTGGCCGCCTCGCCGGAATGGTCACGGTTCAGCGACCTCTCCGATGCTGCGTATCTCGCGCTGCTCCTCGAGATTGCGGAGACGGCTAACTTGGAACGATACAAGAAGCACACCCGCGGCCCCAGGAAACCAAGGCCCGAGAGGACCGAGTATCTTGACAAGCCTCACGTCTCGACTGCCCGCTTGCTCCGGGACAGGAAGTGACACCTTGAAAGCGCTGGTCCAGAAACGCGATCGCGAGCGGGGTCTCCAGCCGCCGAGCGCGCAAGGCGGCCTTCCGGAGACGATCGACGAAGGCCCGTCGATTGAGCAGACCCGTCAGCGGATCGGTGCCGGCGAGAAACGACCAGCGTGCCAGGAGGTCAGTCGCGAAGGCGATGAATGCGAAGACCGCGAGACGATTCAGCGCGTTCCAGACCAGCAGCTCGCCGGCCAAACCGCCAGAGGTCCCGTGGGCAGCCGCCCAACCCGCTCCGGCGACGGCAGCTGTCGCGAGGCCCCGCAGTCGGCCGAATCTCCACCCGACGAGCGCGACGGGGATCGCGTAGAGAGCGAGCATGCTCGCGTTCGCTCCCGTCGATCGATCGGCCCACGAAATGCACCAGATGGCGGCAACGGCGAGAAGAATGCCGGTCGCAGGTCGGACCGGCTTTCCAAGACGCCGTACGGCCCGCGACTTCCCTTTCATCGCATCGCAAGCGGCGACGAGCCCCGGCGTTCCCTCACTCGTCCTCGCGTCGTCCCGTCAGCCGTTCCCATGCCGCCTGTACCGCCTTCGCCGAGCCGAGCCCGACCGCGAGCTCAAATGCTACGCCGAACGCCGCAGAGATCGTTGGGAACGCCGCCAGCACGACCGGCCGGGCCGGGTCCAGCTGCCGCAACGCGATGGCGGCCACGATCGACAGATGGGCCCCCTGCAGGATCTTCCCGGCCAGACGGGCGCGTGCGACGCGCTCCGCCGCGAGGGTTTCCTCCGCCCGCCGGGCGGCCCAGCCGCGACACCGTGCCGAGCAGGAGTCGTTTGACTTCAAACTATCCCGGTGCCAGAGTCGGGGCGGCGAGACACCCGCGGCATTGGCCGGGACGTCCCGCCCAGACCCTCCAGGGAGGTAATGCTCGTTGAAGACCGCCATCAGAAGGGGCCGTGGCTTGCTCGTCACCCCGCTGTTCCTCGCCACGCTTGCCGCGCGGGGCCAGGCTCCCGCCCCGGCTGCTCCGGTCGTTCCGGCTCCTGCCGCAGCGGCGCCGGCCGCTTCGACGGAGGAGGCGACGACTCCGCGCGACCCGAAGTCGCCGGTCCCGGGTGTCGCCGACGGAAGGGGCCCGACGGGCCCGGTCTCGCTGAAGATCCTCTCACCCGCCCCCGGTGAGGAGATTCCTCTCCCCGGGGCCGTGGCCAACGGCGCTCCCGTCGAGGTGAAACTCGAGCTCACGAACTACGAGACGTTCTTCGACCCCGCCACGAAGACGGGACAGGCCGTCGCGATCTTCCTCGACGGTCTCTCCTACTACGCACATTACGAGCCTTCGAAGCCCTGGCTCTTCCGGAAAGTGGCACCTGGCACGCATACGTTGCGAGCGGTCCCTATTCGCCCCTGGGGCGACCCGATTCGAGAGGACGGCGCTTTCGCCATGGTGACGTTCCGGATCGGTCCGAAATCCGAGAAGAATGCTCCCGCCCCCGGGGAGCCCGTCCTGACGGTGCTGGAGCCGAAGCTGCGGAAGAAGTACTCGGCCGCAGAATCCGCCTCGATGAGGTTCGAGTTCCTCGTCCGGGGGTGTCGTGTCTCGGATGGCAGCGAGGCAGATGCCTGCCGCGTGCGCTATCGGATCGACGACCGAAAAGAGGTGATCCTTTCAAAACCCGAGAGCGTTCCGATCGAAGGGCTTGCCGTCGGAAGGCACGTTTTCGTCGCCGGCCTCACGCGGGACGGCAAGCTGATTCCCGGGGCGTACACGATCGTCCAGGGATCATTCGACGTGACGGAGAATCCTCACTAGGCCGCCCCCGTCCCTCCGGTCAAGAAGATGCCCGATGCCGTCGCTCGCCCTCGTTTGGAGTTCGACCCCGCGAAGGAGTTCGTGCTGGTCTCGCCAGGAGCTCAGCTCGAAGCCCCGGCCGAGACGGACACGGCCTCGGCCCCGCGGGGGCTCTTCTTCCCTGCCGGGCTTGATCTTCTCCTTCGAATCGATTGGGTTCATCCTCGCACTGAAATTCCTCCTGGGGCGCGTGCGGCTGTCGGCGAGCTGCGACGGAACGGGGTGACCGTGATTCCGCAGACGAGCAAGACCGAGGTCGAGCTCGGCAACCCCCTCGTGGGGCTCGGCGACGCCCCGAACGACGCCGGCTTTCTTGCCCTCTGCGACGTCGCAGTCCTCGTCCCCCGCGCATCCGGAGAAGTCGACCCGGACCTCTTCGCGGCGATTCCGACGGGTCGAATCGGCCCGTTCCCGGCGGGTCGTGGCTGGGCCGCGGCCGTCTCTGATCTCCTCGAGGAGGCGATACGGTGAGCCCCCGACTACCACCACTCTCGGCCGAGGTTGCCGAAGCGATCGCACGGATAGGGAAGGTCGACGTCCTCGTCGGCATCCCCTCCTTCAACAACGAGAGGACCATCGGGCACGTGGTGAGAGCCGTAGTCGCGGGCCTCGCACGGCACTTCCCGGACTCGAAGGCGGTCCTCGTCAACTCCGACGGCGGCTCGACGGACCGGACGCGCGAGCTCGTCGAACGGACCGAGGTCGGGAGCCTCGCGGAGATCCTCGTCGACGCCGTCCCGTCAGGGACGACGGCGAAGATCATCACCCCGTACCAAGGAATTCCCGGTAAGGGCAGTGCCTTCCGTACGGTCTTCCGGATCGCCGCCGAGCTCGAGGCGAAAGCCTGCTGCGTCCTCGACAGCGACCTCAGGAGCGTGACTCCGGAGTGGGTCGAGCTCCTTCTCGAGCCGATCGTGACGCACGGCTACGAGTTCGTCGCGCCTCTCTACGCGCGCCACCGATACGACGGGACGATCACGAACACCATCGTCTATCCGCTCACGCGGGCTCTCTACGGTCAGCGGATTCGCCAACCGATCGGCGGCGACTTCGGCTTCTCGGGCGACCTCGCAGCGCGCTTTCTCGAGTTCGAGGACTGGGAGGGGCCGGTCGCGCAGTACGGCATCGACATCTTCATGACGACGACCGCCGTCGCCGAGGGGCGCAAGGTCGCGCAGTCGTTCCTCGGAGCGAAGATCCA
The DNA here is from genome assembly GCA_963696015.1 of uncultured Holophagales bacterium. Classification (GTDB taxonomy): domain Bacteria; phylum Acidobacteriota; class Thermoanaerobaculia; order UBA5066; family UBA5066; genus UBA5066. The sequence goes on from CAVOJA010000080.1 coordinate 4,592, forward strand.
CGACCCGAAGGATCCGGGCTCGGATCTGGCGCCGATGATGGTCCAGGTCGTCTCGACGCTCTTCACGCTCATGGAGCGTTACGAGAAGTCCTGGAGGGGCGTCTCGGGCTCGGAGCCGGTCCCGGTCTTCGGCTTTCCCTACGCCGTCGGGCTCGAGCCAGTGCCGGTGAAGCTCGACCGGCTCCTCTCCCAGTACCGCCAGGCGGCCCAGGACCTGCCGCCGATCTGGGAGTCGTTCCTTTCGAAGCAGTCCCTCGCGGCGATCCGGGAGGCGGCGCACGCGCCGGCGTTGGCGCTCGGCGACGACGCGTGGATCCGGATCGTAGCGGAGGCGGCCGCCGGGTTCCGGCGTCGTGCGCTCCCACCCGCGACGCTCATCCGGTCCCTCGTTCCGCTCTACCTCGGAAAAGTGGCGACGTTCGTCGCCGAGACGGAGGCGGGCTCGGCCGAGGAGGCCGAGACCCGGCTCGAGGAGCTCGCCCTGGCCTACGAGAAGGCCAAAGGTGAGATCGAAACCCTGTGGGGCGCGACCCCCTGACGGAGACGACGATGGGAAAGAACCTCGGCCAGCAGATTGCCCTCGCGTTCGAGCGCCTCGTCGACGCCTTCCTCTCCGTCGTCCCGGCGGCGCTCGTCCTTCTCGCAGCGCTCCTCGTCGGCGTCCTGACGGGGCTCCTCCTCCGGACGCTCCTACGCCTCGCCATCTACCTCCGACGGAAGGTCCGCGGCGACGAGGCATCCTCCTCGCGGCAGCTCCTCCGCGCCGCCGGCCTGAAGGCCGAGCCCGAGCGGGTCGTCGGGATCGTCTCCTTCTGGACCACGGTCGTCGTCGCACTCGCCGTCGGCGTGAACGCGCTCGAGCCGGGGGCGCTCCGGAACGTCCTCTCCGAGGCAGTCAACTTCCTCCCGCGCGTCCTCGGCGCGGTGCTTCTCGGCGTCGTCGGCGTGGGCGTCGGCGCGCTCGTGCGACGGAGCGTCCTCCTCGGGGCCGTCAACGCCGGGCTGCCGTGGGCCCGGGCCGGGGCACGCGCGGCCTACGTCCTCGTCGTCGCGTCGTTCGCCGCGGCGGCGCTCGAGCACCTCGGCGTCGGGCGGTCGATTCTCGTCGCGGCCTTCACGATCGTCGGCGGCGCGATCGCCCTGACGCTCGCGCTCGCCTTCGGCCTCGGGGCGCGGGATCTCGCGTGCGGGTGGCTCGAGAAGAAGCTCCGCGCCGAAGAGGAGGACTCGGGTATCCGGCACGTGTGACCGGAACCCGGGGAACCGGCGTCCAGTCAATGGATCGCCCACGTCCCCCCGCTCGTTCCCGGCTCCACGCTAGAGATGAGGCACTCGGTCCCGGCCAAGGCGATCGCCGCGGAAGACAGGCCTTCAGCCGTTGAGGATTCCCCCCTCGGCGACGACGGCCTCGAGGAGGAGGTCGCCCGCCTCGGGGACGGCGGAGAGGACGCGCGCCCAGTTCGGGATGAGCGGCGCACCGAGCGGGTCGGCGACGAACTGCTCAACGGCGCTCTTCAGAGCCCCGGCGAACGTCGCGATCGCCATCTCTTCCTCGTGCCTCGGAAAGGTCAGACCGTTGAACTTGGCCAGGGCGTAGAAGCTCGAGGCGGCATCCTCGGCGCGGCGCTGGTAAGAGGCGAGGAGCGACTTGAGGGTCCCGTCGCCGAGCACGGTGTCGGCGGCGGCGAGCGTCCGGAGGAGGTGCTTGGCGATGTCGGCCGCCATCCGGTGGAGGCCCTTCGTCGGGTCTTCCGGCGAGAGCGCCTGGTGCTTGTGATCGTAGCGGTCCGCGATGTCGACCTGGCAGATGCGGCGCGGTGAACGGTGCCGGTAGACCTCCGAGAGGGTGCCGATCTCGAGCCCCCAGTCGGACGGGACCCGTATCTGCCGGAGGAGGTCGGCGGAAAGCGCGAACTCTCCCGCGAGCGGATAGCGGAATGCGGAGAGGAACTCGATGTAGGGGTTCGCACCGAGGAGAGCCCGGAGCGCCCCCAGGATCGGCCCGACGAAGAGGCGCGAGACGCGGCCATTCAGGCGGTCGGTGAAGCGGGCGTAGTAGCCCTTGCAGAAGTCGAAATTCAGGATCGGATCGGCGATCGGGTAAAGGAGCCGGGCGAGGGTCGCGCGGTCGTAGTCGAGGACGTCCGCGTCGTGGAGGGCGATGTACTCGACATTCCCCTGCGCGAGGAGGTAGCCGAAGCCCATCCAGCAGGCGCGACCCTTGCCGCGCTCGCCGAGCTTCAGGTCGGCCTTCTCGAGCTTCGCGAGGAGCGCCTTGACGCCCGGGCCATCGTTCCAGAGGACGACGGTCCGTCGTTTGAGGCGCTTGAAATACTCGAGAGCGCCCCGGTAACCGGCTTCGTCGGCCCGGTCAAGGGAGATGAGGACTGTGTCGAGATAGGGGGCCTGGGCAACTTCGTCGCAGATCTTCAAGAGGGCGGGGCGCTCGAGCTCCGTCACGAGGGATGGGATGATGACCTTGCCCCGTTCTCACGTCCAGTTTACGAGGGAGGAATCTCCTGGCAGTAGCGCTGTGGGAACGGAGGGAATCGCGCAGCGATTTCCTCGGTTTCCACAGTCGGGGATGTGCCTGCAAGCAGGCGTGCATAGGCCGCCGGGGGACGTCTTCCCACGGAGCTGTGAGGCCTGATTTCGTTGTAGTCGACGCGCCAGTCCTCGATGGTCTTGCGGGCGTCGTCGAGATCCAGGAACCAGTGAAGATTCAAACAGGTATCGCGGAGCTTTCCGTTGAAGCTCTCGACGAAGGCATTCTGGGTCGGTTTTCCCGGGTCGATGAAGTGCAGACGCACGCCATTCAGCCTTGCCCACCGGTGCATGGCCCTCGACGTGAACTCCGGTCCGTTGTCCACCACGATGACGGCGGGGAGGCCCCGACTTCCCTTCAGCTCGTCCAGAACCCTGCCGACGCGCACGCCAGAGATCGAGGCCTCCACGAGGATGTCAGGGCTCTCGCGCGTGCCTTCATCCACGATCGTCAGGCATCGGAACCGACGGCCGTCCGCGCAGGAGTCGCTGACAGAGTCCATAGACCAGCGCTCGTTGGCTCGCTGCACCGGCTCGAGCTTCGGCTGGCGCGGGCGCGGTCCCTTCCGGGGCCGACGACGCGGCAGAGAAAGGCCCTCCGTCTTGTAGATGCGGTAGAGCCGCTTGTGATTCACAACGCACCCCTCGTCGCGAAGCAGGTCTCCCAGAAGTCGATAGCCGCCACGGGGTCGGGCCAGCGCGAGCTCACGGAGGCGAGCGACGAGGGCTGCCGGGTCCTTTCGCCGAGCCTGGTATCTCGCCGTGGAACGCCACGCCCCCACCAGGGCACAGGCTCGACGCTGGCTGATGCGGACTTCTGTTGTCATGACGCCCACGGCGATCCGCCGGGCTGCGGGCGTCACCACTTTTTTGACAGCACCGCCTTCAGTGCCAGGTTATCGAGCGTCAGGTCGGCGACGACACTCTTCAGCCGCCGATTCTCGTCCTCCAACCCCCGAAGCCGGTGGGCGTCGCTGATCTCCATCCCGCCGTACTTCGCCCTCCACCGGTGGAAGCTCTGCTCGCTGACGCCATGCCGCCGGCAGACGTCCTTCACCGCCGCCCCGGCCTCAGCCTCCTTGAGCACCGCGATGATCTGTTCCTCCGTGAACCGTTTCCCCTTCATGACCGCCCCTTTCCGGTCCCCAGATTCTCATCTCGGTGGACCGATTTCGTGGGGCAAGGTCAATGAGGAGGGCCGCCTTGTTGCGCCGGGTATTGCGAACGAGGGAGTCCTCCAGCTCGACGAGCGGCCGATTCCCGAGTCGAGTGAGGGTCGTGATCGGGCCGGTCTGCGCGAAATCGCTCATGGCCCATTCTAGGGCGCGCACAACGACAGGGACGGCTGATCTCGCTTATCCTGCCCGACGGTGCTCGGGGGCGCTTCTTCCCCCGTTCCCCTTTCGTGAGGAGGGCGGCATGGCGGCCATTGAGCAGGTTTTGGAGAAGATCAGCGGCTTCGTCTGGGGCTGGCCGCTTCTCGTCCTCCTCGTGGGGACGCACCTCTTCCTCACCATCCGCCTCGGCTTCATCCAGCGCTACATCTGGACCGCCATCAAGCTCTCAATTCGCCGAGAAAAGGAGGGAGCCGGAGACGTCAGCCAGTTCGGGGCCTTGACGACGGCCCTCGCCGCGACCATCGGGACCGGAAACATCGTCGGCGTCGCAACCGCCGTCGCGGCCGGCGGGCCGGGCGCGGTCCTCTGGATGTGGCTCACGGGCGTGTTCGGAATCGCGACGAAGTATTCCGAGGCGCTCCTGTCGGTCCGCTTCCGCGTGAAGCTGCCCAACGGCTCGATGGCCGGCGGGCCGATGTACGTCCTCGAACGCGGTATGAAGGCGAAGTGGCTCGGCATCGTCTTCGCAGCGCTGACCGCCGTAGCCGCTTTCGGCATCGGGAACACAGTCCAGGCCAATTCCATCGCGGTTCTCGCGCAGGAGACATTCGGCATCTCCCCGTGGCTCAGCGGCGGTCTGCTGACGCTCCTGACCGGTATCGTCATCCTCGGCGGCATCCGGTCGATCGCGAGGGTCTGCGAATTCCTCGTCCCCTTCATGGCGGGCTTCTACGTCCTCGGCTGCGTGTACTTGCTCTTCATCCACTTCGAGACCCTGTCGGCGACGTTCCGGCTCATTCTGTCGAGCGCATTCAGCGGGCAGGCGGCCATCGGTGGCTTTCTCGGCGCGGGAATGAAGGAGGCGATCCGGTTCGGCGTCGCGCGCGGCCTCTTTTCGAACGAGTCGGGCCTCGGCAGCGCGCCAATCGTCGCTGCGGCAGCGATGACGAGAAACCCGGTGCGCCAGGCGCTCGTCTCCTCCACCGGCACCTTCTGGGACACGGTCGTCGTCTGCGCGATGACGGGCCTCGTCATCGTCAACTCCGGCGACTGGCACGCGGGCCTGAGAGGGGCGGCGCTGACGAAGACCGCTTTCAGCCATATCCCCCACGTCGGACCGGTCGTCCTGACCGTCGGCCTACTGACCTTCGTCTTCTCGACGATCCTCGGCTGGTCGTACTACGGAGAGAAGGCCGCGGAGTACCTCTTCGGGCCAAAGGCCATCCGCCCGTACCGCGTCCTCTGGGTCGTCGCCGTCATGGTCGGCTCCGTCGCGACGCTCCCCGTGGTCTGGTCCTTCGCCGACATCGCCAACGGCATGATGGCGATCCCGAATCTCGTCTCGCTCCTCGTCCTGAACGGAGTGCTCGTCTCCGAGACCCGAAAGTACCTCTGGAGCGGAAACCTGGAGAAGGACTCCTCCGAAGGCTAAGGAGATCATGACGGCACTCCTCTTCTTGCTCGGCGTCGGCCTCCTGGCCCTGGGCGGTGACCTCGTCGTTCGCGGAGCCTCCGGATTCGCCCTTGCGGCAGGCATGTCACGGCTCATCGTGGGCCTGACCGTAGTTGGTGCCGGGACCAGCGCGCCTGAACTCGCCGTCTGTGCCCAGGCGGCCCTCGACGGGCGCGGCGGCATCGCCATCGGGAACGTCGTCGGGAGCAACATCGCGAACATCCTCCTGATTCTCGGAGCGGCCGCGATCGTGCGTCCGTTCAGCGTCCCCCGCGCCGCGGTGCGCCGCGACCTCCCGATCGCCATCGGTGCCACGATTCTCCTGATCACTCTCGCGATGGACGGATCGCTCACACGCAAAGATGGCGCAGTGCTCGTCCTGGTGCTCGTCGCCGAGCTCGCCTATACGGTGCGCGAGGAACGCAAAGCGGCACTCGCAAACCCGACGATCACGTTCGTTCGTACCGGTCGCGAGACGCTCGCTCAGGTCGGAATCACCGTCGCCGGGCTCGGGCTCCTCGTCCTCGGCGCCCGGTGGGTCGTGCTGGGTGCCGTTGCCGGAGCACGGACCCTCGGCTGGAGCGAGCTCGTCATCGGGCTCACCGTCGTCGCCGTCGGGACATCCCTGCCGGAGCTCGTTGCGTCGAGCGCGTCCGCCCTCAGGGGCGAAGGTGGCCTCGCCGTTGGCAACGTGTTCGGAAGCAACATCTTCAACTTCCTCGGCGTCCTGGGCGTGACGCTTCTCGCCTCGCCCTCACCGCTCCCCGTCGAACGGTCGACGGTCCTCTTCGACCTCCCGATCGCGCTCGCCGCAGTGGTGCTCTGCATCCCGATCCTCGGTCGGGGATATCGAATCGGGCGCATTGAAGGCAGCATCCTTCTCTGCAGCTTCGTCGCCTACACCCTCTTTACTCTCGGCGCCTTCAAGTGATGGAGCTCTCCGGCACTGTGATAGTCCGCGACACGTAGCCGGCCTCACGCCCGGTCTCCGGCGATCCTCCGCGCCTTCGAACAGCGGTCCAGGCTGATCGAGAGTTCGACGGAGTGCAAGGCCGCGAGGAGAAGGCGCCCTACCGTCCTCCCCATCAAAAGGAGGACGCCATGCACACCATCACCGTCTCGATCCAGGGCGCCGCGAACGACTCGACGAGCGTCGAGCTCCCGGACGACCAGGCCCTTCCCGTCTACGTGAAGCTGAAGGAGGTCCTCGCCGGGACCCGGGCGGCCCGGCGGGCGACCCGGAAGGACTCCGGCTCCGCCGCGGCTGACGGCCAGGCGGGCGACGCCGGAAGCTTCAGCACTCGTCGGAAAGTGACCACCCTCGCTCGTTTGTTTGTTGCCAGCCGGGTGGGGCCTCCGATCGGCGCCAAGCCACGTGCCCTCAGCATCATCCCGCGCCGGAGGCGCGGTCGGGCGCGGCGCGCTTCTGACAAGCACACCCGGCAGTTTCCGAAAAGCGCTGAAGCGCCGGAAGGAACGGAAACGGCGACAGCTCGGCTGACCTCGACCGCTGAGGGGCCGGTGATCTCGTTCCTCGTCGCTTCGGCATGCGTCGTCTTCGTCCTTTCGCTGCCGATCTCGGCGACGAAGGCCGGGCAGACGCTTCGGAGGTGGGCCGGAGTGCTCTTCCTCCTGGCGCTGGCCCCGGCGCTCTTCGTGGGGCTGATCGGCGCCATGGGCGGCTCGAGCGGTACGCCCCATGCCGGGACCGGCGCCGGTAGCGGCGTCGACGCGCTCGGGACGGTCCTCGGATTCCTGATCCTCTCTCCCCTCGCCTACGGGATCCTCCAGCTCCGCAAGCGCTTCAACCCGAAGAGCCGCGACCCGTGGGCGGACTACGTCGACCGGAAGGCTGCCGGGAAGAAGGTCGTAGACCCGAAGGCGGCCAAGCCCGTCCTGCCCGGCGGGACGTTCGGCCCCTTCGGAGGCTCTCCGTGAGCCTTCTCGACTTCGTCGGGTCGATCCTCCACCGGGAACGGAGACGCGCCTACGAAATGGCCGTCGCGGCCGAGCTGCCGAAGCTCGCGCCGCCGAAGCCCTCCTCCGAGGTGATGGAGGAGGTCCGCAGCCGGCTCGCCGGGCCTGGCGCTCTCGCCTTCGGAAGGCTGCCGTCCGGCCAGATCGTCCGTGTGAAGGGTGACACCTCGATGAAGAGCGCCCTCGTCATCGGGGCGCCTGGGTCGGGGAAGACCCGGTTCCTCCTCGGGCTCCTGATCGAGCTTATCTCCCGGGCTCTCCGCGACGAGGTGGAGATCGAGCTCGTCGACCCGAAGACGGAGACGTACAGCCTCACCTGCCAGATCCTCGCCGCCCTCTACCTCGGCGGCGACTTCGCTCTCAGGGACGCGATACGGCGGCGCGTCCGGGTCATCGACTGGTCACGCGAAGCCGTCTCCCCCGTCACGCCCTTCGACAACACAGACGGCATCGTCTCGAACGCCTACCTCGCCCACCTCCGGACCGACGCCACGGTCCAGGCCAGCCCGCAGACCTACACCGAGTCGCTGAAGCAGGCCCTGTTCATGCTCTCGTGGCTCCTCACGGAGAAGGGCTTCCCGCCGAATCTCCGGTTCGTCTCGAAGCTCTACTCCGACGCGGCGTTCCGGGCGAAGGTCATCGCCGACGTCGCCGAGCCCGACCTTCGCAACTACTTCGCCGAGCTCGAGCGCCACATGGCGCGGCCCACGGCCGACGCACTCCTCCGGCGGTTCCAGCACGACCTGTCGTTCCCCGAGGTCCGACTCTCGATCGGTATCCCGCCCGCGTCGCTCCGGAACATCCTCCCGGCCGGCTCCCCGCGCATCACCCTCGGGAACTACGGCTCCGGGATGGCTCTCCCCGCCTCGGTCGGAAAGGAACGCGCCGCCCACCGGGTGACCGACGTCCTCCTCCGCGCGCCGCGCCGGAACCCGAAGCGCCCGGGCCTCCTCTTCCTCGAGGAAGCGCCGACGCTCCTGGCCGGCGGGAGCGAGCTCGTCGAGCCCCTGACGACTGCGGCCCGGACGCTCCGCTCGGTCGGCTTCGGCGTCGTCTTCTGCGGGCAGGACGTGGCGAACGCCCTACCCGGCCCGATGGTCCGGACGCTCCAGCTCAACACGTGGTGGTGGGCGATCTTCCGCTCCCACGAGGAAGCGGACTGGATCTATCCCCACCTCCTCGTCGACGAGGTCGGCGCCGCGCTTTCAGAGGGCGACAGGCAGAAGGAGTTCCGTCGCCTCATGGTCGGTCTTCCATCCCGGAAGTACTTCCTCCACGTGAAGGGCGAGCCAGCCCTCCCGATGCGCGCCCCGACGGTGAACGACCCCTCGGACATAGCGAAGCGATCCGAGGCCGAGCTCCTCGATGTCTTCCGCCGCGAGATCGCCTCCGTCTCGATGGTCCCGGCCAAGACGGCGGCCGACCTCATCGCCCGCTTCGAGGCCGACGTCGTCGACCGCGCCACCATCCCGCCGGCTCCACCGAAGAAGGCGGCCCCCAAGGGTGCGGCGCCCGTCCGCGGGATCGCGGACCTCCTTCGGATGATCGGTGGCTCACCGGGGACGGGGGCATAGACGTGGGCCCGACGATCAGCACCGCGCTCCGACTGTCGGCGCTGGCGACGCTCTATCTCCTCGCCGCGCCGGTCTACCTGATCCGCGCCATCGGCGAGTGGCGCCGGATCGCCCGCGGCCTCGCCATCGTCCGGCGCGGGACGATCGCCTGTCCCCACTGCTCCTTCGCAAATCCGATCAACGTGCTCTCGACCTGCCACCGCTGCGGCGTCACGGAGTTCGGGAGCCGCCTCTACTGCTCGAACTGCCGGCAGGTGACGCGCTGGTTCGACTGCGCGCGCTGCCACGCCACCGTGAAGGTCTTCTGATCGTGACGACCTCGTCATTCACTCGTGCCAGGAAGGAAGGTGCCGCCCGCCACTCCACCTACACCTCACCCCTATGCCCCAGAACCACTTCGGGATCGTCGTCCCCGCCGTCCAACCGCCTACAGGCGTCCTCGATCTTCACGACGCCGACTGGGAGAACCTCCGCTCCATCGTGCGCGAGCACCTCGACGGGCGAATCGAAATCACTACGCACACCGGTCTCCGCGTCCTCCTCTTCGGGAGCGTCGTCGAGATCCCGGTCTACCTCGTGCGCGTCTGGTCCGAGCACCCGATCGAGGACATCGCCACTGTCGTTCAGCCGGAGCTCGTCCGCATCGCGAACACCCACACCGAGAACGTCTGACGGCACCAACCGGACGGCCCCTTCCCCCTGGACGTCGCCACCGGCCCCGCCGGGACGGGACGCTGCACGAAAGACCTGCCGGGCCCCACGCGCGAACTGCGACGTGGCCCCCGCAGCACCTCCGGAGTACGGCCTCGTCCCGGCGGGGCACGGAGTGACCGTCGCCCCTTCAGAATTCGATCTTGGGCGGACGCCCGAGCCATGTGCGCTGCTGATCCCGGTACCACTTCCAAACCGTCACCCCTATGGACCAGACCCCCTCGATCGCACCGGTTATGTCGACGAAGCGTCGGCGCCGCCGATCCGTGTGGCTTCGCCTCACGCTCCGCGTTCTGCGCGTGCTCTCGGTCGCGCTGTTCGTGTTTCTCAAGTTCGCGGAGCGAGCGGTCCGCGAGCCACTCACCTGGTTACTCGTCGGCGCCGCTTTCTTCGCGCGCAGTGCCTACGTGCACTGGCCGCACTGACTGCCAGACCGGATACCGACACCGACCCACTCTCCGGGACCGGCGCGCATCCTGGCTCTCCTGTCGTCTCGCTCAGGTTGCTCTCGACCCCGCCAGTCCTCTGGCCTGCAGGAACGCCCCCGACCGCCGCCGTTCGTCTCGAGCGAGAGACGTCCGCCCCGGACGGGATCGGCAGGACGGCAGTCCACGGCTGGCGGGGCACGAGACATCTCACTTCCACCGAAACACCTCTCTCCCGGAAGGAAGCCCTCGGCCCGACAACGCGACTCTCGCTGGCTGCCTGGTATCCCCTTCCCCACACCCCAATGCGCGACACGACCCGACTCGAGCTTCTCGTTCCGCTCGCGGACAACGACACCGTCCCGTTCTCCGACGCGGCCTTCGCCGCCTTCGAGGACTTCCTCGTCCAGCTTGCCGGCGGCTTCACCCGCCGCGGCGACGTCGAGGGAGCCTGGAAGGCGCCCGACGGTCGCGTGATGCGAGACCGGTCACGGTCGTACGCTGTGACCGTCCCCGAGCACCTCACGGATCGCGTGGCGTCGTCTATCGATCACTACGTGCGTCGCCAGTTCAGGCAGCAGGCGACGTTCGTCGAGACTCTCCCGGCGCGAGCCGTCGCGTTCTAGGACCATGGTGCCTTCCGACCGGGCGGGCGCCGACCCGGGGCCGACCCCGCACGAACCGCCGGACCGAGGAGACAGCGCTCGAAGCGACCTCGTCATCCTCTCCGGAGCAACGGGAAGTTCGGGGCGGCCCCGGTCCGCGGCGATCGGGCCGCTCGACCCGCGACGTCCTCCCGAGACGCTCACCGATCGCGACGTCTCGGCGCTCGCGTTCATCGGCCGGTCGCAGGAGGCCGCGCAGTACCAGCTCCACGAAGCGGTCTTTCCCGGACTCGGCGAGGCTGTCGTCTCGCGCCGGATTCGGAAGCTCGCTGCCCGGGGCCTCCTCGCCATCGAGCGGTGGAACAAGGTCGGCATCAACCGCCTGCGTCTCCGGCCGGCCGGCCGCGATGCCGTCGTCGAGAGAAACGGCGCCCGCGACGACGAACTCTTCCTCCTTCGTGCCCCGCTGGCCCAGTCGGCTGTCGCTCACCACCTCTGGGTCGTCGACTGCCGCCTCATCATCGAGAGGCTCCCGGCCCCTCCGACCTCGGCACAGCCGTCCTGGGTCCTCGAGCGCCGGTGGAACCCGCGGCCAGCCGCGATTCCGGACGTTCTGGCCATCTGGCGGCCCACGCGTGAGAGCCCCGGGCATTTCCTGGCCCTCGAAATCGACATCGGGACGGAGGCGATCCGGCGGACGTTCGTCCCGAGGCTCGTCGCCCTCGCTGAGACGCTCGGCCCGTTCGCCGGGACTTCTCCGGCCTTCATCTCCGTCCTGACCCGGGGCTCCAGGCGTGTGGCGGCCATCCAACAGGCTGTGGCCTCCGCCTCGATTGCCCTTCCGGTCGTCGTCGACTCCCTGCCCCCCGCGGCCGGCCGGCCGGCATTCGCCGCCCTCCGGACCCTGCTCACGGTGGGTGCAAAGTCGCCTTCGCACCCCGGTCCGGCGTAAGCCCCCACCCCACAGACATTTCGCACCCTTCGGCTTCGCGGCGCTTAGGGGGCGCGAGCGAATGAGTGAGCGGCGAAAGGGCGCTGGGCGCTGCACCTGCTCTGCGGCACGCCGAAGTGAGTCAGTTCGACGGAGTGCAGGGCAGGAGAGTCCCTTCGGGTGAAGGTCGCAGCGCACCGGACCACACCTGAAGGAGAGACACATGACCACCTTTGCTCCCTCGAAGAAACCCATGACGCTCTGCCCGTCGTGCCAGTCCATCTTCACGGGGACGCTCCCGCCGACCTGCCCCACTTGCGGGGCCGCGCTCGGGACGTCGATCGGCGCCAACCGGAAACAGGGCTCCCTCCTCGTCCCGAAGATGTCGTCCATTCGCCCGGCCGCGCGGCCGAAGCTCCCGGTTGAGGTGACGCTCGGAATCGAGATCGACCGCACCGGGTCGTCCGCCGCCTTCCAGGCCGGAATCGCCTTTTCGTCCGAGGTGCTCCTCGAGACCATCGCGGCGAAGGTGAAGAGCCTAACGGTCTACGTCGGAACGCACGGCGACGAGGAATGCGGCGAGGCGCCGGTCCTCCACACCGCCGGCGGGACGCGCGAGCAGGCGATGGCCGACATCCGCGGCATCACCTTCGGCGGTGGCGGCGACGCACCCGAGACCCACCTCGACGGCATCCGCAACTTCCTCGAGACGGTTCCCTGGCCCATGGACAAGAGCCGGACGCGCGGCGCCTTCGTCGCCTTCCTCACAGACGACACGAAGCCCGACCGGACCGGGGCGACCGCGACGCGGATCGGGAAGGCGATCCGCGACAAGGACCTGCTCTTCTACGCCGTCTGCCAGAAGACGAAGGAGCTCGAGGCCCTCGTGAGCGCGGCAGGTGGGCTCCTCATGCCGATCTCGAACACGCCGGATCGCGCCGATCTGCAGAATGCGGCCGCCCAGGTGAGCGCATCGCTCATCGCGACCATCGGCGCCGGCGGGACGCTCCCGATGACGATGCCGGGAGGTGGGCGGTGAAGAGCGTCATCCCCACCCTCCAGCGCGTCGGCACCTTCTCGACCGGACTCGCCCGGCCCGTGACGGCGTGCCGCAGGCAGCAGCTCGCGATCCTCGTCCGGGACGCCTCGTCGTCGATGTCCGGTGAGAAGGCGCGGGAGGCGGACGCCGCTTCCCGCACGCTCGCCGCCGAGCTCGCCGGTCCCGCCAACCGAGGCGTCTTCACCGTCGCAGTAATCGACTTCTCGACGTCCGTCTCCAACGTCCAGCCGCCCGAAGCCGCCGACAGCCTCGTCGGGCACCTCGCGCCGCTCACCGCCTCCGGTTCGACGAACGTCGCGGATGCCCTCTCCGAGGCGGAGCGAATCGCCCGCAACGCTCCGGCAGACCTCGCCGCGTCGCGCCCGGTCGTCCTCCTCTTCTCCGACGGCCGGCCCAATTGCGGCGGCGACGCCCGGACGGTCGCGGCCAGCCTGAGGTCGGTTGCGGACGTGGTGACGGTCGCCTTCGGCTCGGACGCCGACGAAGCGTTCCTCCGCGAGATCGCTTCCTCGCCGGCGCACGCCTACCGGTGCCGCGACGGCCGGGAACTCCGGAAGTTCTTCGCCGCCGTCGGTGCCACGCTCACCCACTCCATCGCCGCCGGTGTCCCGGCCGCCGGCCCCCTCGCGTCGATCACCCGGTGAGGGCTGCCGTGAGCCGCGCCGTCCCCCCGCCGGAGCACCTGGACTACCTCCAGCAGATCGGTGTCGACGTTCATTCGCCGAGCCTGTCGGTCGCCGTTCCGCGTGCTCCCGCGGCGCCGGCTCCGGCTCCGGCACCCGTCTCGCCTCTGCCTACCTCCCCGTCGCCCGCCCGCTCGCCCGTCGCCGTCTCGGTCGGCCGGCACCCTGCCCGCCGGCCGGCCGAGCGGAAACCCACCCGCCCCCACCCGGTTCCCTCGCCTCGGCGCCTCCCCACGCCGCGTCACCTCCCTACGTGGTGGCCGATCGTCGAGTGGGCCGTCGCGCTCTTCGCCGTGGCGGCCGCCGTCGTCCTCCTCGTGATGCTCCTCATGGCGCGCGGAGTGCTCGCCCAGGAGCTTCCGGCCCCGACCCCCGTAGCCACTTCCGCCTCCCCGTCTCCCGAGGAGCTGCCCGCCGTGCAGAAGCGCCCGAGCTCGAAGTCATCGAAGCCGAAGGCCCCGTCCCCGAAACCCCAGGACGGCGAGCGCGCCCCCCTCCCGGTGCAGGCGTCGGCGGAGCCGAACGTGAAGGCCGAGGCGGGCGCCCACGCGGAGAGCACCTCGCCAGAGGCCGATGCATCTGAAGCGCGCACGCCGGTCCTCCTGCCGGCGCCAAACACCGGGGCGCCGGCCGGTCGACCCGCCGCGGGGAGCGTGCCGCAGCAGAAATCCTCTTCCGGAATCGAGACCGTCGTCGGCATAGCGTTCCTCTCAGGGCTCGGGTATCTCGCATGGGGCCGCCGGAAGCTCGGCTCCCGGCTCGGACGCATCGAGGCGGCCCTCGGGCTCGAGGCCCAGATCACTTCGCCCTCGATCACGCCGGTGGAGAGCGAGGTGCCGACCACCCGCTCCCCGGAACCTCCGGCCCTCTTGAACGCCGAGAGCCCCGAGGCCGCCCTTGGCGCCCTCATAGCCGAAGCCAAGCGCCGCGGTGTAGCGACGCTGCCGAGGGCCGCCACGCGCAACTGGGGCGCCGGCGTCGCTTCGATCACCGGGAACGTCCGAAAGGAAAACCAGGACGCCGCGATCGTCTTCGAGGTCAACTCGACGGCGGTGCTCGTCGTCGCCGACGGCCTCGGTGGCCTCCCGCACGGGAAGGAGGCCGCCCGGCTCGCGGTGGGAGCCGCCGCTCTCTCGGCCGCCGAGGCGCTCGGAGCGTCGCCGGCGGCTCCCGCCCACCCGGAGCTCGTGGCCGAGCAAGCCCTCCTCGACAGCGCGGCGGCCCTCTGCCGGCAGGCCCGTGCAGCCGGGCGGGCCGAACCCCGGGACGGCTTTCGCTCGACTCTGATCGTCGTTGTCGGCACTCCTTCGACCTACGGCTACTGCTATCTCGGTGACGGCGGAGGCGTCGTCGTCCGGCAGGCGGGCACGATCGATACGTTCCTCGTCCCCCAGAAGGCCGACGGCATCGCCAACGTCGTCGCCGGGAGCCTCGGTCCCGTCCTTCAGGGGACGCCGGTCGTCGGCAAGCTCCCCCGCCGCGCTGGCGACAGCCTCCTTGTCGGCACGGACGGCGTCTTCGACCGGGTTCCCAACGGCTTCGCTTCCTCCGTCGTGAGGCTCCTCGGCTCCCACGACGGCGACGCCCAGGCCGTGGCCTCACTCGTCGTCTCCGACTTCGCCTCCGCCAAGGACGGTTCCATGTACGTCTGCGACGACAACCTCAGCTTCGCGATCCTCTGCACGCCCGCCCCTCGGGCGACAGCCCCCGCCGTCACCGTCCAGCGGCCGGCGCTGGCCAGGAGGTGATCCGTGCTCGCCGCCAGAACCGTCATCAAGTGCGCCTCCGGGGAGTCGGTGACCATCGAGAAAGCCTTCACGCCGGGCGGCCAGGGCTGCGCCTATCTCGTCCAACGGTCGCGGACCGGCACACCCGGAGTCCTCAAGCTCTTCCACGACCGCTTCGACCGCGCCGAGACGCAACGGCGCCTCGAGTACCTCATCGCCCAGCGCCTCGATAGGCTCTGCCCGGTCCTGATCGGCCCCCGCGACCTCGTCGTCGGCCCGTCGGGCGTCGGCTACGTCGCCGAGCTCTTCCCCGGAGAACCGCTCGAAGAGGTCCTCTCCCACCCGGGCCTCACCATCTTCCACACCCTCACGCTTGCGGTCGCCCTGGCCCACGCGGTCAACGCGCTCCACAGCCGCGGCATCGCCCACGGCGACCTCCACGGCTCGAACGTTCTCGTCGCGGTGGCGGGCGACACGCTCCAGCCCGGGATCATCGACTTCGACAACTTCGCCGGGCCCAGAGTCTCTCCCCCGCCTATGGTCGGCCAGATCCTCTACATCGCCCCGGAGCTCCGGGCGGCCCTGCGCGACGGCCGCCCGGCCATTCCCGACCTGCGCTCTGACCGGTTCGCCTTCGGCGTCCTCATGCACGAGGTCGTTCTCCTTCTGCACCCGGCCGGCGGCGCCGACGCGACGCCCGAGATGTTCGAGCAGGCCATGATGGGCGGCTGGGTCCACGACCCGGCCCGCGCGAATCGGCCGAAGAGCGCTGGGGGCGTGCCCCGCGAGGCGATCAACGCTGACCTCCAGCGCCTCTTCCGCCTTTCCCTCAGTCCGGACCCCGACCAGCGGCCGTCGACCGGGACCTGGGAGAAGGCGCTCTTGGCCGCCCTCAAGACGGTTCACATCTGCGACAACTGCTCCATGCCCTTCCTCGTCGACCCCTCCAAAACCGCCTGTCCGGCCTGCGGCGCCATCTTCCCGGACTGGCTCCTTCGTCTCCGCGACGGCCGGGTCATCCTGATCGCCCAGGCCTCTGTTCCCGTCGGCCGGGCGCTGCTCGGCGGCAGCTTGAAGGTCAGCGGAACACATGCGATCTTCCGGAAGATCGGACCGGATCTCCTCGTGGAGTCCTGCGGGCGAAATGGGACGTGGCGTATGAACGGCCACGGATGGGTCCGACTGCCGGACCGGACGCCCATCATCCTGTCCGGAGGGGATCGACTGCGCCTCGGGGACGTGGAAGTCCGAGTGGAGTGAATACGGTCTTCCTGGGGGGATGTTGGGGTCACGAGCGGTGGTCTGCGTCCGAAGGACTCCGGCCTCGGGGCGATCCCCCTCACCCACCCGAGCGGCGCGTCCTAGCCGCTCTGGCTCGCTGAATGGGCGCCCGATTCACGAAACGGCAGGAGGGCCGCCTCCCTCACGAGGACCGTGCAGACACCGGCGATGAGGACTTCGCCAAGGAGTAGAAGACCATGTCCTCCGACGCGGAATAGTGACGCGAGGCCCGTAGCGAGGTATCCGGCAGCACCGACGAGGTCACTGACGCACAGGAGCGCCGCAACAGCCACGCCCGGTAGAGCCGCGCGCAGCCGCGCAGGCAAAGTGCGGCCGTCGTTGCCGGCACGCAACTTGGCTATCCACACAGCAAAGACAATGCTTACGAACGCTATCGTTAGTGCTGCGAGACGAGAATAGTGGTCGGCGACGGAAAGACGCGCGTGATGCCTCGCGAGGGCCGCCAGGGGAGCTGCCTCCTCCTGCTCCATCCCGCGAACGCGGTTGAACTTGTCCCAGGCGACAAGGTGCAACGTTTCAATCGAGACGGGCAGCGACTGGCCAGAGATGGCGTCGAGGATCTCGCTGAAGCTGTCAAAGTAGGAAAGGAACAGAGTACTGTCCGATAGCGTCTGAGTGCCCGCGAGCGCCGGCAGGCCGACCGAGCGAATAACCGGCATGCGCTCATGGGCGATCTCGCGCGAGACAACATCGAGAGTGCGCGCAACTGCGGTCCGTACATTGAAGCCTAGCTTGATCCGCCGTTCCGCGTCGTCTCGGATAGTGCCACCGTCGAAGAGCGGTACGAATGCAATCACCCGGACCCCCTCCTGCCCAAGCCGCGAAGCGGCTGGCACCATCAGGAAGCGCGGCTCACACAAGCGCGCCACATAGGCGCCCTCTCGTTCCAGCGCAGTAGGGGCAACAGAGAGCAGCCGCTCGAAGAAGAGCCGATTGCTCTGCATCATGCCAGACAGGAGTGAACGGACCACGTCAGGTGCCAGCGTCGGATCGGTAGAAGCGTAGGCCAGTGCCGTTCGCACCATTAGGTTGCTGGTCCAAGCGATGCTGTCGCCATGTACTTCTAAGGGGTTAAGCGTAGCCGACACGACTATCAGGTCGTAGGTGCGACTCGAATCGCGGCGACGCGGTTGAAAGACATCTCCATAAGTGGCGAGGATACGAACAGGGAAGGTGCTAGGGTCCCTCACGAGTGGTCTCGGAAGCGAGGTAAGCACCACATCCTCCCCACCGCGAAGACTGCGGGTATCTGATACTAGGCCGGCAAACCAGTAGGCGTGTAGACCGATGGGGAGAATGACCATTAGGAGAAGGCTGGTGCTGAGGTCCACTCGCACCCGTGTCGCTGCTGAAGTGCTCATGTTCTCCACTTTGCGCGTATTGGAATGCCGGGCCTCACGCCTAGCCGCAGAATCAGGGGCGAGCGAAGTGAGTCCACTGCATGCCAGGTTAGACCGCATCGCCGAAGACGTTGAAGATCGCTTGAAGAATCGTCTCCATGCCCGACCAGTCCTGCTTGGCACGGACCGAGGGATCAGCTTCAGCGGCGGCGAGTTTGCGACGGAAGGCGGCTTGGAGGCCGCTCTTTCCGAGCACCTCACCCTGGTAACGTCCGATGGGCTCTACGAGTCCCTTCCATTGCACTGGGACAAGAGAGCCATCACGTTGCCGGAGAACATCGTCGCCGAAGTACAACTCGATGCTAGCCGCGAGACCGTTCACGTTGAGAAGCGTGTTTCCGCCTGGGCCGAGTGTCGGGTAGTTTCGAAGCAGTGCGATGTCCGGATAGCTGAGAATGGCGATGTTCGGAGGCAGCCGCACCAGCGAGAGGCCGCGCCTCGCGTCGCCGGCTGCAGTGTCGTTATCAAATACTGCAATGACGCGATTGCCTAGCCCCGCAGCGGCGAAGCTCTTTACGATCGAGGCGAGCTGGCCTGCGCCGCCGGGTACCCGGGCACCCTCAAAGTCCAGGAACGAGTAGTACTCGGCCAGATGCGGATAGAGGAGCCTAAGGGACGCGTTGAGGACGAAGGCGTCCGTCGAGCCTTCCGTCAGGACGATTCGGTTGGAATTCTCGAGGTGGCCCGCCATCAGCGACTCAATTGAGTGTTGGCATACGGGTTCGTCCTCCGCGTAGTATCCAGCTCTAATCAGATCCGTAATGTCTTGGACGACCAGACTCGGTTTCGGCGCCACCTCGCAGGCAGCGCGGATCAGACAGCGAATGTCGTCGGCAAGGAACCCGAGCAGAAACTCATCATTGAAGTCGAGGATGTATCGGACCGCGTGAGACAACCCTGTTGCCTCATGCGCTTTGAACGGACTCGGCGTGAGCCCACTGGTCATGACCGAGGCGAGGCCCTCCAGATAGATGTCGAAGGACAGCGAGTCAAGAAGCGCCAGCCGGTCTGCGAACCACGGCGGCTCAGCATTAGCGGTGGTTCGCTCGACGTACGTCGCGATCTCGGCCCGCCGTCCGTTCTCGAAGTCGCGACGTGCGCGGCTGAGTGAGAATCCCATCACGCCGAGTCGTTCCATTACCGCCGCAGTGTCGCAGGCGTACTCTGTCGCGGTCTCTAGCTCATCGGCCTCATCGGGCGGGGGGTTGCCCCAGACGAGCGGGTTTCGGTCTCCGAGCCTCCGGGAGTAGATTCGTCGATCATTCTCGCGGAAAACAGTCATGGCCTCTGGGATGACGCCACTCTTGCTTTCAAGAAGAGGATAGCCAGCGACGGATAGGTCTGTGTATGTGCCCATGTGTCTGGAACCACTACTCCGGCCGGACATCAAGCCGGAGCGTCTCGTCCTTCAGCTTCTCGAACGCAACGTTCACCCTTCGCCAGAGCATGACGGCGTGCTCGATGTAGGTCGACAGGTTGCCGCCCCCGGATTCGAGGGCGACGAGGCTCTTGAGCGAGGAGAGGGTGACCTTCATCTGCAACTCCTCTCGCTAGTCCGTGCCCCAGATCTGCCCGAGCTGGTAGACGAGTGCCTTGTCCTTCAGTTCGATCGAGGTCTTCAGCCTGCTTAGCCGCTCGCCCATCGGGCCCAGTCTCTCGAGCAGCCTGCCGAGGCCTACGCGGCGGGAGCGCTTCTTCCTTTCGACGAATACCATCACACGGCTGCTGTTTCCAACCCGATACCGCTGTACCCGCACGACACGGTAAGGGGCCTCCGCGTACACTCTTTCGCTGCTCTCCTCGACGATCTGGAGAACCCGCTGCCCAACCCGCACCTTCCTGCCGAACCCTTCGGGCGTCCAGACAAAGTCGTGCACGACGTAGTGTCGGGTGTTCTTCAGCTTCTTCCGTGCGAGGGGCTCCCCGGCATCTTGCTGGACGTAATCCTCGTCTATCCAGGCTCCCGTTTCGAGCTTCACCGCCCAGAGCACGGACTGGCCGGCACCCCGCATCGTCTGTTGAGACCTTGGCCTTCCGGCTCCGAGGATCCTAGGCGGCACATACATCTTCTCGAGCCGCTTCGCATACTGGGGGGTGACGACATCCCCCCTGAGTGACCGGACGAACGACGCTGCGGCCGAGACTGCCCGGCTATCCGACGTCTCCACCACCGCCTCTAGGAGGTGCGCCTCGGAAGTCGTCGAGACGTTCGTCGAGCCGATCACGGCCGTCTTCCCGAAGACGAATACCTTTGCGTGCAGGTTCGACTGGGCGTGAACTTCCACGCCCTTCCGGAGGAACTTCCCGATCTCGAACGGCGAGGTCTGACCGCTCTTCACCGTGGCTTCGTCGAGTCTGACGATAAGGAGATCGCCGGCCTGGAGCGGCAAGCGGCGGATTGCTCCTTTCCCGAGGAATGGCACTGCCACCAGTCGCCGACCCCTCATCTTGGCCAGGTCTCGAATCCGCGACCAAGAATCGTCCGAATGAAACTTTGTGACCATCTCTCAGCCTCCGAAAGGCTCGTCGACGTCAAGGAGGCTCGCGTTGTTTTCGATGGGAACGCCGGCAGCCCGGATGCCGCACCTCTCGATGAGCGGGCGGGCCAGACCCGCGAGGATCTTCTCGCCCTTCGTCTCTTGAACTGGCACTGGCCCGGCCGCGCTCACAACCCGATTATCGTCTTCTAGGCTTGGACGTCACTTGTCCGACTCTAGGCCCGATCTTCTTGGTGAGGGCCACAACCGAAACACCGGTCCTCGAACGGAAGGAGAACGAAAATGGGAGACACACCCTGGGACGAATTCCCCGACAGCGGCTTCCTGCGCGACATCCAGGGACAGCCCCTCGGCCGGCTCGAGCACCGGAGCGACGGAACGGACTGGATCACGCAGTACCCCGACGCCCAGTGGGTCGGCCGCTACGACCCCCATACGAACATGACCTGGGACGTCAACAACAACTTCATCGGCTACGGCAACCTGCTCGCGTCGCTGATCCGGCGGTAGGCCTTTCGCCTACGACGCCCCCGCTCCGTACATCCGCGCCAGCTCGCCGACGTGCTCCCGCACGTCGGCGACCAGCTCGTCGGGCGCCAGCGCCTGGGCGTGCTTCCCGAAGGCGAGGACAAAGCGACGCGCCTCGAGGAGCGACCCGGCGGGCAGCTCAAGCTCGACTCCGCCGTCCGGCAGGCGCGTCAACTTCTGCTTCTCGTGGTAACGGACCTCGGTGATCCACTCGGCCACTTCCTTCCCGAATCGGGCGCGGAAGCGGAAGCGGGGCTTCCCCACGTAGAGGCCGATCGTCTCTCCGAAGTGCTCCTCGGGGCGAAAGCCCTTCGGCGGCGTGAAGCGGCGGGTCGTCACGCGCGCCCCCTTCATCCGCGAGAGGTAGAAAGTCTTCACTAGGCTTTCCTCGGGATCCTTCCCGAGGAGGAACCAGTCCATGCCCGCCAGAACGAGATACAGCGGCTCCATCTCCCGCCACCCGCCGCCGCCCGAAGGCTTGCGGTAATCGACTTCCAGCACCACCTTCTCGCGCAGCGCCGTCGCCACCGCGTCCCACACCTTCGGATCGACCGGGCGCTGAGGCTGCGGCCGGATGTAGAGCTTCTCGACGAACGACGACGGCGCGATCCGCACTTCCGCTGGCATCAGCTCCGACAGCCGGTCGAAAATCGCCTTCAGGTCCTTCGCGGCGGGCGTCCCCTCGTAGAGCTGCAGCACCTTCATCGCCACGCCGACGGCGAAGAGGTCCGCGCCCTTCATCGAGAGCCCAGGCAGGTGCCAGTTCGGGTCCGTGTAGAAGTAGGTGCCGCGGCGGGCGTCCCACTCGACCGGGGCGCGGAACTCGTCCCGGAGGTTCTCGAGGAGGCGCTGTACCGTCTTCGTGGACGTCTCCCACTTCTTCGCAAGGGACGTGGCGTTCACCTTCCGGCCCTGGCGCAGGGTGTCGTCCAGCTCGAGAATCCGGCGGAAGTAAGGGCGGTCCTTGAAGGCCATGCGCTCCTCCGCTGGGAGTATGAACGCCCATCCGGCTCTCCGGCGCCCTCGTGGCGACGAGCGGCTACCTTCCCCGGTTGAGCCTGTCGACTGATTGTCCGAGTGCATGACGGCTCTCTCCGAAGATCCGGCCCGTGAAGATGAGGCTGAGGAGGTCGAGCTTCAGGTAGAGCGAGGAGATGTAGTAGAGGAGGTAGAGCGTGAAAAGCCAGCCGAAGATGTCGGGGCAGAGGGCCACGCAGAGGCCGATCTCGAGCGCGAACTTCAGGATGTGGAGCCCTTCGCTCCTGTCCTGAATCGTGCAGAAGAAGACCTTAAGGACCCCGTGGATCCACGCGAAGGTGACGATCGCTGCGTTCGTCTCATCCTGGCTCAGGTTGTACGTGAACCAGTACCCGAGCCAGACGTAGAAGACCGCAAGTGCGATTCGAACAAGGGGCATCGGCATTCCTCTCTTCCGGGCTTTGCCCGCCGTCAGTCCATCGGCTCCCGGTTCATGAAGCGCTCCTCCATATCGAACCGGTCGGCGCGAAGCACGAGAAAGTCCTTCCCCGACTTCGTATCCACGAACCGGAGTGTCACGAACGCGAGGCCGCTCTCCCGGCCAAGGCAGCCGCGGAGTTCGATCAACTGCGCCACGATTCGGGCCCTGTTCCGCCGCAGCTCGTTCTTCGCCGCCCGCGGAAGCCTTGTCACGAAGGTGAACGACGTCTCGCCACCGTCCTCGAGCTTGTACGTGCGGCCGGTGGAGAAGTAGCCGAACTGGGTCAGGCACGCTGTGACGCGCACCGCTTCGTTCCTCTCGGCGAAGAACGTGTAGTAGAGCTTCCCGCCATTCGGGGCGTCGATCCACTTCTCCACCCGGCACCCCATCGCTGAGAGGACGAGGGCCAACAGAGCCGCCAGGGCCGCAGTGCCGTTCCGCATCCTCATGCACTTCAATCTGGGCCCCGGCTCGGACAGATGGCGACTGCCTCCCCCTGGGTGCCAGCCCGTTCGCCCCTCCCGGCCTTAGGACACCGTCTGTCTGACCCTCCGCCTATCTTGTAGGGGAGAGGAGGACGCGATGACCGAAGCGAAGACCGAAGGCCCAGACGCGATCCCGTCGACGCCGCCGTCCGCCGGGCCGGACCACACCGCCTTCCTCGACGAGAAGGATTGCCTAGACGCCTGGTTCGCGGCGCTCGGGCCAATGAATGGCAACAAATCGAGCAGCCACGCCTCCCTCATCCAGCCCATCGCCGAACGCATGCCCGCTCTCCGCCTCCTTGCGGACCGCACCCGCGCTACCCTCGCGGCCGGCGTCCCCCTGCGCTATCTCGACGCCTTCGACGATCTCGACCTCGACCTCCTCGACCGGCTCCTTCTCCTCGCTCTCCTGCGCGACACAGTCGACGTCCGCGCCGGCGGAGGCCTGACCCTCGGTGTTCTCTGCGACGCCGCCGGCGCCGCCGAGTGGAGCCACCAGGATGCCGTCCGTTCGCGCATCGAGGTGGCGGGCACCCTCCGTCGCCTCCGCATCCTCCAGTCCGACGTCGACCCCATCCTCCAGGAACGGTGCTACCGCCTGGATTCCCGCTGGAAGGCCTCTCTATTCGCCGGCCTCACGGAGCCCGGCGAGGAGAACCTTCCGGAAGGGGCCACCACGGCCGCCCGACTCCAGGCCACGCTTTCCCGGGCCGGGCGCCTCCTCTACCTGGTCGGCCCGCCGCACACTGAGCGCGTCCAGGCCTGGTCGGACGCTCACCCCGACGCCCCCGGCTGGGACTCCCTCTCCCGGGCCCGCCGCTTCCTGTCCGCCTCCCTCTCCTCGTACCTTTCACCCGACGGCGCCGCCTCCTCCGACCGTCTCGCCTTGGTTCTCCGCGAAGCCGGCATCACCTCGCCCGCCGAGGCCGCCCTCCTCGCCATCCTCCTTTCGCGGGACGCCGACGACGAACCCGTCGCCTGGGCGCTTCTATCCGAGGCACTCAACGGCTTTTCCGGCTTCGGGGAGCTCCTCGCCGCCCTTTCGGGATCGGGGTGGCCGCTCGCGTTCGCCAGCCTCATCGAGGGGGCCGGATCCGTACGCGAGCGGGACGCCACCCTTCGCGCATCCCGCGCCGCGCGGACGCGCGTCGTCCCATCGGGACTCGTCCCCGTCCGCCCGCGGGAGGGGGAGGCCGCGAAGACCGAGAGCGGCGAAAGCGTGGAAAAGGTCACTCCGCGCCTCACCCTTTCCGGCCTCGTCCTCGCGCCTTCCGTCCGTGCTCGCCTCAACGACGCGCTCGCCGTGCCCCGCGGGCTGGCAGCCGCCGCCGAGTGGGGCGCCTCCGAGACCCTCCTCGGCTCCACCGGCGTCGCCCTGCTCCTCTACGGCCCTCCCGGTACCGGCAAGACCCTGGCGGCCGAGGCCATCGCCGGCGAGCTGGGGCGCACTCTCTGGCGCCTCCGCACCGATCAGCTCCTCGCCAAGTACGTCGGCGAAACCGAGAAGCGGCTCACAGCCGCTTTCCGCGCCGCGCGCGAGGCAGGCGACGTCGTCCTCATCGACGAGGCCGATTCGCTCCTCTCGTCGCGCAGCGGAGACCGCCAGCGCTGGGAGATCTCCACGACGAACCTCCTTCTTCAGGAGATCGAGCGCTTCCCGGGCGTCGTCGTCCTCACCACGAACCGCGACGAGGCCCTCGACCCCGCCCTCGAGCGGCGCCTTCTCGCTCGCCTCGAGATTGGCATGCCCGGCCCGGACGAGCGCGAACTGCTCTGGGAGAGGCACCTCCCGCCCCGTGCCCCTCGCGCCGCGGACGTCGACCTTCCCGCCCTCGCCCGTGCCTACCCGCTCAGCGGCTCGCACATCCGCACGGCCGTCCTGCTCGCCGTTGCGAAGGCCTCGTCCCGTACTGGCGGCAGGCGCCTCCTCACCCGCGCCGACCTCAACGAAGCCGCCGCGGTCCAGCTTGCCCGCGCCTCGGAGGGGAAGACAGTCGTCGGCTTCACTCCGGCCCGCGTCTCCGCCCCTCGCCTCGCCCTCGTCGCCGCGCACAAGGACGAATAAGGAGCCGCCATGCCCGACTACCCCACCCTCGCCGACCTCGACAGCGCCACGCCGGGCGCGGCCCCGGACCCGCCGCCGGCTCCTGCTTCACCGGCACAGCCGATCCTCGAATGGCTCGAGAGCGAGGGCTTCCGGGCCCGCGTCGCCGACGACGGCGACATCCACCTCCGTCACGAGGGGCGCGACATCTTCATCGTTTTCGACGCCGACGACCCCGCGTACATCCGTGTCATGGCCCCTGCGTTCTGGAGGTGCGACGACGCCGCCGAGCAGCGCTTCCTCGCCCTGACCGTCGCCAACCGGCTCAACGGTGCGCTCAAGGTGGCGAAGATCTCCCTTCGCTCGGACGGCGCGGCCTATGTTGCCGTCGAGCTCTTCCTGGACGGACTCGAGGCTCTCCGCGCGGTGCTCCCCCGGTGCCTCGATCTCATCGGGGCGGCGATGTGGGAGTTCCGAAAGCGGATGAAGGAGGAGGAGCACCGGCTTGCCGTACAAACAGACAGGACGGCAGACAAGGACACGTAGGAGGGAAGGACCCGATACCTCATCAAAGCCCCGGTGGTCTCTACGCAGTGAAGCTTGCCTCTTCCAGCGACGCCACGTAGTCTTTCCCCCGGCCGCCTCTCCTAAGGGATCTCCCGGCAGTCACCTGGACACGCCCGTGACCGACGATACGATAACCTACGACAGCACCACGGACAGGATCATATTTGTCACGCCAAGGCATTCCGACCTGATGTCGGCGGTGCGCAGCATACCAATGGGCCGGTACAACCCCCAGTACTCTCACTATGACCTTCCAGGCATCTTTGCATTCTATGTTGCGAAGCGCTTTTCAGATGTCACGCAGACAGCCGCATTCCGCGAACACCTCGCTGCTCTCACCGCTCGCAGTGACAGACGAAAGGCCTCTTACGACACCACTTTTAACGCGGTCGACTTCTCGAAGCCCTTTGGCACGCGCGTGCTATTCCGCCATCAGGTCGAAGGAGTCAGCCACATACTTCAGCATCAGCGAAGCATCGTCGCGGCAGACCTTGGCACCGGCAAGACCAGCATGGCATTAGCGGCAATGCATCTATCACGCCTTCCGATTCACGTAATAGCCCCCGTATCACTGCACGCGACTTGGCAACGCGAGGCAGCAGTCCTGCGTGTCGCAATCGACAGACTAATGTCCGCCTCCAACATCCCAGATCCTCTTGAAGCTTCCGTAGCGCTAATAGTCGATGAGGCTCACTACTTTCAGAACGACAAAGCCGTTCGGACAAAGCGCTTCTTAGCCTATGCAGCCACCGCGGAATACCTCGCTCTGGTAACTGGCACGCCGATTAAGAACGGTAGACCCGCCAACCTCTATCCTCTACTAGTCGCCATTCACCATCCGATTGCTGTCGATCGGGAGTACTTCTACAAGCGCTACTGCGACGCCACCAGGGATCGATGGGGTAAGCTTACCGCCAAGGGCGCAACGAACCTCCTGGAACTGCATGAGATTCTTTCAGACAAGTTGTTTGTTAGGCAAAAAGCGGACTGCATAGATCTACCCCCAAAGACTCGCATTTTGACGATAGCCGAGCCGTCTGAAGAAGAGCAGAACGTCTTCTCTCAAGCTTTCGCAGCCCTGCGAGAACGTTATCTTGCAAGGGTGCGCGCCGGCGTCGTCAGGGGCAATAGCGAAGCCCTCGTAATCCTCTCTCAAATGCGCCATGCCGCGTCATGGGCTAAAGTCTCCACGGTCACACGCATCGTGATTGAACTGGCAGAGGAGAATCGCCCCGCCGTCATCTTTATGAACTACAGGGACAGCGCCGAGGCGCTCCGGAAGGCTGTGAGCGAGGTGTGCCCGACGACGCTTCTCACATCCGACGTGCCGCCGAATGAGAGAGATCGGCGAATTCAAGCCTTTCAGAATGGTCAGTACAAAGCAATAGTGTGCACGTACGGAACCGGTGGCGTCGGTATAACACTTACAGCCTCTACGGACGTCATCCTGGCCGACCGGCCGTGGACGCCCGGGGAAGCCATTCAGGCAGAGGACCGGGTACACCGCATAGGGACGCCATCTCCTGTGACGGCTATTTGGATTCAACAGCACAGGATTGATGAAGCTATTGATTCAATATTGTTAGAGAAGCAATTGAATGTGACCGAGGTGCTGCTTGGGAGGAGAGATACCATCGAATTCGGTGAGACCATAGAAGCACAGGCCGAGGCGATACTCTCGGCTATATTTGAGGCGCGGACGGACACTTAGTACCGCGTTCGTTGCTGCCCAATCTTGACCTCCGCGGATGATACGATTCTGAATGTGCAGGGAGGACTTCATGATTCAAGAGACTGGCGCCTCCGCGGTCATTGACGGGGCTTACCGCTCATCGTGTCATGGTGCAGAGCAACACTTCGCTCAACGAGAGAGGCTCTCGCCATGTCCGAGCTGCGGTCAGCCCTGCAAGTGGGAGCTGGCGCAGGCCAATGTGACTGATCTTGGAAAGAGCGTCATTGACCGTGGGGATCGATCGTCGCAAAGGCCCACTAAGGGATAGCCGAGCCATCGTTTCCATCTGACGGACCCGGGTCGTCGGGCTCTAGATTGAACGTTGGCTCAGCCTCGACGAGAACCTCGAGGGGCTCCTGGCGCGTCGGGAAACAGGTGAATGACCCCACTGCCGCGCTGACTGCGTCATTCTCACCGTGTCAGCCGCAATGATCGCTGAGATCGAACACCACGGCCCCGGCCATCCGCTCAGCTGCTGAGCGCCGCTCCAATTCGGCCAACGATGCGAGTCTGCTGATAGGCAAGGCCGAGCCCGCCGATCCACACAAAGAGCACCTCGAGCCCATTCAGTTGAGCCTGGTGCGGCCGGAGGACCTGGCGGAAGTCTGGCCATGCGCCTGTGGCCACGAATATCAGGCGAATGCGCCCGGTGCTCAGGTTTCGGTCGACCTTCTCCCAGAATTCCGGAAGGTTCTTCAGTCGGAGCCTCTGGATTTCAATCTGGACGTCCGACTCCTTTCGCAGCTCGACACGCTTCTTGAGATCCGTCGCCCGAACTGCCGCCGCTGCGTTCGCGATCAGATCGAATCCGTGGGCGATGTCTTCGAGGCTCAGGCGACCTTCGTCGACTTCCATTACGTATTCGACGAACGTCGGCACACCGTCCCGGTCCAACAGGAGCAACGCCACTCGATCGTGCTCCTTGCCAGGTTCCCCATCGGCGTCGGCAGGCAGGCGAGCATCCCCGTCTATCAGGATCCACCGGCGTGGGTTATGGGGTTCGTAGCAGTCGGCGAGAATCTCGCGCCAGCGTCTCTTGAATGTCTTTCTGTCTTCTTTCCGCTGTATGGGCTTCACTATGGCGAGCAACTGCGAAAAGACCTCGCTTCGGCTCTTGTTGACCCCGTCCACTGTCTAGCATCCCCCTTACCCTTTCAGAGGCCTCTCGACGAAGGGCACTCAGAAGCCGAGACGGCGGGTCGGTCGCCCCGCGACGCCTCGCACCCCTCAGCCGACCGCTCTTCTCTCGTGTCCCCCCTACGCCATCCCAAGAACCTTCATCGCCGCCGTCTTCGGATCCCCATAGAACACCGGGTCGACGTGCTCCACGACATCCGCCGCGACCTCGAGGAAGCTCCGCTTGTTCTCGATCGGAACCAGCGCCCGCCGGGCCCCGTTGTCCATCCCCACCCGAAGCGGCTCGGCGAGCGAACGCGCGGCCTTGATGTTCCCCTGAACACTCATGTCGCCGAGGACGAGGAGGGCCGGGGCCACCGAGGTCTGCCGAAGCGCCGAGCAGAAGGCAACGAAAACGGCGACGCCGATCTCAGCCTCGACCCGGTTCCCGATGAGGTCGATGACCTGGACGTGGAAGTCCGAGGTGTCTACGTCGCGGCCGACGCCGAGCTCGGTCTTCTTCGAGTTGAGGTAGGCGAAGGCCCGCTGGGCCGACTCCTTCATCTCGCCGGAGAGGCCGCCGGCCGTCTTCAGCTTCCCCGTTCCTGAGGCGACGGAGACTTCCACCCGGTAGAGACCGACGATGCTCTGGTCCGAAACTCCCGCCGTGTAGACCGTCCCGGGGCCGGGCGGGTCGGTCGGGATCAGGTTCCGGCCACCCTGCTCGGGCACGCCGACGAACCTCTCGAGGCCGGTCTCCCGGTCGATGTAGCTGAACGACGTCTGGTGGTACTCGAAGGAGCCGAGCTTCTTCAGCTGCTCCTTCACCCGCCGCCGCATCTCGAGGGAGAGCTCGACGAGCTCGGCCATCTCCTCCCGGGTCGCCTCGCCGTGGGGGTGGATCAGCTTCATCAGGCCCGAGAAGGTCTTCTGCACGGCCTTGCGGTCGCGCTGGACGAGATGGCTTCCGAAGGCGAAGTCGCGCTCGACCATCTCGGTGAAATTCAACTTCCGAAGCTCGCGCAGGGCCTCGGCCAGGTAGTCGACCACGAACCCGTAGTGGCTGCTGAAGAGGTCCGGCCGCATCTTGGGGATCTCCCACCCCGGCACGTATGCGTGGAGCCGGTCGAGGAAGGCCATCGTCCGGACGTTCTCCGGGAGCGGCTCGAAGAGGTGGCTCGACTGGACGAGGACGTCCACCGGCCGGTTCGTGTTCCCGAAGAGGGCGAGGCTCGCTTCCCCGCTCGTCGCCTCCGACCCGCGCTGGAACTGCCCCGACTCGCAGTAGGTCTGGAGCATCGGGATCAGCTCCTTCGGCATGTTCTTCAGCTCAGCTACCTCGTCGAAGGCGACGACGTCCCAGAGCTGTACCAGCCCCTTCTGCTTGCCGGTGACGTAGCCGAAGAGGGTCGCGACCGTGGGCGAGCCGGTCAGGAGCGCCGCATAGGGGGAGATCTCCTGGACGACGTAGCTCTTGCCGGTGCCGCGCGGCCCCAGCTCCACGAGGTTGAAGTTGTGCTCGCAGAGCGGGACGAGACGGAGGAGGAAGAGGAGCTTCAGCCGGCGCGTCATCTCGGCCGGCTCGTACCCCATGCTCCGGAGGACGAGGTCGATCCACTCGTCCGTCGTGAACTCCCGCCGGAGGCGCCGGTACTCGTCGAGGTCGAACGTCGCGATCTGGATCGGCGTCAGCCGCTCGATCCAGAACGGGTTCTTCCCCTTCCCTTCCTCGTCGTACTCGAACCGCATGTCCACCTGGGCCCAGATACCCCCCATCAGGAGCCGCTCGTACTCCTTGACGTAGTGGTTCGGCACGTGGAGGAACTTGTTCCCGAAGTTCACCCCTTCGCCCCAGTAGTCCGAGTCGACGAGGCGGACCTTCACCTTGTCGATGAACGAGTGCCGGCCGTTCTCCTTGACCCGGCTCTGGGCCTTCTGCCCCTCGTCGGGCCGGATGTAGTTGTTCGCCAGCGTGTCGTTGACGACCTGGAGGCCCATCTGGATCGCCACCTCGTCCGACGAGGCGCAGTACTTGCCGAGAAGGAACTCGAGGACGAAGACCGGGACGTTCGTCCCGACCTTCACCTTCCGCACGAGGTCCTTCCGGACGACCTTCCCGCTGAAGTGCCTGTTCGCCTTGTCGTCGAGGGCGTCCCGGGCGGGGACGGCCACGCTGGCCAGTTCGTTCGTCATCTCAGACTCCCAGCTTCACCGGGATGAGTCCCGGGGATCGGTAGAGCTCGGCATCGGTCGCCGGGTCGAGGAGGGTCAGGCGAACTTCCTTCACCGTGTCGTCGGTGAGGAGGAGGGCGAGGGTGGCGCCGGCCGCTGGCGAGAGGGTCACCGTTCCCTTGTCGCGGTCGACGTCGGCGCTCCCCGCCACCGGCACGGCGCCGAACAGCCTCCCCACCCGCCGCCCCTCGGCGACGAGTGCGGGGCTGAAGACGCCCCCGAGGAAGCTCCCGACGGTGATCGTCACCATCCGGTTCGTGATCTCGGACGGCACACCGCTCACGTCGACGGTTGCATCGGCCGCCGGGACCTTTTCCGCCGCCGGCATCCGGACCGTCAGGACCGGGATCACCATCTCCTGAAGCGACGTCCCGCCATGGTGGAAGGCGAGGTCGCCCCCGGCCTTCAGGACGCCGCCCCCTTCGGGGAAGACGAACTCGAGGTCCGAGGCGTAGCCGAGCGCCGAGGCGGGGACCCGGATCGTCCCGGCGGGAGTGGCGCCGCCCCGCCCGACCCAGCAGCGGCGGTGTAGGTCGACGGTCGCTCCGCCCGGCGCCTCGGTCTTCATCGACTCGTCCCGCGCCACCGGGAAGAAGACGTGCCCGTGGTCGGCCGTGACCACCGTCCGGCCGACCCCCGCCCCCGCCAGCCTGCGGATCGCACGGGCGAGGTTGTCGATGACGGTGTCCATGACCCGCCGGGCCTGGAACGTGAACCCCGACTCGCCCGCCTGGTCGATCTCCTGTGACCTCACGAGGACGACCGGCGCCCCCTCGAGCTTCTTCCTCAGCTTCCCCGCGGGAAGGCTCAGGAGCTCGTCGAGCGTGAGGTCGACCAGCTTCGGCACCCGTGCGATCGCGTGCTTCCTGCGCGCCGCCAGGTCTGGCAGGAACGACCCGTCGACGCGGACGCCGAGCTTCTCCCCCTCCTCGACGACGGCGAAGCTCCCCGAGGCTCCGGGCATGAGCGCTCCCATCCCCACCGGCGTGATGCTCGGTAGCGCACAGAGCGCAGGGCGGAGGTCGACCTCGGCCCCCTTCGGCAGCCGCGAGGCCAGCTCCACTCCCATCTCGTACCGCATCGCGTCGACGAGAAGGTAGGCCACCGGCTTCGGCTGGGGCGTCACGACGTCGGCGAAGACCCGTGTCTGGTGGAGCTTCCCGCCCACCGTGAACCCGGCCCCCCGAAGCCCCTTCGTGAACCCCAGCGCCATCTCGTGCTGGGCGTCCTCGTAGGCCCGCCTCACGACCCCGAGAGCCCGCTCGTCCGGGTCCTCGTCGAGGCTCGTCATCAGCGACTCGAGGCGCCGCTGGAGGAGATCCAGCCGGTGCCAGCCCCCCTCTCGCACGTAGCCTTCGACCCACGCCTCCGGGGAAGGCCCCGCGGCCGGCAGGGCCGCCCGCACCGCACGCGCCTCCCGCCCCAGCTCGGCCATCAGGTGGCAGGCCTCCCAGTGGGCCTTCCGCACGACGTCGCGATCGAGCCAGAAGCTCCGCTCCCGTTCGGCCACGATGGCCAGGGCCTCGTCGAACCGCCCCGAGACGATGAGTCCGCCGCAGTAAGAAAGGAGAGCCCGCTCCTCGAACCGGAACGTGTCTATCGACCCGAGCGCCTCCGCGGGGACCTCCGCCACGGCAAGGCCCAGGAGCGACTCGACCTTGTCGGCGAGCGCCACGTAGCCCTCGGCCTGCCGCTCCCGGAGGAGCTGCGCCATTCCCCGAACGGCCTCCTCGTCCGCCTTCGACGGCGGAACCGGAACCGCCTGGAGAGACGCCGGCGGCTCGCACCGAAGGTCCAGCCGGAACTCCCCGGCCAGAACGTAGCGGGCGACGATGGCTCTCAGCTTCGTGGGGTCCGCGTCGGCCGGGACCTCGAGCCCGAGGCGGGCCTTCACGAGCTTCGCGAGCTCCGGGACGGCCCCCTTCTCGACGATCTCGGCGTCCCGCCCGTCGCTCATGAGCCACGCAGCCAGAATCGCTTCGCTCCCCAGCGTCCCGTGGAAGACGACTTTAAGGAGCGACGGCGGCTCGGCCCCGCTCTCCGAGGCGGCCCGGGCCAGCTCCTCGTACGTCACCTTCTCCGGCGCGAGGAGGTCGTCGATCATCCCGTCCGTGTACTTCTGGCGCAGGACGTTCCGGGCCATCCGCTTGAGCTGCGGCTCGTAGGCCTCCCCCGCCGCCTCGAGCTCCATCAGGAGCGACCCCTTCCGGTCCCTCTCGACACCGGGGACGTAAACAAGGAGCGGCCCAGGCACATCCTCAGACACCAGCGGCTCGACCGCCACCCGGACCGCGAGGAACGAGCCATCGAACTCTGCGAGCGTCGCGGCCTGCCCGGCCAGGGCGAGAGACGACGTTCCCGGCACTGGCCCCGGGCCGCCCCGGGCCTCGACGATGAATGCCTCGAACTCCCGCCTCTGGTCGTACCAGACGACGATCCGCCGGGCCTTCAGCCGATCGGCCGCCTGCCGAGCGATATAGTCGTATAGAGGGTGCATCGGATTCCTCAGAGGAGACCCTGCCGCCGGGCCTCCTGGTAGACGAAGGGCGACACTCGTGACAGGTAGGCGGGCGAGACATCTCCGCGCCAGCACTCGTCAAAGTGCCGGGTCCGCATCTCCCGGCAATCCGCGTCGTCGAGCCCTAGGCGTTCGATCGTCGCGAGGGCGGATGCTGTGAGAGAGGGAGGCAGGAAAGGCTTCGGGTAGATCTTCCCGGTTACGAGCTCGAGGTGAAACGGGCTCTCGTCGAGATCGAACGGGTCGAGGACAGTCTCGTAGTCTCTCTTCCGGCTATTCATCCGCGAACACGCCAGCCGGTAGTTGCTCCACTCGTACGCGAGCCCTAGCGACCGCGACTTCGGGACGAAGTGATCCACCGTACCCGCACCGAGGACTCGCTCGATGTACACGCAGAGGTAGGCACAGACGCCTTTGTAGGCGTGATGCAGGTCGTCCAGGCAGGCGCGCCAGTACGATTGAAGGGACTCGCCGTCCGGGAGAGTGGAAGACGCGCTCAGGCCCTTCCCGCGAAGCCAGGTATTCCCCTTCTGCCGGACCTTCTCGTCAAAGCCCTCCGGCTCGGGCTGAAGCGCGACGGGAATCACCCGACGAGGCCTCTCAGTGGGCCCTGGTTAGAGTCGCCGGGCGTGTCCGGCGGGAGCCATCCACGCTTCTCGCCCACGAACCGCCAGCGCAGCCAGAAGGGGTCGGTATCTCCGAGCAACGTCCTCAGCTTCCGGTCGAGCTCCACGGCCCGCCTCGTGTCGAAGCCCTCATCCGAGAGCGCCATCGCGGCCTCCTCGAGCACCTTCTCAGCCTCCAGCGACCTCGCGCTCCCGAGGTCGAAGGCCTCGCTCGTCAGCCAGCTGCCCACCTCACCGTGCCGCTCCCACTGCTTCCTCTCGACCGAGACCCTCGAGCGGCCGTGTTCCACGACGAGGTCGATATCGAACCAGGCGTCCCTCCCGGGATCAAAGAGCGCTTCTACCGACGCCAGGACGAGCGGCGAATGCGTGGCCGCCACGATCTGGACGGCCGGCCCGGTCTCCCCCGTCAACGCCTCGACCGTTCCCATCAGCGATCGCAGGATCGACCGCTGCCAGCGGGGGTGCAGGTGGGCTTCGATCTCGTCGACGATGAAGATCACCTGCTCGGCCGTCTCCTGCTGGAGGAGGCGGCTCGCCCGGACGTGCTCCTGCCACGACCAGACCAGCAAATAGGCCAGCGCGACGATTCGACGAATCCCAGCGGACGCATGCACGATCGGGACGTCCTGTCCGTAGGGCATCCTGACGGTCGGCATGTCACGCACGTCGTCGAGCGACACCCTGGTCAGCTCTCCGGCTCCGAGGATCTCTTCGTCGGCCGGCGAGAGACGCCTCAGCACCCGCTGAAGCTCGGCGAAAGTCTCGCCGTTCTCCTTCTGCCACGAGGCCCAATCCCGGATCAGCCCGTTGCACAGAGCGCCCTGTTCCGTCTCGAGTCCGTCCCAGACCTCGCGGGCGCTGAAGACGTAGGCGGGTGGACGCTCCTGCACGTCGAGGTCTCCCTTCCTCCGCCAGTAGTTCCGCGCCTGGTCCCAGAGAGCGAATCCTCCGTCCACGAGGGCGTAGAGGACGAGCCCGGGAATGGCTGGGCGCCCCGGCTTTCCCGTCCACGCCTGGTCTGCCCGGTCGTACTCGCTTCGGTACTCGAAGGGAACCGTTCTTCCTGAGAATCTGAACTCGATCGACGCATCCCCGATCTTCCCGTGCGTGGGTCGCGCCCGGAGCCCGGTTGCCAGGTTCGGATTCAGGTCCGCCGGCCACTTCCGCGTCAGGGCCCACCAGGCCACGTCCAGCAGGAAGCTCTTTCCGAGCCCGTTGTCACCGGTGAGGAGGTTGAGCCGGGGAGCGAAGCGCAGCTCGAGCCGATCCGCGGGGCCAACGTGGTTGAGTTGAAGGTACTCCAGCATCTCGCAGATCCTTTCAGCTTCGGACGGCTACCCGGCAGAGTATCAACGGCAGGCCCGCTTTCGGCCCCCTCTCTGCCCGCCCGCCGGGCCAGTTCTGCGGAGTTCGTCGCGCGAGGCGAGCGGACGGCCTCGGGCCACGGCGAGCTGGAGGTAGAGGGTGTCACAGGCACTCAGGTCGGATCGGTCGACGACGTCGAAGAGTAGCGGTATGCCCTGGCCCCCTTCCAGAGGAAGAGTGACGAGCTCGACGCCTGGCTCGCCCTCCGCCGCGTACGCCTTCAGGCGGTCATCGTCCTTCATCCTTCCCCGACGCGCCGCCCGGGGAAACCGAACCTCCGCCTCTGCCGGGACGAGCATGGCCATCGGGACGCCGCGTGCGGTGATCGTCACGACGGCGCCCCCGCACACCTCCTCGAGGAGGCGCCTCAGATGGGTCTTCGCGTCGAAGGCGCCGACCGAGGACGACGAGGCGTCGAGATGCGCGGGAGACTTCATAAACCAGATCATGAGACTAACTGGCTGGAGGGCGCGGTCAGGACCGGGTCAACGGTTGCGAAGCGATGGGCGCCACCCAGAGGCGGAGCTCCGAAGGTCTCGGGAACGAAATGGGGATGGCAGACAGGGTGACGGGGAGACTCGGCGAGGATGCGATGGGATGCTGCAGGACGCCACTGGCGGTGCAGAGCTCGAGTGCGAGCTTGAGGTACCGGCGAAGCACGAGCAGGGGCGGGAACTCACCGCGCCTTGCGTACCACTCGAGAGCGTCGCTCGCACCTTTGGAGCTGTTGCATGCGCGACAGGCCCAGACCAGGTTATCGCCTCGGTCGGGACCACCCCGCTTCCTCGGGATGAGGTGATCGGCGGCCAGTTTTTCGGTGCTGCCGCAATAGCAGCACGCCTGAGGTAGGACCATCTTGAGCCGCTCGTCCTCTGCAAGGAGCCCGATCTGCAGACTGTCGTTCCGGAGTCCGGCGTAGAGCCGACTACGAATCGCGAAATGGCGGGCCCCGAATCGGGGCGAACCGTCGGTAACGGCAGCGTGGGCCATCGCCAGATTCGCGTACGACCAGTGGAGAAGCTCACCGACGGTGTGGACCTTCATGGCTGAGGCCCATCCGCTCTACGGCTCGGACGATTCGGATCTCTCCTGCCGGGACGGGTTCCATCGCACCTCTCCTGCCGGCCATTCCCTCCAGGACTGAAGCGAGCGCCCGGCCACGGCCTCCGGGATGACCAGCCGGACGTCGTCGTCAGAGAACAGATCGAGGCTCCCGCACCAACCCTACCCACGAGCGGCTTCGTCCGCGTCCGCGAGGATCTCCTCGGCCGTCTGCTGGAAAGCAGAGACGCCGTAGCTTCCGAGTCCGTCGATGAACTCCGCCCTCGAAACTCCGGCGATCTCGGCAGCCCGCCCCTGGCTGACGCGTCGCGTCTCGTACCACTTCACGGCCGCCGCGAGGCGAAGCTCCCGCGTGAACGTCGACGGGTCCTGGTGGAGCGCTGCGAGGTTTCCTTCGTGCAGGTCGAATGCGATGTGAACCATCTTCCGCTCCGTTCCGCCATGCCAGAGTCATCCCTCGTCCACGGCGTCGAGGAACTGCCGAAGGAGCTCAGGGTGATAGAAGGCGCCGCACTCTTCGAGCCGCTTCACGAGGGGTCGGACCGCAGAGACGAGCCCTTCCCGTTTCGCACGACCCAGGAGCCCGAGGGATCCGGTCACGGCGAGGCCAGAGGCGTGCGCCGCGCGGCGGCCTCGCCACTCGTCGATACAGACCGTTCGGATCCCCCGTTCGAGCGCGAGCTGGATGACGGCGGCCTCGCCACGATCGAGAGCGTGTAGGGCCACCGCCGTCACCGGTACCCGCAGGCTCTCGACCGACACCCATTCCGGCAGCTCCACCGGATGGCCAGCCTCGGCGCCCGCGGCGATCTCCTCGGCAACCTCGACAGGGGTCACGAACTGGACCGAGAGCTTTCCGATCAGGTCGAGCAACCTTGCCCGTCCGAGAGAAATGATCGGGCCGGTGTTGATGACGACGGGCTCAGGCGCCTCGGGCAAACGCCACCTCGTCCGCCGCGTCCTCGGGATGCAGGTTGCTCATCGAGATTCCGATCCGCTGCAGCGAGAGGAGAAAGTCCACGCGCCCGCGGCCGCAGAGCTCCGCCGCCTTTCCCGAGGAGAGCCGTCCCAGCTCGTAGAGCTTTGCCGCGAGGAGGAATGGGGCCTCCCGCTCGAATTCCTCCTGGGTGAGGCTCACTCCCAGGAGGACCGAGTCGTCGTAGGTGATGCTGAGGCTGTGCGTCATGGTGGCCTCCGGTCGCTTCCTATTCTCTCCCTCGGGATCCAGGCTTCGCCGATCTCCTGCGCCCCGCGCCTCCCGTCGATCCGGCCGCCGGCGCCTCGAGAAGGTCCTTCAGAGCCGCCTTGACGGCCGGAGAGGTCCGCTCCGCGACGAGAGTCGCGACGGGCGTCACCGGCTTCTTGCGGGCCGTCCACTTCCCCTTCGCGTCCTCCTCCCAGAAGACCCCCTCGAGACCGTGGGCGATGGCGAGGCTCCGGTCGGTGGCGCACTTCGGGACGACCCGCTCGGGCCAGAGATGCATCGCTACGTGGGCCCAGTCGTACTCGCCCGCACAGAGGGAGTCCCACGCCGCCTTAAGCTCCTTCTGCCAGGCCCGGTGCTGCGGCACGAGGCGCCAGAGGGGAGCCATCGTCAGGACGATGCCGTCGTCGAGGTCCGGCTGGAAAAGAGGCGCGACGCGGGTGACCTCGTCGCGGAAGGCTCGCAGCTCGTCGACGAACGACTCCTGGCCTGCGATCTCCTTCCGCTGGCTCGCGGTGGGGTTCGGGCCGGACTCCTGCGTCAGCGAGAGGAGCCTGCGCTCCTCGAGGCCGAGCTTCGGGGCGACGACGTCGTGGAGGACGTGGAAGAACGTGTCGGGGGTGAGGCGGTGCGCGTAGAGCCAGACGGAGTAGCTGGCGAAGGGCGTTGCGAGCTGCCAATAGATGGGGGCTTTGCGGCGGCTCTTCGAGTAGCGCTTGAGGTGCTGCTCGAAGAACGTCCGGGCCACGAAGGCGCGCAGGTCGTGGTTCTTCGGGTCGAGGATCCCAGCCGCCTCCTGCCAGCGCGCGTCCGCCTCGCCGGCGAAGACGACGTCGAAGACCGCCCGGGCGGAAGCGGAGAGGTCGCGCGGGTGGCCCGGGTCGTCGAGGAGGACGCCGTCCTGCGGGATGTCGATCGGATAGCCGGAGGGCGACGTGGCGCAAGGGAGGCCGTCCGCTCCGGTGAGCATCCCGGGCGAGCAGACTGGGAGCGGGTCGAAGGGGTCGGGCTCGGGTGGGAGGGCGCGCTCACCGGTGGCGAGGCGGAGGTCAAACCGGCCGAAGGCGACGCCGATAGCCCAGGAGAGGACGTCTGCGGTGAGGGCGGTGACGTCGGCAGTGGTGGATTCGTCCGAGTCGTCGGGGTCGGAGTCGTCGTCGGTGGGGCGGGCGCTGGGCGCAGGTTCGGAGCCGGAGGAGGAGACGAGGGCGGGGCCCGCTTCGGTGGGCGGTTCTGCGGCGGCTGCCCCGAAGCTCTCGGTAATCGCCTTTCGGTCTTCGTCGTTAATGTCATAGAGAGCGAAGCATCGGTCGTCAATCGCGGCCTGTATACCGGTCAACTCGGCGTCGGTGGTGCGGACGCGATCGGCCCAGGCGGCGGCGCGCGCGACAAGCGTGCCGGCGGGGACTTGCAGTAGTGCCGGGATAACGAAGGCGTGAGCGTTCTCGGTGCAGGTGTCGAGAGAACGCTTCATGGACCAAGCGCGGCGAGCGAACACAGCTAGGTTCGATTCGTCGGTGGGCGTAGTTTGCGGGATCGGCGTGCGCTGGATGACTCCGACTTCGTACGAGCCGAAGGCCATCTGCAGATCAACGAGAGCGGCAAAAGCAAGGCTATTCGAGATCGCCAGGATAGTCAGTAGCTTGACGGAACTGTCCCTGGTCACGAAGGCGGCAGGGCCCTTGTCGGCGAAAATGCATCCAGCGGGCATTACTCGCAGAGAAAGCCCGCCTTGCGTTCGGCGGGGCCAGGTCAGCCCAGGGCGAAAGTAATGCTCGGGGTTGCGGATCGGGGCGCCTGCGAGACCAACGGGAATGCCGTTGAACACGTACGTCTCGCGCCCCGCATCAAACCAGTTCGCCTTCAGAAAGACATCAGCGTAGTAGCGAGAGTGTGCACCACCCTTCGCGAACGGGAACCACCGGGTGCACGTGCGGTCCCCTTCCGTTTCCCACGCGAGACGGACGAATCGGAGGTCATGCGCTGTCGAAAGGCCCTGCTTACCCTCTCGCCCATTCGTCTCGAAAGAGGGTAGGTCCACGAACAAGCTACGTAGTCGGTCACTGATCCAGTAAGCGAAGGGAGAGTTCGGAACGCATCTGAACACCGTCGGGTCAATCTCAAATCCTCGCCGATTTCGGACCGTCACGTCCTGAACTGCGGCGCGGAGGCGCGCCTCCTTATCGCCGGGATCCGTCAGTCGCAAGAAGAGCGTCCTCACGCTTGAGCCTCCAGGCAATAAGCCGCTACCTCAACCATCGCCGCGTCTAGAACGCCGACTCCCAGGTCAGCGACAACCACCGGAGGCGCCTCCTTCAGGAGCACCTCTTCCCGCCACTTCTGGAAGCTCGACAGGAAGAACCCCGTCCGGGACGTGATCGCCCCCAACATCCCGCGCTTGTGGAGAAGCGCCACTCCCCGCTCGACGAACGCCGCGTACAGGTCATTCTTCGTCCGGGGATACGTCTTCTCGAACTCCATCTTCGCTCCCACCCCGCACGCTCCAAACGGCGGGTTCATCAGCACCACGTCGAACTTCGTCCTCGCGAGCTCGATCAGCGCGATCCCCTGTGCCGCGTCGCCAGCGAAGAGCCGCCTCCGCACGCCGGCCGCTCCCGCGGCCGACTCCGCGAATCTCCGGAGAGCTGCGAGGAGCAGCTCCTCGGCCCGGTCGAAGAACGTCTCATCGTCGATCTGCGAGAAGTCGAGCTCCCCTTGAGTCGGCGGCGGCTCGAATCCTGGCAGGTAGCCGGTCGTCTTCTTCTGCCGGTTGTACTCGGCGTTGGCCTTCCGGATCTCGTCGGCAAGGAGCGTCTCGACCCTGAGGAGCGTCCCCAGCTCTCCCGCGAGGCGCATCTCGGCGACCATCTTCTCGAACAGCGTCCCGAGGAGCGGCGGGTTCAGCGTCGCGGCGAATTCTTCGACGAGGCGGGCGTCGCCCGGCATCGGCTCGGCGACGACGATGTTCGTCTTCGTGATCTGCGGCCGCTGGCTGGCCGGGAGGCCCGCCTCCTTCCACGCCCGCTGTGCGCGGAGCCACAGCGCGAGGGCGGCGATCTGGGCGCAGCGGGGGTCGATGTCGACTCCGTGGAGGTTCTGCTCGAGGATGAGCGCGGGCACTGCCCGGCGAAGCGCCGCGAGGTCGGGATAGTCGGCGCGAAGCGTCCGGCCCGTTGTCGCGGAGGCCGCGGCGGCGGGGTCGGCCCAGGCCTCCTCGTAGATCGCGAGGAAGAGGTCGAACGAGTAGAGGAGGAAGTGCCCCGAGCCGCAGGCCGGGTCGAGGAGCTTCAGGTCGCGCGGGTCCTTCTTCGCCCTCGGGCCACGGCTCTCGGCGTCGCGTACGAGGAAGTCGCACCGGTCGGCGATGCGGCTGGCTCCGTCCACTTTGTCTCCTCCCCCCATCATCTCGATCCAGATGCGGGCGAGGGTGTTCTCGGTGAGGAAGCGGACGACGTAGCGCGGCGTGAAGAACTGGTTGCGGACAGCCAGCTCGCGGCTGTTGCGCGGGGCCTGCGAGGCGTCGCGCATGGCGCGCCGCTCGTCGCCGCTGTTGAAGTACTGGTAGACCCAGCCGATCGTCTCGTCCTCGCCCCAGACGGCGGCGAGCTCGGGGGCGTTGAGGACGCCGAGCAGCTCCTCGAACGCCGCCCGGCGGGGCCAGAGGGCCGAGGCGGGGTCACGGCGGTCGAAGAGGACCTTGACCTCGGTGGAGAGCTCGTCGAAGAGGCACTCGAGGTAGAGGCGGTAGCCGTCCCCGCCCGGGAGGAGCGCGACCCCGGGAGCGAGGCCGATGAACTCCCGGTAGCCGCTCGACTGCTCCCCCTTGCGGACGCATTCCTGGGCGAGGCCGCGGGCCTCGATCATCTGGAGTGCCGCGAACCGGTTGAGCGCTGTGAACGCGGCATCGCGCAGGTACGAGGCGACGGCCTCGGCCGGCTTCTCCCCCGCCGCCCGCCGGTGATCGACCGAGGCAACGATCCGATCCCTGACCGCGTGCTGCCGGGGCGAGAGATGCCCGCCGCCCTGCGGGGCGACTACCCCGTTCAGGAGGATCTCGAACGTCCCCTCGAGCTGCTCGCCGAAGTCGGACTCGAGGATCCGCCGGGCCTTCTGCGTCGCCCGCTCGATTGCGGATCGGGTTTCCTTATCCACGCAATCTCCCGTAATCGCCGGACCGCGGCGAACCTGGCAAGCCACTGACTGGAATAGACTTGGCCTGTTTTCTACCGCGATCGGGATTCCGGAGGATTACGGGGCGTTTACGGGAATTTACGGGCGCGCCCGTAATTCTCGCGGGCGAGCCCGCTGAAAGGACCACTCCCGGAATCCCTTGCCCGCCTCCGTCGTCAGCCGACATCGCCCGGTTCCACGCGTCTGAGGCCCGCGAAGCGATCGAAGTCGCGGTCCCACGAGCAGATCGCCTCGGCCTCATAGATCCGGCAGGCGGCGGCGTGGACGGCGTCGCGGGCGCTGGCCTCCGGGCGACCGTCGAGAAGGTGGCGGGCCACGTCCATAACCTCCGCGGTGACCGGCAGGACCGCGGGAAACAGTGCCCGGGCCAGGTCGTAGAGCTGGCGCCCCTCCTCCCACCGGCGAATCGCCCGGTATCGGTGGAGGATCTCCTGGAGGATCTCGGCGTCGATGCCCGCGTCGATCTCGCCGCGGGCGATCCGGTCGAGCAGGTCCGCCGAGGGGCGCTTCAGCCGGTGCGGCGCCCCGGCGGCGTACATCAGGACGTTCGCGTCGACGAGGATCACCGGGGAAGCCTTTTCGGGGCCGGGACCGATTCGGCCTTCATCGTGGCGACGCTGGCGACGGGGAGCGAGAGCGACCGGATCCGCGCCGCGGCCTCGAGCCGGTCCGCCCCGCCCGCCGCGCCGTAAAGCTCCTCGCACGCCTTTCGGACCAGCTCTCCGAGGCTCACTCCCTCGCGAGCCGCGACGCGGACGAGATGCTCGTGGAGGGGCGGGGGGAAGAGGATGGTGGTTTTCTTCGAAAGCTCCATAGGTGGCTCCGTATATGGAGAAGTTTACGCCTCGCTCATCCGCATCACTCGACCTCTCGGAGGTCGTCGACGAAACGGACCCATCTGGCGAGCGGCCCTCGCGCCTGGACGGTCACGAGGCGCCGGTCGGCGGTGACGAGGGGTGCCCGGACAGAGGCGGCGAGGCAGACGTAGATGCAGTCGTAGACGGTCGAGCCCGTCGCGAGCGCGAGGCGGAGCGCGGCCGGCAGGAGCGGCCCGGACGGGAAGACCTCCACGCCGAGGCGTTCGAGGGCCGACACCGCCTCTTCCGCTTCCCCCTCCCGCAGCTCGCCCCGCTTGACCTTCTTCCAGAGAACGTTGCCGATCTCGGGGTAGAGGAGGTCCGGGAAGCAGAGGTCGTGCGGGCCGTCGAGGACGCTCGCCGCCGCCTCGGAGTGGACCTCTGGGACGAACCACTTCACCACGACGCTCGCGTCGACGACGAGGCGGCTCAACGGCGCCGGTCCGCCCGGAGGAGAGTGACGCTGTCGGTGTGAGAACGCGAGGCGAGTCGCCGCCGAAGCGCCGCGGCCCTCCGGGCCACCTCTTCCCGGCCGGTCTGGCTCGCGAGTTCCAGGACGAGCTTCGCTTCGGCCTGCAGGGACCTGCCGCTCTGTGCCGCCCTCGCCTTCAAGCGCTCGAGGGCCTCGGGTTCGACTCCACGAACCAGTATGTCGGGCATTCAGAACCTCCCCGGCAGGTCGAGCCTGCCGCTAGCGGAATGATAGCGCCCTGGGGATGGGACTTCCGCCCCTCACTGCACCACGACCTTCTTTCCCTGCCCGATGTACCGGGCGCACGCCTCACGAAGCCCTTCGAGGGCGGCGTCGAGCTGCTCCGCGGTTTCGACACCGGCGCCGAAGTAGCCGCTGACCTGGACAGACACGAGCCGATCGCCTTCGACGAGGCGACGGACTTCGGCGATGGCCGCCTTCAGGCGGCTCGCGCAGGCTTCCGTCTCGTACCTCAGCTGCGGAATTGGCGTGCCCTTGCCGTCGGTCGTGGCCCCGCTTCGGAGGGGTGCCGAGATGCGCGCCCGCTGGTTCTCGTCGAGCTCTTCCCATCCGGGCGTCTTCGCCAGCTCGAGGAGGGCTGCAGAGTAGACCGCCGCGCGCGCCTCGAGGGCCTCCTCGTGGCGCCTGGCGTATTCGTCGTCGAGAGCTCGCGCGTTCTGCTGGATGGCCGGCAGTTCGCGGAAGAACGTCTCCCTGGCCAGGAGATCCTTCAGCCCGGCCGCCTTCGAGGCCAGTCCCTCGGGCCGGTCGGGCTCCTGCTCGAGGAAGGGCCAGCAGGCGGCAAGAACCCTCTTCGCCGAATCGAGGAGCGCGAGGTTCGTGTCGGTGAGGGCCACTTCCAGCTCCCCCGCCCGGCGGACGGCGTCCTTGATCGTCTTGTGCGAGGCGTTGAACGTCGCGACGGCCTCGTGCTCGGTGCCGCGAGCGATCGCCTTCATCTGCCCTTGCGCCGCCTCGAGGAGCTCCGTGCCCGGAAGGAGGTGGGAGCGAAGGAGACCGAGAACGGTAACGACGGCGTCCTCCGCCCTTTCGATCGCACTCCGGATCTCGGAGGCGAGGGGCCCGAGGGCGATCTCGCGAGCCTCCACCCCGAAGGTGTCGCGGTAGGCCTCGGCGGCCAGCAGGAGCTCGGCGAACTCGACGCCCTTCTTCGGCCGGAAGGAGGCCGCCCGGAAGAGGTTGTTGTTCCCGAACGCCTCGCGGGCCTTCGGGCCCGTGGCAGAGTCGATCGTCTGCCCGGCGCTCGTCATCTCGACCTTGCCGGCCCTGAGGAGGCAGAGGACGAAGAGCCGGACGGCCTCGAAGTCCCAACCGAAGGGCTCCTTCTCGAGCTCGTCCGCCAGCCAGCGCCCGCTCGTCGTGTCGCCATACCCCGACCGCTCCTCGATGCGGCGAAGCACCTCGGCGAGGGGGCCGTCGTCGAGGTGGAAGAGCGTCTTCCCCTTCTCGTCCCTGAGAAGGTGGAGGGCGTGGAAGGTCCCCGGCAGGCCTTCGAGGCTCGTGGCGGCGAGGAGGGCGTCGAGCGCCCTCTTCAGCTCGGCCGTCCGGGCCGCCGCCTCGCCGAA
Source organism: uncultured Holophagales bacterium (assembly GCA_963696015.1). Taxonomy (GTDB): domain Bacteria; phylum Acidobacteriota; class Thermoanaerobaculia; order UBA5066; family UBA5066; genus UBA5066. Next base: position 48,866 of record CAVOJA010000080.1, read on the forward strand.
TCGCTCGAAGAGCTCGGGGAGGGTGGCCCCGAGGATCTCCTCGGCGGCCTTCTTCACGTCGGACCCCTCTCGCGGGCTTCGGTCGTTCCCGCGGAAGCTGACGCTGCCCGAGAGGCAGGCCGCCCTGAGAAGCCGGCGAAGCTCGTCCTGGTGGCGCTTCAGGCGGCGCTTTTCCTCCCCGACGAGGGCCGACTGGTCGGCCGTCCGGGCGTCCCGCTCTTTCCTGTCGAGCATTTCCTTCGACCGGTAGAGCTCCACGGTCTCCCGGTCGATGGCCTCGTTCAGAGCGACGGCCCAGAAGACGTTCCGGCGCTCCTCCCGGCTCCTCTGGCGAAGCTCGGTGGCGAGCTTCTCGAAGGCCTTTCCGTCCTCGGCGAAGTGGAGGTGAAAGACGACGTCGCCGTCGGTGTCGGCCCGGCCGTGAATCGCCAGACCGGCCTTGAAGGCCTTCGTTTCGAGGTAGGTTGTGGACGGCTGGGGCTTCCAGAATACGGAAACCGTCTCCGAGTGGAGCCGGTGGACGTCGCCGGGCCGGGGACCGAGGCCGTTCCGGGTCTTCTCCCAGTCGTCTTCGGCCGGCGTGGGGATCCGGTAGCCGTCGTCTCCCTGCCGAACGAGGTGGGCCTTCTCGAGGGCGACGAGCGCCTCCCGGACGGGGGCGAGGCAGGAGTCGGCATCGATCGACGCGTGAAGGCAGGCAGCGATGTTCTCGGCGGTCCGGGGGACGCTCTGGACGTACTGGAGGAGGCAGATGGTCTTGGCCACGGCCTGCGCGAGGGGCTGGTCGACCCTCTGCGGGATGGCGGCGATCCGGGCCCGGACCTCCGAGCCGATGTTCCCTTCGACGAGGTCGTAGACCTGGTCGAGGCGGACGAGGGTGTCGACGGGCTGATCGGCGAGGTTGACGGCCGGGTTGATGAGGAGCTGCTGGGCCAGCTTGATGATGGTGCGATTCGCGCCGCCCACCTGGCGACCTGCCCCGCCCTGGGTGCGCAGGCCCGACACGACCTGGATGACGAGGTCGATCTGGTACGGGAGGAGCGGGTAGAGCTCGATGAACGCGTCCCGGGCGAGCTCGGGAAGGCGGATGTCCGCGGAGACGCGCGTGCAGGCGGCGAGTCGGCTGCGGTATTCGTCGAAACGCTTTCCGAGAGCCGTCTGGGCGGCGGCGTTCTTCGCCAGGACCCGGCGGCTCGTGACCTCGGTGATGTCGGAGGGCTCGAGGTGGACCTGGAGCGGGAAGCGGTCCATCAGGCGAGCCAGCTCGATCTTCTTGTCGTCGAGGCCGGAGACGATCTGGTCGAGCTTCTCCTGCGAGGTGACGACGACCCAGTGCCTGCCACGGCCGACGCGGCCGAGGTTCTGGACGATGGCCTGGAGGTCGAGCATCTTCTGGACGTCGCGAGCCACGAACTGCCCCACCTCGTCGACGACGAAGACGAGGGAGTGGCCCGGCTTGCGGCGCTTCATCAGCTCGGTGGCCCGCTCGGCGAGCTTGCCGGGGGTGATGTCGGCCTTGTCTTTGACGGCCTTCACCCACGAGTCGGCCATCGGGAAGGTGACCGGGTCGAGCTCGTGGAGGACGTTGCTCGCCTGGCTCAGCGCGAATGCGACCTTCCCCTTTTCTGCGCTCCAGCTCTTCTTGTAGATGCGGGCGTACTCGCTCTCGAACTTCGCGAGCTCCCCCTTCTCCTCGAGCGCGATCTCGAGCTCGGAGAGGTCGAGGTCCTTCGCGTAGCCGAGGCTCTGGAGGAAGAGTCCGTACATGATCTCGGTGAGGGTCTGGTTGCCGCTCCGGATGCCGCGGTCGGTGGAGACGTCGAAGATGACGGCGTGGGTGGGGACCTTCTCGGCGATGGTGGCGAGAAGGACCTTCAGCTTCGTGTCGCCGGTGCGTTCTCCGAACTCCCTGCCGGCATGCCCCCCCGCGATCGGCCGGTTCGAGAGGGCGAGGCCGAGGATCTTCGCAAAGCTCGACTTGCCCGATCCGAAGAAGCCGGAGACCCAGACGCCGATTCCCTCGTGAGGCTTGCCCGGAGTCTCGGAGTACCGATCGAGGACCTCGGTGTAGTGCTTCCGGATGGCGTCCGTGACGACGTACTCGTCGATCTCTTCCCGGAGGATCGTCTCGTCGGTCTGGTCGACCTTGATGACCTCTTCGATCTGGCGACGGATGTTGCTCGCAAACAGGGACTCGATAGCGGCGTTCGTCATGGCTGGGGCCTCTTCATATCGGGGGCCTCTTCAGAGGATCTTCGGTCGGTAGTTGTGCTCGGCGTCCAGGACGCCCATGAAGCGAAGGCCGGCAGCGCCGTCGAGCGTCCCCGGGTAGAAGAGGATCGACGGGACCCGGACGCGGCCCTTGAGCTGTTCGAGGAGGGAGAAGGTGCGGTAAACGGGAAAGAGGGCGCCCGTGCGGAGAAGGAAGACGACGTCGCGAAACGGATCGGGATCGGCCGGCATCCGGGCGGAGACGAGGTCGACGAGCGGGGCGTACGAGGAGAGGACCTCGTGGATCGTGTCGACGAGCGTCGAGGGCCCCTGCTCGCGCTCGGCACGGATCCAGTCTTCGAGCGGGTTCTGCGAGCGAAGGGCCTCGTCGAGGCACTCGGCGAGGGAGATCCGCGAGACGCGCTTCCCCTTCTGGGCGAGACGGGTCGCCAGGAGGCTCACCAGGCGGCGCATCTCGAGCTCCTCTTCCGGGTCGTACCGGAAGATGGCGTACGGCATGTCGTGGTAGGCGCTGAGGCGGGTCCGCGGGTCCGGGAGCTCCAGGATCGGCTCGAGGACGGTCTTGATGCGCTGTTCGAGGTCGCTCATGCGGTCCTCCTCCCGGCGTAGTCGAGGGCGCTCGCATACGGAAGCGTCAGCTGCGAGAGGCTCCCGGCGACGTCGTAGTGCAGCTTCTGGAACTGGTGCAGCCGGAGGAGCTCCCGCTCCACATCGGCGGGCTCCATGAGGAACATCTTCCACTCCGGCGACTCGATGAGGCGGCGGGGGTTCGGCTCGGCGTCGCGAAGAGCGTGAAGGAGGTAGAGGAAGCTCCGCTCCGGAAGGTGATACGAGGCGAATTCCCGGACGGCCGCGCCCTTCAGGAGGCCGAAGTCGGCGGCCATGCGCAGGAGGCCAACGGCGACCCGCTCCAGAGTGGCCTCTCCCCAGGCATGCTCCGTGACGCCGCCCCGCCTGCCGACCTCCCGGAGGAAGTCGTAGAGCTCCTCGGGACGGAGGCGATGAGCCCCCCCGGCCCAGTTCGGGTAGAGCCAGCCGACGAGGAAGTCCCGGAACAGGAACTCGTCGCGAGTCATGTGCCAGAGGAGCGCCGGCTTCCATTCGTCGAGGCCCCAGCCCGCCTTCGCGAGGAGGGCGAGAGGCCGGTCGCGGCCGGCAGGGTCGAAGCGGCGGTTGAGGACTTTTCCGACGTCCCGAAGCCAGGTCTGGCTCCTCGCGCCGACGAGATTGACCTCCCGGACGTGGTCGAGATTCTGGCGCTTGGTCCGGTCGAAGTCCCAGGCGGCGAGGGCCGCGTAACTCTCCTCGATCATCGTCCCCTTCACGATCGTGAAAGAGGAGACGACGTTCGCGCGAGACGCCCCGGGGTCCCGCTTCGTCAAGCGTCCGCCTTTCGCATGTAGGGGACGGCGAGAGCTCCCGGCTCCCCTCGGGCGAAGCCGAGGGCGAGGAGGGTGAAGTCGGCGTCGGTGCCCGTGAAGACGCCGGGGAGCTGGACGGCCCGACCGTCCGCACTTCGGCGGAGCCGGGAGAGCGCCTCAACGTCCGCGTCGTTCACGAGGCCGAGGCCCCGAAGGACGGCTCCGAGGTCGGCGCCCGCCGGCTTCTCGAGGGCCTCGAAGAACGGCTTCCACTCCTCCGCCTGTTCCAGCCAGCGCTCCCACATCCCCTCGAACTCCTCCTCGATGGAGGCCGGGAGGTCCCAGATGGTGACGCACTGGGGCGGCTCGAAGACTTCTCGGCAGCGGTGCCCGGCGACCGCAAAGACCGCCCGGGCCTGAGCGAAGCGATGCGTCCGCGGAAAGCCACGCCGGAGCGCCATCGCCCCGAGCTTTCCGAGCTGCCCGTTCGTGTTCCACCAGCGGGCTCCGTCCATCTCGCCGAAGCGGGCGACGGCGAGTCGGAGCTTGAGGAGTCGTTCCATCCCAGCGTGCATTCAGGGACTCCAGTTCCAGGGCTCGTGGACCGCATACAGGGCCTCTCCCGTGGAGTTACCGCGTCGGAACGGGAAGAGCGCCCGCGGCATGTTGCCACTGAACCGAGAAGTCACGCCAACTCCTGACCTTTCGGGCTCCGCGCTGAGCCGGGATCGCCGAATTGACTTGCCCCAGGTGCTCTCCTCCTCCGTCAAAGCGACCTGGTACGACGGGCCCACGACCCCCGGGGAGAACCGAACTCGAACTCCGCCGTCTCGCCGACGCAGACGAATGCCACATGGTTGCAGGCCTACAGACGCTGCGGGCGCCACGCCCGAGTAAGGATCGGCCCAGGCAGGGACAGATGGTGTCCCGGTGCCCCGTTTCACGGGAGATTCACCGAGCCGGTCGCCGCCTACGCCTGGACAGTTCGAGTGGCAAAAGCACCCCATCGGATCAGACGGGGTGCGGGGGTTGAAGGTCTCCTCTCAGAGAAGGTGGATGAGGAGCGGCAAAACGGTATCCGGGTCGAGAGCCGGAGCGTCCCCTTCTCCCGGTGGGAGAGGAATGCCTGCCTCGAAGAAGTCGTCGAGGATCCGGTTCACGAGCGCGGTCATCGGGAGCTTCCTTCCGGTTCGCGCGTGGTGCGTGACCTTGAGCTGGTAGAGGCGCCGGACATTTCGGTCCTCGATGAACGGCTGGTATAGACCGAGACGTGCCACGAGCGGCCTCAGAAGGCCTCGTCGATTCCGTGGTCCTCGTCGCTCTCGCCGTAGAGCGTCGAGACCTGCGTGTGGCAGTGGAAGCACTCGAGGGGCGGCCCCTCGTAGAGGAGCTCGTAGTCGACCACGAACCAGGCCCGCTCGTCGGTGGAGAACGGGTCGAGGAAGGCCGAGACGGCGTTCATGCACGAGGCGCAGCGCATCTCTCCGTCGACGGTGATGTAGAGGACAGGGACCATGTCGGCGGGGATGACGGAGCGGAAGCGGCCGTCTGGCTCGAGGAAGGACTCCGGGAAGACGAGCATCAGTTCACCTCCCTCCAGTGGACGCGAGCGTCGAGGAGCGGGGACCAGTCGCCGTGGCGCATCGTCGCGAAGTCGATGACGGAGGCGATCGTGAGGACACCGCTCGAGGTGACGACGAACTCGATCGAGATGTCCCGCCCGCAGTTGAGGCAGGGGGTGAGCAGGCTCCCGTCAGGCGGGAACCGGCCCTGCTCCCCCCAGTACCTCCCGCAGGCAGGGCAGCGGATGAAGAACCACGGGGTCGCCATCAGTAGCCCTCGTCAGCGCGCATGTAGTCCGCAGCGGTGATGCAGGCGTCGGCGAACTCGCTGTCGGGATCGTCGTCCGCGGAGACGAGGCCTTCGGTGACGTCCTCGACTCCGGCGTAAAGGTCGCGGGCACATGCCGCGCAGAGAAACACCTCCTGCTCGGTCTCGGGGTCGTCGTAGGTTCGGATGCCGCCCGTGGCGCCGCAGTCCTCGCAGTGGGTCGAGGTCGCTTCACTCATTGCGCTCTCCCCTACTGGCACGAGGGGGTGACGAACAGGACGAACGGGCGTTCGGCGTACGTGACCGTGGCGAACGGGCCGTAGGCCCCGCAGGCGAGGTGGTGAAGCCGGACCATGGCGTCGAGGTCCTTCGAGACGGCGTGCTGGACACCGTGGCGGCCGACTCGGACCGAGACGAGGTCGAGGAAGTGCTGGACGCCGTCGATGTCGATCGGCGCACGGAACCAGGCATCGGGTCTGACCCCCAGATGGGCGCCGGCCGGCGAGAGCGGGACAGACGAGAGGTCGAGTCTCATGCGGAACCTCGCTCCGCGGCGCCGGGGACGGCTTCGCTTCGACCGGCACGAAGGATCGTGTCGGCGGCCTTGAAGATCCGCTGGGCGGAGTGCTCCGGGAGGGGGTTGCCCGCGCCGTACCACGACTGGATGTAGCCGCGGGCGTACTCGGCGCCCGGGAGGTGGAGCGCCTCGAGACAGAGGAGGGCGACCGCCTCGGCCTCCGCTTCCGTGAGCGTCTTCGGAAGGTCCGGCCGGTCGTCGCCGCGCTCGGCAGTGTGGTTGAGGAGGACGTGGCCGAGCTCGTGGAAGAGGGTCTTGGCGGGGAGAGCAGCGATGGGGCTCACCGCGACGGAACGCCCGTGGGCGAAGCCCTGGACGTTGCCGTCGGGCAGGTCGAAAGGGATGCGCTGGACCGCGAGGGCCTCGAGGGCGCGCGCCTCGTCCCACGACGGGATCTCGACGGCGTTCGTGAGGGGCTCGCCGTCGGTCTGGGCCAGGACGAACCACCGCGGCTTCCAGACGAAGATCGTCTTCAACCGCGGAGCGTCGCCTTCGGGCACGGGCCCGCGGCTCCGCTCGTCGTCCTTCACCCGGACGCTCACCGGCATGCACAGGACGATGGCCTTCTCGCCGGCCCGAACGCGCCGCTTGAGCTCGTTCCATCGCTGGAGGGTGGCGATCGGCCCGGGGGCGAGGCGTCGTTCGCGGCACTGGAACATCGCCGCGAGCTGGTTTCCGAGGCTGTAGCCGTGGAAGAGGCTGTACGCCTCGAGGATCTGGCCGGGGCGGGAGACCGCGTCAGCGAGGAGCTCCGCCCAGCGAATCGAGACGGGTGGAGACATCAGGGACCTCCTTGCGTGTCAGGTCCCGGACGCCCTCGCGCCCGGGACTGTGTTTCGTCCGGGGCACGTCGTCGAGGAGGCGGGCCAGTTCAGTGCTTGAGGTAGACCACCGGTTTCAAAGGCTCGGCCCAGCAGTGGCGACAGTCGCCACACGCCGGCGGGCTCCTGAGGTACTTCGGGCAGGTGGCCCGCGCGGGGTCCGTCGTGACGGAGCTCCCCGCGTGCAGACCGGGGATGACGGGTGGGTCGCCGTCGATGAAGAGCGCGCTCGGGCGGACGGTGACGTTCGGCAGGAAGGCGAGATGGCGTAGGGAGAAGAGGAGCGGATCGTCGTCGGGACGGACCTGGCCGTGGATGGCCCAGCTCCTCGTCGGCGCCCAGAACGAGACCTCGGGAAGCGCGAGGGCGATCTCGTACCAGGCGTCGACGTACGGTGGGCTGAAGAAGTCGCCGGAATCGTGGAGGCGGAAGTGGCGTTCGTCTCGACGGGAAATGAGCTCCGTGACGACCGGGGCGAAGCTCCCGGAGGTGAGGGCGTGAACAGTCCAGGCGAGCCGTCTGTCCTGGGCGAGCTTCACGGTTCGCCACCGATAGCGCTTCCGTTCATCGGCGTAGCAGGCGCTACAAACCGACGTCGGCGTGAGAAAGACCCCGGGGCAGGTGCGTTTGGCCGGGAGGCTGAAGGAGCTCCCCGGCATAGCGTCCGTGCGCGTGAGCAGGCACATTAGGACCTCCTCGATGAATTCCCGGGCGCCTCGGCGCCCTCGGGCGGCCGACGTCTCGACCGAAGGTCCCAAGCAAAGGAGCGGACCTATTCGGGTGCAGAGACGCCAGCCGCCAGAGAGCTCAGAGGGCCGGGGAGCACCCGCCGGCCGAGGAGGTCCCGGAAACCGGGAGACCGGCGGGTGCCGAACCGAGTTGGGAAGGGGCTGCGGCCGTGCCGACGCCAGAAAGAGACCACACCGGGAGCGAAAACGTGAGAGCCGGTCCCGGGGACGTGCGTCAGCCGCACGGCCGGCGGTCGTCGGCCTCGAGGACGCGTGACGTGTCGCGCTGTGCGGAACACGCACAGGGCTCCCCTCGCCCGGACGGCGGACACGGCAGGGTGTGGCAGAGAGCCTGCTCCTGGAGCTCGACTGCGGGCCGGGATGCCGGCAGGAAGGGGTCTTCCGCTCGGCACCAGACGGCGCCTGCCGGCCATGCGTTCGCCCAGCCGGCCAGGGAGAGGACCGCCTCACGGGCTGCGCCGGCCTCGCGGAGGAGTCGGGAGAGAAGCCCGAGTCTCTCGAGAGGATGACGGTGGAGACGGGCGTTTTCGACTGTCACGGCGAGGCGAAACGTCGGGAAGCCGAGGAGACGCTGGCAGAGCTCCGGGCGGACGGCCAGCTCGGCGTAGCGCGCGGCCTTTGCCCGGGCGAAGTGCGCGGGCGACTCCATCCCACGGTCGTGTTCGAGAAAGACGAGCTCTGGGCCGGACGCTCCTGGGAGAACGAGGACTCCGTCGGGCTGCGGTAGCTGGGCCGGCGCGCCCCCCTGGGGGAGCGGCCGATCCCAGGCGGAGTACCAGAAAGCACCGTGCGCCGCGGCGAGGCGGACGAGGAGGGTGGCGGTCTCCCGCTGGTGACGGAGGAAGGCTGGTGCAATCCGCGGAGCGAGCTCGAGGGGGCGCGTCCGCGCCGACGGCAGCATCGTGGCGACGAGCTGCTGAAAGGGAGTTCCCTCCGCGGCGCCGAGGACGAGACCGAGACCGGCGGTCCGGCCGGCTGCGGTCGCGTAGATCCAAGTGGGGTTCCCTCCCCTCTCCGTCGGCTCCGACCAGGTCTGGAGCCACCCGCGATCGACCATCCGATTGACGAACCGCCCGACGACCTGCCGCGAGACGTCTTTGAACAGGGCGTCGTGGACGAGGACAAGAGGGACGAGTCGGAGGCGAGTGATGAGCTCGAGAACAGCGTGCTCTCGAAGGGACACCGGAAGGGGTCGGTCCTGGCCGGCGACACCGGAGGCGCTCTCTCGAGGGGTGGTGCGGACCCTGCTGCGCGTAGGGGCAGCGGTCTCGGCGGCGCGCGTGGCTTCTGGCTGCGGTTCGCTCGCGGCCTCTTGCGCGCGATCACGCCGCTCCGGCGCGCGTCCGGCGCGTAACGTCTCCTCCGCGCTGCTGGGCGAGCTCGATGACGGGGCCATAGTCTTGACAGGTGGGCAAGAGAAGAGTACTGCGTGAATTGCCTCGTTACGAGGTGTCCTCCCACTACCTGTGCAGACCGCGCACGCGGACGGGGCTTGTCTTTGCGTCCCCCGTCCGCCGTCGTGTGCGCCAATCGCACATCTCTCCCGTACGCCCTCCCGTGGCCGCCCCATTTCGGCCACCATGCAGGCGTCTCTCCTCCTCTCCCCCCGCCAGTGGTCCTCCCGACACTCATCCGCGAAATCGAGAAGCGTGGCCGCGCACAGGGTTTGTCGATCTCCCAGATCGCGGCCACGCTCGGCGTGGACCGGACTCGCTTCGTCCACATCCGTAACGGCACGGGCCGTCTCAGCCTCGACTCCGTCCACGAGGTCGCGGCCCGCTACCTGACGGACCCGGAGATGAGCCGCCTCCTCCTCGGGTACCTTGCGTTCGACATTCCGAACCGAGGTCCTTCCGTACCGAAGGCGACCCTCGACGACGCCGACCGGAACATGGTCTCCGCCCTCGTCCAGCGCCTCCCGTCGCTCCTCGTGTCGGGCGGCGGCTTCCTCCTCCAGGACGGCGACGCGGCTCGCCTCGCCCGCGTGGCGGCGGCCATCGAGGACGCCGTCCGCTCACACGGAGTCGGTGTGCTGCGCGAACGTGCGAGCGCCGGCCTCAGCCTCGACCGTCGTCACGCGCTCCTTGCCGCGCCGCTGCTAATCGTCGACCTCTCCTCATCGTTGCGAGAGCCGGTCCGCGACGTCCTGACCCGGCGCGCGGAGACCGCCCGCTTCACGATCGCGATCTGGCGCCCCCAAGGCAGCGACCCGCCGAGTCCGCCGCTCGACCGCTTCCGACCGCTCCTTCTCAACTCGACCACACTTGCGAATCACTGACCGCCTCACGCTCGTCCTCCCGACGCGCGAGCCCCCACTTGGGCTCTCACTTCTCGGAGTCGATCTGGGGGCGTTCTTCGTTTCGGCCCGGGAAGTCGGTCCCGACCCTGCCCTTGCGCTTCTCGCAGCACGGGCGCTGACGCTGCGACGTCGGGGTGCCGTGTCGTTTCACGACCTCGGCTGGGTGCTCGGGATGCGCCAGCGCGGTGTTCTCCACGCACTTCGAAGGCTCTCTGATGCCGGGGCCATCGTCTGGCACGAAGAGGCCGGTCGTGGCGTCGTGGCCGTCGAAGTGGTCGGCGAAATCCCAGGCGCCCGCCCCCTTTTCGGCCCCGAGGACACCCCGCCTTTCTCGACGCATGCACTCCCCACCCACTGGTTCGTGCAAGTGCTCCCGCTCGTCGGCAGACGAGCGTTCCTCGCCTACCTCTATCTCCGGAGCCGCGAGCGGAGAGACGGCCTCACACCGCCCCTCCTCGTCTCCGCCCTCGTGCGTGCCTGCCGGCTGCGCTGGCAGTGGCAAGGACACCGCGTCCTGCGGCTCCTCCAACGCCATCGTCTCGTCATTCCCGTCGGAGGCCAGCGCTACGCCGTCCTCGACCCCCGACCGCCGACCTCGCTCGAGCGTCGATTCCTGAGGCTTCTCGAGGTCGGGGCGCTTCCGCCGACCCGGGCCGAGAGAACCGTCCTTCTCGGCGCCACCATCGTCCTTCCTCTCCTCCTCGCCTTAACCCTCGCCCTGCTGTGAGTACCGAGATGCCGCTCACGCTGACGTTCCGGACCCGCCAGAGCCGCTACTGGACGGCGATGGCCGATTTCTACCGTGCCAAGGACCGCTTTCTTCACGAGATGTTGCGTCGGGAAGGAGAGGGGCGGCGATTCGGGGAGTACATCGCCGCGGACGGGTCGCGGGTCGAGTGCCGCCTTACCGGGACCGACCTCCGCCAGCACGCTCTCGCGCTCGGGGCCACGGGTAGCGGCAAGTCGTCTCTTCTCGAAGCCATGGCGAGAGCCCTCCTCTCCCGCGCGAACGCCTTCGCCGTCATCGACCCGCACGGGGATCTCGCCGATCGCGTCGAGCGTTGGGCGCGGATCTCCGGTCAGCTTCGCGTCGTGTCCCTCGACTTCACCCGGCCGGAGAGCCTGCCGTCGTGGAACCCGCTCCTCCCGATGGCCGGCGTCGACCCCGGACGCCAGGTGGACCTCCTCGTCTCGGTCCTGCGACGCCTCTACAGCGCCGAGCGCGCCTCGTCCTGGGCGTGGGGCGTGAAGGTCGAGGAGATCGTGCGGATGGCGCTTCGCGGGTCGATCGAAAGCGAAGTCCCGGTGACGCTCGCCGACCTCGAGCGCTTCCTGCTCGACCCGCGATACCGGAAGGAGGCCCTCGCGACGGCTGGACCGGAGGCCACGAACTACTTCCTCCACCGGTTCGGCCCACAGGAGCAGATGTACGTCTCGGCGGTCGTCAACAAGCTCTCCCCGTTCCTCGGTTCGGCCGCCGTGCGGCGATTCCTCGGTGGCGGGGGCGAGCCCGTGGATCTCCTCGACCTCCCGGACCGGCCCGTGGCCCTGATCGTGAACCTCGCCCGCGGGGCACTCGGCGCCGCCGCCGACGTCCTCGGCCGACTGCTCCTGAACACCCTGCTCCTCTCAGCCCTCCGGCGCACGGGCTCGGTCCCCGAGACCCGGCGGCACTTCGCGCTCCTCGTGGACGAGGCGCACAGCTTCGCCGGCACGGAAGGCGGACTCGAGGACCTCCTCGTCACCGGGCGGAAGTTCCACTTCGCGCTGACTCTCGCCTCGCAGGGCCTTTCGCTCTTCCCGGCGCACCTTCGCCCGCTGCTCCTCGGGAACACGGCCCGGCAGTTCTACTTCCGGCTCCCCTACGCAGAGGCGCGCCTCCTCGGGCCGGACATCCTCGAGCCGCTCGGGAACGTCGGGCGAGAAGCGGTCCGCCCGTACGACGACCTCTCGGACCCCCTACTCGATCCCCGTGAGGAGATCACGGCTCGAATGCGCGAGCTCACCGACCTCCCGCGGGGGGCGTGCTACTGGGCGCTGCGTGGCCGACGGTTCAAGGCCCGACGCATCCGGGTGGACCGGCCGGAGAACCCGCCGGTTCGCCTGTCCGAGGAGGCGGAGGTCCGGATGGCGGCGAGCGAGATCCCGTTCTGACCCACGCTCTCATGCCTCCCGCCTCCCCCCAGTTCGACCACGGGCCCAGTCCTGACGCCGCCACCGAGAAGCCCGCCATCGCCCCCGGGGCGCCTTCCGCGCCCGAAGAACGTCTACGCGGGCAGCGATTCTCGTGGAGCGGCCCGCTCGCAGGAGGCCTCCCGCTCGTCGTCAACCAGACGGCTCCGTTCTCGCTCCCATCGCTCGATCACCTCGAAGGCCTCGTCCAGCACACCGTCGCGAGAGCGCTCAGCGTCGAGGGCTTACGAGCGGCCACCACGAAGCGCTGGGTCGTGGCGTACCACTCCTTCCAGCGGTACCTCCAGAGCGTCTCTCGCCCGGACGACTTCCTCCGCGGCGATCTCCGCATTCAACGCAGCATGCTCGAGGGCTGGATCGGGTGGATGCGCGAGAACGGGCTCTCGCGGAACGGCATCGCGACTTACTGGCGCGGCGTCGGCGCCCTCCTCGGACGAATCGGACGCGACGCCGGGATGCTCAATCCGCTGCTTCTGATTCCCGCTCCGAAGGAGAACCTCCCCCAGCCGTCGTACCTCACTCGGGAGCGCGCCGAGGAGCTCCTCCGCTTCGTCGCGAACCGCCAGGGTCTTTCGCCCCTCGAACGCAGCCGGGACCTCTGCCTCATCGGGCTCATGGTCATGGCCGGGCTTCGCCGCCAGGAGACGCTGAACCTCCTCGTGACCGATGTCGACCTCATGCAAAGGACACTGCACATTCGCGCCGGGAAGGGGCGCCACGGAGGACGCGACCGAACCGCCTACATGACGCCTCAGTTGAAAGTGCTCGTGCAGGACTACCTCACTTGCCGGCGCCGGCATCGCCGTTCGCATCCCGAGCTTCTGACGGCCATCCGCGGCAACCGTTCCATGGGGCTCACCGCGATCCGCCGCGTTTTCGCGCGGGCCTCGCGCCACTACGGCGTTCGGCTCACCCCCCACCAGCTCCGGCACAGCTACGCCACATTCCTGAGGCAGGCCGGCGTCGCTGACCGGGTCGCCATGGAGCTTCTCGGCCACCGAAGCCCAGCCATGCTCCACCGGTACTCACACGTTCTGGACGAGGAGCCCGCAAAGGAGGCTACACGGCTCAGGCTTCGGCTCGACATCTAGATTGCCCCGCGACGACTTGGGCCCGGCTGGTCTCGGCTCTTGAAGTACAGCACTGCGGGTGCTTCACTGTCGACGCACCTTCACTGCTGCGATCCCAGTCCGGGCACGGATGTGCTCGATTTCGGTTGACGCCGATAACGTGGTGCGCAGCTGGAAGCCGCGAAATGTGTGCCCCTGTAGCTCAGTTGGTAGAGCGCGTCCATGGTAAGGACCCGGCTTCTCACCGAAAGGCCCCAGGAGCCACGAAAGGCTTCCAGACGCGATGAACGCCATGCCCTGTGCAACGGCGCGCGCCTGGCTTTCGACTCATCCGTGATGTCCGGACTCGGCTCACTCTCTCGCGGTGAGCCGCGGGATCGTTTCGGTGGAGGGGCAGCCATTCCCTCCTCCCCCACCCCATGAATCACCCCGGTATCTTCGGAGCACATCCGGATCTCCGATCCGGCAGGACCGATCCTGCCTCGGACGCGCTCTTCTCATCACAGCCCGCTACCAGACGTCCGCCTGCTATCGCATCGACACTCGGGGTCGGCTGGACACTCGAGGAACTCGACCAGCGCTTCCGCTCCTTTATCGACGAATGCGAGCACGTTGAGGGGCAGAGCCGCTACACACTCCTCTCCTACTGTTCCGCGACAATTAGATTTCCCGGGTAGCGACAACTAGATTTCCCGGGTCGGGGGCTTCGTAACAGGCTGAGGCGGAGACGTTTAGCCCGACACGAGGAGGGCTATTGGTCGTGCCGAGGCAGGTGAGGAGCCTGATGGAGTTCCTGGGCAAGGGGAAGCCGCTGTACGTGGCGGCGACGCGATCGGGGATGACGGAGAAGACGGCGCGGAAGTACCGCGATCTCGGCGGGATTCCCGGGCGGCAGCCGCGGACGTACCGGACGCGGAAGGACCCGTTCGAAGCGGTGTGGCCGGAGATCGAGAAGCTGCTGGCTGCGTCGCCTGGACTGGAGGGCGTGACGATCTTCGAGACGTTGCGGCTGCGGGAGGACGTGAGCTTCAGCGACGGGCAGCTGCGGACGTTGCAGCGGCGAATTCGGCGGTGGCGCGCCAGCCGGGGCCCGGAGAAGGAAGTCATGTTTCCGCAGGAGCACCGGCCCGGCGAGGCGGGCCAGAGCGACTTCACGGACATGAGGGATCTGGAGGTGAAGATCGGCGGGGAGCCGTTCGATCACCTGCTCTACCACTTCGTGCTGCCGTACTCGAACTGGGAGTGGGCGGGCGTGTGCTTCACGGAGAGCTTCGAGTCGCTGGTGTCGGGGCTGCAGGGGGCGATCTGGGAAATGGGCCGAGTGCCGAAGAAGCACCGGACCGACAACCTCTCGGCGGCCACGCACGAGCTGAGGGACGGAGGCCGGAGCTTCAACGAGCGCTACAAGGCGGTGCTGGACCACTACGGAATGGCGGCGGACAAGAACACGCCCGGGCGCGGTCACGAAAACGGCGACGTCGAGCAGGGACACCACCGGCTCAAGCGCGCCCTCGAGCAGGCGCTGCTTCTACGAGGCGGGCGCGACTTCGACAGCCGCCGGGAGTACGAGGTCTTCCTCCGCAAGGTCGTCGACGGCCGCAATCGCGGACGGTGGGAAAAGTACGCCGAGGAGCTCGCGGTGATGGGGCCTCTGCCTCTCACGCGCCTCTCCGAGCATCGGACGGAGCAGATTGGCGTGAGCGTCTTCTCCACGATCCGCGCGGCCAGCAATGTCTACTCGGTCCCCTCCCGGCTGATCGGCGAGCGGGTCGAGGTGCGGCTCTACGCCGAGACGGTCGAGGTCTTCTACGCCGGGGAGAGGGTCTGCGCGATGGAGCGGCTCCGGGGCTCGGGCAACGCCCGGATCGACTACCGGCACCTGATCTTCTCTCTCGTGAGAAAGCCGGGCGCCTTCGCGCGGTACCGCTACCGCGAGGCGCTCTTCCCGACGGTGACCTTCCGGCGCGCCTACGACGCGCTCGTCGAGAGGCTCGGCGAAGGGGCTGACCTTTCGTACGTGCGAATCCTGCACCTGGCCGCGACGACGACGGAGACCGGGGTCGAAGAAGTGCTGTCGGCCCTGCTCGAGCACGGAGGGCTGAAGAGCTGGGAGGACGTCGAGGATCGCGTCCGTCCCGACACCCCTGCGATTCCGACGTGTCAGATCCCGGTCGTGGACCTTGGGGTCTACGACCTCTTCCTGGAAGGGAGCCCGTCGTGAGGCTGCCGTCCGAGCAGACCCTCGAAATGCTCCTGAAGTCCTTCAAGCTCCCGACCTTCGCGCGGGAGTACGCCGCCGTCGGCGACACCGCGGCGCGGGAGGGGCTGACGCACCCGGCCTACCTGCTCGCGCTGGCCCGGATGGAGGCCCACGAGCGGGCCGACCGCCGGACGCTGAGGCTTCTGGAGGAGTCCCGTCTGCCGAAGGAGAAGTCGCTGGCCAGCTTCGACCTCTCCCGGCTCTCTCCCAAGGCCCGAACTTCCTTCAACGCGCTCAAGGACGGCTCCTTCCTCGACCGCGCCGAGAACGTCCTGGCCTTCGGAAACCCCGGCACCGGCAAGACCCACCTTCTCTGCGCCCTCGGCCAGGAGCTCGTCCGCAACGGTCGCACCGTCCTCTTCGCCCCGACCTTCCAGATCGTCCAGCGGCTCCTGGCGGCCAAGAGGGATCTCAGGCTCCCCTCCGAGCTGAAGAAGCTCGACCGCTTCGACGCTCTCCTTCTCGACGACATCGGCTACGTACAGCAGAGCCGCGAGGAGATGGAGGTCCTCTTCACCCTCCTGGCCGAGCGCTACGAGCGCCGCTCGGTCCTCATCACGAGCAATCTCGTCTTCTCCCGATGGGACCAGATCTTCAAGGACCCGATGACGACGGCCGCTGCGATCGACCGCGTCGTCCACCACGCCGTGATCCTCGAGCTGAACATGGAGAGCTACAGGGCCGAGGCCGCCCGTCAGCGCTCCCGCGGCCCGAAGGACCCCGCCTGAGCACCGGCCCTGGAAATGATGGAAATCGCTCCGCTCCACTTCGTTGCGCTCCGCGATTCCCACATTTCCACCGCCCCGCTACTACTTCCTCTCTCAGGAAAGGAGACCGAGAGAAGCCCCGCCGGTCGCCGCGACGGCGCCCGGACGGATCAGCAGTCAGAAGGTCCCGACCCGGTATTTCTGATTGTCGTCAGGCGGTATTTCTAATTGACGCCGGA
>CAVOJA010000081.1:0-50424 GCA_963696015.1 uncultured Holophagales bacterium
CATCACCGTATCGCTGCTATGGCCTCTCCGCCGTGACGATCGTCTTCGAAGACGGGGTGAACATCTTCTTCGCCCGACAGCTCGTCGCCGAGCGCCTCGTACAGGCGCGCGAAGCGATTCCCGAAGGGCTCGGGAACCCGGAGATGGGGCCGGTGACGACCGGCCTCGGCGACGTCTTTCAGTTCACGGTCGAGGGCGAGGGGGTCTCGGCCATGGAACGCCGGTCGATCCTCGACTGGATGATCGCGCCGCGCCTGCGCGCCGTCCCCGGTGTCACCGAGGTGAACACCTGGGGCGGCCTCCCGAAGCAGTACCAGGTCCTCGTCGACCCGGCCCGCCTCCGGGCGCATGGCCTTTCGCTCCGCGAGGTCTTCGAGGCGGTGGAGCGCGGGAACGCCAACGCAGGGGGCGGGTACATCGAGCACAACCGCGAGCAGTACATCGTGAGGGGCGAGGGGCTCGTCGGGTCGATGGCCGACATCGAGAAGATCGTCCTGAAGGCCGACGAGCACGGGACTCCCGTGACCGTCGGGAGCATCGCGCAAGTGCGCGAGGGATCGATGATGCGGATCGGCGTCGCGACGAAGGACGGCCGCGGGGAGACGGTCATCGGCCTCGTCCAGATGCTGGCGGGCGAGAACGCGCTCGTCGTCGCCACCCGGGCCCGCAAGGCGGTCGAGGAGCTCCAGCCGACGCTCCCGAAAGGGGTGAAGGTCGTCCCGTATTACGACCGGGCGACGTTCGTGAGGCGCGTCATCCGCACCGTGGAGACGAACCTCCTCGAGGGGAGCATCCTCGTCGTCGCCGTTCTCTTCCTCTTCCTCGGCAACGTCCGCGCGGGGCTCATCGTCGCCTCGGCGATTCCCCTCTCGATGCTCCTCGCCTTCACGGGTATGGTCGAGACGCGCATCTCCGCGAACCTCATGAGCCTCGGCGCCATCGACTTCGGGCTCATCGTCGACGGCGCAGTCGTCCTCGTCGAGAACGTCGTCCGCCGCCTCTCGGAGCCGGAGGGGCGAGAGAAAACGGTCCGACAGCTGACAGCGGAGGCCGCCCACGAGGTCGTCCGGCCGATCACCTTCGGCATCGGCATCATCGCCCTCGTCTACCTCCCCATCCTCAGCCTCGAGGGAGTCGAGGGGAAGATGTTCAAGCCGATGGCCTGGACGGTCGTCTTCGCCCTTGCCGGCTCCCTCCTCCTCACGCTCACGCTCACGCCGGTCCTCGCGTCGCTCTTCCTGAAGAAGACGGGGCATGACCACGAGCCCCGCTTCGTCGGCTGGCTCCGCGACCGTTACCTCGCGCTGCTCGAAGTCTGCCTGAAGCGCCGGCTCCCCGTCATCCTCTCGGCCGTCGTCGCCGTCGTCGCCGGCGTCCTCGTCGGCTCGCGCCTCGGCGGCGAGTTCCTGCCTCGGCTTGACGAGGGAGACCTCTCCGTCTTCGCGATCCGCCCCCCTTCTGTCGGGATCTCCGAGGTCGCCGCATCGACCGGGCGAATCGAGCGCGTCCTCATGCGCTTTCCCGAGGTCGTCACGGTCGTCAGCCGCTCGGGGAGCCCCGAGCTCGCGACGGACGTCATGGGGATCGAGCTCGGCGATGTCTTCGTCATCCTGAAGCCGAAGAAGGAGTGGACCTCGGCCCGGACGAAGGGTGAGCTCGTCGAGAAGATGGAGCACGCCCTCGGCGAGTCGGTCCCCGGCGTCGGCTTCTCCTTCCTCCAGCCGATCGAGATGCGCTTCAACGAGCTCATCGCCGGCGTGAGGTCCGACATCGGGATCAAGCTCTTCGGCGACGACCTCGAGGTCCTGCGCGAGAAGGGCGAGGAGATCGCCCGGGTCGTGGCGACCGTCCCCGGCTCCGCGGACGTCAAGGCCGAGCAGACGGCGGGCCTCCCGGTTCTCCGTGTCCGCGTCGACCGGGACCGCTGCGCCCGCTACGGCATCTCCATCTCCGACGTCCTCGACACCGTCGAGGCGGCGCGCGCGGGGAAGATCGTCGGCACAGTCTTCGAGGGCCAGCGCCGCTTCACTCTCGCGGTGCGGTTCGACGACGCGACGGCCCGGACGATCGACTCTCTCGCGAACGTCCCGGTCGCAGCCCCGGGAGGCGCCCTCGTCCCGCTCGGGCAGCTCGCCGAGATCGCCCTCGACACCGGGCCGGCGCAGATCTCCCGAGAGGCGGTGCGGCGGCGTATCGTCGTCGAGACGAACGTGCGCGGCCGCGACGTCGCCTCGTTCGTGAAGGAGGCGAAGGAGCGGATCGCCCGCGACGTCACGCTCCCCGGCGGGTACTACATCACCTGGGGCGGGCAATTCGAGAACCTCGAGCGGGCCTCCCGCCGCCTCGCCGTCGTCGTGCCGCTCGCCCTCGCCCTCATCTTCGCGATGCTCTACTTCACGTTCGGGTCCTGGAAACCGGCCGCCCTCATCTACCTCAACGTCCCCCTCGCGGCCACGGGCGGCGTCTTCGCCCTCGCGCTCCGGGGCCTCCCGTTCTCGATCGCCGCGGCCGTCGGCTTCATCGCCCTCTTCGGCGTCGCCGTTCTGAACGGCGTCGTCCTGATGACGCAGATCCGCGATCTCGAGGCGCGCCCCGATGCCGGCATCTTCGACGTCCTCCGCCGCTCCTGCGGCCTGAGGTTGCGGCCCGTCCTGATGACGGCCTGCGTCGCCTCGCTCGGGTTCGTCCCGATGGCGCTCGCGACGGGCTCCGGCGCTGAGGTGCAGCGCCCGCTCGCCACCGTCGTCATCGGCGGCCTCGTCACGTCGACGCTCCTGACGCTCTTCGTCCTCCCCACTGTCTATTCCCTCCTCGGCCGCCCCGGCCGGGGCCCCGACCCGGAGGTGGCGCATGAGTCCTGATTCGATGCACGTCGTCGTGGCGTTCGTCCAGCCGTTCCTCCTCGAGGAGGTCGTGGACGCACTTCGGCTCGTCCGGAACTTCCCGGGGATGAGCGTGAGCGAGGTCCGCGGATTCGGCCGCCGCTGCGCCCACGCGCCCCTCCGCGGGGAGACGACCGAGGTGGAGCCGTTCGAGGAGCGTTCTCGGATCGAGATCTGCTGCCGGGAGTCCGAGCTGAAGCCGATCCTCGACGCGCTCTGGAGATCAGCTCACACTGGCAACGCCGGCGACGGAAAGATCTTCGTCCTCCCGCTCGACCGCGCCATCCGTATTCGAACCCGCGAAGAGGGCTCAGAGGGCCTCGTGTGCGGACACCCGGCCGAAGCCCCCCCCATGGCTGACGTCTCCGCTCCCGTTGCGGTCTCCTACTGGCGGTCGCCCGTCGCCCGCCGCGGCCTCGCTGGCGGCGTCCTCCTCGGCGCCGGGCTCGTCGCGGAGCGCTTCGGCGCGAGTCACGCCTGGACCATTCCGCTCTACGCGGCCTCGATGCTCCTCTCGGGCCTGGACTGGCTCCGCCACGGCTGGGAGGAGCTCGTCTACTGCTGCGAGGTGGGGATCGAGGCGCTCATGGCCGCGGCCGCCTTCGGCGCTGCGATCGAGGAACCCGCATTTCTAAGGCGGTTCTAATGTCCGCCGACGTACCCTCCCGGAGGTGAAGGAGACCCGGATCCGGGCAGCTGAAGGTCTCTGCCCGCCGCTGGCGGCTGCGGCCCTCGTGACGCTCATTGCCGCTGCGGGCTGGGTCGATTCCGCCGAGCTGCTGGTTCGCGACGCGCTCCTGCGGACCCGGCCGAGGGCGGCCGCGAGATCCGTCGCGGCGGTCGTCGTCGACGAGGAGGCGATCGGCGCCGTCGGGCCGTGGCCCTGGGAGCGAGAGCGCCTGGCCGCCCTCGTGGAGCGAATCGGGGCAGCCGGGGCCGCCGCCGTGGCGGTCGACCTCCTCCTCGCGGAGACCCGCCCGGGCGACGAGGCCCTCGCCACCGCGCTCGCGGCGAGACCGTCGGTCCTCGCCGCCGCGCCGGACGGGACGAAGCGGTGGATTCTCCCCGCTTCCGGCCTGCGCGCGGCCTCAGAGGTGGCGCACGTCAGCTTCGCCGTCGATCGCGACGGCGTCGTTCGCGGCTTCCTCGCGACCCGGCAGCTCGACGGCCTCTCCCTCGGCGCGATGCCGTTCGCGGCGGCCCGGCTCCTGCGGCCGGAGATCCCCTTGCCGGTCGGGGCACCGATCCGCCCCGGCTTCCGCTCCGCGAACGGGGTGCCGACCTGGAGCGCCGCGGACGTGCTGAGCGGGAGGCTGCCGGAGGGCGCGCTCCGGGGCCGGGTCTGCTTCGTCGGCTCGGTCGCGGCTGGGGTCGGAGACCGCGTCGTGTCGCCTCTATCGGAGCGCGGAACGCCCGATCCGGGCGTCCTCGTGCAGGCGGCGGCGACCGAGTCGCTCCTGACGGGGGACCTGTACGAACGGCTCCCTCCGTTCGTTGCCGGGGGGCTCGCCGGTCTCCTGACGGGGGGCGCGACGGCTCTGCGGCGGCGGGTCGCGCCTCGTCTGGCTCCCGCGGCGGCCGCCGTCCCACTGCTCGCGGCCCCGGCCGGGATAGTGTTGCTCCTCTGGGCCGGGCGGGAGCTGCCGCTCCTCGCGACGGCGCTCGGCGGTCTCGCCGCAACGGCGGGACCCGAGCTGTGGCGCCTCCTCGAGGACCGCCGCCGGGCCGTAGCCGCGGCCCGGCGCATCGTCGAGCTGGAGGCGCTTGCCGCCACGCTCGAGAGCGAGCGAAAGGACGACGCGGAAGCGCGTCGCGTCCTCGCGCACGAGCTGAAAACCCCGCTGACGTCGGTGAGGGGGCTCGCGCAGCTCCTCTCCGGGTTTGACCTGGGCGAGGAGCGCCGCCGCTCGGTCGCCGGGATGGTCGCGCGGGAGAGCTCGAGGCTCGCGGAAATGGTGGAGACGCTCCTGGACCTCGAGAGGATCAAGCTGAGGGACTTCCGGAAGGCCACCTCGCCCGTCGACCTCCCGGAACTCGTCCGGGAGCGAGCGGTGCTCCTCGCCTCAGGAGGTGAACGGGAGATCCGATTCTCGGGCGAGCCCGGGCTCGTCGTACGCGGCGATGCGGCGCTCCTCGTCCGCGTCGTCGACAACCTCGTCGGCAACGCCCTGAAGTTCGCGCCCGGCGAGCCGGTGGACGTGGCGGTGGGCCCGGCCGGCGGCGAATCGGTCTGCCTCACCGTCCGCGACCGAGGGCCGGGAATCCCGCCCGGCGAGCGAGAGGAGATCTTCCGGCGATTCGCTCGCGGGGGCTCGGCGGCGACCGTCCCGGGT
Organism: uncultured Holophagales bacterium; assembly: GCA_963696015.1. Lineage (GTDB taxonomy): Bacteria > Acidobacteriota > Thermoanaerobaculia > UBA5066 > UBA5066 > UBA5066. The sequence goes on from CAVOJA010000081.1 coordinate 5,216, forward strand.
CTCGGTCTCGGCCTCGCGCTCGTCGCCGAGATCACGAGGTGGCACGGGGGGCGCGTCGACGTCGAGGCTGCCGACTCGGGAGGAAGCCTCTTCCGCGTCACGCTCCCCGCGGCAGGGGCTGGCGCCGATCCCCGAAGGAGAACGTAGATGCCGCGTGCCCTCGTCATCGACGACGACGACGCCATCCGGGAAATGGTGGCCCTGACCCTCGAGGCGAGCGGGTTCGAGGTGGTGCGCGCCCGGGGGGCGCGCGACGCGCGAAGAGAGCTCGAGACGGCCCGCCCAGACGTGATTCTCTGCGACATCTACATGCCCGGCGGTGACGGCCTGTCGGTCCTTCGCGAAGTCCAGGCGCGGCCGGCGCCGCCTCCGGTGATCCTGATGACGGCGCGCGGGTCGGTCGAGACGGCCGCAGCCGCGGAGGAGACGGGCGCCTTCGACTACCTCGCCAAGCCGTTCGACGTCTCGGTCCTCCTCGACCGCGTGTCGGCAGCGCTCGCCGCGCGTCCCGCCGGCCGCGCGGCGGCCGAGGACGGCCCGGAGAGCATGATCGTGGGGTCTCACCCGGCGGTGGTCGAGGTCTACAAGGCGGTCGCACGAGTCGCGCGCCTCCGCGTCCCCGTGCTCGTCCTCGGCGAGACGGGGACGGGGAAGGAGCTCGTCGCTCGCGCTTTGCACCGCTTCGGCGGCCGCGGCTCCGGCCCTCTCGTTCCCGTCCATTGCGGGGCGATCCCCGACACGCTGCTCGAGAGCGAGCTCTTCGGCCATCGCCGCGGCGCGTTCACCGACGCCTCGAGGGACCGCCGTGGGGCGCTCTCTCAGGCCGCAGGAGGGACGCTCTTCCTCGACGAGATCGGCGAGGTGTCGGCCGCGTTCCAGGTGAAGCTCCTCCGGTTCCTCGAGGACCGCGTCGTGACCCCGGTCGGAGCCGAGGCGGGCGAAGCGGTAGACCTGCGGGTCGTGGCGGGGACGCATCGCGACGTGAAGCGAATGGTCGGCGAGGGACGCTTCCGGGAGGACCTCTACTACCGGCTTTCCGGCTACGTCATCCGGATCCCGCCGCTCCGCGAGCGGCTGAGCGACCTTCCGGCGCTCGTCGCCCACTTCGAGCGCCTCGGGCGCCAAGAGCTGGGCCTGCCGGAGATGTCGACCGTCTCGGCCGCCGTCCTCGGGCGGCTCTCCGGCCATACGTGGCCGGGCAACGTGCGGGAGCTCGCCCACGTCATCCGCCGCGCGCTCATCGACGCCGGGCGGCTCGACGACACCGCCGCCCTCGAGCACGCGCTCCAGGAGGGCGCCGGCCCCGCGGCGGCCTCCTCCTGGTCGAGGCCGATTGGGGGGGAGCCGCTGCCCGCGACGCCGCCGACGCTGGAGGAGGTCGAGCGGCACCACATCCTCGCCGTCCTCGCGTCGGCGGGAGGGAACCAGACGGTGGCCGCGCGTTTGCTCGGCATCGAGAGGAAGACGCTCGCCCGGAAGCTGCGGGCCGCGGGAGGCCCGGTCGCCGAGGGAGGCGAAGGAGAGGAACGATGAAGCTCATCCTGCCGCTGGCCGCGCTCGCCGCCGGCATCCTGGCCGCGATCGAGCCCGGGACGCCGGTCTACCGTTTCGACGAAGTGAAGAGCAAGGTGCTGCGTGCCCCGGGAGGCGACGAGGCGGCCGAGGTGCGGGTCGCCGCCGGGGACGTGGCCGCGGCCGGAGACCTCGTCCGGACCGGGTTCTGGGGAAAGGCGGTGCTCTCCGTGCCGGAGCGGAAGGCGCGCTTCGAGATTGGGTCGAGCACGCGCGCCCGGCTCGCGGCCGGGACCCCGGCCGTCCTTCTCACGGTGGAGCGGGGGCGCCTCAAAGCCTTCTTCGAGGCGCTGACCGACGGATCGGCCGAAGCGCGGACGGTCGCCGCTCCGGGCGCCCTCCTCGCCGTCCGGGGGACTCGGTACGGGCTTGAGGTGGCGAAGGACGGCAGCTCGCTTCTCGTCGTCTTCGAGGGGACCGTGGAGGTCAAGCCGACCAAGGCCGGCACGACTCCGGTCCTCGTGCGGGCCGACGAGGCCTGCACGTTCGGCCCGATGGCGGCGGCGCGATCGATGCCGATGAGGTCGATGGGGATGAGCGAGCACTCCTGGGGAATGCACGGCGGTACGGGCATGTCCTCCAGGTCCGAGCACGGGATGCCGGGCGCGGCGCCGGGCGGGAAGATGCCCCAAGGCCACGGGGGCGGCTCGCACGGCAGCACCCCGATGGGACCGAAGGGCCATTGAGGACCCGCCGTTCCGCGCGAGATGCCGTCGGCGCCGCCGATCGGGTCAGGGTCGGTTTGCCCCTTCCTCCGGTACCGCGCCGAAGCCCGGAAGCGGCATTTCGACCCGAACGAGCCCGGAAGGGGCGCCCATGAAGTGGCACGGACGTTGCGCTTGGTAATGCAGCCCGCGAGCCTCTGCTCGGGGCAATTCGTGAAGAGGTGAGATCGATGAGACGAACGGCAACCATCGCGGCGATCGCGTTTCTGGCCTGCTCCCTGTCCGGCGCCGCCGTGGCGCAGATGATGGGCGGAGGCATGGGAAGCGGCGGGCACGGCAGCGGGCACGGCGGGTCGACGACGGGTCCCCGAGGGACCGGCGGGATGGGCTCCGGCTCGGGTATGGGCTGGGGCATGGGCGACGACATGGGAGGGATGGGCCGCGTCCTCGTCTCTCCTGCGGGGACCACGTTCGTCGTTTCCCGGGAGCTGGCGGGCACGTCCGCGGTCGCCGACGAGCTCCTCGCCATCAGCCCGAACGGCACCAACGCATGGTCCTGGCGGTCGACGGACGTAATCCGGGATCTCACGCTCGCCGCCGACCTCCTCGTCGTCTCCGTCGGCGAGCCGCACGACTACGGCACGAACGGAACCGCACCCCGAACGGGCACGCTCGTCGCGCTTCGTTCCACCACAGGCACCGAGGCGTGGCGTCTCACGCTCGACGGCATCCCGATGCGCATCGAGGCCGCCTCGGACCGGCTCGTCCTCCTCGTCGGGACGCCGACGTCGACGACGACCGGCGGCACGACGACCGGGCACATGGGCCCGGGCGAGGCCGGCTTCCAGGGGATGCGGCGGAGCCTCGTCGCCGTCGACCTCACCGGCCGCCTCCTCTGGACGGTCGCCCTCGACCAGTAGCCCGCGGCGAAGCCACCCCTGCCCACGATCACCGGGCGGCGCGACCCCGAGGTCGCGCCGCCCTTCTTCTCGAGAAGGAGCGCCCGATGACGACCGCCCGCATACGCCTGACCGCGGCGCTCCCCCTGCTCGGGGCTCTCGCCGCGACCGCCGCCTTCCCTGCCCTCGGCGCCGTGCGCGAGTTCACCCTCACCGCCGCCCCTTCGACCTGGGAGGTCTCGCCCGGGCGGAAGGTCACTACCTGGACGTACAACCAGACGCTCCCCGGCCCCGAGCTGCGCGTCTCCGCCGGAGACGTCGTCAGGGTCACGCTCGTGAACCAGCTCCCCGAGGCGACGACGATCCACTGGCACGGGGTCCCTGTTCCCAACGGGATGGACGGTGTCCCGGGAGTCACCGCTCCGGCCGTGGCGCGCGGTGCGCGCTTCACGTACGAGTTCCCGGCCCCGGCGCCCGGCACGTACTGGTACCACCCTCACTTCAGCTCCGCCGCTCAGATCGGCCGCGGCCTCTACGGCCTCCTCGTCGTCGAGCCGCCGGCTTCCGCGCCGAAGGAATGGGACCGCGAGGTCTCCCTCGTCGTCGGTGAGCTCGGCTCCATGCCCGGCGCGATGGGCGGCGGCATGGGGATGGGCGGAGGAATGGGAATGGGGGGCGGGATGACGGGGACGCTCCTCATCAATGGAAAGACGGGCCCGAACGTCCCCGACATCCGTGTGCGCAAGGGCGAGAGGATCCTCTTCCGGATGGTGAACACCGGGAACATGGTCCACCCGATGCATTTGCACGGGATGAGCTGGACGGTCACGGCGACGGACGGCTTCCCGTTGCCATCGCCCTACCGGAAGGACACGTTGCCGATCAACGCCGGGGAGCGCTACGACGGCCTCCTCGAAGCGGACAACCCAGGAACGTGGATGCTCCACTGCCACAACCTCCAGCACGTCGGAGACGGGCCCGCGGGTGCGACCGGGCTCTCGATGATGGTGATCGTCGAGCCGTGAGCGGGAGGAGTCGCTCTGCCGGACCTCAGCCTCGATGCAGGCCTGCTATCGCCCGAGATCGAAAAAGGCCTCCCTTGGAGGGAGGCCCTCATCGATGCCAATGCCTCGTCGAAACGGCAGGGGCTTCGGACGCCCGATCGCCGGGCTACTGCCCGCCCATCATCCCGCCGCCCATGCCGCGGCCGCCGTTCATCATGCTGCCCATGACGACATAGCCGTCATTCGTCGTGTTGTCGTTCACGACGGCGTAGGCCATGACCATCCCCGGCCCGCCCTGGTTCATCCGGACGCGGACCTGGAGGCCGGCGTCACCGGTCGGGAACTTCGAATGGACGTTCAGAAGGACGTCGTTGAACTGGTGCGATGAGTACCCCGCAAGCGTGAAGGGAAGGCTCTTGGCGCCCGTGCCCGTCGGCGTCGACCCGTCGGCGTCGACGATCTCGACGACGCCGGTTGCGCCCGTCGAGGTCGTGCTTACGACATTGACGTTCACGCGGTTCCCGGGCTGCGGAAGGAGCCCGAGCATGTACATCGCGTATTCGTCCATGCCGTAAGAGCCGCCCATGGGCATCGAGGTCATTCCCATCCGGCTCGGCATTCCCATGAACGCCAGGCCGTAGGCACCCGCCCCGGTCTGGTTGTAGACGCGCACGGTCGCCGAGATCGGGATGCTCGCCGCCACGCGGATCGCCCCGAAGCCCGCAGCAAGACCGAAGTTGGCCTGAAGGACGTCGGGCAGGTACGTGATCGGCTGGGTGAGGTTCACCGTCGCCGTGGCGGCTGGGGCGGTCGACGTCGAGTCCGCCGCGTGGAAGTAGAGCGTTGCCGTTCCGGTCCCGGTCGCCTTGATCCAGAGATCCGTGACGAAGAAGGAGCTGAACCGGCCCTCTCCACGAACACCCGCAGGAATGACCAGATCCTCCGTCCCGTTCGTCATGCCGTCGATCGGGCCACCCAGCCCGCCGCCACCCATCTGGGCCATCGCGGGAAGCGTCGCCAGGGCTCCGGCGAGAGCGACCGCACCAAGGAACGATTTGAAACACCTCATGATCTTCTCCTTTTCGGTGACTGCCGGCAGCCGGCGGGACGCCCCGAGTCTTACTATATGCGTATATGGTTATGTCGTAACCCCCGTGCGAAGTCGACCCCGAATACCTGGGGCCGATGGTCTCGGACTCACCTCACACGAGAGCCGGGTCGAACTGACCTGCACCGTGTCGCCCGCCCCGGCTCTCGCATCTCTCTTCTCGTCGGCCCCTGGGGAGAGGGGCACCTCCTGCAGCAGCCTCAGTGTTTGTGCACAGAGCCCACGACGGGACTCCCCTCTCCCGCCAGGAATCGTTCGATCTCATGCTCCTTCTCAATTTCAGCCGGGCTCCGAGGGTTCAGCTGGCGCATCTCCGAAAGCTCTTCCTCGGTGACGCGAGGGAGATGGCGGATGAAGTGGACCAGATGCCACGTTCCGAGGTCGTCCCCGGGCGTACCCGAGCCCCACGCAGGCATACCCGTCAGCCGAATCCCGTTCCGGATGATCGAGAAGAGCTCCCCGTCCGTGAGGGACTGCGTCGCCGCCAGCCGCATGTCCGGCGCCTTCGGATAGAGACCGCGCCCGATCTCCGTATTCCCGCTTCCGTCGTTCGCGTGGCAGGAGGCGCAATGATCGGCGAAGTGGGCCCGGCCGGCAGCCAGGACCTGCGGCGAGGGCGCGACCGGATTTCGCCTGTCGCGCTCCGCTCTCGGGGTCGCGAGTCGTCGAAACTTCCTAGCGGCGATCGCTTCAACGGCACTCGGCTCCTCCCGCGCGCTCAACCCCCGGTTCGCGAGCCAGGCGAGGAGGGTCCCGCAAGCCGCCAGGGCCACGATGTTGCCGATGACGAGGGCCCGACAGGCCCAGCTTGCGAGACGCCCCCTCAACATGTGCGCGCTCCCGTCAGCCCTTCTTCTTCTCGAGGGTCATGCCGCACTTCGGGCACTTCCCCGGCTCGTGCTGCTGGACCTCCGGGTGCATCGGACAGGTGTACATGGCCTCCATCGCTCCGATCCGGACCTCCATCGCCTCGAGGCCCGCCTTTCCCTTCATCGCCTCGATCGCAACGTGCGCACCCGGCCTCACGTCCGCGAGAGTGGCCGGCTCCTTCCCCTTCTTGTAGACGGTCGCAGCGGTGACGGCTACGGTGACGTTCTTCCCGTCCGTGCCTTTGACCTCGATCTGCCCCTTCTCCGCTCGGGTGACGGTTCCCATGATGTCCTCGTTGCCCCCGTGGGCGAACGCAGCCAGCGCCGTCATGACAGTCAGGATCAGCGTCGTCAGCTTCAGACTCCGTTTCATCTCGGTTCTCCTTCTATCGTTGGTTTCCGTACGCCACCTCGGCGGGAGGTCTCACTCGAAGTGACTCGTAGAGGAAGGGTCACGCGCAGCAGCGGCGCCGGCCGAGGAGCCACCGCAGCAGCCGGCGGTTCGTTGGTTGGCCGATCGTAGGGTCCGTGTCCCTGGCCCGTGGGTTCTGGACCATGACCCGCCACGGCTTGCCCGATCCCGTGCGCAGCTCGACATCGAAGAGGAGCTGCCCGTACGCAACGAGACGTCGCAGGAGCATCTTGTTCCGTCGGGGGTCCCACACGGAGTAGACGAACACTCCGTCCGGGCGGAGAAGGCTCTCGCAGGTGCGAACGACGCGAAGCGGCTCCTCCAGCTCGTACAGGACCTCGCTGAATACGATCACCGCGAACGGGGCCCGGGCCTTCACGTCGTCGGGCAGGCCCTTCTCGAGATCCCAGACCCAGAACCCGGCGCACGGCGGCGCCTCCTCCCGCGCGGCCCGGATGACCTCGGAAGAGATGTCGACCCCGAGGTAGAGCCTCCTGGATCCATTGCAGACGCCGCGTGCCAGGGTGCCGGTCCCGCAGCCCAGATCCAGTACGGCTCCTTCTCCGTTCGCGAACTTGTCGACCAGCGCCGAGACGAGGGCGAGCCGGGGAAACTCCCGATCTCCGCCGAGACGCTCCCACCGCCCCACTGAGTACTCGCGGTCCGACACGACCAGGTGCGGACTCTCGACGACGCCTGCGGTATCCATAGGCGGGAAGGTACGGCGCCGACATTAGAGCCACGTTAGAGCCACGCTGACTCCGGGACATGCCTCTCACACCCGCTTCCCTTCGTCTAAGGCGCCTCTAATCTGCCGGGGCTATCTTCTCGACCAGAGGACGGCGAAGGCGGAGTGGGGTCTCACCGAACTCGAGTTCATCGCTCCGCCAAGGGGATCGGCGGAGGAATCCGAGAGGTAGGTATGCCAAAGAGCGAACAGGGCCTCACGAGCGGTCGAACGCTCCGCGTCGACGCCGCCGTCCGGGTCCTTCAGCGCGACCCTTCGAGCGAGGCCGCGTATATCCCGGCACTACGTTTCCACGCCCTGACAGGTCTCTTTGACCCTCTCATGCGGCTCGTCATGAGGGATGAACAGCTGAGGCGACTGACCTTGTCCCTCCTTCGCCCTGAGCCGGCAGAGCGCGTGCTCGACATGGGATGCGGGACCGGCTCTCTGGCAGTCCGGCTGAAACAGGAGCACCCCCGCGCGACCGTCGTCGGCTACGACATCGACCCGGCGGCCCTCGCGATCGCTGAGCACAAGGCACGGGAGGCGCAGATCTCCGTGACCTGGGCCCGCGGCCCAGCCGACGATCCGCCCTTCCCCGATCAGTCTTTCGACCTCGTGACCTCCTCCCTCCTCCTCCACCATCTCCTCCCCTCCGGGAAGCGATCCGCACTCGCGGCTGCGTCGAGGCTCCTCAAGCCGGGGGGGCGCCTCGTTCTCGTCGACTTCACCCGTCCGGAAGGGCGCCTCCGTGCGCTCGCCTTTTCGATCGTCCGCGCACTCGACGGCCGCCGGGAGACCGAGGACCACGCCAGGGGCCGACTGCCGGCCTTCGTCGAGGAAGCGGGTTTCGCGAACGCGACCGAGCGGCTGCGGCTGAACACGGCGGTTGGCACCATCGGGTTCATCACCGCGTACAAGCCGCGCTCCGGGTGGGCTCCGTGAAAAGCCTCCGGACCCGAATCCGATGGTGGGTCGTCGCGTCGACGACCCTCACGGTCGGGCTCGTCACAACGCTTGGTGTCGTCGAGGATCGCCGGCAGATCGAACGGGCGGAGGTCGCATACCTCGCTGGGTTCCTCGAGCACCTCTCCGCGATGCCCGAGTTCCGAGCGGACTCGGGGACGGCCCGGGCGCACCTCCGGATGCTCGCCCCTTCTTTCGAGCGAGCTGGGGGCCGGGTTGACCTCGTTCCGCTCTCTTCGGCGTCGCAGGCGCCCATAGGCTCGGGGATCGTGGCCTGCCAGGCGCTGGACCTATCCGACGGCCGGTGGACGCTTCATTACTGGAGCGAAGGCCGGTTCGTACGCGACCGGTTCCGGAGCGCGCTCGCGATCCAGCTTCTTCAGGCCGGGCTGACGATCGCTGGCCTCGTCGCCGGCATCGAGTGGATCCTCCGACGAAGCCTCCTCGGGCCGCTCAGTACGATCTCTCGACAGATCGAGCGGATCACCGAAGGGGGCGGCTGGCTCGCGAGCGTTCCTTCGACGGATCTCGAGCTCGACCGGCTCACGAGGGCCCTGCGAGCACTGGGGCCGGGGCTTGAACAGCAGACCCGCCAGTGGATCGCCGCCGAGCGGCGCTGCGCCGTGGCCGCGGCCCTTTCCGGCATCCGCGAGAAAACGCTCGGGCCTCTGAGACACGCTCACCTGGAGCTGAGCCAGCTCGAAGCAGCCTCCCTGCGCGACGACGGGACAAAGCGCCGGCTTCGCCGCGCCGCCCGCTCCGTCGAGCAGCTTTCCGAGGCGCTCGCGGAATCAGACGCGCAGTGGTTCCCGCCGAGTGTCGGCGACGGCCCGCCCGCCACGAGCGCAGGCCGGAGAAGCGCGTGACGATCCCGCACCAGAGAATCGCAGCGGAGCTCTCCGACGGCACAGCAGAAACGTATGACGAGCTCCTCTTCGCAGCGACCCGCGGCGCAGACCGCCGCTGAAAGGAGGCGCTCCTGGCGCACTTCGACGCTCCGGCGCGGGTCCTCGACCTCGCCTGTGGCACCGGGACCCTCACGTTCATGATTCGCGATCGATTCCCGGATGCGGAGGTCGTCGGCATGGACGTCTCGGTCGCGCTCCTCGACCACGCGCTGAAGCGGGCGCATCTCCGACGGGACCATCGGGCCCGTTTCGTCCTGGGCTCGTTCGAGCGCATCGCTCCTGCCGGACGGTTCGACGCGGTTACGAGCTGCTACCTGGCCAAGTACGCGGATCTCCCCCGCCTCGTCTCGCGGCTGAGGTCGTTCTTGAATCCCGGCGGGCTCGTCGTCATGCACGATCTCACGTACCCGGAGCACCCTGTCGTCCGCAAGGCATGGGAGCGCCACTTCGAGCGACTCCGACATACCGCGCTGAACGAGTGGCCCGCGGCGATTCGGGTATTCGACGAGCTGCCCGAGATCGTCCGCGGCTCCACCTGGGTCGAGGAGCTCACGACGCTCCTCATAGCGCACGGCTTCAGCGGCGTCGCCGTCGAACGGCTCGGCCGGCGGAACTCTGCGCTCGTCCTTGCGCGCGTTCCCTGCGAGTAATCTCGCTACGCTGAGGTTCGTTCAGACCTTCGGCCGCTCCTCTGTGGCGGTACGCAGCACATAAGGGAGCTCGTCAGTGTCCGGCCGGCTCTGATGCGGGCCTGCGGGACGCTTGCGTGGTCGCGACGCCCGGGACGCGACCTCTCGCCGCCGTCCACCGTCTCGATCGTCTCGTCGTCCAGGCTCACATCTTCGTCCGACGCAGCCGTAGCGCGTTGCCGACGACCGAAACCGAGCTGAAGCTCATCGCGGCCGCCGCGATCACAGGCGAGAGCAGTAGCCCGAAGAACGGATAGAGCACGCCCGCAGCGATCGGCACCCCTGCCGCGTTGTAGACGAAGGCGAAGAACAGGTTCTGCTTGATGTTGGCCATCGTGCGGCGTGAGAGGCGCCGCGCCCGGACGATGCCCCGGAGGTCCCCCTTCACCAGCGTGACCCCGGCGCTCTCCATCGCGACGTCGGTGCCCGTCCCCATGGCGATCCCCACCTGCGCCTGCGCGAGCGCCGGGGCGTCGTTGATGCCGTCGCCTGCCATCGCGACGACGCGCCCCTGAGCCTGGAACCGCTTCACGACCTCCACCTTCTGATCGGGCAGCACCTCGGCCACTATCTCGTCGATCGCGAGCTTCCTCGCGACCGCTTCGGCGGTCGTTCTACTGTCGCCCGTGAGCATGACGATGCGGAGGCCCTCACCGTGTAGCTCTTTGATGGCCTCGGGCGTGCTGGCTTTGATCGGATCGGCCACCCCAAGGATGCCGGCGGCCTTTCCGTCGACTGCAACGAACATAGCCGTCTCTCCGTCCTTTCGGAGCGCCTCTGCGTCGGTCCCCAGCTCTCCGAGGTCGATGCCCAGGTCCGCCATCAGGGACGTGTTGCCGAGCGTTACGGATCGGCCGTCTACGGATCCCTTCACTCCCTTTCCCGTCACAGACTCGAACCCGTCCGTGCCCGAGAGAGCCACGCCGCGCCTCTCGGCTCCCTTCACGATGGCCGCCGCGAGCGGGTGCTCGCTGCCTCGTTCCAAACTGGCGGCCGGATGGAGGAGGTCGGATTCGGAGAAGCCGGCGGCCGGCTTGACGCTCACCAGCTCGGGCTTCCCTTCCGTCAGTGTTCCCGTCTTGTCGATGACGAGCGTGTCGACCTTTCGAAGCACCTCGATCGCCTCGGCGTTCTTGAAGAGAACGCCCATGGTCGCGCCTCTGCCCGTTGCCACCATGATCGACATCGGGGTGGCGAGCCCCAGCGCACAGGGGCAGGCGATGATCAGCACCGCCACGGCGTTGATCAGCGCGTGCGCCATTCGGGGCGCCGGCCCGACGATCGCCCAGGCCGCGAAGGTCAGGACCGAGATCAGGATGACGATAGGCACGAAGTAGCCAGCCACGACATCGGCGAGCTTCTGAATCGGCGCCCGGCTCCGCTGGGCCTCGGCGACCATCGCGACGATGCGCGAGAGAAGCGTCTCGGCGCCGACCTTCTCGGCCCGCATCACGAGGGCGCCGGTGCCGTTGACCGTTGCTCCGACGACCTTGTCGCCGGGACCCTTCTGTACGGGTATCGGCTCGCCGCTCACCATCGACTCGTCGACGGAGCTCGCACCCTCGAGCACGACTCCGTCTACCGGAATCTTCTCGCCGGGCCGCACCCGCAGCGTGTCGCCGGCCTGCACGACCTCCAGCAGCACGTCCTCTTCGGAACCGTCCGCCCTGATCCGTCGCGCGGATGTCGCCGCCATCCCGAGCAGCTTCTGAATCGCGGCGCCAGTCTGGCTGCGCGCGCGAAGCTCCAGGACCTGCCCGAGCAGGATCAATGTGACGATGACCCCCGCCGCCTCGAAATAGACGGCGACCTCGTCGGACGCGCTCCGGAAGGAGGCCGGGAACAGTCTTGGCAGAAGCGTCGCGATAACGCTGTAGCCGTACGCGACGCTCACGCCGAGGCCGATGAGGGTGAACATGTTGAGACTGCGATTCCTCACCGACTGGACGGCTCGCACGTAGAAGGGCCATGCGGCCCAGAGACACACGGGCGTCGCCAGCGCCAGCTCGAGGAAGGTGCGCAGGCGCGCAGAGAGGAGCGCAGCCACGGGTCCTCCTGGCAGCATGTCGCCCATCGCCAAGCCGAGAAGCGGCACGGTGAGCGCCACCGAGAACCAGAACCGGCGGCTCATGTCCCTGAGCTCGGCGTTCTCCCCGGCGACCGCCGTCGGCGCCCGAAGCTCCAGCGCCATGCCGCAGATCGGACACGAGCCAGGCGCGTCGCGCACGATCTCAGGGTGCATGGGGCACGTGTAGCCCCCCGGAATGACCCGAGAAGGAGCGGCCGTAGCCGCCGGGGCCTGCTCGAGGAACGAGCCCGGGTCCGCCACGAACCGATCGCGGCAGGTCGCGCTGCAGAACACGAACTCGGCGCCCGCGTGCTCGTGTCGGTTCGGGTTGTCCGCAGGCACCGACATTCCGCAAACGGGGTCCTTCTTCTGAGGCCGCACGGCCGTCGACCGATCGTGCCCGGTGTTCTCGTGCTCGTCATGATTCATGGGTGCCTCCGACCTGACCGACGCGTTGCCAGCACGAGCCTATCGAGCAGCGCGTCGGCGGCGGCCATTGCCCGCTCCACGTCCTTTCGCAGGCGCCGTGGGGCCGCTTTCGCCAGTGAATCGAGCTCCGTCGCCTGTAGAGCTACCGTCTTACCCACCACGAGCTTGTCCGGCGACACCGGTCCATCGGTACGCGAGCCGCGGCCGATCTCGTACCGGAGGACCGCGAGGTGGGACACGTACGCTGCCGTGGCAGAAGCGAGTGAGGCGCCGTCTCGCGCTGCGACGGCCGTCCGGACGGCGGCCAGAAGCTCTTCGGAGCGGTCGAGCCGGCAGACACCTGGATTCGCCGGCTCCCCTGCACCGGACGAAGCGCCCGGCGTATCGAGACGCGAAGGCTCCTGCCCCTCCAGCGCGCCCGATGTGAGGAGGGCCCCGCAGAGGAGCCAGGCCCTGAGTCGATTAGACGCATCTGTTCGACACACCGGGCGCTCCTCATGCCTTCTTCTTCTCGAGGAACATGCCGCACTTCGGGCACTTGTCGGGACCGGAGCCAGTCACTTCCGGGTGCATCGGGCAGGCCCAGACCGCTCCGTCGGCGGGACCGATCCGGACGACCCTCGCTTCGAGCCCGGCCTTCCCGTCCGCCGTCTCGACGGCGACGCTCAGCCCGGGCTTCAAATCAGCCTTCGTCGCCTCCTCAGCTCCCCTGAGGTACATCGTGGTGCCAGTCAGGGTGACGGAGACGGACTTGCCGTCGGGGTCGGCGACCTCCAGGCGGTCGCCCTCGACCCTGGCGATGGTGCCGAGGACTGCGTCCTGGCCGTGGGCGTGGGCGTGGTCCTGGTTGGCCGAAGCCGCGAGCGGCCAGAGCGAGAGGGCGAGAGCCGTGAGGGTGGCGAGAGGTCTGCGCATGTCGTCTTCTCCTGGTCCCGTATCCGGCGGCGGGCGCTACACGCCGGCGCCGGCGCTTGAACGGGAAGATAGGGGCCGAACCTTAGAGAGACGTTAGAGACATGCGGCCGCACGCATTAGCCGAGGCCTCTGAAGTTGAATAGAACTGGGGCGCCGTCGTCCGCTCCTTCCCGGGGAACGCTCCGTTCCGCGGATCGGCAGGGACGACGCCGCCCGGATCGATCACTTCGCTTCGCGCGACACCGCGGGTGCCTCAGGCCCGGTCGCGCTCCCCTCGTCAGGAGTCGCGGTCAGTGCCCTCGATGACCGGAGCCCCCCATGCCGCATCCGCCCCGGCTGGTCCTCGGTGCGGGTTCCGCGTCCTCAGCTGCGAGCTCGGCTGCGGTCCCGAACGTTCGTTCTGCCGCGGCGATCGCTTCGTCGACGCGCTCCCCGAGGGCAGGCGGGGCTCCGTCCGCCAGGCCACGGAGCGTCGCCAGGCTCTCCCGGCAGACCTTCTGTATCCGCGAGGCATCTCGCGCACGCGCTTCGTCCCCGCCACCCGCGCGTAGGCCGACGCGCAGCTCATCCTGAACCGAGACGTAGTCCCCGACCGCCCGGTCAACCCGATCGCGCTCGCGCGAGCGGACGCTCGTTCGGAGCGCACGCAGGGCGCTCCCTTCGTCGCGAAGCGCCGCATCCAGGTTCCGAACGGGCCGTTCCGCCGAGGGCGCCTGGTCTGGCGCCCCCCGGTCGCCGTGGACGTGTTCCTGGGCCATGGCCGGAAGGCTCACGATCGCCATGGAAAGGAGAAGGGTCCGAAGGAGTCTCATCGCTCAGCCCCTAGAAGATGACGCTCATGTGGTCCATGCCGCCACAACCATTCTTCGCGAACGGCCGGTTGCAGCCACCTTTGAAGCACGCATCGCCGGTGTATCCGGCGGGTCCGATGAACTTCACCCAGTCGAGGACGGCCGTCTTGAGCTGGGCCGCGTCGGCGCCCTTCACCACGAGCATGTAGGTCGAGAGTCCCCAGATCGTCATGGCCATGTTGCACGGGCAGCAGCACGTCTTCATGGAGAACTTCTTGCAGCACACGGTCGGGATCGCCGAAAGGACGTCATCTTTGATCTTCTGCTGCTCGGGCGCGAGGCTCATGTCGGCATAGCCGATGAACTCCTGCGTCTGCGTCTTCACGTCCTTGAAGACCATCTTCCCGGGGGCAGCCTTCGAAGGCGGAGCGGCGGCGGCCGACGAGATGGCGAGGACCGCAACGGCGGCGGTGATCCAGCGGCGGAGGTGGGTGGCTGTCGTCATGGGGCTTCTCCTAATCGGTTTGCCTGGTGGTTCGGTGGACGTCATGCCGGAATCAGCGACGGTTCCGGGGCAGGGCCGAGAGCATCCGGGTCCGGCTTCGGCAAGCTTCGCTGCTTCCAGAGCATGTAGATCGCCGGATAGACGAGAAGCTCGAGGGCGAAGGACGTGACGAGGCCGCCGACCATCGGAGCGGCGATCCTCTTCATGACGTCGGAACCCGCTCCGACGGACCACATGATCGGCATGAGGCCGAGCATCGCGGCGAAGACGGTCATCGCCTTCGGCCGGACCCGCTTGACGGCGCCGTGGATGATCGCCTCGATCAGCTCGGCCCTGTTGCGGAGGAGGCCCTTCGCCTTCGCCTCGTCGTACGAGAGGTCGAGGAAGAGGAGCATGAAGACGCCCGTCTCGGCGTCGAGGCCCATGAGGGCGATGACGCCGACCCAGACCGCGATCGACATGTTGTAGCCGAGGATCCAGAGGAACCAGACGGCCCCGATGATCGAGAAGGGCACGGCGAGGAGGACGATGAAGGTCTTCATCGCCGACTTCGTGTTCATGTACATGAGGAGCCAGATGAGGACGAGCGTGATCGGGATGACGACCTTCAGCCGTTCCCGGACGCGGATCATGTTCTCGAACTGGCCGCTCCAGACGAGCGTGTAGCCCGACGGGAGCGTGACTCTCTCGGCCACGGCCTTCTTCGCCTCCTCGACGAACCCGCCGACGTCCTCCTTTCCGGTGTCGAAGTCGACGTAGACGTACCCCGAGAGGAGGCCGTTCTCGTTGCGGATCATCGAGGGCCCCTGGACGAGCCGGATGTCGGCGAGCTGGCCCATCGGGACCTGCGCCCCGGACATCGTCGAGACGAGCACCCGCTCGAGCTGCGTGAGGTCTTCACGGAGCTCACGGGGATAGCGGAGCGAGACGGAGTAGCGCTCGCGCCCCTTGATCAGCGTCGTGATCGGCTCGCCGCCGACCGCGGTCATGATGACCATGTTCGCGTCGTCCACGGTGAGGCCGTAGCGGGCGAGCTGGTCGCGCTTGAGGTCGAAGTCGATGAAGTAGCCGCCCGCGACCCGTTCCGCGAAGGCCGAGCGGGTCGCGGGGACGGTCCTCACGGCCGTCTCGATCTCCTTGCCGATCCGCTCGATCTCGTTCAGGTCGGAGCCGAAGACCTTGATACCGATCGGCGTCCGGATGCCGGTCGAGAGCATGTCGATGCGGGCCTTGATCGGCATCGTCCAGGCATTCGTCGTCCCGGGGATCTTCAGCGCCCGGTCCATCTCGTCGACGAGCTCGTCGTGCGAGATGCGGTCGCGCCAGACGTGGCGGAAGACCGACGCGAGCCACCCCGGCGACCAGGCGGAGTACCAGCGCTCGCGCGCCCGCCACTCGCTCTCGGGTTTCAGGATGACGGTCGTCTCCATCATCGAGAACGGGGCCGGGTCCGTCGAGCTGTCGGCGCGGCCCGCCTTGCCGAAGACCCGTTCGACCTCGGGGAACGACTTCAGGACCCGGTCCTGTACCTGGAGGAGCCGCTCGGCCTCGGTGACGGAGATACCGGGCATGGTCGTCGGCATGTAGAGGATGCTCCCCTCGTAGAGGGGCGGCATGAACTCCGAGCCGAGCTTCAAGAAGACCGGCACGGTCGCGACCATCGCGAGGAGGGCGGCGGCGATCGTCGACTTCGGGTGCTTCAGGACGAACCGGCAGGGAGGCTCGTAGATCCTGTGGAGGAGCCTCGAGACCGGGTGCTTCTCCTCGGCGTAGTACTTCCCGACGATGACCTGGTTGACGACCCAGGCGAGCCACTTCGGCCGGAAGTGCAGGAAGTCCATCCTCGCGAAGAGCATCCGCAGCGCCGGGTCGAGCGTGATCGCGAGGAACGCTGCGATCGCCATGGCGAGGTTCTTCGAGTAGGCGAGCGGCCTGAAGAGGCGCCCTTCCTGGTCGACGAGGGTGAAGACGGGAAGGAAGGCGACGGCGATGACGAGGAGCGAGAAGAAGACGGACGGCCCGACCTCCATGAGCGCCTCGAGGCGGACCTTGTGGAAGTCGCCCGGCCGCCCTCCGTCGTTCCAGAGCTGGAGCTTCTTGTAGGCGTTCTCGACCTCGACGATCGCGCCGTCGACGAGGACGCCGATCGAGATCGCGATCCCGGCGAGGGACATGATGTTGATCGTCAGCCCGAGCTGTCCGAACGGGATGAACGCGAGGACGACCGAGATCGGGATCGTGAGAATGGGGACGATCGCGCTCGGGACGTGCCAGAGGAAGATCAGGATGATGATCGAGACGACGATGATCTCCTCGATCAGCTTCCCCTTGAGCGTCTCGATCGAACGCTCGATGAGGTCCGAGCGGTCGTAGGTGGTGACGACCTTCACGCCCTTCGGCAGCGAGGGCTCGATGTCCTTCAGCTTCTGCTTCACCCGCTCGATGACGTTGAGGGCGTTCTCGCCGCTTCGCATCACGACGATGCCGCCGACGACGTCGCCCTTGCCGTCGAGGTCCGCGACGCCCCGCCGGATCTCGGGGCCGAGCGAGACCCGGCCGACGTCGCCGACCGTGAGCGGAGTGCCCCTTTCGTTCGTCTTCAGGACGATCTGCTCGATGTCCTTGACCGATTTCAGGTAGCCGCGTCCGCGCACCATGTACTCCCGCCCCGAGAGCTCGATGAGACGGCCGCCGACCTCCTCGTTGCTCATCCGGATCGCCTCGGCGACGCGGGAGAGCGGCACGCCGTAGGCGGAGAGGACGTTCGGGTCGATCGTCACCTGGTACTGCCTCTGCGTCCCGCCGACCGTCGCGACCTCGGCCACGCCCGGCACGGACTGGACCGCGTATCTGAGGAACCAGTCCTGGTACGAGCGAAGCTCGTCGGTGCTGTTCGTCCCTGTCTCGTCGACGAGCGCGTATTGAAAGACCCAACCGACGCTCGTCGCGTCGGAGCCCATCTCGGTCTTGACCCCCTGGGGCAGGCTCCCCTGGATCTTGGAGAGGTACTCGAGGACGCGGGAGCGGGCCCAGTAGAGGTCGGTGCCGTCCTCGAAGATGACGTAGACGTAGGAGAAGCCGAAATCGGAGGAGCCGCGGATCGTCTTGACTTTCGGCGCGCCCAGGAGAGCGGTGACGATCGGGTAGGTGACCTGGTCCTCGATGATGTCGGGGCTCCGGTCCCACTTCGAGTAAATGATGACCTGCGTGTCGGACTGGTCCGGGATCGCGTCGAGGGGCGTCCGCTTCATGACCCAGACGGCGATCAGGATGGCGACGACGTAAAGGGAGAGGACGAGGTACTTGTTCTCGGCGGAGAAGCGGATGATCCGCTTGATCACCCCTTCGCCTCCGCCCTCGCTGGGGCTCGCGTGGCTCATCGCGTCCTCCTTCAGTGGGCGTGGCCGGAAGGCGTCGCAGACGGCGAGGGCGGCTCGGGCGCCTTCGTCGTTTCGCCGGGCGCCTTCGTGGGCGAAGTCGTGGTCATCGCGGAGAGGGCCGCTTTCAGGCGCGACTCCGAGTCGACGAGGAAGTTGGCCCCCCTGGCGACGGTCTCTCCCGCGGAGAGGCCCCCCGTCACCTCGTACTGGCCGCCGGCATGGTCACCAACGGAGATCTCACGCGGGGAGAGCTTTCCCTTCCCCTCTGCCACGAACACGACCTTTCGTGTGCCGCTGTCGATGACGACGTCGTCGGGAAGGACGAGCGCTTCCCTAGCCTGCCCGTGAATCGTGATCTGGGCGTACATCTCGGGCTTCAGCTCCTCCTTGGGGTTCGCGAACTCGAGGCGGACCTTCACGGTTCGAGTCATCTCGTCCACGGCCGGGTAGACGTACGTCACGCGCCCGGTCCAGGACTTCCCGGGCCAGTACGAGAGCGTCATCGTCGCCGTCTGGCCGAGAGACAGCCTGGGGAGCTCGTACTCGTAGACGTCCGCGATGACCCAGACGCCGGAGAGGTCGACGATGTCGAAGAGCGAATCGGCCGGCATGACCTTCATCCCGTGGTAGGCCGTTCTGCCGGTGACGAATCCGGAGATGGGCGCGTAGACGTTCAGCGTCCTGGTCGGCTCGCCGCGCTTCTCGAGGGCGTCGATGTCCTGAGAGGTGATGTCCCACAGGAGGAGCCGCTGCCGGGCGGCCGCGACGAGGTCCTGCCCACCCTGCGAGACGGACGGAATCGCCGATCCCGAGGTGGACTTCGCCGCCCTGAGCGCCATCAGGTACTCCCGCTGCGTCGCGTACAGCTCCGGGCTATAGACCTTCACCAGGATGTCGCCCTTCCTGACGTACTTTCCCGTGTAGTCAGCTTCGATCGCTTCGACGTAAGCCTCGTAGCGCGTGTGGACGTGGTGGACCCTGCGCTCGTCATAGGCCACGCGTCCGGTCGTCCGGATGGACGTTTCGAAGGAGGCTCTCTTCACCTCGATCGTCTTGAGACCCAGCAGCTGCTGCTTCTGGGCGTCGATCGTGACCGTGGCGAGACCCTCCGGTCCCTTCGCTCCCGCGTCGACTTCGTCCGAGTAGACAGCTACGAAGTCCATCCCCATCGAGTCCTTCTTCGGGGTAGGCGACGTCTCCTGCGGATTCATGGGGGACCGGTAGAAAAGGACCTTCCTTTCCCCGGACGGTGCGGCCGTTCCCGCCACCGCGGCCTGGTGGGCTTCTTCCTCGATGGGGACGAGCTTCATGCCGCAGATCGGGCAGTCGCCGGGACCGTCCTTGACGACGTCCGGGTGCATCGGGCAGTGAAACCGCTTGGCGGCAGCCGACGGTCCGCCGCTCTTCTGGCATGCGGACGAAATCAGGATGGAACCGCCGCCCACGAGGGCGAGAGCGACGGTGAGGGTGATCGCGAGGAGGCGCTTCCTATTCATCTCTTTGCTCACATCTTCGGGCTGGCCGCGGCGGCTGCCGGGGCTGTCTTAGAGGCCATGGGCGCCTGGCTGCTCCGCTCGGGAGAGAACTCCTCGAGGTCGGCCAGTGCGCGGATCAGATTCGCCAGCCGGCCGAGAGCCGAGCGTCGATCGCCGAAATACGTGCCGATGGCTTCGAGGACCGTCACGAAGGGGACGGTGCCCGTCCTGTAGCTGGCGAGGGCGGCATCGACGGAGAGCTGGTCCTGCACCAGTATTCCTTCGGCATCGAGCCGCGCTTCCTGGGCGAGCTGGTTGAGGCGGATGAGACGCTCCTCGGTCGCGGCCTGGACTCGGCGGCGGAGGGACTCCTCGTTGGCGGCTGCCGCCGAGGCGAGGGCCTCGGCCTCCACGATCAGCGGCCGCTGCTTCTGGCCGGCCCAGAGAGGGATCGAGACGCCGAGGCCGGCGGACCACATGAGCGGAAGCCCCCCGCGGTTCATGTATGCGGCGGAGGCGACGAAGTCGGGCTTGAGGTTCCGGCGCGCGAGATCGACGGAGAGCTTGGATCGTTCCCTCACGAGTGCGATCTCCTTCAGCTCCGGCGTCTCGTCTGCGGCCCGGGCGAGGGTCTCCGCGCTCGAGGGGATCGTCACGAGGCGTCCCGGTGTGAGGCGCTGCTCGGTATGAACGGGCGCGTCAAGCGGCCGAAAAAGGAGCTGACGCAGCTCGCTCAGGGCCGTCAGCTCGGCTGCCTCCTCGCGGCGGCGCTCCTGAAGAAGCCGCGTCCGCTCGCTCTGCGCTCGGAGGACGTCCTGCTGGCTCGCGAGCCCGGCCGCGTACCGTCCGCGAGTCACTTCCTCGATGCCTTTCCACGTCTCGGCCTGCTCGTCTACGAGCAGGAGGGCCTCGCGTGCCTCGAGGAGGTCAGCGTAGGCACGGCGGACCGACGCCCCGATCGTGAGCTCGACGCGCTGCGGTACGGTCCCGGCCCGCTCGGCGTCTTTGCTTGCGACCTCCCTGGCGAGACGTAGCTTCCCGGGGAACGGAATCGCCTGCTGCGCCATGAACTGGAGACGCGTCATCTCCATGGTGCCAAGCGAGGGCGACACACCGTCGTTCTCGTAGCTCAGCGAGACCATCGGGTCCGGCAGAGTGCCGGCAGGCCTGATCCGCGCCTCCGCAGAAGCTGCCGTGGCCCGCGCCGACCGGATCTCGGGATTCGCCGCGAGCGCCTCCTCGACGAGATGCTCCACTTCGGAGCGATCCAGTGGCGGCGGTGGCTCTACCCCCTGGGCATTGAATGCAGCGACAGACAGGAGGGCGCAAAGCGCGACTCCCCGTCGGGACCATAGGATGGACATCTCTTCACCTCGTGCTCCGGTCGTCGGACGCCGCCTGCGTCAGGCAGCGACGAAAAGACTACGGCCCAGGATCAGATCCTGAGAACGCCGATCCGGAGGAAGAGCTGGCCGCCCTTGGCCTGGCATTGCGCCGGCGGCCCGAGGTTCTGGCGCGGCGAACCAAGGTTCTGGTCGGCGTCCCGACCCGGCGATTCCGGAACCCCGGCCCGGGGCGCACCCTCGGGCGGCGCCGCTTCCGGCCCCCCGGGGCCCCGGGTGACACTGCAAGGCCATCCGGGGGGGCAGCAGCACCCCTCCGAGTCGTCCGACAGCGTGTCCCCCGCGGTTCCCGCCGGGCGAACCGCGCCTTCGCAGCAATCCCCCGGGATCCCCGACGCCGAGCCCCCCAACCAGCGGGTCGCCGTCGCCGCGCAGGTCGCAGGCGCGACGTTCGCGCCGAGCAAGAGTACGGCGAGGGCCAACGCCGCCCCACGGAAGATCCAGCGCCCCCGACTCCCGCCTCCGGCGGTCTCGGGGGGCACCTGCGTGCGGCCTGCGGGGTTCTGCTGGTGAAACGCCATCGACTCGGCTCGCAGGGAACTTACCCCCCCAACATTAGAAGCGGATTAGTGCCGCGGTATCGTGAGACCCTCCGAATCGGCCGGTGAACCTCATGAGAGTCCTCGTCGTCGAAGATGACCCGAAGCTTCTGGACAGCATCCGGCAGGGGCTGAAAGAACACGGATTCGCCGTGGATGTGGCACCGGACGGCCGGCTGGGGCTCGAGCTCGCGCTCGGGTCCGACTACGACGCTCTCGTCCTGGATGTGATGCTCCCCGGCAAGAGCGGTCTCGAGATCCTGCGCGAGCTGCGGGTCCGTCACCGGGCGACGCCGGTCCTCATTCTCAGCGCCCGGTCCGCCGTCGAGGACCGGGTCCGGGGACTGGACCTCGGAGCGGACGACTACCTTCCGAAGCCCTTCAGCTTTCAGGAGCTCGTCGCTCGCCTCAGGGCGATCAGCCGCCGCCCTGCGGCCGAGCCGGCCACCACGCTCACCGCCGGGGACCTCGAGCTGGACACCGTGCATCGTTCGGTGCGTCGCGGGAGCCGGGCGATCGAGCTCACCTCGAAGGAATTCGGGCTCCTCGAGTACCTCATGAAACGGAAGGGAGTCGTCCTGACGCGCGCCATGATCCTGGATCACGTCTGGGACCTCGACTACGACGGCGGCTCGAACCTCGTCGAGGTCTACATCAACTACCTCCGTCGCAAGGTGGACCTGGGCGCCGACGTGAAGCTCATCCAGACGGTCCGCGGCTCCGGGTACGTCCTGAAGGAGCCGAAGTGAGACTGCTTCCGAGGACGTTTCGCGGACGGCTGACCCTGGGGTATTCCCTCGTCCTCACGCTCATCCTGGCCGCCTTCGGGCTCAGTCTCTACTTCATCGTCCGTGGCCAGCTCCACCGTCACCACGACCGGGAGCTCATTGAGACCGCCGACGCTATTCAGGCCGTCATCGGGCAGCACGAGGACTGCGAACACCTGACTCCGGAGCAGGTCGCGCAGCTGAACCGATACTCGAAGCTCGCCCTGTTCCACTCCGTCGACGGCGACCCGGAAGTCTTCTACCGCTCGCCCGACCTCGAGTCGGTGCCGGCCGCCAAGGAGCTCGCAGCGCGGCCGCACTTTCTCGAGGAGCGCTCGGCCTTCCGCACCTACGTCGAGAAGGGCGGCCTCCTTCGGGTCTACACGAGGCCCTACAAATCCCATGCGGGACGCCAGGGCGTCATTCGGGTCATGGAGCGAACCGGAGACGTCGAGCTTCCCCTCTCGAACCTCCGACTCGCCCTGCTCCTCCTCGCGCCGATCGCGGTCGCAGGATCTGCCGCGGTCAGCTACTGGCTCGCCGCCCGCGCGCTCGCCCCCGTCGTCGAGATCACGGAGCTGGCGAGAGAGATCGAGTCGACGCAGCTCAGCCGCCGGCTCCCGACCCGTCCGGTCCCTGACGAGATCGGCCGGCTCGTCGATACGTTCAATCAGATGATCGGCCGCCTCGAGGGCTCCTTCGAGTCGATGAAGCGCTTCACAGCGGACGCATCACACGAGCTGCGAAGCCCGCTCGCGAACATGCAGAGCACGATCGAAGTGGCGCTCGGGCAGCCCCGCGAGCCGGACGAATACCGCACCGCGATGGCGAGTCTCAACGAGGAGGTGGGCCGTCTCCGGCACATCGTGGCCGACCTCCTCCTCCTGGCGCGCGCCGATAGCGGCAAGGTCCCCTTCCAGCTCGAGCCGGTTCGTCTCGACATCCTCGCCGGCGAGGTGGTGGAGTCGTTCTCAGAGCGCGCGAACGCCCACGGAGTTCGGCTCGAAATGGCGCCAGCACCCGCCGTCGTCATCCCGGGCGATGAGCGCTGGCTTCGCCAGCTCGTCCTCAACCTCATCGACAACGCCGTCCGATTCTCGACTGGAATGGACGCGCACACCGCCGAGGACCGAGTCCGCGTCACGGTGTGGACCGAGGACCAGCTCGCGTTTCTCGCCGTAGACGACGACGGACCCGGGATCCCCGAGCCTGATCTGGATCGCGTCTTCGAGAGGTTCTTTCGTAGCGACACCGCCCGCACGCGAAGTGTCGAGGGCGGCGCCGGCCTCGGCCTGGCAATCTGCGCCTGGATCGTGCGCGAGCACGGCGGGACCATTCGCGCCCTCCAACGCTCCGAAGGCGGCACCCGCATGATTCTGGCGGTGCCAAGGTCCTCGAGTCAGCCGCACTAGAGAAAGCGCCGTTCGTCTAAGGCGGCTCTAATCTCGCCCGCGCATATTTCCTCCGAAGACACCGGGCCTGATGGGAGCCGGTCGCCTGGGATCGTCCGGCGACTCGCAACCCGCCCTCCGGTGCTCACCCATCCTCGGACGCTCGGGGTCCGGGGACATGCGCGCGGAGGTACTCGCACATGACACCCATGAACGGACACGACGCTGTCCGACTCGGTCGCGCCGCCGTCCTCGCCCTCGGCGTTGCGTTCTCCGCGTCCGGCGCCTTCGCGTTGCCGCAGTCGGTCGCGCCCCAGTCTGAGAGCGCGCAGGCACCCAAGGTCGCCGTCACGGCCGAAGACCACCTCGCGAAAGCCGCCGAGTATCGGAAGAGGGCGGCTGCATACCGCGAGGAGGCCGCCATGCACAGGAAGATGTACGCCGACCACAAGATGACCGTGGCCATCAATCCGAAGGCGCCCGAGAATCCGTGGCTCCGCAAGATGCGTGACCACTGCGACCGCTACATCAAGGATGCCGAGGCCCTGGCCATGGACGCGGAGAAGTTCGCCGAGTATCACGGCTTCCGTGCCGCTGAGCTCCAGGGGAAATAGACTCGGGCCACGGCCGCGGTCGGCGCTGCACCCCAACCGCCGGCCGAATCCGCGGATCTCTTCGAACCCGGGGTCGCGCCACCCGAAGCGCCTCGGCGAAGGCGACCTCACCTCTGGCTCCTGGTCGAAGCCGAACGTCCAGAGGAGGCGGCCGGTGAGATCGACGGCGACCAGGCTTTTCTGCGGCCGGTCCGTTCCTCACTCGTCGTCCGGGCCGGTCGCCGTCGCTGGAAGCACGGGACCCGGGACGAAGAATTCCGGGTCGGCCCGCCACCCCGAGCCCATCAGGCTGTAGAGGACGGGGAGGACGACCAGGGTGAGGAAGGTCGAGGAGAGGACGCCGCCGATGACCACCGTTGCGAGCGGCCGCTGCACCTCGGCACCGAAGCCGGTGTTGAGCGCCATCGGCAGGAAGCCGAGGCTCGCCACGAGAGCCGTCATGAGGACCGGGCGCAGCCGGTCGACCGCGGCGGTCCGGATGGCTTCGACGAGCGGCGTGCCCCGGGCGAGGTACTGCCGCACGGTCGACACGAGGACCATGTCCCCGAGGACGGAGACGCCCGAAAGCGCGATGAACCCCACGCCGGCCGAGATGCTGAAGGGCATGTCGCGGAGCCAGAGCGCGAGGATTCCGCCCACGGCGGCGAACGGGACCCCCGTGAAGACGCGAACGGCGTCGAGCACGCGGTGATAGGTGAGATAGAGGAGCACGAAGATCAGCGCCAGAGAGACGGGGACGATGATCAGGAGCCGCGTCCGGGCGCTCTCGAGGTGCTCGAACTGACCGCCGAACCGGATGTAATAGCCGGGCGGAAGCTCGACCTTGGCCGCGATGGCCCGCTGGGCCTCGGCAACGAAGCTGCCGACGTCCCGTTCCCGAACGTTGGCCTGGACCACGACGCGCCGCTTCCCCCACTCGCGGTTGATCGTCGACGGCCCCTCGACGGTCTCGATCTTCGCGAGGCGGCTCAGGGGGAGACGGTCGCCGTTGGCGCCGGTCACGAGGATCCGTCCGACCGCTTCGGCATCCGTCCGGTACTGGTCGTCGATCCTCAGCGCGATGGGGAACCGCATCTCGCCGTCCTGGAGCACCCCTACTTCCCGCGTGCCGAGCGCCTCGACGACCCCGAGCACCTCCTTGACCGGGATGCCCTGGCGGGCCATCGCCTTGCGATCGGCCTGGATGGCGAGCACGGACTGGCCAGTGATCTGCTCCGTGACGACGTCGGCCGCACCGGGGACGCGCTTGAGGACGGCCTCCACCTCCCGTGCCTTCGCCTTGAGCGTCTCGAAGTCGTCTCCGAAGATCTTCACGCCGACGTCGCCGCGGATCCCCGCGATCATCTCGTTGACGCGCATCTCGATCGGCTGGGTGAAGATCATGCGCATTCCGGGGAGGCTCGAAAGCTCCACCGACATCATGCCGACCAGGTCGTCCTGCGTGGAGGCGCGCTTCCACTTCTCGCGCGGCTTCAGCGTGATGAAGATGTCCGACAGCTCGACGCCCATCGGGTCGGTCGTGATCTCCGCGCTCCCGGAACGCGTCCAGACGCGCTCCACCTCATCGGGGAACTTCTCCAGGATCGCCCGCTCGATCCGGATGCCGTACCTCACCGACTCGTCCAGCGAGACGCCCGCGAGCTTCACGGTGTTGATGACGAGCGCGCCCTCCCGAAGCCGGGGGATGAATTCCGAGCCCAGCCGTGTCGACAGGAGGGCGGCGCCGGCGAGGGCGAAGAGGGCCGCTCCAACGACGACCCGGGGCCTCCTCAGGGCGAACCCCAGCACGGGGCGGTACCCGCGCTGAATCCACCGGACGAACGCGTTCTCGCGATGGGAGACCCGGCGCGTCAGGCCCAGGCTCGCCAGGACCGGGATCAGCGTCAGCGACATCAGCATCGCGCCCGCGAGGACGAAGATGACCGTGAGCGCCATCGGCCGGAACATCTTCCCCTCGATCCCCTGGAGCGTCAGGATCGGCAGGTAGACGATCGCGATGATGAGCTCGCCGAACATCGTCGGCTTCCGGACCTCGACCACGGCGTCCCGAACGACCTCGAGCCTGCTGGCCCCGCTCCCGTCCTCCGCGAGGCGCCGCATGACGTTCTCGATCTGGATGACCGAGCTGTCGACCACGAGGCCGAAGTCGATGGCGCCGAGGCTCATGAGGCTTCCGGCGATCCCGAAGCGAAGCATGAGGTTGCTCGCGAAGAGTATCGAGAGCGGTATGGCGGAGGCCACGATCAGCCCGGCACGGAGGTTCCCGAGGAAGGCGAAGAGGACCGCGACGACGAGCAGCGCCCCCTCGAGCAGGTTCGTCCTCACGGTGTGGAGGACCCGGTCGACGAGCGACGTCCGGTCGTAGACGGTCGTCACCTCGACGCCCTTCGGGAGGCTCTTGCGAATCTCCTCGAGCCGCACCGCGAGCCGGGTCGTCACGTCGTGGCTGTTCTCGCCCATGAGCATGAAGCCGAGGCCGAGGACCGCCTCTCCCTTGCCGTCCGCCGATACGGCGCCGCGGCGGATCTCGCGCCCTTCCACGACGCGGGCGACGTCCCGGACCCGGATCGGGACGCCTTCGCGGGCCACGATGACCATCTCCTCGACGTCCTCGAGTCCGGTCGCGATGCCGATGCCCTGGATCAGCTGCGACTCGCCCGCCTGGTCGAGGGTGCCGCCGCCGACGTTCGTGTTGTTGCTCTCGAGGGCTTCGGCGAGGCCCGCCAGCGTCAGGTCGTACTGCTGGAGCTTCGCGGGGTCGACGACGACCTGGATCTGTCGCTCGTCGCCTCCCCAGCTGTTGACCTCCGCCACGCCGGGCACGGTGCGGAGCTGCGGCTTGATGAGCCAGTCCTGGATCGTCCGCGCCTCGGCGAGCGACTTGCCGCCGGTCACGAGGTAGTGGAACACCTCGCCGAGGCCGGTGGCGACGGGGCCCAGCTCCGGCCGCCCGACCCCCGGCGGCAGCTCGATGGTCTGGAGGCGCTCCATCACGACCTGACGCCCGAGGTAGATGTCGGTCCCGTCCTCGAACGTCACCGTGACCTGCGAAAAGCCGAACTTCGAGACGGACCGGACCTCGCGAAGGTGCGGCAGGCCGGAGATGGCCGACTCCACGGGACGCGTGATCTGCCGCTCGATCTCGAGCGGCGAGAGCGCGGGGGCGGTGGCGTTCACCTGCACCATCACGGGCGTCGTGTCGGGGAAGGCGTCGATGGGGAGGCGCAGCGCGGAGAGGACCCCGGCCACGGCGATCGCCCCCCAGCCGGCCAGCACGGCGAGGCGGTGGCGAAGCGACCACTCAAGGATGCGGGTCAGCACTACTTCTTCTCCTCGACGTCGCAGCAGCCGGCCCCGATGCTCTCTTTCAGCGTCTCCGTCTTCAGGAGGAAGCTGCCGACGGTCGCCACTTCGTCTCCGGCCGCGACCCGGCCGCTGACCTCGACGAACCGGGCGTCTCCCACCCCGAGCCGGACCCGTCGCGCCTCGAAGACGTCCTCGGCTGTCCGGACGAAGACGAGACGGGCGCTCCGGGCGCGCTGGACGGCGCCGCGGGGAACGACGACGAGGGTGCCCGGGCCGACCAGCGAGATTCGCGCGCGGGCGAACATGTTCCCGCGCAGGAGCCCGCCCGGATTCCCGAGGCGGACCCTCCCTTTCGCCGTCCTCGTGTGGACGTCGATCTCCGGAGAGACGCTGCTCAGGACACCGGAGAACTCCATCTCTCCGAGGCCCTCCACCGTCACCGAGACGGTCTGTCCAGCCCCCACCCGAGAGGCCTCGGTCTCCGGGATGTCGATCTCGGCCCACATCGACGAGGTGTCGACGATCTCGAAGAGCACCTTCTCGGTGTCGACGAGCCGGCCGATCGTGGCGTCGCGCCGGGTGACCACGCCCGCGATCGGCGCCGTCAGCGTGTAGCGCGCGGTTCCTTCCCCGACGCCCCCGACGACGCCCAGCGCCGACTGCGCGGCGGAAAGCTCCGCACTCGCGGCGTCCATCTCCTGGCGCGCCGCCAGGACTTCCTTCTCGGCCGCGATGCCTTCCTCGAGCAGCGCCTTCAGCCGCGCGTAGCCGGCTTCGGCGACTTTCGATCGCGACCGGGCGGCCTGGAGCCGCGACTGGCCTTCTCCGACGCCGGCGCTCTCGATGACCGCGAGCGCGGATCCTGCGCGCACCTTCGAGCCAACGTCTGCGAGGATGCTGCGTACGACGCCCGCCGAGCGCGCGTTGACCTCGGCGACTTTCGACGCGTCGTAGACGATCCTCGCGGTCACGACGATCTCGGGCCGGCTCGGGCGCTCGGCGGCCTTTTCGACCTCGATCCCCGCGAGCCGCGCCGTCTCCTTCGTCTTGAAGCGTACCTTCGTGCCGTCGGCGGGTGCGCCGTCGCCGCCGACGTCCGCCGCCGGCCGCCCCCCCTGCCCCGGCTTGCAGACGGGACAGAAGGACTCTGGGAAGCCGTGCTCCTCGCACCAGTCTCCCCTGGCCTTGAAGACCGGGATCAGGGCGGGGTTGCACTTCGTGCAGACGGCCTCCAGGACCCCGTGCTCCTCACAGAAGGCTCCCTCGACGGCCGCCTTCTGCGAGGCTGGCTTCGTCCCGTCCTCGCGCGCCGGGCTTCCCTGCCCGCCACACGCTGCGGCGAAGACGGCGAGGCCGAGGACGAGGATCAGGCGCCTCATCACTGCGCTCCCGAGGCCCTGGGCGGACGCTCGATCTTGAGTCCCGGGTTGCAGAGGCGGCACTGCGACTCGGGAACGCCGTGCTCTTCGCACCAGTCTCCCGTCGCCTTGAAGGCGGCGACGAGAGTCGGGTTGCAGCGCGAGCACTGCGACTCGGGTACGTTGTGCTCGAGGCACCAGTCTTCGTGCGACCCCGGCTTCACGCCAGCCGCGGCATGCGTCGCCGGTGCCCCCGCGGGCGCGACCGGCGCGGGGACCGACTCCTTCTTCGCGGTGGCGTCGGAAGGCGTGCCCTTGCCGCAGGCCGTTCCGAGCACACCGAGGGCGAGGGCGAGCGCCAGGGTCTTGAGCGTGATCTTCATCGCATTCTCCTTGTCGATTTCGGGCGTCTGACGAGGCCGGACGGGCGCGTCCGCGTCATTGAAGGATTCCCGCGCTGCTCTCGAGCTCGATCGCGGCGTTCGCCGCCTCGAGGAGGTAGCCCAGGTACTCGAGCCGGGTTCCGATGATCTCGGCCCGGACGGCGAGGAGGTCAGCCAGGGCGATCTGCCCCGATTCGTAGCTTCGCCGGGTCTGAGCCTCGTTCTGGTCGAGCAGTGGCAGGGCGTTCGTCTCGAGCTCCTCCACCGCGGCCGCTCTGTGGCGATAGACGGCGAGGGTCGCACGGACCTCCCCTGCGACGATGGTGCGGGCCGACTGGAGCTCTCCGCTGACGCGCCGTTCGCGTGCGCTCGCCTCCGCCCGGGGTCCCTGACCGCGCTCGAAGACGGGAAGGGTGAACGAGACGATGCCGAGCCCGATGGAGGCTCCTTCCTCGCGTCCGTAGCTCGCGCCGATGCCCAGCTCGGGCCAGCGTGAGGCGGATGCCAGGTCTTGATCGGCCCGGGCCTCGAGCAGCTCTGCCTCGAGCGAGAGGAGGTCGGCCCGGCGGGAGGCGCGCGCCAGGAGCTCTTCGGGCTCGACATGGCGGCGGTCTCTCAGGTCGCCTCGAACCGCGAGCGGCTCGTCCGGGGCTAAGCCGAGGAGGAGGCGCAGCTCGCCGAGCGCGGCCTCGGGCCCGGCCCCGGCGGCATGGACCTCGGCTCGCGCCCGCGCCAGAGCGGCGCGCGCCAGGTTCACGTCGAGGCGCGGGATCTCTCCCGTCTGGTGACGCCGCTCCGAGACGCGGAGGACGTCGGCCGCGACGGCCTCCGTCGCCGTCGCGAGGCGGGCCCGCTCCTGCGCGTAGAGCGCGCGATGGAATGCGAGGGCGACGTCGCGCAGGACCCGCCGGGCCGTGTCGTCGGCGTCCGACGTGGCGCGCGAGACCACGGCTCGAGCGCCCGCCACGCGCGCGCCTCTCTGACCGCCGACCTCGAATCCCTGGGAGACGGTGATGCTGGTTTCATCCGTTCTGTGGCCGTCGGCACCGGAGCGGGACCCCAAGCCGGCATTCACGCTCGGATTCGTCCGCAAGAAGACGCTGGCCCCGGCGAGCCGGCCTCGCGCCTCGTCGATCCGGGCGCGTACGGAGACCAGCCTCGGCGCGCGCTCGCGGGCGAGCGTCAGGGCCTGGTCGAGTGTCAGGGCCGTCTCCTGGGCCGCCCCGGGGCGCGGCGACAGGAGAGCGAGTACGGTCAGCGTCGCTGCCGCGATTCGATGCATGGATCCCTCGCGCATTCCATTTCGAGGCGGTGCGACGACACCGGGTGCGCGAACGCACCACCTCGAGCGTTACCGGTCAGGCTCGGTTACGCGAGGATGCGTTTGGGGACGTGAGGGATGTCCCGCGATTCGGAAGACGCGGACGGCCCGTCGCCGGAGAGAGAAACAGGCTCTCGCAATTCGAGAGCGACCGTTGCCGCCACGGGGATCAGGGTACCGGCCGTGTGCCCGCAGCAGGTGCAGACCTGGCAGTCAGGGGGGCACGTTCCGTCGGAACCCCCGCCCGGGCAGCCCTTCTCCTCAGGACATCCGTCCCCGGGACGATCGGAGCATCCGTCGCCGGCGACGGACGACGTCCACCCGAACGTCGCCGGCGAGAAGAGCGCGGCGAGCATCACGATCACGAGGACCCGGAGGACGCGGGTTCGAACCACCAACTTCAGCGTAGCACAGGGGTCCCCTCGGGAGGTCGACGACGGCGGCGCGCGCGAGCTGCGCCGCGGCCCGCGAAGGCGTAGGGCTTCGGGGCGCTGAGTCATCTTCTTGACAGTCGATCTAAGTATTCTATTATTCACTGGAATGCTAGAACATTCACCGCGCGGTCGTGACTTCAAAGACGCCCTCTTCGCGCAGTTCGCCCTGATCGGCGGAGCGTTCAGCAGTCCGAAGCGCATCGAGCTCATCGACCTCCTCGCGCAGGGCGAGCGACCCGTCGAGGCCCTCGCCCGCGAGACAGGGCTCTCCGTCGGAAACGCCTCTCGACACCTCCAGGTGCTGAAGGCCGCCCACCTCGTGGCGACTCGCAGGCACGGTTTGCAGGTGATCTACCGGCTTGCCGGTCCGATGGTCCTGAGCGGATATCGGGCGCTCCGGGAGCTGTCCGAAGCGAGCCTCGCCGAGGTGGGCCGGCTCGTGGAGGCCTACTTCGGAAGCGCGGACGGACTGGAGCCGGTCGAGAAGGAAGAGCTCCTCAGGAGAGCGCGCGGGCGGCACGTCCTGGTCCTCGATGTTCGCCCGTCCGAGGAGTATGCGTCCGGGCACATCGCGGGCGCCGTGTCGATGCCGCTCGCCGAGCTCGGGAGGCGCCTCGCCGACCTGCCGCCCGGCCGGCAGGTGGTCGCGTATTGCCGCGGCCCGTACTGCGTTCTCGCCGCCGAAGCCGTAAAGCTGCTCCGCCGGCGTGGCGTCGACGCCGTCCGCTTGAAAGAGGGTTATCCGGAATGGCGCGATGCCGGATTGCCCGTGGAGAGTCCCAGCGATCACCCCCCAGTGAAGGAGCAAACCCGATGAACCTCCTGATGATCCTCAACGACGCGCCCTACGGCACGGAGCGCACGTACAACGGGCTGCGCCTCGCCCTGAACCTCCTTTCGAAGGTCGAGGGTACCCACGTGACGGTGTTCCTCATGGGCGACGCCGTAGGCTCGGCGAAGGCGGAGCAGAAGACGCCCAACGGCTACTACAACGTCGAGCGGATGCTCAAGGGAATCCTGAGCCGGAAGGGAGACGTCCTCCTCTGCGGGACATGCATGGACGCCCGTGGCATCGCGGAGGCCGAGATCGTCGAGGGAAGCCGCCGCAGCACCCTCGACGAGCTCACGGAGAAGACCGCATCGGCCGAGAAGGTCCTGGTCTTCTGACCTGACGGGGGCACACCATGAAGCAGCAGACGGTTCTCGTCCTAGGCGGCGGTATCGGTGGCGTCGTCGCCGCGAACCGCCTGCGCAAGCGACTGGGGAAGCAGCATCGCGTGATCCTGGTGGACCGCGAGCCGACCTTCGCGCTCGCAGCCTCCTTCCTCTGGGTCATGACCGGTGACCGGAGGCCGGATCAGATCGCGCGGCCGCTCTCCCGCCTCGAGCGCAAGGGGATCGAGGTCATCCAGGGCGAGGTCGAGCGGATCGACCCCGCGCGGAGGGAGGCGGTCGTCGACGGCCGGACGCTCCAGGCGGACCACCTGATCGTGGCGCTCGGGGCGCAGTTCGCTCCCGAGGCGGTGCCGGGCCTCGCGACGGCCGGCCTGACGTTCTGCACCCTCGATGGTGCGACCCGCCTGAGGGACGCGCTCCAGGCGGTGCGCGCCGGGCGTGTCGTCGTCCTCACCGCGGCTCCCGCCTACAAGTGCCCGGCTGCCCCTTACGAGGCGGCGATGCTCATCGACGGCCTCCTGCGCCGCCGCGGCGTGCGGTCTGCCGTGGAGATCGAGCTGCACTCGGCCGAGCCCGGCCCAATGGGGGTGGCCGGCCCGGAGGCGTCGGCGGCCGTGCGCGTCATGGTCGAGGGCAAGGGAATCGCCTACCGTCCGGCGCACCAGATCGCCCGGGCCGAGGACGGGCGGGTGCTGTTCACCGACGGGGCGACGACCGACGCCGATCTCCTCGTCTACGTACCGCCCATCCAGCCTCCCGCCGTCCTCGCGGCGTCCGGACTCGTCGACGAGACGGGTTGGGTGCAGGTGAACCGGAACACCCTGGAGACGCGTTTCCCCGGCGTATACGCAGTCGGCGACGTCACGCTCATTCCGCTCGCGATGGGCAAGCCACTTCCCCGGGCGGGCGTCTTCGCCCACGAACAGGCGGAGGTCGTCGCGCGAAACATCGCCCACGTCGTCGCCAGCAGGATCCCCGCGGAACGGTACGACGGCCATGGGGCATGCTTCATCGAGACCGGGTCGGGCCATGCCGGCTTCGGCGCGGGCAACTTCTACGCTGAGCCGCTCCCGGCAGTCCGCATGCGTCGACCGGGCATTCTCTGGCATGCAGGGAAGGTTCTCTTCGAGAAGCAGGTGATGTGGCAGTGGCTCTGACGGGACATCCACCAAGCGGAACCGCAACGATCTCACCTGTCTATCTCGATTACAACGCCACGACGCCGGTGGAGCCCACGGTCCTCGAGGCGATGATGCCTTTCCTGGGGGAGGCCTTCGGGAACCCGTCGAGCGGCCACATCCACGGACAGCGCGCTCGAGCCGCCGTCGAGAGCGCCCGCGAGCAGGTCGCCTCTCTCCTGAGCTGCCAACCAGACGAGATCGTCTTCACATCCGGCGGCACTGAGGCCAACAACCTCGCGATCAGAGGGGCCCTCGAGGGCGCCTCTGCGAGGCGACACGTCGTCACCTCGGCGGTCGAGCACCCCGCCACCTCGCGACCGTGTGAGCTGCTGGAGCAGCGTGGCGTCGAGGTGACGCGTCTCCCGGTGGACGGCTTTGGCCGAGTGCTCGTGGAGACCGCGCGGCCGTTCGTCCGCGGCGACACGGCTCTCGTGACGATCATGCTCGCCCAGAACGAGGTCGGTACGCTGATGCCGATCGCCGAGCTCGCCGGGCTCGCCCACGAGAGAGGCAGCCTCTTCCATACCGACGCCGCCCAGGCTGTCGGCAAGGTCCCGACGCGCGTCGACGAGCTGGGCGTCGATCTCCTCTCCGTTGCAGGTCACAAGCTCTACGCGCCGAAGGGCGTCGGCGCCCTCTTCGTTCGGCGCGGGATACCGATCCGGCCCGTCCTCGTCGGCGCGGGCCAGGAGCGCGGCCTTCGGCCCGGTACCGAGAACGTGGCGTTCATCGTCGGCCTGGGCGTGGCGTGCCGGCGAGCGGCCGAGGACCTGGACGACGAGGCGACTCGGCAGCGTCTGCTCCCGGACCAGCTGTGGGAGTCGCTGCGAGCCTCGGTTCCCGCGATCACGCTGAACGGGCATCCGACGGAGCGCCTGCCGAACACATTGAACGTCTCCTTCCCAGGGGTGCGAGGCAGCACGGTCCTCGCGGTCGCCACCGAGATCGCGGCCTCGACCGGATCTGCGTGCCACGAGGGCGGTGAGAGCGCCTCACCCGTGCTCCTGGCCATGGGAATCGACGCGACCGCAGCGCTCGGCGCCGTTCGCCTTTCCATCGGTCGCGGGACGACTCGAGCGCATGTGGACCTCGCCGTGGCAGCGCTGACCGGCGCGTACCAGGCGGCTCGCTTCATGGCATGAGCTCGACGCCAAGCGGATACAACGGTGGCTCTGACGGGGCGCCCGGCACCGGCGCTCCGACGCTCGCGGTCTACCGCTTGCCGGCCGGCGTCGACCGCCTGCCCGAATCCACGGACAATCCGCTCCACGCCACGCGACTGCCACAGATGAACGGAGGCCCGATGCGCCCGAAGACCTTCCCTGCTCCCGCCACATGCACCCGGTGGCGCCGCTCGACCGCAGCGCTCCTGGCCGTGCTGATCGCAGTCGGCGTGGCGCAGCCGATCCGGGCCGAGGCTCCGGCGCCCGCCGCCAAGGTCCCGACCTCCTGGCAGGACGCAGAGAGGCTGACGATCGAAGAGCTCGCGAAGCTCCTGAAGTCGACGGCCGAAAAGCCGGCGATGTTCCACACCGGCTTTCGCGTCCTCTTCGTCCAGGCGCACATCCCCGGGTCGCAGTTCGCCGGGCCGGGAGCGAACCAGACGGGGCTCGACGCCCTGCGCAAGGCCGTCGCCGCGCTGCCGAAGACGAAGCCGATCGTCCTCTACTGCGGCTGCTGCCCCTGGGAGCGCTGCCCGAACCTCGAACAGCCATGGAGGCTCCTCGTGGCCGCCGGTTTCACGAACGTGAAGGTCCTCTTCATTCCGACGAACTTCGGCCGGGACTGGGTCCAGAAGGGCTACCCGTCGGATTCGGGCGACGCGGGCCGTGGCTGACGGGGCCATTCGCCCGGTCGCGCTCCTCCTGCGCGCCGCGGCCCTCGCCTGCCTCCTGGCGGTTGTCGCGCGAGGCGCCGAGGCCCCGGGGCCGAAGATCGGGAGACCCGCGCCGGCCCTCGGGATGGTCGACCTCGACGGGGCGCGGCTCGACCTTGCCGCACTCCGCGGGAAGGTCGTCGTCGTCGACTTCTGGGCGACGTGGTGCGCGCCTTGCCGCTCGCAGGCCCCCCGCTTCGTCGAGCTGCAGACGAGATACCGCGATCAGGGGCTCGTCGTCGTCGGCATCTCCCTCGACGAGTCTCCCGAGCCCGTTCGCGACTTCCGCCGGGAGCTTCGTGTGAACTACCGTCTCGCGCTCGGAGACGAGAAGGTCGCGGAGCGGTGGGGAGGGATCCTCGGGCTGCCGGTCGTCTTCGTCGTCGACCGCGCAGGCCGGCTGCGCGCGCGGCACGAGGGAGAGAACGACCTCGCGCCGCTGGAGCGGGACGTCGTCCGATTACTCGGGGAGAGGTGACGATCGCTCGATCCGTGGCGAGCATGATCCTCCCGTCGCTCGAAAGGCCCAGCAGTCCGAAGAGGAGCACCCGGCTCCGAAGACCGTCTGCGTCCTGAGCGGAGGAAGCCTTTCCCGGGGCAGGTGCGCGAGATGACGGGCTTCCCCGATGGCGCGAATCATCGTCCTCTTCACGGGGACTCCAGAGAGGTGCCGGTCGCGAGATCCAGGGCGGCCTGCCGTGACCCGCTTCGCGCACGCCTGGGCGACCTGGCAGCTGGATGGTCGAGGCGCACACGACCGTGCGCGACGTGAGCCGGGAGCTCGAAGTCGAGGTGCCGAAAGATCCCGGCTACTCCACCATCGCCGGCCTCGTCTTCCTCCGTTTCGGGCAAGTCCCGGCCGCTGGAGCGAGCTTCGTCGAGGAGGGCTCGGACCTGAAGGTCAAGGTCCCCGAGTCGATGCCGAGGAACGTCTTCCGCGTGCGCCTGACGCGCTCCGCTTGAAGTGACCCGCTGCCCGTTACGCGACAGCAGCTGCCACGAAATGGGCCGAGAGACAACCCTCGTACGGTCGGCGGCCGGCAAGCCGGACGACTCCCCCGCGCGCAGGCCTGTTAGCTCCAACGAGAAAGCGCCCGGGCCGCAGGAAGCGCGCTTAGAGCCTCAGAGACAGCACCAGCCGCCCGCATAGGCGACCGCTACCTTCCCGGAAATCATTCGAGCAGATTGGTTTAGATGGTCGGGACGGCGGGATTCGAACCCGCGACCCCTTGAACCCCATTCGGCACCTCCATCTGCGGACAGCCGCAACTAGCCCTATATCATAGATTTACGTTGGCACGATTCCTTCCGCGGGTATCTACGGACAGCTTGGGACAACGAAAATAGATACTCTGCTCGCGCCCCGCGCCCCGCTGGAGAGTCCCCCGTGAGGCGGTCCCCTTCTTGATCGCCAAGCCTACGCCCTCGACCATTTCCTGGTCGTGGATGGAGTTGTTGACTCACCAACCCATTCTGCACTTCAGGTCCTTCGGGGAAATCACCGAAGCCCAGAACGCAAAGGGCAGTTCCCACATCCCATCTCAGGCCCTCCCCTTGGATTCACACGAATGCCCCCTTCTACCGCGCTGAAGCGAGCGGGTCCACGATCGGCCAAGCTTCGAAGGCGTCCTTCATCGCCTGCTTGTGACTCTCATACGAGTGATCCTCGCCCGGTGTCCCGAGATGTTGCTGGAGCCAGGCCAGCGTCTCGGGCAAGCCCCAGTCGTGAGCGCTGAGCGAATGATCGCCGCCAGGATAGGTGATGAGCCTGACGGGCTTCCCCGCGTTGGCCAGCAGTGCGGCGAGCCGCCTGGACTGCTCCACCGGTACCTCCTGATCCGACTCGCCGTGCTGGATCAGGAGCGGCGCGTTGATCAGCTCCGGCCAGAAGACCGCCGAACGCTCCCTATAGGGGGCCTCATCGGGCCATCGTCCGATGAGGTCGAGGTAGATCTGGATCATCTCGGGGCGCGCGTCCACCAAGGCGAGCAGGTCGGCGGCACCGCCGATCACGGCCGCGGCCTTGATGTCGTGACGCCTTGTGAGCGTTTCCTGTTTCAGCGCGAGGAAGGTCATCATTCCGCCCCTCGAGACCCCCATCATGCCGATCCGCTCGGAACTCACACTTGGGAGGCGTTTCAGCAGGGGCACGAGGTTGAGAACGTCGGCCACGTCGCCGCCACCGAACTCCTCGTTCCCTTCCCCTCCTGAGTTGCCGCGGTACTGCGACGCGACGGCCACGAAGCCGGCCTCCACCAGCGGGACGATCTCTCGCCCTACCAAGGCGCTGAACTCCCGGTTGCCGCCTCTGTTGAAGATCACCGCTGGCAGGGACACGCCGTGACGGGGACGGC
Source organism: uncultured Holophagales bacterium (assembly GCA_963696015.1). Classification (GTDB taxonomy): domain Bacteria; phylum Acidobacteriota; class Thermoanaerobaculia; order UBA5066; family UBA5066; genus UBA5066. Next base: position 42,701 of record CAVOJA010000081.1, read on the forward strand.
CCAGGTAGCCCTTGACCCGCAGTCCGTCGCTCCAATAGGTAAGCCTGAAGTACTCCGACCGCTCAGTGCGGAGAACGAGGTCCAGCGACTCGATGGTCCCGTCGTCGTGGGCAGGTTGGGACGGCACCGCATGGGTGGCTCCCGCGACGCTCCGGCACCCGGCCACACTGGTCGTCAACGCTATGCCGCCCGCCAGGCAGAGGAGCAAGAGCGCCGATGTGGCGGCCACCCTGTGGGTCCCATGCCGAATCTGATCTCGCGAACGCGCCATGACAGGTGAATGCTAACTGCCGCCCCTTCGGTGTCGCTCTCAACGTCGGGCGCATGACTGAGGGGCCTAACCGGAGATGGCGGCTCATCCGGAAACCTCCTCCTCGCGACGGGCATCCAAGACGTATCGCGGGCTCCCGAGGGCACCCAAGCGCGGCTCGTGTCGCGAGCTCTTCGCCGGCGATTCCGGCGTGGCCGAGGGATAATCGCGAGGACGTCAGCGGGAGATCGAAGGAATACGACATGGACCCCTCGACGGACGACATCGGCGAAAAGGACCCTGGCGGACGGGGCGGAGGCGGCACGGCTCCCGGCGCCGTCCCGCCGACCGTCGCGTGGTCGCCGCGCTCTGCGCTGCGCCGGGCCGTTCACCGGATGATGTTCGCCGTCATGGGCCTCATGGGCCCGATGATCACGTGCCGCGAGCTGACCGAGTTTCTCTCGCGCTACGTCGAGGACGACCTCACGCCCCAGGAGCGGAAGGCGTTTGACCGGCACGTCGGGATGTGCCGCGGCTGCAAGGATTACGTCGACTCCTACGTCCGGACGATCGAGCTCGAGGGAGCCGCCTTCGCCGACCCGGAGGCCCCGCTCCCCCAGGACGTCCCCGAGGAGCTCGTGCAGGGCATCCTCGCGGCGCGGCGCGCGGCCGGCTGACCCCGCCCGGACGCGTGCGTCACGGCTCGCCCTGGCACCCTCCTTCGCTCCGGCTCCCGAGCGCCCCGTAGGTCGCGACGAGGAACGGGACGACGTAGGTGAGCGGGACCTTCCACCAGAGAGCCGCGGGAAGGTCTCCCCGGAGCAGGACGTCGCCCTGGTTCAGGGCCGTGAGGACGGTTCCCACGACCAGGGAGGCGCGCAGGGAGCGGAGGAAGATCGGCCGGGTGAGCGTCATCCGAGACGGCTTCCGGTCTCAGCGCGGGTTTCCGTAGAGCCGCGCGAGGCGCGTTGGGGGAACGCCGGCCGCGTAGAGGACGGGCAGGACGTTGACGAGCGCGAAGTAGTAGAGCGGCCGCGAGAGGAAGCGCCGGCCCGACACGCGGACGCTCGCCGGAACGGTGCGGATCTTCCCGGCACACCGGAGCCGGCGGCTCAGCTCGAGGTCTTCCATGAGCGGCTGCTCGGGATAGCCGCCGAGCCGCGCGAAGGCCCCGGCGCGGACGAAGATCGCCTGGTCGCCGTACGGCAGGCCGGTGTAGCGCGAGCGGAGGTCGGCGAGGTGGAGGAGGGAGGCGAGGCGGCTCGGCCGGTCGTCGGGGACGGTCCACGTGCGGAATGCTCCGGCGACGACCTCCGGGTCGGCGAGTGCGTCGGTGACGTGGCGAAGGGCGTCCGCCGGCAGCTCGACGTCCGCGTGGAGGAAGAGCAGGACGTCGCCGGTCGCGGCCCGCGCCCCGGCGTTCATCTGGACCGCCCGTCCCCGGGGCCCGTCCAGGACGCGGACGCCCGGAACGGCGCTCGCCTCCTCCACCGTTCGGTCTCGGCTCCCTCCGTCCACGACGACGACCTCGTGCCAGCCCCCGGAAGCCGTCAGCGAACGGAGCTGCCTTCCGATCCGGCCCTCCTCGTCGAGCGTCGGAAGAACGATCGACACCCTCGGCAGCCTGGGAGTGACGGTCCCAAAAGCCCGGGCCGTGGCCGGGGCGGCGACGTCCCCGCGAACGAGGCGCCGCCGGAGGTCGTCGAGATCCTCGGGCCGGTCGACGTCGAACCACTCCGGCAGGACGTGGACGGAGAGCCCCCGCTCGAAAAGCCGGCTCCGGGTCCGTTCGAAGGTCTCCGCCGAGCTCCAGGGCAGCCCTTCGAGAATGTCGCCGGGAGCGCGACGGAGTCCGAGCAGGTAGAAGCCCCCGTCTTTCGCGGGCCCGAGCACGGCGTCCGACGACTCGAGAGCAAGCCGGGCGGCTTCGAGGTACGCGGTGGGCAGTCCCGGCGAATCGGCGCCGATCGCGATCGCCGCCCGGGACGAAGCGAGCGCGAGGTCGAGAGCACGCGCCATCCGCTGGCCGAGGTCCCCGGGGCCCTGGGGCCGGATCTGCCGGATCCGCCTCTCCCGCCATTCCGGAGCGTCGGGCTCCGTCGTGGCGAGGACCGGCTCCGCCCAGGAGAGAGCGGACACGGTCCGCCAGGTGTCGTCGAAGAAAGCCCGCGCCAGGACGGCAGCTGCCTCGGCACCGAGGCCCTCCGCCAGCCGGGTCTTCGCCTCGCCCGCCCGCGGCGGTTTCGCGAACACGAGGACGGGGACTCGCCCCGCCGGGGCGGTCACGGCAGGACGACCTCGAAGCCCCCCGGTGTCTCCTCGACCAGGATGAGGTGGAAGCCCCTCCGGGGTCCGATCCGCACGAAGCCTTCGTAGTTCGTCGCCGCCTCGATGGCTCCGAACGTCCAGGACCGGCTCTTCTCGGCCTCGTACGTCGTGATCTCCCGGTACGTCTCCGCGACGCTCTCGTCGAATGAGGGCGAGACGAGGAGGGCCGCCCCGACGTCGCCCGTCTTGATGCGGGCTTCCTTTGCGGCTATGGCGCGGTCGACGAAGGCCCGGAGGACGTCCGGGGTGACGCGGGCCACCCGATGGGCGAGGTGCAGGACCTTGTCGTCCTCGCCGAACGTCACGACGTCGAAGAGGTCCGTCTCGCGCGCCTTCGGCCTCGGGAGCGCGTGGTGGATGCGGGCCCTCCGAACGAGCGGGATCCACTCCACGAGGTACTTCAGCGACTTGTCCTTTCCGAGCCGCTGAAGGACGGAGGGCGCCTTCCCCACGAGCCAGCCGAGGAACCGCGCGGCGCCGTCGGCGGCGAACGCCCTCTGCCTCGCCTCGTCGCTCGCCCCGCCCGTTCGGGTAGTGTCGCCTCCCGCCGGCTCCAGCCGCAACGCCGCTCCGCCGGCCGCCTTCGTGTCGAACCCGGTGCGGCGGCTCGTCCGGAACAGACCCCTTCCCGGCGACCGCGAGGGCTCGGCCTGAGCCGGAGGGACTTCGACCGCGGCGTCCGCCAGCTGAAGACGGAACGAGGCGAAGACCGGCTCCGCAGAAGCCTCCTCGACTGTCGCGTGCAGGAGGACGTCGGAGACCCATGTCTCCCAGGGCTCGGATATCGGAGCACCCTCCCACGCTCCGGAGAAGAGCGAGAGCGCGCTTTGACCCTCGTGAACGAGGATGAATGCCTCGTCCCCCTCCCGGTTCAGGCGGACGACGCCGCTGAACGCCTCGTCGCGCAGGCGCCTCGCGAGCGCGGGAAGGTTCACGAAGCTCGAGTCGAGCCCCTCGAACCGCGCCTTCCGCGGCCTGAGGAGCGAGGCGAGGAGGCGCACGATGCCCGGCGGGATTCCCGCGGGGACGGCGCGAAGCTCGGCCTCTGCTTCGGCCGGCAGCGCCTCGACGACCCCGTCTCCCTCTTCTCCGGAGACGGTGTCGAATGCCCCGACGACCCATCCGTCGGAGACGAGGAGCAGGAAGCCGGCGATCTTCACGGCTCCGGCGAACGGCTCGGCGTGAAGCGGCGTCTCCGTGAGCCGCGCGAGAAGAGAGCCTACCGGGCCCTTCGGCAGCGGTTTCGCGGGCCAGGCGTTCACGGCGGCCTCGGCAACGCGGGAGGCGCCGGACGGGAGCCCGTCGAGGACGACCCGCCCCTCCGCCGAGACGGTCGTCGCCGCGGCCGGGCTCGACCCGAAAGGTGAGAGGAGGAACGGCCCGACGGACAACGCGGCCGGCGACGCCGGGCGCGGGCTCGGGCGGACCGCGGCCGCGAAGGGCCGAAGCGCCTCCGCCAGCTCCGACGCGTGGGTGAAACGCCGCGCCGGGTCCTTTTCGAGGGCCCTGAGGACGATCCCGTCGATCGCGGCCGGCAGGTCGCGGTTCAGAGAGGTCGGCGGTTCCGGCTTCCCGAACAGGATCGACGTCGTCAGCTCCGCGAGAGTCTTCCCCGATGAGGGCGGCCTCCCGGTGAGGCACTGGTAGAGGACGACTCCCGCGCCGAAGATGTCGGAGCGTCCGTCCACCGGCAGGCCGCGGAGCTGCTCCGGGGAGGCGTACATCGGTGTCGCGACGACCTCCCCCGCGCGCGTCTTCACGAGCTCGAGCCCCTCGATCCGGGCGATGCCGAAGTCCGTGACCTTCAACCGCCCGTCCGCCCGGAGGATGAGGTTCGAGGGTTTGATGTCCCGGTGGACGACTCCCGCCGCGTGGGCCGCCTCGAGCGCTTCCGCAAGCTCGACGCCGACGCGGGCGACGAGGCCGAGGGGAAGAGGCGCTCCGGACGCGAGGAGGCTCTCGAGCGGCTCGCCGTCGAGCCACTCCATCGCGATGAACGGCCGCCCGTTCTCCTCGCCGATCCGGTGGATCGTCGCGATCCCCGGGTGGGAGAGACGCGCGGCCGCCCGGGCCTCCTGCTGGAACCGGAGCCGGGCTTCCCTCTGCCCTTCGGGTCCCAGCTCGGCAAGGAGCTCGTCCCTCATCACCTTGATCGCCACGGGACGGCCCAGGTCGTGGTCGAACGCTTCATAGACGATTCCCATCGCCCCTTCGCCCGCCTTCCGGCGGAGCTCGTAGGGGAACGTGGGAGAGGAGACGAGGACGCTACGGGTCGGCATGGGTCACCTCGACGTGGTCGCTGACATTGCGCGGATGGTCATTCCCAGCACGGGATCAGCGCCGGAGCCAGCGGAAAGCGCGGGTCAGACGGTTCTTCGTGCCGGGGGTCAGCTTCGTTCGCATGTAGGCGTCTCCGAGCGCCCGGACGACGTCGGACAGGCCCGGGTAGGTGTGGATCGTCGCGGAGATCTTCCCGAGCGGGATCCCGTGTTTCTTCGCGAGGACGAGCTCGGGCAGGAGGTTCCCCGCCTGCGGGTGGACGATCGTCGCGCCGAGGATCTCCCCTTTCGGCCCGGCCACGACCTTGGCGAAGTAGCCCTCGGTCTCCCCGTCGCAGACGGCGCGGTCGATGGAGTCGAACGGGACCTTGAAGACCTGGTGCGCCACCCCCTTCGCCTTCGCGCCCGTCTCGTTCAACCCCACGTGCGCGATCTCCGGCTCCGTGAACGTCGTCCACGGGAGGTTCGCGAGGTCGTGCCGCGTCGAGCCCGGGAAGAGGATGTTCCGGATGACGACCCGCGCCTGGTGCCCCGCCCAGTGCGTGAAGAGCGGCCCGCCCGCAACGTCGCCGACGGCCCAGACCGACGGGACGTTCGTCCGGCACCGATCGTCGATCTCGATCCCCTTCTTCGAGAACTTCACACCCGCCGCCTCGAGCCCCAGTCCGTCGACGTTCGCCGTCCGACCGACGGCGACGAGGATCTCGTCGGCCGCGATCTCGGTCTCGACGCCCGCGGCCGTCTTCACGGTCACGACCTTCTTTCCGCTGCGCGTCGTGACGCGCGTGGCCGTGCTCCCGTCGAGGATCCGGACTCCTTCGCTCCGGAGGCGGGCCGCGAGCACCTCCGCGACGTCGGGGTCCTCCTTCGCGCAGATGTGAGGCGTGGAGGAGACGATCGTCACCTTCGTGCCGAGCCGGGAGAAGGCCTGCCCCAGCTCCGTCCCGATGGGGCCGCCTCCCATGACGAGGAGCGAGGCGGGCCGCTCGGCGATCTCGAAGACCGTCTCGTTCGTCAGGAAGCCCGCCTCGGCGAGGCCGGGAATCGGAGGAACCGCGGCCCGGGAGCCGGTGGCGACGACGACGTGGCGACCCCAGAGGGTCTGCCCGTTCACCTCGACCTCGTGGGCCGACTTCAGTTTCGCTGCGCCCTGGAACACCTCGACCCCGAGGCCGGTGAACCTCTCGACCGAGTCGTGGGGCGCGATGTGCGCCTGGGTCGACCGAACATACGCCTGCACGGCCTTCCAGTCCTGGGGTCCCGGGTCCGGAAGGGTCAGGCCCAAGCGGTGCGCGTCGCGCGCGTGCTGGACCGTCTTGGCCGCGGCCAGGAGCGCCTTGGAGGGGACGCAACCGGTGTTCAGGCAGTCGCCGCCCATCCGGTGCTTCTCGGCCAGCGCCACCCGGGCCCCGAGCCCCGTGGCCCCCGCGGCCACGACGAGGCCGCCCGAGCCGGCGCCGATCACGACGATGTTGAATTTCTCCATGCTCTCACTCCTGCCCCCTTTGGATGCCGGCGAGACGTTCGCCGTTTCGACGCCTCGGGGTCAGGAGCGGGAGAGCGGAGGAATCAGCGCGGGCCGGGTTCCGTCGCCCGCACGCCGATTCGGACGTCCTCGCCCGTGGGCACGGGTGCGATGTCCCGCTTCCGTAGGTACTGGTCGATCATGACCGCCGCGACGTTCCCGGTCCCCATCGCGACCGCCACCTGCTGAGTCATCGGCCGGAGGTCCCCGGCGACCCAGACGCCCGGAACGTTCGTGTCTCCGCGCTGCGAGACGACCGCCACGCTCGCGCCGCTCGGGGCCAGCTCGACCCCGAGCTGCTCCGCGAGGTCGGTGCGACCGCGGGCGGGCGTCGAGACGAAGAACGCGTCGGCCTGAAGCCGCGAACCGTCGGACAGCTTCAGCGCCTTCAGCTCCCGGCGCTCGCCTTCGAGCCCGGCGATCGCCCCGCGCACGATCTCGACGTTTCGCGCGGCCAGGGCCGGGCGGAGCTCGTCCCTCGGCTCCGCCCCCTCCGGCAGCAGGACGCGGACCCGCGAGGCGTAGCGCGTCAGACCGAGAGCCATGCCGGCCGCTCCGTTGGCCGTCCCGACGGCGATCACGACGACGTCCTTCCCGAAGACCTCCGGAGCCTCGCAGTCCGGGCAGTAGTAGAGGTTTCCCTTCCCCGCGTATGCGAAGCAGGGACGGAAGTCCCCGTCGACCGTCGGATGGAGGCGGGCCACTCCCGTCGCGAGGAGGAGGGTCCGGGCCTCCCACGAGCGTCCGTCCGCGGCCTCGAGGCGAAAGCTCTCGAGCGCCCCGCCAGCGCGCGCCACGCTCGCGCGCTCGACGACCGCGCCCTGCTCGACCGCCTGGGCCTTGAGGCGCTTCTGGATCTCGGCCCCCGTGGCCCCCGGGAACCCGGGCACGTTCCAGAGCTTCTCGAGGGTGAAGAAGAGAGGCCCGGTGGCCCGGTCGAGGACGACGACCCTCCGCCGGTGCCAGGCGAGGTGAATCGCCGCGGTGAGCCCCGCCGGTCCGCCCCCGACGACGGCCACGTCCCACTTCCCGGAGCCGCTCATCGGCCCGGCACGCTCGGAGCCCCCGGGATCCCCTTGCATGTCACCTGCCAACACGGCCTCCTTCACGCATCGTCCGTCCACCGCTCCGGCGATGGAATACCACCTCTTCGATGCCGCGGCCGGGCTCGAGGTTTCCGATCCGGCCCACACGCCCGTACGGGGCCCGTGCACCTGCCTGCTACGCTCGACCGATGGCCCACATCCCGTACGAAGTCTCCGACTCCTACCGAGCCGAGGTCGCGGGCGCCCGCGGCCGGCTGGCGAACATCCTCGCCATCCACGGCATCGAGCCAGAGCTC
>CAVOJA010000082.1:0-5854 GCA_963696015.1 uncultured Holophagales bacterium
TTCCCTTGTACGGCAGGTCGAGGAGGCGCGCGGCGCGGGCCCGGTTGCCGCCGGAGAGCTCGAGTGCCTGGCGGAGGGCGTCCTTTTCGTGCTCCTCCCAGGAGACCCCGCCGGGAGGAAGCTTCCAGCCGGCATCCGCAGGGGCCTTGCCTCCGAGCGGCAGGGGGAGATCGCCCTCCGACACCCGCCCCCGTTCGGACAGGAGGACGAGCCTCTCGACGACGTTCGCCACCTCGCGGACGTTCCCGGGCCAGGCGTGGTCGACGAGCCGGGAGAGGAGCGCCGGCGGAAACGGCGCGACGCGGATGCCATCGCGTCGCTCGGTCCGCGCGACGAAGTGCCGGACGAGGAGCGGGATGTCCTCGCGCCGCTCGCGCAGCGGCGGCAGCGTGACCGAGACGACGTTGAGGCGGTAGTAGAGGTCCTCGCGGAACCGCCCCGCGGCCACTTCCTGCGCGAGGTTGCGGTTCGTGGCGGCGAGGATCCGCGCGTCGGTCGCGATCTCCGCCACGCCGCCGATGCGCGTCACGACGCCTTCCTGCAGCGCGCGCAGGAGCTTCGGCTGCACCGACATCGGCAGCTCGCCCAGCTCGTCGAGGAAGAGCGTCCCGCCGTGCGCCTGCTCCAGCTTTCCCTTCCGCATCCGGTCGGCGCCTGTGTAGGACCCCTTCTCGGCCCCGAAGAACTCGGATTCCACGAGCGTTTCGGGGATCGCGGCGGCGTTCACCGCCACGGAAGGCCCTGTTCGCCGGCGGGACGGCGCGTGAAGCGCCCGGGCGGCGAGCTCCTTGCCCGTTCCGCTCTCGCCCGCGAGGAGGACGGTCGCGTCGGTCCCGGCGAGCTTCTCCACCTGCCGGTAAAGCCGCTCCATCGACGGGCTCTTGCCGACGAGGTCGACGAGCCGGTCCCGGTCGCGCACCTCCTCGGAGAGGCGCCGGTTTTCGTCCACGAGCCGCCGCGAGCGGAGAGTCCGCTCGACGGCGAGGAGGAGCGCGGCCCGCACGAACGGCTCCGTCAGGTCGTCGTCGGCCCCCGCCCTCACCGCCGCGACGGCGTGGGCGATCGTCCCGTAGGCCGTCGCCATCAGGAACCCGGTCTCGGGGAAGCGAGCCTTCACCTCGGTCAGCAGCTCCATGCCGTCGCGGCCCGGGAGCTTCCAGTCGGACGTGACGAGGTCGACGGGCGCCGCAGCGAGATCCACGAGAGCGGCGTCGACGGAGCCCGTCTCGGCCACGGCGTACCCCTCTCCCCGCAGGATCCCGGCCACCAGCCTGCGCTGGTCGATCTCGTCCTCCACGAGGAGGATGCGCGCCTCAGGCAGGGCGTCCTCCCGACCGCGGACCTAGGGTGAAGACGGCCCGCATCCCGCGCGAAGGGCGCTCCTCGAGCGCGAGGCCGCCTCCGTAGCGCGTCGTGGCGATCCGGTGGGCGAGAAAGAGGTCCATGCCCGACCCGCTCGGCTTGGTCGTCACGTGGGGGGTGAAGAGGCGGGCGCGCACATCCTCCGGCAGGCCCGGCCCCTCGTCGTCGACGGTGACCCGTGCGCCGCCCCCGTCCCGCGCCTCGACCCGGACGGCGATCCGGGCACCCTCGGGGCTCGCCTCGACGGCGTTCACCACGAGCGCGTGGAGCGCTGCGCGCAGCTCGGGAGCAACCGCGCGAATCCGTGGCCGGGCTTCGCCCGGCTCCACGACGACGCGAACCCTTCCACGAGCCCCCTGGAGCACGGAGAGGGCGACCTCCTCGGCGAGCTCCCGCACGTCGACGTCCTCTTCCGTTCCGCCCTTCGCCGCCAGCGCGAGGAAAGAGCGGATGGTCCCGTCGACCCCCGCGATCTGGTGGCGGGCGGAGACCGCCATCTCCGCCCCACCGGGGTCGTCGGGAAGGCGCGCGGCGAGCTCGTCCACCGACAGGCCGACGGCGTGGAGCGGGTTGCGCAGGGCGTGCGCCATGCCGCGAGCGTCCTCGCCCATCTCTCCGAGGTGCTCGCGCTCTTTCAGGGCGAGCGTTTCGCGTTCGAGGGACGCGAGCCGTGAGGACATCTGGTTGAAGGCGGCGATCGCCTCGCCCACCTCGCCCCCCTCGCGCGCCGTCACCTGCGTGCCGAACCCCCCTTCCCCGAGCGCCCGCGCCGCCCGGGACAGCTCGACGAGCGGGCGTGCCACCCGGTGCGCGACGAACGCGGCCGCCAGGAGGCCGACCGCGACGATTCCCAGCGAACCGAGGACGAGGCGGGTCCGGAAGCGGGTGACGGCCTCCTTGACGCCGGTTTCCGGGATCCGGACCCGGGCCCGGGCGGCGGGCCCCTCGATGAAGAGGAAGCCCGTCCCGTCGGACGTCGTCCAGCTCTTCGTCGACGAGACGGCTCCGTCGCCGGTCGTCTGGACCGTCGTCACGACGAATCGCTTCTCCGGTTCGTCGGTCCGTCCCGCAGCCTCCGCCGAGCCTCCGGTCCTCTCCGCCCTCTCCTTCGCTCCCCTCCCGCTCCCGGGCAGCGCCACGACGTGCGCCTCGTCGCGGAGGACGATCCTGCGGACGCCGGCAACCGGACCAGGCCGCCCCGGGCCTTTCTCGTCGAGCGGATGGAGGATCCGGACGATGTCCTTCCCCACGGACGTGGCGACCGCGGTCACCTCGACACGGAGGTCCTTCGTCAGCGTCTCGATGAGAAGCCACTCGGCCCCGACCATCATGGCGAGAAGGCCGCCGATCAGGACGAAGAGCTTCAGGCGGAGCGTCACGGAGACCCGACCAAACAAGGTTCGTGCCGGCCTCGGCAGGTCCACGGCCATTCCGGATCGGACTAAGATGCTCCTCCGAGACTCTGATGAGAAGCTGTGCCGCCTTCTCGGGCAGGATGGGGTTCTTCCTACCGGCGTTCGTCGCTGTCATCGTCATTTCGACGGCCGGGTGCGGCGCTCGCCCTTCCCAGACCGTTCCTTCACCCTCCGGTACGCCGAAGCCCCTCGGGAGCGTCAGCGCCCTCGAGCTGTTCCCCGCGCTGTCGCCGCTCGGGAAAGAGCTCGCCACGGCGGTCATGTCGAACGGGAAGCTCGAGATCCACGTTCGCCCCCTCCAGGGAGGCCCCGGTCGCCCCCTGACACGGGACGGCAAGAACAACGTCCAGCCGGCCTGGTCTCCCGACGGCGAGCTCATCGCGTTCCACTCCAAGGATCGCGGTGGCCTCTGGATCGTCCCGGCCGCAGGAGGAAACCCGCGGCTCCTCGCCTCGTTCGGGTCGCGCCCCTCGTTCTCGCCCGATGGAAAGCGAGTCGCGTTCCAGTCGACGCCTCTCACCGACGTCGCTGCCACCGCCGCGCCGGGGCTGACCCCTTCGACGATCTGGATCGTCGGGGCCAACGGAGGGTCGGCGCTCAGCGTGACGACCGCCGGGAACCCGAGGGGCGGACACGGCGCTCCCTGCTGGTCCCCCGACGGCAATCGCCTCTACTTCGTCAACTCCGAGCCGCGTCTCTCGCAGGCGGAGATCTGGTCGGTCAAACCCGACGGGGCCGACCTCGTGAGGCTCTTCGCCGGGACGAAGGTCTATGAGCCGCGGGTCTCGCCCGACGGGAAGGCGCTCTGGTTCGGCGCGCAGAACGAACAGGGAAGCTACGCGCTGTACCGCCTTCCGCTCGGCGATGACGGCCGGACCGTGACGGGCCCCGCCGAGGCCGCCACGGCGGTCCGCGCCGAGGTCCCCCGGAGCCCGAGCTTCTCGGCCGACGGACGAAAGCTCGCGTGGAGCGAGCTGACGACGACGGCGTCGATCTGGAGCCTGCCCGTCGACGCGGCCACGGGCCTGTCTTCCGGGACGCCTGCCGTCCTCACGGCCGGCGACGGGCGGGCGACCTGGCCGATATTCTCGCCGGACGGCTCCACCATCGCGTTCGGGTGGATCCCTCCCGGCGGATCGAACGACGTCTGGCTCATGGACGCCGACGGCGAAAACCAGCGGCCCGTGATCGAGGGTCCGGCCGTCGAGTACGGGAACGACTTCTATCCCGACGGGAAGAGGATTCTCTGCTTCTCCAACAGGGACGACGGGAGGTTCAACGGCTACGAATTCGAGATCGCCACGCGGACGTTCCGGAAGCTCCCGATCGACCTCTCCGACGCGATCTCCATCCGCCTCTCCCCCGACGGCGAGCGCATCGCCTATCACAGCAAGAGGGACAGCATCACGATCAACACCTGGATGGCCGACCTGGCGACGCAGACCCAGCAAAAGCTGACCTTCGACCGCGAGTTCATCGGCTACCCGTGCTGGTCTCCGGACGGCAGGGAGCTCGCCCTCGAGGTGCGGCGGGGAGACGACATCTTCATCGGCGTCATTCCTTCGGCTGGGGGGACGCCCGAGCTCCTGAACGAGAAGAGGGGCCTTTCCTGGGCCTTCAGCTACTCCCCCGACGGCCGAAGGATCGCCTTTGCCGGCTACCGCGACGACACGTGGAATCTCTGGTGGGTCGACAGGGAGACACGCGAGGAGAAGCGACTGACCGAGAACACGCGGCTCGATGTCTACCTTCGCTACCCCTCCTGGTCCCCGAAGGGCGACCATATCGTCTACGAACAGGCCGAGACGCGTGGGCAGGTCTATCTCCTCGACGGCAGCCCGGTGACCCCTGCGTCGCCCTGACCCCGCGGAAGGGGTCGTGTGAAGGTCGAGTCGTTTCGAAGGCGCTTTTTCGAGATCCTCCCGCGCTACGAGTGGACCGGGACGCTCGGTCACGGCGGGATCGGCGTCGTCTTCAAGGCGTTCGACCGGGCGCTCGAGGAGACCGTCGCCATCAAGGTCCTCTCGCCGAACCTCGAACGCGACGAGAACGCGCTCCTGGCTCGCTTCAAGCGCGAGGTGGCCCTCAACCGGAAGATCAAGCACCCGAACGTCGCCCGAATGTACGACTACGGCATCGCGGGGGAGTACCCGTACATCACGATGGAGCTGATCGACGGGGAAGACCTCTGGACGCTGATCGGAAAGCGCCAGCGCTACCCCGCGGCCGAAGCCGTCCCGATCGTGCGGCAGATCGCCCGCGGCACCGCGGCCATCCACCGGCTCAAGATCCTCCACCGCGACCTCAAGTCGCAGAACGTCATCGTCGACCGGCAGGGCGCGGCGGTCATCCTCGACTTCGGGCTCGCGCGCGGGTCGTGGGAGCCGGGGCTGACGATGGCCTCGGTTCTCCTCGGGACGCCCCAGTACATGTCGCCCGAGCAGGCGCTCGGCGAGGCTCTCGACGAGAGGGCCGACCTCTACTCCATCGGCATCATCGCCTGGGAGATGCTCGCCGGCCGGACCCCTTTCCAGGGCGAATCGCCCGTCGCGACGGCGATGAAACACGTGAACGAGCCCTTTCCCGACATCCGGGAGCTGGTCCCGGAGCTCGAGCCGGATCTCTTCGCCGTCCTGACGCGCGTCCTCGCCAGGAAGCGGGAGGACCGGTTCGCCTCGGCGCTCGAGCTCGACGACGCGCTCGCCCTCTGCAGGACCGGCCCCGCCGCCCCCCTTTCGGAGGGCCGCGTCCTCCCGGAGACCGAGGCGTTCCTGCGCGAGGTGGAGTTCGCGATCGACTCCATCATCCTGCCGCGAGAGTCCCGCTCGGCCCCGAGGGCCGAGGCGCCGAGAACGTTGGTGGTCACGCGGCCCCGCCGGCGTCCGCCCGTCGTCCTCGTCGTCGACGAGGAGGTCCGCGACCTCCTCAAGCTCGCCACGGCCCTCTGCATGACCGGCTGCCGGACGCTCGAGGTGACGAGCGCCGAGGAGGCGCTGGAGACGGCCCTCTCGCGCCAGGTCGACCTCGTCCTGATGAACGCGCGGCTCTCCCGCCTGGACGGCTTCGACGTCGCGCGA
>CAVOJA010000083.1:0-63169 GCA_963696015.1 uncultured Holophagales bacterium
GTCAAAGTCGGGGGGGGTGAGCGAGCGTAGGGATGAGTGCCCGGGGTGTGGCAGCTGCGGAAGGGGGAGGTCAAGCCCGGAGCGGGCGGGGAAGGCGGGCGCGAGGCAGGGAACGGGTAGAGGAACGGGGCCGTGGGACAGTTCTGCCTCCAGGCGGCTTGCTGGCCGACCTTCTCCATGTGGCACCTTGGCGGGCAGCAGGAGGGCGCTCGAAGAGGGTTCAGAGGCCCAGGACGTCGAGGACCAGAGCCGTTCGGCGAGCGAAGGTGCGAATCGCGGCCGGGACGGAGGGAAACTCGAGCTTGCGGGCGACGGCCACGGCGATGTTTCGGAGCGTGGCCATTGCGCGCGGCCCGGTCTTGGTGCGGACCTGGCTGCGATCCTCGTCGAAGGTTACGTCGCGAACCCAGTGGCTTCGGTTCTCGATCGACCAGTGACCGCGGACGATGGCCAGGAGCGCTGCGGGATCAGCCCTCTGCGCGTCGAGGCTGGTGATGATGTGGACTCGCTCCCGTCGGGCCCTGCCGCTTTTGAGCATCGTCGTGATCCGTTCGATCCGGGCGACCTGCCGGCACCCGGGGAAATCCAGGTACCCATTCAGGTCCGTTGACGTCCAGATGCGGCGAATCTCGATCCTGCCGTGGGCCTTCTCGATCGTCTCGTGATGAGGGGGGGGAGCCATCTGGTCGAACAGATGGCTGAGGTCGCTCTCGAGCGAGGGTTGGTTGCCCTTGACCGTGAAGCAGCAGGCCGCCTTCTTCTCCTCAACGAGGAACCGGGCCAGCGGAATCTGGGTGTGTAGGGCGTCGGCGGTCACACAGCGGCCCTCGAGGTCGAGCGGCCGCAGTCGTTCCGCAGCGGCCGGAATCTCGTTGCTCTTCCGCGCGATCTCCTTCTGCCCGATGGTGATCCCCGAGGAGTGCAAGACCGCGGAGAGGAGCTGGACAACCGTGCCATCCTCACGGCGTGCTCCGCGCAGCGCCTTGCCGTCGATGGCGATCGGTTCGTCTCGATCCCGCCTTAGGCCCGCAAGCCATCCCGAGACGTGCTTGTCCACGGTCTCGGCGTCCACGCTCTGAAGAAACCGGCGGAGCGTCGGCTCGCTCGGAGCCTCGTAACGTCTCGTCCGAGAATCCCATCGGAAGAAGAGCCGGCCCTTCTCGCGCTGGGTGCACTCCCTCGCCCATTGCGCGATCGCCTCCAGCGACCGAGCCCCGGACACCACCGCCGCGACGCTGATCGCCAGCAGGCTCGCTTTGCTGTGCCGGATCCCTCGCCGCTTGCGTGGATCGGGTCTCTGGCGCAAGACCTGCTGCAGCGACGCCAGCTCATTGTCGACCAACTTCATCTTCGCGACCCCCTGCCCGAGACGTTGTGACGGGACCGGGTCGCTCAACAGCCGGCGTGCACCACGACTCACATCCCGTACGAAGATCAGCTTCGGATGACCGTGTCGCTTCCAACCCCCGGAACATCGAGCAAAGCCTCGGGTCAACCCAACCTCGTCCCACCCTGCCCCTCGATAGCAGCTCCCCCTGTACCGGGCTGGGTCGACGAAGGTCTCCACCGCCAGGATCGGATGGCCCCAGGTCAGCTGCCAGTCCCTCGAAAGCCGTCGCACTGAAAGCCCAAGCACGCGGGACGCCAGGTTCGGCACCGCCACCCCCGGCAGAACCAGAAACCGCACGTTGTTGGCCACGAGATGCAGCCTCTGCCACTGCACCGCCGGATGCCACCCGATCCACGTGTCCCGTGCCGCGCACTTGAACGCCGCCGCCCACAGAAGCAGCGCCAACCCCTGCCCCCCCCGCCTCGGCGACATGAGCCACCGACTCCCCGACAACACCCCGGTAGCCCAGGTAGTGGTGCTCTCCAAGTAGCTCCCGGAACCTCCGCAGCTCCTGTCGCCCGCACGGGCGAACCGTCACTGATCGAAGAAACTCCGAACCGTCAGCGGCTCCCAGGTCCACGGCGAGAGGTATACCGAATTCTGTCTCGTCGTGCCTACCCGTGGCGTCCGCCTGTGGTCGCGCGGCGGCACGATTCACCTCGACTACGCACGCCTACCGAAGGGACACCTTCCTTCTGATCCCCCGGACGGCCGGGGCCGATGCCTCCACGTGCGAGCCAGGCCCGAGACCGCCTCGGCCACGGCCCGACGCCGTGACACTCGCATCCTGTGCCTCTTCGTCGTTTCGTGTGGCCAAGTGAGACAGTGAGTAGCAGCAGTAGAACGGTTGCGGCGGTGGGAATCGGCCCGTGCGATGGCTTCGTCCGTTTCCCGAGGCCGATTCGGGCCGATTTCCACGGCTGCAACCTGCCGGTGTCCTCCGCGGGTAATACTTCGGGCTCGCCGTTTGCCCACACGAAATGACGAAGAGCCCGTATTCATCGCGAGCACGTTCCCGCGGCGACCGCATTCTGCTGGCCCCTCGCGTCCTTCTGGAGATGCGCGTGGCGCTCCAGTCGCGCACGCTCCTGCCTCAGACGGCGTCTTCCAGCCATGATCTCTTCCTGAGCTGGGCCATCGTCTCTCGGTACCCCTCCGCAATGGCTTCGTCGGCCCGGTGGAACTCGAGAAACCGGATGCGACCCAGTTGCGGCTGTATCAAGAGGTCGGGCGCACTCGTCATGAGATTGGCCGCTGTGATGTGCGCCTCCATGATGTTGATCGCGGTCGTCAGCACTCCGAAGATACTGGGCACAGGTTCCCACTGCGGCCTCAAGCGGATATGCGACAGCGCCGGCGAGCCGAGGGCCTTGAGCTTCCTGGTCAGGGCCTGCGCGAGGTTCCCGTTTTGAACGGCGAACGGTTCTTCGAGCCTCTCCGTCGTCGAATCGATGGCAGCACTGCCACCGAGAGCCCGTTTCTCCACGATGTCGCCATTCAAGTCGACGGCGATGACAAAGTCCGCTCCCATGCTCCGGACCGCGCTCACGGGGACCGGATTGACCAGCCCGCCGTCGACCAGGAAGCTGCCATCCTTCCTCACCGGCGCGAACACCCCTGGAACCGAGACGCTCGCACGGATGGCTTCGACGAGGTCCCCTGCGCGCAATACGACCTCGCGACCCGTGGACAAGTCGGTGGCGATGGCGCTATAGGGGAGCGGGAGGTCCTCGATCCTCGTCGCGTGAACATGTCCGCGAAACAAATCGGTGATGTCGTTCCCGTCGAGCAATCCCGACTTCGGGAAAGTGAGATCCATGAAAGAGACGATCTGTCTCCAATCGAGCTGACGGGCGAAGCCTTCCAACACGTCGATCTTGTCGAGGACGAGCGCAGCCCCGACCACGGAACCCATGCTGGTGCCAGCGACACACTCGACCTCGATTCCCGCTTCGGTCAGCGCACGGATCACGCCGATGTGGGCCCAGCCCCGGGCGGAGCCACTGCCCAGGGCGAGACCGACTCGGCGGGGTACATGAAGGTCATCGCCCATGCCATACATCGCGCCTTACTCCTTCGGGAAGCCTGTCTCGCCTGAGGCGGCACACGGAACGCGCGGCCGGGCGTTTGTGAAAGTGAGCCCACCGAGGGCGGGGGCTTGCGGCCGTGCCGGACGACCCTGCCCGCCTCGGTGCTCGGCGACATTGGTGTGATCGAGAGGAAGAACGGTCGCGCAGAGCGCTTCGCGGCCGTCTTCACGAACACGGATACCAGTGGCGGCCGACGCCTCAGCGATGCCGTAAGGGCCTTCAGATCGATGCCGGCCACGGTCAGCAGGATTCGCGGTCGCAACGCTGCGCCCAGGTAGAGCACGGGTCAGAGGGCCTTGCAGTAACACCGGCGTCTCCGATGCTGGCGGGTCTGGAAGTGCTTCCACTGCGCCTGGATCTTCTCGTTGGTTTCCAGCTCCGGGCCGGTCTCGACCTGTCGAATGCCGTGCCTGGCGGCGGCCTTCCACATCTCGCTGATCAGGATCGCGTTGATCCCCTTGTTCTGGAGATCGGGACGGACGGCGGTGAGCAGCAGGTCGAGGCGGTCGTTGAAACGGAGCGCCCAGAGCAATCGGACGAACCCCGACGGATACAGGCGGCCGCGAGAGCGCTGGAGCGCCCGAGACATCGACGGCATGGCGATGCCAAACGCGGCAACGTGACCGTTACCGTCCAGAATCACTTTGAGGTACTCGGGGTTCACGAACCCGAAGAACCTCCTGACGTAGTACCGGATCTGGGCCTCCGAGAGCGGGACGACGCCATAGAGGTCCTTGTAGGCGTCGTTGATCAGGGAGAAGATGCCGGCGGCGTGCGGCAAGATATCCCGCCGGCGCGCGATCGTCACGAGGCGCAGGTCGGATCGCTCGAGCACACTCCGGGCGACCCGGTCGACGTGGGCCGGCATCTCGTCGGACGGGGTCACGAGAAACTCTACCCAGTCGACATCCTTGGTGTAGCCGAGGTGCTCGAGATGTGCGGGATAGTAGGGGTAGTTGTAGTTGGTGACGAGCATGTCCAGCTCGTCGAATCCGTCGACGAGCAGGCCTTCCCGATCCAGGTCGCAGAAGCCCAGCGGGCCGTGCACAGCCTCGAGCCCGCGCTCTCGCGCCCACGATTCCACCGTGGAGAAGAGGGCCGCCGATACCTCAGGGTCGTCGACGAAGTCGACCCAGCCGAAGCGAACGCGTCTGCTCTTCCAGATCTCGATGTCGCGTCGATTGATGATGCCGGCGATGCGTCCGACCGGCGTGCCGCCCCTGCGGGCCAGCCAGTAGCGCGCGTCGCAGAAAGCGAACGCGGGATTCTGCGCCCGGTCGAGCGTCGCCAGCTCGTCCCTGAAGAGCTTCGGGACGTAGTGCGGATGCGAGCGGTAGAGCGTCTCGGGAAACGCCACGAACTCGCGCAGCTCGGAAGGAGAGCGGGCTTCCGTTATTTCGAACACGATTCCTCCGGTGTGCGCGGTCGGCTCGAGTGAAGAAGAGGCGCGGCCCAGCGGGCCTCGCGGGACGTGTGCAGCCTTGCCGGGTCGTCACCGGCTGGCGATCGATGAGCCTGGCGCCTGGCCTGGTCGCGAGATGGGTTCACGGATTCCCCATGGCCCGTCGGTAGGAGGAGCGCGCCAGCCAGGACTCCGTCCGGGATTCGGTTTGAAGGTCATGCGCCTGCCGCAGGAGCACCTGGGCCTCGAGGAGGTCGGCGACGGTGCTCATACCGCCCTGGTAGCGGTCGCGCTCCTCGAGCAGGTTCACCTCGGCCTGCCTGACGGCGGCCTCGGCGACGGCGACGGCGCGCCAGGCGGTCCAGAGGTCGTCCCGGCGCTTCTCGATCTCCAGCCGGATCTCGTCGCGTGCGTCGGCGAGGCGGGTCCGGGCGATCCGCTCCTTCTCCCGCTGGGCCACCGCGTCCCGCCGCGCCCTCGCTACGCCTTCCCGGGCGACCTCGACGCCCAGGACGGCGAGCTCGTGGCCGTTCGCGATCCGTCCGCCGACGAAGACCGGCTGGATCGCAGTGATCGAGGCGGTCGTCACGCTCTCTGCGATCTCCATCCTCACCGTCGCCACCTCTCGCTCCGGCAGCGGTGCCGTGGCGAGCATCGTCCGACTCTGAACGAGAACGAAGGCGGGGCTCCCGGGAAGCGCCGTTGCGCCTGGCTCGACCAACCGGCGTGCCACAACGCCGTCCTGAGGCGCACGGAGGACCGTGTCCTACAGGCTCTTCTTCGCCATGGAGAGCGCCAGGCGCGCCTGGCGCTGCCCGGTGTCGACCTCGACCCACTTGATGTCGGGAATCGTGCCGTTCCGGTGCATGGGCTCGAGCCGGCGGGCTGCGTCCTCTGCCCGCTCGACCTCGAGCCCGGCGATTCCGACCGCGTCCTGGAAAGTGCGGGCGTCGAGCCGCGCGAGCACCCGCCCTCGCACGACCCTGGCGCCGTCGGCTGCCCGAACTTCCTGGATGGTACCGGGAACGCCGAAGGAGAGCGCCGCAGAGCGCTCGGCCTCGATCGTCCCGGAGAGGCGGAGAACGCGACCTCCTTCCGCCTCCATGGCGACCGCGACCTTGACGGTCGGTGGCTGCTGGGGGGCGGCCGGCGTGATCCGGCAGCCGGCAACGGCTCCCGCGGCGAGCAGCGCCAGGAGAGCACGTCCCCGGTGTGGAGCGATGACCGAAATGGTCCGTGGGTCAGCACGAGAAACACCTTTCCTGTCCCGGATGTCCTCCCGGGCGGCTTACGAAGCCCCGCTATCGGTTGGCGTGTTCCCGCGCGGCGTTCTCGAGCCCTCGGAGGATGACGTCGAGAACCTCGCCGAGCGCTGCACGGAACTCGGGTTGATCACGGAAACGAAGGGCGCTCGTCTCGAGGGCCTGCACGGAAGCCAGGAGTCCGGTCGCAAGGCGCCCGGTGTGGTTGATCGCGAACGACCCCGCGGCCCTCCCGTCGCGCAGGACTCCCTCGAGGAGCGCGACCTCCTGAGCGCGATGCGCCTGCCGGAGGGCCTCTGCGAGAGGGAGGAGCTCCATGAGCCGCTCCTCATCGAGGTGGTACTCGGCCGCGAGCGCGGCGACGTCGTTGAGGTGCGCCCGGATGAAGGCACGCAGCTTCGCGGCCGGGGTGCGGGCGCTCCTGACGGCCTCGACGAGCGTCGACATCATCCGGTCCGAGACCCGCCGGACGACCTCGCCGAAAAGGTCTTCCTTGGAGGGGAAGTGCAGGTAGACGGACCCCTTGCCGATGCGGGCGGCGCGAGCTATGTCCTCAATCGACGTCTTCTTGAAGCCGTAGCGCGCGAAGAGTCCCTGGGCAACGTCGAGGACGGCGTTGCGGGCGCGGTGTGCAGCGTTCTCGGTGGGACGCATTGACCAGAATCGTAGACGAGTCACCGAGTCACGTCAACTCGAAGCTGTACCGGGCGACGGCCTTCCTCGGCGAGGAGCTCCCGGAGAAAGAGCAGGCCGGAGCGACGCCGTTCTCGCCGCGGTGCGTGAAGGACCAGGTCGAGGAGGCGCTGTACCGACAGCACCAGGATCTGTTCTCGGGGCTGGGTCTGGTCTTCTTCGACACGACGTCCATCTACTTCGAGAGGGAGGATGGCGAGACGCTCGGCCAGCACGGCCACAGCAAGGACCACCGGCCGGACCTCAATCAGATGGTGGTGGGGATGATCCTGGACGGCGAGGGGGCACCCGGTCTGCTGCGAGATGTGGCCGGGGAACACGACGGACGTGACGACCTCGATCCCGGTGGTGGACCGTCTGAAGAAGCGGTTCGGGATCGTGCGGTTCTGCGTGGTGGCGGATCGCGGAATGATCAGCGAGAAGACCCTGGAGGCGCTGGAGGAGCGAGGGCTGGAGTACATCCTGGGCGCCCGGATGCGCAAGCAGAAGGAAGTGACCGAGACCGTCCTCGCACGGGCCGGACGCTTCCACGAGGTGACGCCGGTCGACGCGACCGATCTGGCACAAGTGCGACGAGACGATTCGTGGCCACGTCTTCTGCACCTACCTGGCTCTCGTGCTGAGAAAGGCCCTCGAGGATCGGCTCGAAGCAGCGGGCATCGACGAGGAATGTGCCCGGGTGCTCGCCGATCTCGACCGGCTCACGCACGTCGACGTCGAGAGGGACGGCAAGCACTTCCGGATTCGATCGACGACGCCGGGATGCGCCGGAAAGGTCCTCGAGGCGACCGGCGTCGCCATCCCACCGACCGTGACTCAGCTTCCGGGAGGAAACGCCGAGTGACCTCCGGCGGCTTCGACCACGGGACCGGCGTCCGTAGTGCCAACCTGTTTTCGTGCTAACAGAACTCGTTGAGCAGACGCTACTTCGCGAAAATCACTGTAGAAGACGAGCCGAAGAAGGAATCCTTCCGGTACTCGACGCCATGGAGGGAGCCGTCCAGCGCCGCGTCGAGGAGCGCGCGGGTATAGCGGATGGAGATCCGCTTGCCGACGTTGTACGGGCCGCCGACCCAGCCGGTTTTGAGGAGCCGGCAGCTGACGCCGTAACGTTCGATCTTCCTTTTCAGGAGACCGGCGTAGAAGGCGGAGTGGTGGACCATGAACGGCCCGCCGAAGCGGGCGGAGAAGGTCAGCTCGGGCTCCTTGCCGAGGCCCGCCTCGGTGCCGGCGATCTTCGACGTGTAGCCGGAGATGAACGGGTAGAGCGCCTGGTCGGGCGTGAGGCGGGCGATCGGCGGGAGGACCCCTGCGCGTCGCAGGTGAGGAAGATGATGTCCTTCGGGTGGCCGGCCTTCTTCTCGGGGACGGCGTTCGCGATGAGCTCGAGCGGGTATGAGCCGCGCGTTCTCCCTGATCCCCTCGTCTCTCCAGCCGTGCTCGTCGTCGCCGACGAGGCTCCGCTTCGGGTCGGCCGAGAGCGTCGTCTTGCCGGTTCCGGAGAGGCCGAAGAAGAGGGCCGAGTCCCCCTTCCTTCCCGACGTTCGCGGAGGCGTGCATCGAGAGGAGCGTCGCGGGGGAAGTGCAGAAGGTTGGTGCGGGGCCTGGCCCCTCAGGATCCGGCGGCGGGTCCGGGGGCCGTGAGGATTCCGAAGCCGGCAGCTGCTCGCACGAGGCTCTGGTCGAACGTGAGGATCGTGCGTGCCTCGTTCGTCGCGGCCAGGGCGAGGTGGAGAGCGTCGAGGGTCCGCAGCGGAAAGAGAAGGGACGAGAGAAGCATCCTCTCCGCCTCGCGGTGTACGTCGGCGGTCAGCTCCACGCGGCGAAAGAGCTCGTCCGCGAGATCGGAGAGGAACCTTCGGTAAATGCGGGCGGCGGCGATGGCCTCGAGGAATCCTTCCCGGCGGCGCCGTCCCAGCGCGGATGCCAGCTCGGTTAGGGTCAGGTCCGAAACGAGCAAGTCCGTCCGGCCCCGAAGGGAACGGTCGACCCACGCGCTCTCGGGCTCGGGGACGTAGAGCTTCACCGCTGCGCTCGTGTCCAGGTAGACGGGGCCCTCGAGTCGGGCAGGCCGGGCGCCGCGCTCAGTCCCGCTCATCCCGTCCCTCGAGCACGGCTTCGGCGACGCGCGTCGCCTTTGCGGCGACGTGCTTCCGGAATGCCGCCCGTCCCGGAAAGGGCCGGGAGAGGCGCCGTGACGGCGGCACGAGCCGTGCTACGGGCCGACCGCGGTCCGTGAGCGTGATCTCTCGGCCCCGCGCGACCTCTTCGATCAAGGTGCTCAGGTTCTGTCGTGCCTGTCGGATCCCTGCTTCGATCATGAAAGCATTATGCTACATGTAGCACAATGGACCGAAATGCCACGGCCTGCGGCGAGGGCGGGCCTCGGATCTCGGCCCGACGGGGCTGATCCCTCCTCTCGCGTCGTCCCCTCCGAGGCAGCGAGCCCTTTCAACGCCGCAGCGCTCGTCAGGAAGCTCGAGGGCGGGTCGCGCCGGGCGCGGGGTGGGACGGAGGGGTACGACGACGCGAACACGCTCGTCGTCGAGAAGCTGACGGAATGGGGCGAGGCGCTGTCGCTCGCCCACGAGATCCCGCCCAAGCAGCCGGCCGCAAGACCGTCGGGCGGGAACGCGCCGACGAACGCCGCCGAGGACACGCTGCGCGAGCTGCTCCACCGCGCCGGGTTCCCCGAAGCCCAGTGGCAGAAGCGGATCGACCTCGGGCGGCCGCTCGGGGGCACGGTCGTCCTGAAGCCCGGGAACAAGGGGAAGGACGAGCTGGGCCGGCGCGCGCTCACGCCGCTCGAGGTCGAGGACGACTTCGAGGGGCGCGTCCGCGTGATCGCGGAGCTGCTCGAGGTGCTCCCGTCCGGGGCCTGATCCGGGCGCCGTCGCGGTCGGAGGCCGGGGCGCGAGCCGGGTCCCGGGACGCGCCCGGAGGCGTCTGCCCCGTCAGGCCGGAGCCACCGTCCCGCCGGGCAGCGCCGTGACGAGCATGTCGAGGAAGGCGCGGACTTTCGCCGGCATGAGGCGCCGGCCCGGGACGAGGGCCCAGACCGTGTGCGGCGGGAGGCACCAGCCGGGGAGGACCCGGCGCAGGTCGCCGCGCTTGACGGACGGCGCGACGAGGAGGTCGGGGACCGACGCGATCCCCGCGCCGGCGCGCGCGAGGCGGATCAGCAGCTCGGGCGAGTTCGCGACGACGCGGCCCGGCGGGACCCCTTCCCAGGTCCGCTCGCCCTGGAGGAGCCTCCAGCGTGCCGGCTCGCCGTCGCGCCCGAGGAGCCGGAGGGCGTCGTGTCGCGCGAGGTCGTCGGGAGTGCCGGGGTCGCCGCGCTCGCCGAGGTAGGACGGCGCCGCGTAGAGGCCGATCGGGAAGACGCCGACGCGGCGCGTGGCGAGGAGCGCGTCGTCGGGGGGCGAGCCGATCCTCACCGCGAGGTCGACGTTCTCGCCGAGGAGGTCGACCCGGCGCGCGGAGAGGTCCAGCTCGAGAGAGACCGCCGGGTGCATCGCGACGAACGCGGCGAGCGCGTCGGCGAGAAGGAGGATCGCGAGGTCGCTCGGCATGGCGACGCGCAACCGCCCGACCGGGGCGTCCTTGCGGTGCTCGGCGAGGGCGGCGACGTCCTCGACCTCGGTCACCACGCGGCGCGCGTGCTCGAGGAGCCGCTCCCCGAGCTCCGTGAGTCTCAGCCGGCGCGTCGTTCGGACCATCAGCCGTTCGCCGAGCCTCTCCTCGAGGAGCGAGATCCGCCGCGAGACCGTCGACTTCGGCAGGCCGAGCCGCTCGGCGGCGCGGCTGAAGCTCCCCTCGTCGGCCACCCGGGCGAAGATCAGAAGGTCGTTCGCCTCGAATTGTTTCACCAGTGGAACGATCATATCCGATTCGACGTCTTTTCTTCCGAAGGATGGGGTACTAGTTTTCGGTTGGCACTGAGACGTAGCCTCAAGGAGATAGAGATGAAGATCCTCCAGATCAACGCGAGCGCCCGCGGCGAAGCGGCGAATTCGACCCGGGTCGCCAGGACCGTCGTCGAGCGGCTGCTCGCGGCGGCCCCCGGTTCCGTCCTTCGGGTGAGGGACCTCGCGAAGGACCCGGTCCCGGTCCTCGACGCCGCCGAGCTCGGCGCCCTTTTCACCCCGGCCGAGAAGCGGACGCCGGAGCAGGCCGCGTCGGTCGCCGTGCGCGACGCGCTCATCGCCGAGGTGCAGGAGGCCGACGCGATCGTCCTCGGCGTCCCGATGTACAACTTCGGGAACCCGGTCCAGCTGAAGGCGTGGATCGACGCGATCGCCCGCGCGGGAGTCACGTTTCGCTACACGTCGAGCGGGTCCGAAGGGCTCCTCACGGGGAAGACCGCGTACGTCGCGCTCGCGCGGGGCGGCCGCTATCGCGGGACGCCGGGCGACGGGCAGACGCCGTACCTGAAGACCATCCTCGGTTTCCTCGGTATCACCGACGTCCGCTTCATCTACGCCGAGGGGCTGAACATGGGCGAGGAGGCGGCCCGGCAGGGCTTCGCCGAGGCCCAGGCCGACCTCGAGCTCGCGCTCGCCGCCTGACGGCGAGGTGCACGGGGGACACGAACACGACGAAGACTGCGAACCCCACGACCCTCGCGAACGCCACGACCTCCGCCCCCCGACAGGAGAGAGTGCTCTCTTCCCGTTCCGTCGAGCGACTCGTCGCCGGCACGGCGACCTCCGACGGCGCGGGCGTGAGGCTCACGCGCCTCCTCTCGCAGCCGCTCCAGCGGCGGCTCGACCCGTTCCTGATGCTCGACGCCTTCGGGAGCGACGATTCGGACGACTACATCGCCGGCTTCCCCGACCACCCGCACCGCGGCTTCGAGACGGTGACCTACATGATCGCGGGGCGAATGAAGCACAGCGACAGCGCCGGGCACGAGGGGCTCCTCGAGAACGGCGGCGTCCAGTGGATGTCGGCCGGGCGCGGGGTCGTCCACTCGGAGATCCCGCAGCAGGAGGAGGGGCTGATGGAGGGGTTCCAGCTCTGGCTGAACCTGCCCGGCCGCGAAAAGATGAAGGACCCGTGGTACCGCGATTTCAGGGCGGCGGACCTCCCGCGCTTCACGGCCGGCGGCGTCACGGCCACCGTCATCGGCGGCGAGAGCCACGGCGTCGCGGGCGCGGTGACCCGCGAGGCGACGGAGCCGCTCGTCCTCGACCTTCGGCTCGAGGCGGGCGCCCGGTTCGAGCAGCCGCTCCCGCCCGAGCACAACGCGTTCGTCGTCGTCTACCGCGGTGCGGCGACGGTCGGCGAGACGACGCTCGCGCGCGGGAAGCTCGCGATCCTCGCGAACGACCCGGCGGCGGACGGGGTCGTGATCGAGGCGATGGACGGCGCGAAGGCTCTCCTCGTCGCGGGGCGGCCGCTCGGCGAGCCGATCGCGCAGTACGGCCCGTTCGTCATGAACACGGAGGAGGAGATCTATCGGGCGGTGAGCGACTTCCGGGATGGGCGTCTCGGATGAAGCGGGCGGCCCGGGGACTCGGAGGAGGCCGCGTCGGTACTGGCACGGCCCTTGCTAAGATCGAACGAAAGGAGAAGTCATGATCGTCGTCACGGGAGCCACGGGGAAGCTGGGCCGCCACGTCGTGGAAGGCCTGCTGAAGAAGGTGTCGGCGCGAGAGGTCGCGGTCGCCGTCCGGGACACGGGAAAGGCCGCGGACCTCGCGGCGCGCGGCGTCGCCGTCCGCGCGGCCGACTACGCGAAGCCGGAATCGCTTCCCGCGGCCCTCGCGGGAGCGGAGAAGCTGCTCCTGATCTCCTCCAGCGAGATCGGGCGGCGGGAGGCGCACCACACGGCCGTCGTCGCGGCGGCGAAAGCGGCGGGCGTGAAGCTCCTTGCCTACACGAGCCTCCTCCGCGCGGACACCGCGAGGATCTCGCTCGCGGCCGAGCACCGCGCGACCGAGGAGGCGATCCGCGCCTCCGGCATCCCGTACGTCTTCCTGCGCAACGGCTGGTACTTCGAGAACTACACGGAGAATCTCGCGCCCGCCCTGGCGCACGGCGTGATCCTCGGGAGCGCGGGGGAGGGACGCGTCGCGGCAGCGAGCCGGGCCGACTTCGCGGCCGCGGCGATCGAGGCGCTCACCGGCTCCGGCCACGCGGGCCGCACGTACGAGCTGGCCGGCGACCGCTCCTTCTCGATGGCCGAGCTGGCGGCCGAGGTCTCCCGCGCGAGCGGGACGCCGGTCGCCTACCGGGACCTCCCCGAGAAGGAGTACGCGGCCGCGCTCGTGGGCTTCGGCCTCCCGGCCGCCGTGGCGGAGATGCTCGCCGATGCCGACGTCGCGCTCGGGCGCGGTGAGCTGGACGTCCACGGCGACGACCTGAGGCGGCTCATCG
Source organism: uncultured Holophagales bacterium (assembly GCA_963696015.1). Taxonomy (GTDB): domain Bacteria; phylum Acidobacteriota; class Thermoanaerobaculia; order UBA5066; family UBA5066; genus UBA5066. The sequence continues at coordinate 13,219 of CAVOJA010000083.1, forward strand.
GCCGCCCGACGACGACCCTGGCGGAGGCGGTGGCCGCGGCCCTGGCCTGAAGCCCGGCTCGCTCTCGCTCTCGAAACGGGGGGGAGCGACCGATCGAAACGAGAGCCTCGCGGCGTCGGAGGGGGCGCCGCGAGCGTGGGCCGGACCATTTCGCAGCGGCACGACCCGTGCGACGAGGTCACCGTGACCAGAAGAGACCTGATGAAGGGCCTCGGGGCGCTCTCGCTGGGAACGCTTGCCGGAGGCGGGCGGAAGGAAGCCATGGCGGTGGAAAAGGTGACGAAGAGCGGGACGAGCGAGGGCGGGCGCGGCCGGATGCCGGCAATTTTCGCCGCGCACGGCGCGCCGATCCTCCTCGACGACGCCGCCTGGATGGGCGAGCTCGCCGCGTGGGCCCGCGCGATCGCGAAACCGGAGAGCATCCTGATGATCTCGGCCCACTGGGAGGCGCGCCCGGCGTCACTCGGGGCGACGACGCGGGTTCCGCTCGTCTACGACTTCTACGGTTTTCCCGAGAAGTACTACCGGACCGTCTACCCCTCGCCCGGCGCGCCCGCGCTGGCCGCCAGGGTTCGCGGTCTCCTGAAGTCGAAGGGCATCGCCTTCACCGACGACCCGGCGCGCGGCCTCGACCACGGGGCCTACGTGCCGCTCGTCGCGATGTACCCCGAGGCCGACGTGCCCGTCCTCCAGCTCTCGATGCCGCGGCTCGACCCGGCGGAGCTCTTCGCGCTCGGCCGCGCCCTCGCCCCGCTCCGCGACGAGGGGGTCCTCGTCTTCGGCAGCGGCTTCCTCATCCACAACCTGCGCTACGCGTTCCGCCCGGGGGTGCCGCAGTGGGCGACGGAGTTCGACGCCTGGGCGGAGGACGCGATCTCGCGCTTCGACGTCGTCGCGCTCCTCGACTTCGGCAAGCGCGCCCCCGCGGCCCGGACGGCGCTCCCGACCTGGGAGCACTACGCGCCCCTCCTCGTCGCCGCGGGCGCCGCGGCCGACGGCCCGCCGCGCGCGACCTTCCCGATCACCGGCTGGTGGATGGAGGGGGCCTTCACGAAACGCTCCGTCCAGCTCGACTGAAAGGCGGCCCGATGGAGGCTCCCGAACGTCCGGCGGCTTCCCCTCGCCCGGACTCTCCCGCCAGCCCCGTCGCCGTCGTCGACGACGCGAGGAGACGAGACATCGGAGGCCTCGCCGTCCGCCGCCTCCTTCCCTGAAGACGACGGCGCCTCATCGGTCCCTTCGTCTCCTTCGACGAGATGGGCCCGGTGGGCTTTGCGCCCGGCTCCGGGCTCGACGTCCTGCCGCACCCGCACATCGGCCTCGAGACGGTGAACTACCTTTACGACGGGAGCTCCTCCACCGCGACGGCCTCGGGTCGCGGCAGCGGATTCGCCCGGGCGACGTCAGCTGGATGACGGCCGGACGCGGCATCGTCCGCTCCGAGCAGACCCCTCCGGAGAGCCGAGCGGCGGGCGCGCGCTTCCACGGGCTCCAGCTCTGGGCCGCTCTCCCGCCGGACGCCGGGGAGACGGAGCCGGCGGGGCGCGACGGAGGACGCTCGCGAGATTTCCCGGCCGGCGTCGAAGAGCGGACCCGCTCCTCCTCAGGGACCGGGCAGCAGAGTCCGCGGATCGTTCGTCACGTTGTCGATCGTGCTCGCATAGGCTGCGAAGAGGCCGCCGATCGTCGGCGTCGAGACGACGACCTGCCCCGCCGGCAGGGCCGCCGTCACGAGGTCGGCCACGGCAAGCTGGGTCATCCCGAGCGGCGGCAGCGTCACGCGCCGGGTCCCGACGGTCACCCCCTCGTCCGTGAGAATCACTACGTCCACGTCGAGCGACGTGAGCGTCGCATTCGACAGGATCAGGTTCGAACGGGCCACGGAGTCCTCCCGGACCGGGACGAGGACGCGCCAGCTGACCGCCGGTATCAGGCTGGCCTCGGCGAATGACGGGACGCTCTGGGCGAACGTTCCCCCGCATCCGGGGGACGACGTCTGCCCGGAGACCACGAGCGACAGGCTCTCCGAGGTGACCAGGAGCGCGCCCCAGTCGAGTGTCACGCCGAAGAGCGAACCGAGAACGTCGGTCACCGTCCTGAACTGGCCTGGCGGGACGGTCACCGCCGCCTGCGGCCCCGTCCGCCCGTCGGTGTCGTGTCCGAGGAACTTCACGGTTGCCATCGCCTCTGCCGTCCCGCGGTTGGCGATGGTCAGGCCGGTCGTGAAGAAAGAGCCGTTCCGTCCCGGCGCGCGGGCCGCGGAGGGGAGGAGCCAGGAGTGGGTTGCGGCCGCCCCGCGGACGACCAGCACCGTCACCGTCGCCAGGCTCGACTCGGAGAAGCCGTCCGACGCCGCGAACGTGAAGGTGTCCGTCCCGACGAAGCCCGCGTCGGGGAAGTAGGTCGCCTGCTTTCCGGAGAGCCCTGCACGCCCGTGGGCGGCCTGGCCCACCACCCGCAGCGTCAGCGCGTTCCCGTCCGCATCGGTTGCCACGAGCGGCACGGCCACCGGTACGCCGTCCGTCGTCGAGGCGGAGGCACCCGACGCCACGGGCGGTCTGTTCGGGCTGGCCGATTCGCTCGAAGGGCCGTTGTGGCACGCATAGCACGAAATCGTGTAACCGCGCCAGAAGGTCTTCGTCCCGAACTTCGTCGACAGGGTCCGGTCGCCCAGCGCCCGGGACAGGACGGTTCCGCGCGCGTCGGCCCCATGGCAAACCTGGCACGCCGTCGCGCCTCCGTGCTCCGCGACGTCGGAGTGCGCCTGCACCCAGGGGGCCCCGAGCGGGTGGAGGCCGTGCGGCCCGCCGTTCGTCGTGGAGGGGCTCGTCGCGTGGCACGCCGTGCACTCCGAGATCGTCCCGGCGTGCCCCTGCGCGGCCTGGCTCTGGACGTTGTCGTTCGCCTCCGCGCTCCTCAGCTCGGCGTGGGTCGACCCGTGGCACGCCTCGCACTGGAGGTTGCCGTGGCCGGCGGAGAACCGGTAGAGGGAGAAGCCCGCGGCAGGGACGTTCCCGTTCGTCGCGAACGTCTGGTCCACCGACGCGCGGGGTGCGCCCGACGCCTCGAACACCGTCGTGTAGCGGATCTGCCCGTTGTTCCGGGTCGCGGTCCCGGTGTGGCACTGCTGGCACGAGGGCTGCTGCAGCCAGCCCGTCCGGTCGGCCCGCCCCACCGCGGCCATTCCGCCGTGGCAGCTCTGGCACTGCATCGCCAGGGTGCCGTCGGCGGCCACGGCAGCGCCCATGACGCCGCGCAGGCACTTCGTCGCCGAGCCCGGGTGGCACCTGTAGCACGCCGTCCGGTTCGCGGCGGCCTCGAGGGGGAGTCCGTTCGACGGGTCGATCACGCCGGCGTGGCGCGCGTGGATCGCGCTCGTCAGCGCCGGGAGCCCGGCGATCCCCGTGCCCGGCAGCGCGTTCGAGAGGTGGCAGCGTGCGCAGAGGATGGGGGTGGCGTTCTTCACCACCGTGTCGTAGAGGCCCGTCGCCGCGTACCCGGCCTTTGCGAGAGCCGAGGCGTAGGACGAGCTCCCCAGCTGCCGTTCGTCGTGGAGACGCAGCGTGTTCAGCTTGTAGTCACGGGTCGAGTCGGAGTTCCAGACCCAGCCGGCGGCCGGCTGGGCGGCGGTCCCGGACCCCGACGCGTGGCACGCGCGGCAGTCCATCTCGTCGGACACCGGGAGGACGACGTCCGTCGCTGCGAGAACCGTCGTTCCCTGCCGTCCCACCAGCCGCATCATCGGGTAGTAGTTCTTCGTCCCGCGGTCGTCGTAAGGGGTGATCGGGACCCCTTCCGCCACGAAGGAAGCGGTCGCCGCGTCGAACGTCATCGGCTGCGGAACGTTCTGCGCGCCGGGCATCGCCTTCCCCGCCAGCCCCATGTCCGGCGCGGGGCTCGCGCCGAAGAGCGCCGTCACGTACTGCCAGAAGCTCGTCTTGCCGGAGGAGGTGGTGTTGATCGAACCGGCGGCGTCGGCCACCGCTTCGTACGTCACGGTCACTCCCGCGGCCGACTTCACGAGCTTTCCCGAGCCGTCGACGAGCTGCGCGTGGACGTTGTTGTACGGCGGAAGGATCGAGAAGACGGCGTAGTCGTTCCCGTCCACGCAGTGCATTCCCAGGTCATTCCACCCGACCAGCCTGTAACCCGGCGCTCCGAGGGCGAGCCCGGCCGCGAGCATTGCGAGCCCGCCGCACGCCGCAAACGGGAGGCGCCTTGCCTCCTTCAGGGAACCGGGGACCTTCCGCATGGCTCCCTCCTTCTGCGACCCGTCCGTAGACGCCAATGACCCTGCGGCTCACGGACGAGCCAGCTCGTCAGGCAGTGTGGACGCTCCAGGGAGCGCGCGCCTGATACGAAGTCATCATTTCGTCGGCGCGCAGTATGAAGAGGTCGGGGCGGAGCCGGCAGTCGCTCAGAGGAAGGCCCGCAGGCTCTCGTCGATCCCCTTGCGCATCTCGTACCACCAGTCGAGAGCGGCCTCGTGCCGGTTCTTCTCGAACGCCTCGACCCAGCGGGCGAGCTCGGGGTCCGCGTCGCCCTCGACGTCGCGCCGCCGCTTCAGGTAGGACGCGACGAAGTCGACGTCACGCTCCGACTCCCAGAAGACCGAGGCGTTCCGGCTGTTGATCCGGCTCGCGGTGACCGCGATCGCCTTCAGGTACTCGTCCTTCAGGCCGTAGACCGAGCCGACGATCTCGGGGAGCATCTCCTCGGCCCAGCCGCGGTGGAAGCGGCAGACTCCCAGGTTGTCGATGACCAGCTCGGCCATCATCCGCTCGGCACAGACGCGGCCGAGCGTCCGGGGAGGGAAGAACTCCGGGCCGTAGAACATGTAGTACTTGCCCATCATCGGCATCGGGGCGAGGGCACCCGGGGTCCAGTACTGGTTCGGCACCATCCAGCCACGCCGCCCCGAGGCGAGATAGAGGAGGCGGTCGAGGACCCGCTTCCCCTTCTCCCGGTGCACCCGCCGCCCCCACTTCCGGACCCCTTCCGAGAGATCGAGGATTCCGCGCCGGAGGAGTATCGAATCGACGAGCTCCACCCCGAGCTCGGCGTTGTGCATCGAGTCGGCGACGACGTCGAAGCCCTCGATCCTCCAGCGGGGGAGACGGGAGGCGCCGAGCTCCTCCGGCGAGAGGTCGCCTTCGAGGAGGCACTCCATGAGCCAGGAGAGGACTCCGCCGAGCGAGATCGCGTCGAAGCCCGCCGCGTCGGCTTTCCCGTTGAGGAGCTCGGCGGCGCGCTGGTCGAAGATGCCGCAGAGCGGCCCGAGCGTCTGGTAGGGCTCGAAGTCCTTCTTGTACTCGTCGCGCAGCTTCTTGCAGACGGCCGCGCACGGCTCGCCGCAGGTCGACTGCTGCCGCTTCGCGATCGTCTCCTCGTTGAACTGGGCGAGGTAGTGGGGGACGATCAGCCCCTCGCTGAGCTCGAGCCGCTGGGCTTCGGTGAAGTGGAGGGAGCGATAGTTGAACGCCAGGAGGCGCCCCTCGACCGTGGCGTAGTTCACGCCGAAGGTACCGCCGGTCTCGAACTTCGGGTCGAAGCGGTACTTCGTGGTCGCCTCGAAGTCCTTCGTCGCGAGGCGCTTTTCGTAGCGCGCCTGAAACCAGGAGTCGGCGACCTTGCGGTCGCGGAAATCCTCGTCGACGAAGGTCCCTCCGTAGATCACGGCGGCGACGCCGTGGTCCTTGAGCATCTTCGACCCCATGCCGCCGCGGCCGGCCCAGGTGTCCGCGTGCGTGAGCCGCCCCTTCACCACGGGCGCGCTGCCGATTGCTCCGAAGTCGGTCGCCTCGGCCGCCGGGCCGACGGCGAGGACGCGCGGGTCGGTCTCGTAGCGGGACCCGAAGCGCTCGAGGACCTCCTCCATGAGGCCGTAGGCGCCGCCCCGGCCCCGCGCCCAGGCCTGCTTCAGGTCGACCGGGTGGATCTCGACGTCGATCTCCTCGCCGTGGCTTCGGTTCAGGTAGAGGACGGAGGGAGTCGGAGCCTTCCCGACGAGGCTGACCATGCTGATACCGAGGTTGTCGAAGACGAGGGCGGCGCCGCCGAGGCTCGAGACGTAGAAACCGCGCCAAGCGGGGGAGAAGCCGGTCACGACGAGCCGGTTCGAGCCGGGGAGGATCGACCCGGCGAAGAGGCCCGCGCCGAGGTTCAGGCTGTGCCAGCGGTCCGCGAGGTGGATCCCGAGGTCGACCGGGCCGAAATAGTCGCCCACCCGGTACTTGCGCATCTTGTAGAACCCGGTCGAGGGGTCGACGAAGAGGACGCGCTGCGCAGCTTCCATAGGGACCTCGTCGGCGAGCCTAGGATGCGGCAGGGCCGGGCCAGCGCCCGTGGTGGACGAGCTCGTGGAGGGTTCGGCGCTCCTTCGGAACTGGCGCATCCGCGGGCCAGCCGAGCGGCGTGAAGGCGACGGGGACGACATCCGCCGGCAGACCGAGGACCTCGCGAGCGGCCATCGGGTCGAATGCCGCGATCCAGCAGGTGCCGAGCTGGAGGTCCGCCGCGGCGAGGAGCATGTGGTCCATCGCGATCGTCGCGTCCGTCTCTGCGGCGCTCCAGCCGTCGGTCCGGCTGCGCACCCAGGCCTCGCCCGGGACGGCGCAGACGGCGAGGACGAGAGGAGCCTTTACGAACCACTCTTTCGGGTAGACGCGGAGGAGGTCGGACTCGCGGCCCCGGGTCTGGATCACGACGACGCGGAACGGCTGGCGATTGCAGGCCGACGGGGCGAGCCTCGCCGCCTCGAGAACCTCGTTGAGCAGGGGCTCGGGCACGGGGTCGAGGCGATACGAACGGACGCTTCGGCGGGCGGCGACGAGCTGCTGAAAGTCCATGGATGCGATCGTAGCCCGGTCTCCAGCGGAGAACGTCGCCGCCGCACACGCCGACGCCGTGGCCATCGGGGACGAGCATCTCGCCCGAGGGCCTTCAAAACTCGAGGCCCGGCTCGATCCAGGCCAGCGGGTAGGGAGACTCGAAGAGGGCCGGGACGGACGCCGGCACGACGAGGACCTCGACGGAGATTCCCGAGAGGTTCTCCGCGACGAGGGTCTCGCCGGCACGGAGGCGGACGAGCCCTTTCGAGTCCGCTGCTCTCTCCTTGCCTTCGACCGTGAGGCGGGTGTCACCGACGCGGAGGGAAGCGTTCCCGGGGAAGGTCTGCCGGTACGACGTGCTCGAGCGGGGGCGCTGGAAAGGGAACGCGAACGGGGCGGTCCGCCACGGGTCCGGGTCGGCGGGCGGTCTCGCGACGATCCGATACGCCCCGTCCCTGAGGATGGTCCACGTGGCCGAGCCGGCGGGGGAAACAACGCCGTTCGGAGCGGGGATCCAGAGAAAGCGCTCGAGCGGGAGGTAGTGCCGCGCGATCCACACGGCGAGAGGCGGGTCCCGAAGGACGTACGCCACGAGGCGGCTGTCCATGACGACGAGCGCCGGCCGGCGGCGAACGAGCTCCGCCGGTGTGAGCCGCGCCAGTGCCCCGGCGTCTGCCAGGTCGCGGACGAGGCTCGGAAGGAACCACTCCGTCCCGGCCGGGAGACGGTTCACCGCGAACCCGCAGCCCTCGAGAACGACCGCGCCGCCGGGCGTGAGGCGGTCCACGGATCTGAGGATGTGGTCCTGGTGGGAGACGGTTTCCATACGGACGTCCCACTTCGTCCTCGTCCGCTGGAGGCTCAGGCTCGCCAGCGAGAGCGTGAGAACGGCCAGCGACGCCGCGGTGGCCGCCCGCGGGCCAGTCCGAAGGAGGGGGTCGAGCGCGAGAGCCGACAGGGCAGCCAGGAGCCAGAAGAGAAGCTGGAACTGGTACGGAAACGGAGATCGGATGGTGGCGAGAAGGCCCGCGGCAAGCACCGCCACGGCACCAAGGCGCGCCGCGAAGCCGCGCAGGGGCTGCCCTTTTCGGGTGGTGACGAAGATGCCGGCGGCCGCGAGCAGGACCATCGCGATCGCCGCCGGCCGTTCCAGGAGGCGGCCGGCTTGCTCGAAAGCCGTCGTGCCCTGGCGTGGCAGGTCGAGGCGTTCGTAGAGCGCGTTCAGTCGCACCCCCTGCTCCCAGGCGGCCCGGAGCGCGCCAACGGCCGCCAGCAGCACGGCGGCGGCCACTCCCGTGGCGAGCGCGCCCGCCCCGGCGAGGAGTCCGTCGCGCGAAACGCGCGGTCGTCCGGTGCCGAAGTCGAGAGCGGCGAGGACGAGGATCGCCAGCGCCAGGGGTGCAGCCCGCTGGCTCGAGAGGCCGGCCAGCGCGAGCGAGACGCCGGCGAGAAACGCCGCCGTGCGACGAGTGGAGATCCCGCGGGGTGCGCGCCGCGCGAAGTCCCCTGCCCGGGACGTTCCCACGTCGGCGCTCCCTGGCCCAGCCCGCTCGACGAGGAGAAGACCGAGAAGCAGAAAGAGATTCGCCGATGCGTCGAGCCGGATCTCGACGAGGGAACGGTTGGTCGAGGCGAGAAGAAGCGCGGCGGCGAGAACGCCCGCCGCGAGACGGACGCCGGCTGCGCGGAGGAGAACGAAAAACACGGCGAGCGTCGAGAGGAGGAGCGGCAGCTGCGCCAGCCGCATGGCGACGAAGCTCTCGAACGAGGCCTCGCGCGTGAACGGGGCGATCCACGACAGCAGGTACCAGTGGAGGGGCGGGTGATGCTCCCAGAAGTCGCGATACGGAACGAGGCCGTCCGCGATCCAGCGCGTCGCCCGGAAATACTCCACCTCGTCCGGATTGACGGGCGATTCGACGATGTGGAGCAGGAGCTGGAGAAGCCCGAGCGAGAGCGCGGAGAGGGAGATCAGGAGGAGCGGGGGCCCCTCGCCGTGCAACGGAAGAACGGATACCGAATCCGTAACGGCGTCCGGAGCAGGAAGGTCCGGAGCCGGCGCAGGATCACCCCGAGGCGGGACGTCCCTGGCCGGCTCAGCCGGCGGAGGCACTCCGACTCCGCCGGTCATGCCGCCGGTCGGCGTCGACGGCGCCGGCGAGGTGGGCGACGAGCCAGGAGAGGTGCCGTTCGAGGTAGACGAAGACCTTGCCGTGGAACGTGACGATCTGCTCGCGCTTGCGGCGTGAGAGGGCGCTCGCGACCTCCTTCGCCGCCGATTCGGCCGAGGCCACGAGCCACCGGGGGACGGGGTCCTTCGCGTGCCGGTGGACGACCTCACGGTTGTCCTTGGCGCGGATCTCGCTCGCGACGAAACCGGGTGCGATGTGGGTCACGGAGACGCCAGAGGCTTTCAGCTCGGGCCGGATCGAGTCGCAGAGCCCCCGGACGGCGAACTTCGAGATGCAGTACGCCGAAGTCGCAGGTGTGCCGATGAAGCCGTTGACGCTGCCGACGATGCCGATGCGGCCTCTCGACTTTTTCAGCTCGGAGAGCGCCGCCTTGAGCGTCCGAATGGTACCGAAGAGATTCGTCTCGAGCTGCCGCCGGTAGTCGTCGAGGGTGAGGGCCTCGAGCCGCCCGGCGATCGCGAAGCCGGCATTCGCGAGGACCGTGTCGAGCCGGCCCCACTCGGTGACGGCGCGGGCGACGGCGGCCTCGGGGTCTCCGTCCTTCGAAACGTCGCAGGCGACGGCGATCGCCGACCCGCCCGCGGCGCGCAGCTCGGCGGCGACCTTTTCGAGAAGGTCGGTCCGGCGAGCGCAGAGAACGACCTTCGAGCCCCGGCGGACGAGCTCGCGGGCGACCGCCTCGCCGATACCCGAGGAAGCCCCGGTGATGAGTACGACGTTGTCCTTCATGTCGCGCCGACTCTACCGGATCGAGAGGCGCTCAGCGGCGGGCCCGGAAGGGGAGGAGGACGATGCCCCCGGCGACGAGCGTCCCGACGAGGACGGGCCCGAACGGCTGGTCGAGGACGATCGCGAGGACGAAGGCGGCGAGGTAGGCCGTTACCGAGAACCCCGCGCAGTGAACGAGCGCGCGCTTCCACGAGGCGGCGATCCGGAACGCGATCCAGGGGGGGAGGAAGACGAGGGCGAACGTCGCCATGACGCCGATCGACTCGGTGGCGAGGGCGACGGAGAAGGCGACGAGGAGGTCGAAGGCGAGGTGGAGCCTCCAGGGGGACTGGCCGTTCGCCGCGAGACTCTCGGGGAAGAAGTGCTCGAGGAGGAGCCGCTTCGAGAGCCACGCCCCGGCGGCGGCGACGACTGCGACCAGAGCGATCGCGGCCCCGAGGTTCGCCCAGGTGGTGAAGTAGAGCTGACCCTCGAGGAGCGAGTGGGAGAGCTCCTCGCCCCTCATGCTGTTTGCCGCGCCCAGGAGCGCTGCGCTCCAGCCGACGAAGAGGAGGACGGCGTAGACGTCGTTGCCCGAGCGCTCGGTGCGCCCCTTGAGCGCGGCGGCGAGCACGGCGGCGCCGAGGGAGCCCGCGAGCGGGTGGATACCGACGAGGATCGCCATGACCCCACCCGCCGCGGTGACCTGCGCGAGGCCGAGCGCCGCGAGCCACTCGTTGCGGAGCCGCACGTAGGCGCCGAGGAGCGGGAGGACGACCGCGAGGAGGAGCCCGTTGGCGAGCGGGACGCGGAAGAGCGGGTCGAAGACCTGCAGGAGCGTCACCGGCCCACCTCTAGGACGCGGGCGGGGACGCCCGCGAAGAACCGCGCGTCGTGCGTAACGACGAGGACGGCCCGGTCGCCGCGCGTGGCGTGGAGGAGGTCGGTCAGAGCGCTCACGGCGGCCGGGTCCATGTTGTTCGTCGGCTCGTCCAGGATGACGATCCGCGCCTCGCCGCCGAGGCAGGCCCAGACGTTCAGGAGCTGGAACTGCCCGCCGGAGAGCCGATCGACCCGCGTGTGAAGAAGCGGCTCGAGCGTCGCCGGGGGCACGGCCTTCGCGCCGGTGAGCCGGAGGAGCTCGTCGGCGCGCAGGGGGACGTCGGTGTCGCGGACCGGCCGCTGGCGCTGGTAGGCGATCGTTGCGCCGGGGCTCCGGAAGACCTCTCCGGAGAGGACGCGCGACGTTCCCGTCAGGGCGCCGATGAGAGTCGACTTGCCGCAGCCGTTCGGCCCGACGAGACCGAGAATGTCGCCGGCGCGGAGGTCGAAGGAGACGGGGCCCACGACGGGCCCCGTGTATCCCGCGACGACCTCCCGGTAGGAGAGGAGAGGCTCGGAGCTCACTTTCCCGAGGCTACTCCATCCACCCATCGGTCGATGAGCTCGAGGTACTCCTCACCTGAGGCGCCGACGGCCGGCTCGAGGGGGAGCCGCACCTTCGGCCAGCCGAGGTTGCGGGACAGGAAGTCGGGCCCCTGCCCGGGCTGGTACTCGGTGAAGAGGATGACGCCTTTCTGCCCCTTGAACCGGTCGGTCAGCTCCTTGAGGTGGGCCGCCGTGGGCGGGATTCCGGGAAGGGGCTCGACGTACCCGAGGACCGGGACGCCGAGGAGCGTCGTGAGGTAGTTGACGTCCTTGTGGAAGAGGAGGACCCCCTTCGCGCCGACGGCCTTCTGCTTCCAGCCGGGGAGGCGCGCCTCGACGGCCTTGCGGAATGCGGCGGCTCCACCCCTGTACTTCGCGGCGTTCGCTCCGTCGAGCGAGGCGAGACGACCGGCGAGCGCCTCGGCGATGTCGGCCATCCGCGGAGGGTCCATGTAGAGGTGGGGGTTCCCCATCGGGTGGACGTCGCCCTGCGATCGGTCGGCCGCCGTTCCGCCCTCGATCAGCGAAACCTGCGCCGCGGCCTCGAAATAGCCGGGCGTGCCGGGGAGGATCTTCCCGTTGTTCGCCCCCTGGAGGGCCGCGGGGAGCCAGCCGACCTCGAGCTCGGCGCCGACGGAGACGAGCAGGCCCGCGTTGCGCAGCGCGACCATCATGCTCGGCCGGGCCTGGAGGACGTGGACGTCGCGGTCGGGCGGGGCGAGGACCGTGAGCTTCACGGCGTCGCCGCCGACGGCCTTGACGAGGACGCCCATGCTCGACGTCGTCGCGACGACGTTCAGGGCGGCTGCGGCGGGGACGGTGGCCGCGAGGAGGGCCGCTGCAAGGAGAGACTTCTTCACGTGCGTCACCTCAGAACTTGTGTGCGCCGTGGGCGCCGATGGAGAACTGGACCTGGAGGAAGAGCTGGTCGAACGTCTCCTTCGCGCCTCCGACGAAGACCTCGCCGCGGTTGTACTGCGCGCGGACGCGGGAGAACTCGGAGGGGTTGAAGGTCAGGGCGGCCGACCAGCGCTTCGAGGACTCGTATTCGGTTTTCACGCCGGCGAGCACGCGCTCGTTCGTCAGCCCGGCGAGGTCGTAGCGGGTCGCGACCTGGAAGCGGGGCAGGAGGCCGTAGACGGCCTGGAAAGAGGCGCCGTCCTGCTTGAAGACGGCCGTGGACGTCGTTCCGAGGACGTCGAGGTCCCTCTTGCGCCAGAGGTACTCCGTCTGAAAGACGAAGTCGCCCGCGCCGTACTCGCGGGGAGAGTCGTACTTGTAGACGAGGTCGGCGCCCCAGAGCTCGGCCGTCCCGTCGAAGACCCCCTCGGGGTTTTCGTCACCGCTGTGCTCGTGGACCTCCTGGTGCCTCTGGCTCGAGGCCCAGGAGAGGCCGACCTGGAGCGCGCTCGAGTAGCCGAGGTTCGGACCGACCTTGACGAAACCAGTGAAGAGGCGCGGACCGGCCTTGTGGGCCAGGACGCGCGGGTCGTCCTCCTCTTTCAGTCCGGGGAATTCCTCGGGCCCGATGTAGTTCGCCATCTTCTCGTTCTCGCCCTGGAGGATCTCGGCGCCGAGCTGCATGTAGAAGGGGAGCTTCGGGAGCCAGGTGACCTGGAGCCCCTTCTCGTTCAGGCCTTGCCCCCCCAGGAGAAGCTCGTAGGCGAGGTTCTGGTCGACGAAGTCCCACTGGTGGGGGTGCTGTTTGTTGGCGTAGCCGATGCCGCTCAGGAACTTGCCGCCCTTGAGCTGGAAGCCCCCCGGGAGCGCGCGCGTCTGGAAGTAGACCTCCTCCGCTTCGAGTCCCTCCTCGCTCGCGGCGAAGAGGGCCACGACGTCGAAGTACGGATCGACCGACGCCGTGAAGGCGAGCTCGGTCTCGCGGAGGTTGAAGCCCTCGCTCATCGAGCCGTGCTCGTGCTCGCCCTCGGCATGCGCGCCGTGGAAGCCGTCGGCCTCCTCGACGATCTCGAACGCCTCGCCCTGGCGGTTGTCGCGGTCGTAGGCGAAGTCGGGGATGACGGAGATCGAGGGGTTGAACGACGTGCCCGAGCTGACTTGCCCGGAGGAGCCGAACAGGGAGAAGCTTTTCGTCGTGAGGCCCGGCGCCTCGATCGGGCCGGGGGGACGCGGGGACATCTCCTTGCGGATCGCCTCGAGCGCGGCTCTCGTCTCGGCCTGCTGCTTCTCGAGGAGCTCGAGCTTCTGCTGCAGCTCGGAATGAGTCGTGGTCGGGGCGGCCGTTTCGAGCGACGCCCTGAGCGTCTCGAGGGTCTTCGTGGTCTCTTCCTGCTTTGCCTCGAGGGCGCGAACCTTCTCCTCGAGGGCCTTGCGCTCAGAGGCTCCAGTCTGCCCGGCAGCCGGAAACGTGAGAGTGAACGCGAGCGCCATTGCGGCGCCCACGAGCGAAAGCGGGGACTTCATCGGGTCTCTCCTTGGCGATCGGGGCCCCGTTCTCACGAGGTGCCCGTCCGTTTCCGCCTTTCCGGGCGGAGGTCGAGCGGTCTAGAGCTGCTCGGCGGGAGGGACCAGGGGCGGGCCGCGCGACGGAAGAGGGGCGGCGTGGGTGCGAAGGCCGGAGACGTCGGGGAAGACGAGGTAGACGGGAACGGCGACGCACTCGGGGCGAGGGAGGTCGGCCGGGACTGTTTCGGGGAGGGTCCCGCTGCCGTCGCGTGTGACCTGGCAAGCGGGGCAGCTCCGCTCTTCGGTCGGGCTGGCGTGATGATGAGCGACCGACGTCAGCTCGAAGACCGCGAGGAGGGCGACGAGAACGACCGCCGATCGTCCTGCACGCAGCAGGCCCTCGAGCAGTCGACGCGATATGGGAGCACTCGTCACGGGCATCGAGGGTAGGGTTTTGGCGGAGCCGAAGTCAAGAAGCCACGGCGACGGGGGCGCGGATCGGGGACGACGGCGGGGAGAGGGTGAGGCTGATAATCCACACCCATGAAGACTGTCGCCGTTCTCGGAGCGGGCCTCGTCGGCTCGCTCGTCGCGAAGGACCTCGCCGCCGATGGCCGCTGGTCCGTCCTCTCCGTCGATCGCAGCGCGGAGGCCCTCGGGCGCCTCGGCGGGATCCCGAACCTCTCGACCGAGCGCGCCGACCTCTCCGACGTGCGCGAGGTGTCGCGGGTCGCCTCAAAGGCCAACGTCGTCGTCGGCGCCGTGCCGGGCTTCCTCGGCACGCAGACCGTGCGCGCCGCCCTCGAGGCGGGGCGGCCGGTCGCCGACATCTCATTCTCTCCCGAGGACCCGTTCGAGCTGAAGCCTCTCGCCGTCGCCAAGGGCCTTCCCGCGATCGTCGACTGCGGCGTATCGCCGGGACTCTCGGGCCTGGCCGTCGGGCGGGCCGCGGCGCTCTTCGACACCATCGAAGACGTGAGGATCTTCGTCGGCGGACTCCCCGCCGTCCGTTACTGGCCGTTCGAGTACCGGTCGGTCTTCTCGCCGACCGACGTGATCGAGGAGTACACGCGCCCCTCCCGGTGCGTGGAAGGGGGCGAGGTCGTCATCCGTCCCGCACTGTCAGGCGTCGAGCCGCTCGACGTGCCGGGTGTCGGCACGCTCGAGGGCTTCTACAGCGACGGCCTCCGGACGCTCCTCGACACGATCAAGGCCCGGAACCTCTGCGAGAAGACGCTCCGCTACCCGGGGCACGCCGACCGGATGCGGATGCTCCGCGAGACCGGCTTCTTCTCCGACGAGCCGGTCTCGGTCGGCGGCGTTCCCGTCGTGCCGCGAAAGCTGACGGAAGCCCTCCTCTTCCATTCCTGGAAGAGGCCGGACGGCGAGGAAGAGCTCACGTTCCTCCGCGTGATCTGTGAAGGCCGCCGCGGCGGCGTCCGGGTTCGACGGACGTTCGAGCTGCTGGACCGGACGAACCCGAAGACGGGCGACTCCTCGATGGCGAGGACGACCGGCTTCCCCTGCACGACGGCGGCGCGTCTCCTGCTGGAAGGGGCTTTCAAGACGCCAGGCGTCTTCCCGCCGGAGCTCCTCGCCCCGGACGACGCTCTCTATGCCCGCTTTCTCGCAGAGCTCGCAGAGCGCGGCGTCGCGGTCGAGGAGACCGAGGAGGAGCTCCTCCCCGGATGAGCGGGCCGGAGGAGACGAACGAGACGAAGAAGGCGAAGCCACCGAAGAGCCAGCGGCTCCGCGCCCTGGTTCCCGACCTCGTCGCGCTCGCGAAGCCGCGCCTGGGGATCCTCGCGGCCGGCTTCGTCTTCATGGCGATCGGCCGCGCGGCGGGGCTCGTCCTTCCGGCATCGACGAAGATCCTGATCGACGAGGTGGTCGGGAAGTCGCGGCCCGAGCTGCTCCTCCCGCTCCTGGGGGCGGTCGTCGCGGCGACGGTCGTCCAGGCTGCGACCTCGTTCGCGCTCACGCAGGTCCTCTCGAAGGGGGCGCAACGTCTCATCGCCGAGCTCCGGACGAAGCTGCAGGCGCACGTGACGCGCCTGCCCGTGGCCTACTTCGACGGCCAGAAGACGGGAAACCTCGTCTCGCGGGTCATGAACGACGTGGAGGGGATCCGCAACCTCGTCGGGACCGGCATCGTGGAGATGGTGGGCGGCCTCGTGACGGCGGTCCTGGCGCTCGCCATCATGCTGAGACTCAGTCCGGTGCTGACGGGCCTGACGGCGCTCTTCCTCGCCCTCTTCGCGGCCGGCCTCGTGGCCTTCTTCGGCGTCCTGCGGCCCGTCTTCCGCGAGCGGTCGAAGATCTACGGCGAGGTCGCCGGCCGGCTGAACGAGACGTTCGCCGGGATCCGCGTCGTGAAGGGGTACCACGGGGAAGGGCGCGAAGAGACGGTCTTCGCCGAGGGCGTCTCGCGGATCCTCTCGAACATCCTCAAGACGATCACCGGCATGTCGACGCTCTCCGTCGCTTCGACGGTCCTTCTCGGAGGCGTCGGCGCGGTGGTGATGTGGGTCGGAACGCGCCAGATCCTCGCCGGAACGCTCACGGTGGGTGGTCTCTTCACCTACACCGTCCTCCTCGGATTCCTGGTGGCGCCCGTCTTCCAGATCGTCGGGATCGGAACCCAGCTCACGGAAGCGCTCGCAGGCCTGGAGCGGACGAAGGAGGTCTTCTCGGAGACGAGGGAGGACGTAGACCCGCGGCGAGTGGCGGCCCTCGGTCCCATCGAGGGCGAAGTCGTGTTCGACGACGTCCATTTCGCCTACGCCGAAGGGAAGGAGGTTCTCCACGGCGTCTCCTTTCGTGCCGAACCGGGGACGGTGACGGCGCTCGTCGGTCCGTCGGGCTCCGGGAAGTCGACGATCATCGGCCTCGTGGCCGCCTTCCAGTCGCCCGCGTCGGGGCGCGTCCTGGTCGACGGGACCGACCTCTCGACCGTTCGCCTCGAGAGCTTCAGGTCGCAGCTCGGGGTCGTCCTTCAGGAGTCGTTCCTCTTCGACGGGACGATCCGCGAGAACGTCTCCTTCTCGCGGCCGGCTGCCCCGGAGGCCGCGGTCGTCGCGGCCTGCCGTGTGGCGCGCGTGGACGAGTTCGCCGATGAGTTCGAGAAGGGTTACGAAACCGTCGTCGGCGAACGCGGGGTGAAGCTCTCGGGCGGCCAGCGGCAACGGGTCTCGATCGCCCGGGCGCTACTGGCCGACCCGAGGATCCTCATCCTCGACGAGGCGACGTCGAGCCTCGACTCCGAGTCCGAAGCGCTCATCCAGCAAGGACTCGGAGAGCTCCTCGAGGGGCGTACGACGTTCGTCATCGCGCACCGTCTCTCGACGATCCGGCGGGCCGACCAGATCCTCGTCATCGAAGGGGGACTCGTCGTCGAGCGCGGGCGGCACGAGGGGCTGATGGGAGCCGGCGGGCGCTACGCCGAGATGGTGACCAGGCAGGCCGGAATCGGAATGGAGCTTTTCGGCGGTGCCCGAAGCGAGGAAGAGCTTTCCGAGGAGTCCGGAAGGCTTCCCGAACCGACGCCCCTCGATTTCGTCAGGAGAGGAGCGGGGCGCTGACGGCCTTCGGGCTCAGGGAGAGAGAGCGAGCCGCAACGGCTCTGGCCCTCCTCGCCGTGCTTCGTCTCGCTCTCCACGCGATCGCGTGGCCTGCGTGGGAGGGGCCGGACGAACCGTTCCACCAGGCCCGCGCCGAGGCCTGGGCGTCACGTCCGGCGGGTCCGGCCGAGACGGACGCCGTCGTCCCGGCCGCGTTCGTCGCCGAGGTGACGGCGCGACCGTGCGGGCCGAATCTGGTCCGGGCCCTCGGATGCGCTCCGTTCGACGGCTCGGGGGCGCTCTTCAACGTGGTTCGCCCCGTCCCACCCCGCGGATCCGCGTTGCCGGCAGTGAACTACGAAGCCCACCAGCCGCCGCTCTGGTACGTCGTCGCGGGCTACCTCGTCCTCCCCGCGAAGACCGCCGGCGCGGACGCGGCGGGACGCCTCTTCCTCCTGCGGCTGAGCTCCGTCCTCGCCGTCGCCTGGGCCCTCCTGGTGCCCTTGCGCCGGATCGGCCGGCGAAGAGGACCGGAGCTCCTCGCGATCGTCTCGATCGTCCTTCTCCTTCCCGGAGGGGCGGAGTCGCTCGCTCGAGCCTCGAACGACGGCCTCGTCTTTCTCCTCTCCGCTCTCGTGATCGAGCGGCTCGACCGCGAAGCCCCCGGACTCCTTCTGCCAGCGCTCCTCGCGGCGGGCACCCTCACGAAGCTGACGTTTCTCCCCGTCGTGGTCTTCTCCGTCGTCGAGCTCTGGAAGCGGGGGGCGCGGCGTCTCGCGCTCCTGGCGGCACTGGCCGCGTCGCTCGTCGTTCCCGTGCAGGCGTTCCGGGGCTGGGCCTGGGGCGGCACCTACGAGCTGAACCGGACCGTCGGCAGGTTGGAGGAGTCCGCCTCCGAGGCGGCGGCCGGCCTCGCCCGGAGCGTCTATACCTTCGTGAAGACGACGTTCTGGGTCGGGGGCTGGAGCTTTTTCCGCGCGCCCCTCTTCCTCGTGGCCGCCTACTTCGTCCTGCTCGTCTCCGCGCTCGTCCTGCTGCGCCCGAGGTCTTCGGTGCAACGACTCCCGGCCCACGTTCTGGCGCTGACCGCGGTCGCGGCCGGTTTCCTCGTCCTCGCCGTGGGGAACAGACGCCTCTTCGGGACCTGGGGCGGTCTCGGGGGCTGGTACGCGTGGGACTGGCTTCCGTGGCTCGCGGTCGCGTCCGACGACCTCCTCGAGCACCGGTTCTCGCGAGGGCGGCCCTGGCTCCTGGCGGCGCTCGTGCTGTTCGTCCTCGTCTCAAACGCCGCCTTCGCGATCATGGCGTTTCAGCTCTACGGCTGAACTGCGTCTGGCGACCCCGGGTGCACTGACCCGGGCGGGGAGCCGATCAGCCCTTCGTCCGGGCCTCGTTGACCCAGATCGTTCGGCCCTCGAGGTCTGACCGGTTCAGGGCGGCGATGGCCGTTCGGGCGTCCTCGTCGGACATCTCGACGAAGCCGTAGCCCTTCGAGCGCCCGCTGGCCCGGTCGATGACGACGGTTGCCGAGAGAGGAGCGCCGAAGGCCCCGAAAAGCTCCCTGAGACGACCGTCGTCGACCGCGTACGGGAGGTTTCCGACGTAGAGCTTCATCCGGTTCGATTCTCCTACAGGGTCCCTCGGGGCGGGGAGGGTAGCACGGGGGGAGCCCCTGATAAGCTCGCCCTCGCATGGCCCAGATCCGCCCTTTTCCCTCCTCCCGTCCCTCGCCCGAGCGGGCACGTGACATCGCATCCGTTCCCTACGACGTCGTGGATACGAAGGAGGCGCTCGATCTGGCCGCGGGGAACCCGGCCTCCTTCCTCCACGTCTGCCGTCCCGAGATCGATCTTCCCGAGGGGGTCTCGCTCTACTCCGAACCCGTCTACGCAAAGGGGCGTGAGAACCTCGACCGGTTCGAGGCGGACGGGACGCTCGTCCCTGACCCGGTGCCCCGCCTCCTGGTCTATCGGCAGACCTGGCGGGGGGCCGCGCAGGACGGGCTCGTGGCGGCCTGTGCCGTCGACGACTACGACTCCGACGTCATCAAGAAGCACGAAAAGACCCGGAAGGACAAGGAAGACGACCGGACGAAGCACCTCCTCGTCCAGTCGGCCCACGCCGAGCCGGTCTTCCTGACCTACCGGGCGTCCGCGGCGATCGACGCCCGTGTCGCAAAGGTGACGGCGGCTCCTCCAGAGATCGACTTCGAGGCGGTGGACGCGGTTCGCCACACCGTGTGGGTCGTCCCGGCAGAGGACGAGACCTTCTTCGTCGAGGCGTTCGCGTCGATTCCCGTCCTGTATGTCGCGGACGGGCACCACCGTTCGGCGTCGGCGTCCCGCGCCCGGGCTGCGCTGAGGGAGAAAGGGCCGGTCGGTCCAGAGCATCCGGTCCAGTGGTTCCCGGCGGCGATCTTCCCCGACCGCGAGCTGAGGATCCTCCCGTACAACAGGCTCGTGAAGGACCTGCTCGGGCGGACGCCCGACAGCTTCCTCGCGGAGGTCGGGAAGGTCTTTCGCGTGAGCGAGGCGGCCAACGCCGATCCGGCCCAGCCGGCCGCCAAGGGCGAGGTCCGCATGTTTCTCGCCGGCCGCTGGTACGCGCTCGAGCCCAGGGAGCCCGTTCCGGCCGCCGACCCGATCCGCTCACTGGACGTGTCGATCCTCCAGGAACGCCTCCTCGAGCCGATTCTGGGCATCCAGGATCCCCGCACCGACAAGCGGATCGACTTCGTCGGCGGCATCCGGGGCACAGACGAGCTGGAGAAGCGGGTCGGCTCCGGGGAGTCCGGCGTGGCGTTCTCGATGTACCCGACGACCGTCGCCGAGCTGATGGCGATCGCAGACGCCGGCGAGACGATGCCGCCGAAGTCGACCTGGTTCGAGCCGAAGCTGAGGTCCGGGCTCTTCGTCCACCGGTTCTGAGGGGGCCGGGCACCGGGCCCGGAGAACGACGATGCCCCGGCAGGCGCGGGAGGTCTCCGATGAGAGTGCTGGTCGCGGACAAGTTCGAGGAAACCGGTCTCGAAGGGCTGCGATCCCTCGGCTGCGAGGTCTGCTACGAGCCGGGTCTCGAAGGAGAGTCGCTCGGGTGGCGCCTGCGCGACACGGGCGCGGAGGTCCTCGTCGTCCGGTCGACGCGGGTGACCGCGGTCGAGATGGACCAGGGCAAGTGCCTCTCCCTGATCGTCCGGGCGGGGGCGGGCGTGAACACGATCGACGTCGCGGGGGCCTCCGCCCGCGCGATCTCCGTCTCGAACTGTCCTGGGACGAACGCCGTCGCGGTGGCCGAGCTCGCGTGGGGGCTCATCCTCGCGCTCGACCGGCGCATCCCGGACCAGACGGCCGACCTGCGCGCCGGCCTCTGGAACAAGTCGGAATACGGCAAGGCGCGCGGCCTGGCGGGGCGCACGCTCGGCATCGCGGGCTTCGGCGCGATCGGCCGGGAGGTGGGGTCGCGCGGCCTCGCCTTCGGGATGAGGGTCGTCGCCTGGAGCGCGTCGCTGACCGCGGAGCGGGCCGCCCGTGAAGGCGTCGAGCGCGCCGCGACCCTGGCGGAGCTCGCGGCGGGCTCCGACGTCGTGTCGGTCCACCTCGCGCTGACGAAAGAGACCCGGGGCCTCCTCGGGGGCGCGTTCTTCGACGCGATGCGGCCCGGCGCCCTGTTCGTGAACACGAGCCGGGGAGAGACTGTGAACGCGGCCGCGCTGAAGGCGGCGATCTCGACCAAGGGTGTCCGGGCCGGTCTCGACGTTTTCGACAGGGAACCGTCGGGGGGAACGGGGGCCTTCGAGGACGAGGTGGGGCGCATGCCCGGCGTCGTCGGGACCCACCACGTCGGCGCCTCCACCGAGCAGGCGCAGAACGCGATCGCGGGCGAGGTCGTCCGGATCGTGGCCGCGTACAGGGCGACGGGCGAGGTCCCCAATGCGGTGAACCTCTGCGAGCGGTCGCCGGCGCGCTGGCTCCTGACGGTGAGGCATCGCGACCGGGTCGGGGTCCTGGCGCACGTGTTCGGCGCGCTCCGCGAGGCCGGCATCAACGTCCAGAAGACGGAGAACGTGGTCTTCGACGGCGCCGAGGCCGCGAGCGCGCGGATTCAGCTCGACAGCGAGCCGACGCGCGCGTCCCTCGCCCGGATCTCCGGCGGGTGCCGCGACATCCTCTCCATCACGCTGAACCCGCTCTGAAGAGCGCGTGGGACCCGGGATCCGTCGGGTCCCGTCTGCGCAGTGCGTTTACGCGTTTGGTCCCTTCCCGCGGGAAGTGCTCATAATTGGTGTGCGGAGGAACGCACACGATGGATGCTTTGCCGGCCCGGACTCTCCTCGACTACTTCCAGTTCTCTGCCCGGAGCGGGAAGCCCGACCTCCTCGTCTCGAAGGTGAACGGTGCCTGGACGCCGGTCTCGGCGTCGGAATTCGGCCGGAGAACCCGGGCCTTCGGGATCGGCCTCACGACCCTGGGCGTCGACAACGACGATCGGGTCGCGATCCTCTCGGAGAACCGCCCTGAGTGGCCGATGGCCGATTTCGCCACGCTCGGGATCGGCGGGATCACGGTGCCGATCTACACGACGTACCTGGCCCCGCAGGTCGAGTACATCCTCCGCGACTGCACCGCGAAGATCCTCGTCGTCTCGAACGAGAAGGAGCTCGCGAAGGTGATGGAGGTGAGGAGCCGCTGCTCGGCTCTGGCCTACGTCGTCCTCGTCGAAGGAAAGGTCCCGAACGCCGACGGCGTCCTCTCGTTCGAGACAGTCGTCCAGCGGGGCGAGGAGGCGTTGAAGCTGCGGCCCGGCGCCTGGGACGAGCGGGTCGCCAACGTCAACCCCGAGTCGCACGCCACGATCATCTACACGTCGGGGACGACGGGCGAGCCGAAGGGGGCCGTGCTCTCGCACGGGAACCTCGTCTCGAACGTGTCGACCGCCTCGACGTTCTTCGAGATGGGGCCCGAAACCGTGGCGCTGTCGTTTCTCCCGCTCGCCCACGTCCTCGAGCGGATGATCGACTACGTCCTCTTCTCCCGCGCCGTGACGATCAGCTACGCGGAGTCGATCGAGAAGCTCGCGGACAATTTCGGCGAGGTGAAGGCGCATACGTTCGGCTCGGTGCCGCGCGTCTACGACAAGATCCACGCGCGGGTCTTCCAGAACCTCGAGAACCAGTCGCCGACGAAGCAGAAGATCTTCCAGTGGGCCTTGAAGGTGGGGAAGGAGCGCCTCGCCCTGCTCGAGAAGAAGAGGCCGGTCCCGGGGGGGCTCGCGCTGAAATACAGGATCGCCGACCGGCTCGTCTTCTCGAAGATCCGGGCCCGGCTCGGCGGGCGCTTCCGGTTCTGCCTGTCGGGTGGGGCGCCCCTGTCCAAGGAGGTCGCGGAGTTCTTCTGGGCCGCCGGCGTCGAAGTCTACGAGGGCTACGGCCTGACCGAGACGAGCCCCGTCCTGACCTGCAACCGGCCGGGCGCCTGGAAGCTCGGGTCCGTCGGGAAGGCCATCGCGGGGGTGACGATCCGGATCGCCGAGGACGGCGAAGTCCTCGCCAAGGGCCCGAACGTCATGCGCGGCTACTGGAACAAGCCTGAAGAGACGAAGAAGGTCTTCGACGCGGAGGGTTGGTTCCTCACCGGCGACGTCGGCGTCGTGGACCGCGAAGGGTTCCTGACGATCACCGACCGGAAGAAGGAGCTGATCATCAACGCCTACGGGAAGAACATCGCCCCGTCGCCGATCGAGGATGCTCTGAAGCACATCCGCTACGTCACCAACGTCGTCCTCATCGGCGACAAGAGGAAGTTCCTTTCGGCTCTGATCGTCCCGAACTTCGAGCGCCTGGAGGGCTGGGCCTCGGCGAACGGCGTGGAGTTCAAGAACCCGACCGACCTGATCCGCAGCCCGAAGGTGAGGGCCCTGTTCCGGCAGGCCATCGAGATCGTCAACGGGGACGAGCCCTCCGAGAAGCGGATCAGGGACTTCGCTTTCCTGACGACCGACTTCTCGATCGAGGGAGGCGAGCTGACGCCGACCCTCAAGGTGAAGCGGCGCGTCGTCGCCGAGAAATACAAGGGGATGATCGACGGCCTCTACGAGAAGGCCGAGCTGATGGACGCGGCCGTCGACAAGTCGACGGACAAGATGATGTAGCCCCCGCCGAGGGTCAGAACGACGTCCCGAGGAGCCGGGCGGCCTTCGCGAGCGCGCGACGGGCGCCCGGCTCGTCCATTCTCCGGGCGGCCTCCTCGAGCGGGAGCCACGCGAGGCCGAGCGATTCGGCCTCGTCGGGGTGGGCGGCAGTGGCCGTGCGCGTGACGGCGGCGTACCGGATGTCGAAGTGGGAGTGTCCGGGCTCGCCTCGTCCGGGCGGGATCGGGTGGACGTCGAGGTCGAGGATCGCCGGGGAGAGGAGGACGAGATCCGCGAGGCCGGACTCCTCGCGCCCCTCGCGCAGCGCTGTGGCAGCCGGGTCGGACTCGCCTTCGTCGTGTCCTCCCATCTGGAGCCACCGGTCGAGGCGCCGGTGGTGGTGGAGGAGGACGCGACCCGAGTCCGCCGAGAAGATGAAGACGCTGCCCGTGAAGTGGCCGGGGGCGAACGTCGTGCGGGCGAAGCAGGAAGGCTCGGTCTCGACGAGGGCGAGCATCGCCTCGCGGTCTCGCTCCTCGGCCTCGCCGTCGCACTCGTGGGCGCGGAGGGCGGCGCGCAGAGCGGCGCGGGGCGGATCGAGGGACTGCGAACGTTCGCCGCCCGTCATGAGGGGCGGATCCTGACGCGGCAGTCGAGGTAGGCCGCCCCCTCGCCCGCGTCGGTCAGGCGGGCCTTCACGAGGGCGTTGGCGCACGTTCCGGAGTCGAAATGCCCTCCCTTCGGGACGACGACGACGTCTCGGCGTTGGGCCGGGTCGAGCTTCAGCCGGGCGCGGAGGCTCCCGATCGCGCTCTCGACGAGCACCTCGGCGCCGTCGGCGAGGCCGGGGGCGGCGTCGGGATGGCACGTCGCCTCGACGATCGTGGGAGCGGGTCCGGCCCACTGCGAGCTCTGGGCGCGCTCGGTCGAGCTGGAGAAGAGCCATAAGGGAAAGCCCGGCTCGTCCTCTGGCGGCGGGGGAGCGGCAGTGAGGAGCCGCATCCTCCCGGTCGGCGTCGGAAACCTCGCACCCTCGAAGAGGAGGTTGCCCGCAAGGGGATTCCTCACGGACTCCTTTTCCAGTCGCTCGACCGTGACGCCCATCGGCTCGACCCGGTGGAGGAGACGCCTCTTCCACTCCCTTGCGCTTCCCGCGATCTTCGGGGCGATGGCGCTGCCGGCGCCCGCGCCGATCCGACGGTCGACCTCGGCGGCGAGCAGCTGGACGATCTCGAGGTCGCTCTTCACCTCTGGCGGCGGGGTGACGACGGGGACCGATGCGCCGAGCCAGTGGTTGCCATAGGCGCCCATGAGGTCGTCGTCCTCGACGAGCGTCGTCGTCGGCAGGACGAGGTGGGCCCGCCGGGCGGTGTCGGTCAGGAAGGAGTCGACGACGACGACGAGCTCCCTCGACTCGAACGAACGCGCGACCGTCGCCGAGTCGGGGAGCATCGCGACCGGGTTTCCCGCGGTCACCCAGACGGCGCGGACGGGAGGCTCCTTCGCTTCGAGGATCTCCCGGCCGAGGAGCGGCTCGGACAGGGTCCGTGGCGGCGCCTTCTCGAGGAAGGAGGTGTCGAAGGCTCCACGCCGCTTGGAATAAAAGCTGACGCCGCCCCCCGGCACACCGAGGTTCCCCGTGAGGGCGCCGAGGGCGTCGAGGGCGCGGACGATGGCCGAGCCGTTCGTCCGGCGGCCCATCCCCCAGCCGACCTGGATGTTGCAGGGACGCGCGCAGAGGGTCGAGGCGAGGAGCTCGAGCGACTCCGGGGGCACCCCGGCGTCCGTCGCCCAGGAGGAGGGGCTCTTCGAGAGGGCAAGCGTGCGGAAAGCCTCGAAACCTTCGCAGAAGGAGGCGGCTTCGGAGACGACGCGGCCCGTCTGGAAGAGGAGCGAAGCGACGCCGAGGGCGAGCGAGATGTCGCCCCCGGGCCGCGGCGCGACGTGCGCATCGGCGAGCGACGCCGTCTTGTGCCGGACGGGGTCGATCAGGACGAGGCGGGCCCCTCGGGACCTGGCCTCCTTGAGGAGGGGAAGGAGGTGGACGTTCGAGACGAACGGGTTCTTCCCCCAGAGGAGGATCGCCTTCGAGTTCCGGAGGTCGAAGAGGTCGTGTGACTCCTCGTCGCCGAAGTCGGCCTCCTGCGCGGCGTCGCCGGCTCCGGAGCAGATGTCTCCGCGCTTGACGGTGACCGGACCGAGGAGCTCGAAGAAGAGGTCGACGACGCTCTTCACGAGGCCGAGGGAGCCCCCCGAGCGGTAGTGGAGGATTGCCGCGGGCCCGGATTCGGCGCGAATCGCCAGGAGGCGCTCGGCGGAGAACGCGAGGGCGTCGTCCCACGAGACCGGGCGAAATCCCGAGCCATCGCGAAGGAGGGGTTTCGTGAGCCGGTCCGGGGAGTTCTGCCGCGCCGGGAACTGCGAGGTTCGCGAGCAGAGGAAGCCCCTGGTGACGGGGTGGGTGGGGTCTCCGCCGAGCCGTACGAGCCGCCCGTCCTCGACGGTGGCGATCAACCCGCAGGCGTCGGGGCAGTCGCGGTTGCAGACGGTGCGCAGCATTCCGGTCGGCATGCGACACATCCTACGGGCTCGGCGCGCCGTAGGAAACGGGGGCGACCAGCGCGACCGGGTGTCCCGGAACACTCACGTCGACGCGCGCTTGATTGACTTGCATCACCCGGAACTCGATTCGCCCTTCGAAAAATGATGCGGGCACGCCATGACGTGCGCCTCGACGCCGCCGCAAATTAGCCCCGTCCGGAGCCTGTTTCCCTTGGGGGCCTTTGCGGTAACGCGGTAAGAAGTCGCGGTAATGCGGGACTTGTCTGCAGTGGGAGGGCGGGAAATGAGATCGTTGGGCGCGTTCGAAGAAGATCTGCTTCCCTGGGAGTCGACGGGAGTGGACCGGCGGGATTTCGTGAAGGTCGTGACCGCCGCGGCTGTGGCCGTCGGAATCCCCTTCACGGCCGCCGAGCAGATGGCGGAGGCGGCCGTCGAGAAGAAGCTGAAGCCGTCGGTCATCTGGCTGCACTTCCAGGAGTGCACGGGATGCACCGAGTCGCTTCTCAGGACCTCGCACCCGGCCCTCTCGACGCTGATCTTCGACCTCGTCTCCCTCGACTATCACGAGACCCTCCTGTCCGCCGCGGGACACCAGGCAGAGAAGTGCCTCGAGGACACGATGAAGGCGCACGAGGGGAAGTACGTCCTCGTCATCGAGGGGGCGATCCCGGTGAAGGACGACGGCGTCTACTGCAAGATCGGCGGAAAGACGGCCCTCGAGCTCGCGAACACCGTCGCTGCCAAGGCGGGAGCCATCATCGCCATCGGGTCCTGCGCCTCCTGGGGAGGGATCCCGTCCGCCGACCCGAACCCGACCGGGGCGACCGGCGCGCCGGAAGTCCTGAAGGGCAAGACGGTCGTCACGATCCCGGGCTGCCCCGCGAACCCCTACAACCTCCTCGGCGTCGTCCTCCAGTTCGCGACGTTCGGAACGCTTCCGGCTCTCGACGAGCTCGGCCGGCCGAAATTCGCGTACGGCCGGACGATCCACGAGCACTGCCCGCGCCGGGCCCACTTCGACGCCGGCCGCTTCGTCGAGGTCTTCGGCGACGCAGGGCACCGCGAGGGCTGGTGCCTCTACAAGACGGGCTGCAAGGGGCCGGCGACGCACGCGAACTGCTCCGTCCAGCACTTCGGCGAGGTCGTCGACGCCTGGCCGATCGGGCTCGGGCACCCCTGCTTCGGCTGCACGGAGAAGGCGCTCGCTTTTCGGGCGCCGCTCCACTCGACGGTCGACATCGAGCGGCCGACGCCGCCCGACACCTACCCGTCGATCGCTGCGAAGCAGGGGGGCATCAGCCCGGTTGCGACCGGAGTGGCGGGTGCACTCGTGGGAGCGGGGCTGGCGGCGGGGTTCATGGCCAGCCGGAAGATGGGTGCCGAGCCGCCCGCCGGCGGTGGAGCCGGGGGCCCGGAGAAGGAAGGCTGACCGTGGCCGCCGTCGATCGCCGGACCGTCCTCGAGGGCGTGGCGGCTGCGGGAGCCGTCGCGGCCGCCGGGATCGCCCTCCCCGCACACGGTCGCGTCGCGAAGGCGGCGCCCCCCGACGCCGTGGGGCTCCTGTACGACACGACCCTCTGCATCGGCTGCAAGTCCTGCGTCGTCGCCTGCCGCGAGGCGAACGACAAGAAGCCCGACACCCGGCTCTCCGGCGGCCTCTGGGACATGCCGTCCGACCTCAACGGGCAGACGAAGAACGTCATCAAGCTCTACAAGGACCCGGATTCTCCCGAGCGCAGCTACTTCAAGGCCCAGTGCATGCACTGCGTCGACCCGGCCTGCGTCGGGGCCTGCATGCTCGGGGCCCTGCAGAAGCGCGAGCACGGGATCGTCACCTACGACTCGTACTTCTGCTCGGGGTGCCGCTACTGCCAGATGGTCTGCCCCTTCGAGATCCCGAAGTTCGAGTGGGAGAAGCTCGCCCCGAAGATCGTCAAGTGCGAGCTCTGCAACCACCGGCTGAAGGAAGGGAAGCAGCCGGGCTGTACCGAGGTCTGCCCCCGCCACGCCGTGATCTACGGCAAGAGGACGGACCTCCTGGCCGAGGCGAAACGGCGAATCGCCGAGAACCCGAGGAAATACAAGGGCTACAGGAAGGGCGATCCGGCCCGGGTCTACGGCGAAACGGAAGCCGGTGGAACCCAGTGTCTCTACCTCTCGCACGTCCCGTTCGAGAAGCTCGGGCTGCCAGACCTCTCGGCCGAGCCCGTGCCGCTCGTCGCGCAGACGGTCCAGCACGGCATCTACCAGGGCTTCGTCGCGCCGGTCGCGCTCTACGCCGTCCTCGGCGCCGTCGTCTTCCGGAACCGGAAGAGACGGCAGGAGAGCCCTCCCGAAGGGCCGCAGGGCGGCGCGGGAGGCGCGAAGTGAGCGGCCACGCCCACCTCCACTCGCCGGTCGGCGGCCCGCTCTGGACCCGCCCCTTCCGGATCCTCGTCGGCGTCTTCGCGTTCTGTGCCCTCTTCTTCGTCTACCGCTTCGCGGGCGGGCTCGGCGCCTCTACGGCCCTCAACGACGGCTACCCGTGGGGACTCTGGATCGCCTTCGACGTCGTCGTCGGGTCGGCCCTCGGCTGCGGTGGCTACGCGGTGGCGCTCCTCGTCTACATCCTGAACCGGGGGACGTACCACCCGCTGGTCCGTCCGGCGCTCCTGACGAGCGCGCTCGGCTACACGCTGGCGGCCATCGCGATCCACTTCGACGTCGGGCGCCCCTGGCTCCTTCTCAGGATCCCGGTCTTCCCGTGGCACTGGAACCTCGACTCGGCCCTCCTCGAGGTCGCTCTCTGCGTCATGACGTACATCGTCGTCCTCTGGCTGGAGCTCTCGCCGGCCTTCATGGAGAAGTGGCGCGAGGGCCCCGAGGGCTTCCTGAAGCGGACCTCGGAGAAGGCGGCCCCGATCGTCGACAAGGCCCTCCCGTGGCTGATCGCCCTCGGCCTCCTCCTCCCGACGATGCACCAGTCGTCGCTCGGCACCGTCATGCTCCTCACGGGGCAGAAGCTGCACCCGCTCTGGAACACCCCGCTCCTCCCGCTCCTCTTCCTCGTCTCCTGCCTCGGCATGGGCTACGCGGTCATCGTCTTCGAGTCGGCGCTGACATCCGCAGTCCTCGGAAGGCGGAGGGAAACGCCGATGCTGGCGAGCCTGGCAGGGGTCATGGTGCCGGTCCTGGCAGTCTTCACCCTCGTCCGGTTCGTCGACCTCGCCCTCAGGGGCCGCCTCGGGCTCCTCGGGACGTTCGACCTCTACACCGGGATGTTCCTCCTCGAGACGGTCCTCTTCCTCGCGCCGGCCTTCATGCTCCTCTCGTCGACGGCGCGCAGCGACGCGGGGAACCTCTTCCGGGCCGCGATGGTCATGATCCTGGCCGGCTCCGTCTACCGGCTCGACGCCTACATCGTCGCGTTCCGCCCGGGCGCCCACTTCGGGTACTTCCCGAGCTTCGCGGAGATGATGGTGACCCTCGGCGTCGTCGCCCTCGAGGTCATCCTTTACGTCGTCCTGGTCAAGTACTTCCCGATCCTGTCGGCGCCGGGCGCGGAAGCGCCCACGCGGACGGCTCGCGCGTAGGGGGCACGAATGTCCAAGCGAATCGTCGTCGATCCCGTCACCCGCATCGAAGGCCACCTCCGCGTCGACGTGGAGGTGGACGGCGGCCACGTGAAGAACGCCTGGTCGTCGGGCCAGATGTTCCGGGGAATCGAGGAGATCCTGAAGGGACGCGACCCCCGCGACGCGTGGCTCTTCACGCAGCGCTTCTGCGGCGTCTGCACGACGGTGCACGCGATCGCGTCGGTGAGGACGGTCGAGAACGCGCTCGGCGTCGGTGTCCCGATGAACGCGCAGTACATCCGGAACCTGATCGTGGGTGCGCACGCGATGCACGACCACATCGTCCACTTCTACCACCTCTCGGCGCTCGACTGGGTCGACGTCGTCTCGGCCCTCGAGGCCGACCCGGCGAAGACGTCGGCCCTCGGCGAGAGCCTCTCGCCCTGGCCCCACAACGGGACGGCGGTCCTGAAGGGGGTCCAGGACCGGCTCAAGGGCTTCGTCGAGGCGGGGCAGCTCGGGATTTTCGCGAACGGCTACTGGGGTCACCCGGCGATGAAGCTGCCGCCCGAGGTGAACCTCCTCGCCGTGTCGCACTACCTCCAGGCTCTGGAGTACCAGCGAAAGGTCAACAAGGTCGTGGCCCTCCTCGGCTCGAAGACGCCGAACATCCAGAACCTCGCCGTCGGGGGCGTGGCGAACGCCATCAACCTCGACAACGAGGCGACGCTCAACATGAGCAAGCTCTACTTCGTCAAGGAAGCCCTCGACGAGGTGCAGCAGTTCATCGAGCAGGTCTATTTCCCCGACGTCTGCGCCGTCGGCGCGCTCTACGCCAGCTGGCTGCCGTACGGTGCCGGCGTGAAGAACTACCTGGCGGTTCCGGACTTCCCGCTCGACGAGAACGGAACGACGTTCGACCTCCCGGGCGGGACGATCATGAACGGGGACCTCGGAAGCGTCAAGGAAATCAAGACCTTCGGCGACGCGTACTTCAAGGAGAACGTGACGGAGTCGATCGCCCGGGCCTGGTACGACGGGGACTGGCAGAAGCACCCGTACGACGAGGACACGGTCCCGAAGTACGGCAAGTGGGAGGACGACGGCAAGTATTCCTGGGTCAAGGCGCCGCGGTTCCAGGGGAAGCCGATGCAGGTGGGCCCGCTCGCCCAGGTCCTCGTCGGGTTCGCGCTGAAGCACGAGCCGACCGTCCGCTGGGCGGTGAAGACGCTGGAGACGGTGGGAGCGATCGCGAAGACGAAGGTCGGACCGGAGATCCTCCACTCGACGCTCGGCCGCCACGCGGCCCGCATGATCCGGACCTGCATGATCGCCGAGATCACCCAGAAGCACTGGAAGCTCCTCGTCGAGAACATCGGGAAGGGCGACACGGAGATCTTCCGCAAGCCCGAGTTCCCGAGCGGCGAGCAGCGCGGCTTCGGGTTCCACGAAGCCCCTCGCGGCACCCTCTCGCACTGGATCATCATCAGGGACGGCAAGATCGCGAATTACCAGGCCGTGGTTCCGTCGACCTGGAACGCCGGTCCGCGCGACGCGAAGGGGCAGGTGGGTCCGTACGAGGCGTCGCTCATCGGGAACCCGATCGCCGACGCCGAGAGGCCGCTCGAGGTTCTCCGGACGATCCACTCCTTCGACCCGTGCCTCGCCTGCGCGATCCACACCCTCGACGTCGAGGGGAACGAGATCGCCCGCGTGAGGCTGGCGTAGCGCGACGGCGCGTGGGAGGAAATGGCGGAGCCGAGGAGGCGGAGGTCCGGGTCCTCGGTCTCGGAAACGTCCTGATGGGGGACGACGCGGCGGGGCCGTGGGTCGTGGAGCACCTTCGGGCGGAGTACGAGATCGGACCCGGCGCCTCGCTGACCGACGTCGGAACGCCGGGTCTCGACCTCGTCCCCCACATCGGGGGGGCGCGCGTCGTCATCCTCGTCGACACCGTGAAGTCGACCGGGGAGGCGGGAGAGCTGCGCTTCTACAGGAGAGACGAGATCCTGAGGTACCCGCCGGGGCCGAGGACGAGCCCTCACGACCCGGGGGTGAAGGAGACGCTCCTCTACCTCGAGATGGCGGGGAGCGGGCCCGAGGAGGTCCTGCTGGTGGGAATCGTCCCCGGCCGGGTGGAGAAGGGACTCTTCCTCACGGCTGCCGTTGCCGCGGCGATTCCCGAGGCCGCGGAGGCGGTCGCCGTCGAGCTGCGCCGGCTCGGGATCCGGGCGGAGCGCCAGACGGGCGCCGCTCCGGCCCGACCCTGGTGGGCAGGAGACGAGGGCTCCCCGGCGTGATCGCCGCGTCTGCCGGTGAGGGGCGCAACGGGGAATCCCGGGCCCGCGTCCTCTCGGCGTGGGTCGTCCTCGTGGCGCTCCACAGCTACGCCGTCGGGACGTTCCTCCTCTTCGCGACGGAATGGGGAGCACGATTCGGCGGCTTCGGTGCCGTCTCGCCCCTGTTCTTCGCGAGGCAGGCCGGCATCTTCCACTTCGTCATCGCGACGGCCTACCTCGTCGAGCGCTTCGTCCACGGTGGCGTCGTCGTCCTGCTCATCGCGAAGGCGACCGCCGTCGTCTTCCTGCTGACGACGTGGGCGCTCGGCGTGGACGCGTGGTCCATCCCCCTGTCGGCTGCCGCAGACGCTGCCATGGGAATTGCCACGCTGTTCCTGGCTCGGCAAGCGCCCGCGAGGCCGGCCTGACGGAGGTCCGGGGGGGCCGGCCCGGTCACTCGTCCCGGGTGACCGCCTGCGGCGCGACGGTCCGATCCTGGCGCGCGCGCGCGGCCGTCAGCTCGTCGAAGACCTCCTGGATCTCGTCGCAGCCGAGGCGGAGGGGGCCCGTGACGAAATCGAGGAGCTCCTGCCTCACCCCCTTCGCCTGCGGGTCCCGGCGGATGACGCGGTGGACGACGAGGTTCAGGACGAGGAGCGCGCCGCAGAGCTCGTCGGCGGCGAAGCCCTGCTCGAAGCGTCGCGCCGCGAGCTGCCGGCAGTAGGAGATGAGGACCGCCTTGTCCCGCGTGCGGACCGTGTTCTTCAGGTGGCCGAAGATTACGCGGTGGTTCCAGTCGTGCTCCTCCTCGGAGATCCGCTGGTAGTTCGCGAAGCGGATCGGCCCGTGCGGGCCGACGAGGTGGCCGTGATAGGCGGAGATCACGTCATCCTCGTATTTCTCGAGGAGCCGGTGAAGCCTCAGGTTCGATGGGAAGTGGACTTCCTTCATCGCGGCGCGGTTCCTGAGGTTCCACTCGAGAGGGTCCGTCTTGAGGTTCTCGATCAGGAACGGGAGGCGCCGGAGCAGCTCGAGGCGGGGCCGCGGCGCCCAGCCGAGCCGGGCCCGGCTCCGGCTCGCGTCGATGGTCATCTTCAGGTCGATGTACCTCGCCATCCAGGGACGCTCGAACGGCATGTCGCCCGTCAGGCGGCCGAGGAGGGCCCGGCCGCACATCCCGGGCCCGCAGAGGGGGCGCGGCATCAGGATCGGACTGCGCGCCTCGCCGTCGTGGTCCCGCGTCGCCTCGTCGAACAGCTCCCGGTGGCTCGTGCTGCCGTCGGGGCTCGCGATCAGCACCTCGCCAGGTGCCAGCTCGCCCGGCCGCTTCTCGAGGACGAGGCAAAGGGCCGCGACGACGTCCTTGACGTGCAGGTACGGGATGGCGGACTCGCCGCGGCCGCCGAGGATGTTCCGGTTCCAGGCGGGGGAGAGCCACGTCGAGAGGAACATGAAAAGCGGGGGGTACTCGCACCAGTCGGAAAAGAGCGCGGCGAAACGGACGATGGTCGACGGGAACGACGCTTCGTACTCCCTCACCATCGCCTCGCCGATCGCCTTGGTCTGCGCGTAGACGTGGTCGCCGTCGGGCGGGCTGTCCTCGGTGAGGGCGGAGCCGGGCGAGGGGAGCCGGCAGGCCGCGACCGAGCTCGAGAAGACGAAGCGCTTCACGCCGAGCTCGCGCGAGAAGTCGAGCGTGTTCCTCAGGCCCTCCACGTTCGTCCGCCGGTACTCGGGGTGCTCCTCGCCGGTGAAGTCGTAGTGCGCGGCGAGGTGGACGACGGTGTCGGCCCCTCCGAGGATCCGGATCATCCGGAAGACCTCGGAGAGGGGCTCGCGCTCGCCGATGTCGACCTGGAACCAGGTGATGTTCGGGTGTACCGGCGCCCCGCAGCGGACCTGGGACCGGCGGGCGATCCCGAAGATCCTGTATTCCCCGGCGAGGGACTCGAGCAGATGCCGGCCCACGAACCCGGATGCCCCCGTGAGGATGAGCGAGGGGAGGGTCATTCGCGCCTACGGTCCGACGAGAAGGAGCGGTCCGTCGATCCTGGCGGGGAGGGTCGGCAGAGGCTTCGGCGGAGGGCCCGCCTTCGGGCGACCCTCGGCGTCGAACGTCCCCTCGTGACAGGGGCAGGCGTAGGCGTTGTCGGCCTCCGACCAGGAGACCTCGCACCCCTGGTGCGTGCAGAGGAGTGAACGGGCGGTGACTCCCGAGGCGGACCGGAGGATCTCGACCGGATGTCCCGAGACGCTGACGGTGGCCCGGACGCCGCTGAGGAAACGCTCGAGAGGAAACGCGACCGGCCTCGGTCGAGGTGGCTCGGACCGGCCCCGGGTGCAAGCGGCGAGCGGGGCGCACGCGGCGAGGAACGCTCGGCGTGAGAGCGGGTTGCCACAGACTCCGGGCGTCTCGGCCATGCGACCCTCCTCGGACCAGAATGGAGCAGTTTAGCCCTCGCGAGGCGTCGCGGGAACGGGCGGAAGCTCTCATCGCACGAGGGAATGGCGCGCGTAAGCTCGCGAGGACGAGATCCGGGAGGCCCCGGGAGGAGGACGACGATGGCCCAGCCGATCGCGGTTTTCGACGCCCACGGAAAGCACGCACAGCGAGCGGTCTTCACGGCCGACGGAGAGACCCTCGTCACGTGCGGCCAGGACGCCCGCATCCGGCTCTGGAAGGTCCCCTCGTTCGCGCCGGACGGAGCGTTCGAGGGGCACTCGGCGAGCGTGAACACGCTCTCCTTCTCGGCCGACGGCGGGCTTCTCGCGAGCGGCTCCTCCGACGGGACGGCCCGGATCTGGTCCTTCCCCGGCGGCCGGGAGCTGGACGTCCTCGACGGACAGGTGTCCGCGGCGGTGTCGCCGACGGGCGGCTTCGCGACGATCTCGACGAAGGCACGTGCGGTCCTCTGGGACGGAAACTACGACGAGGTGGCGACGCTGCCGCTCCTCGACCGGAGGCTCTTCTCGCTCGTCTTCACCCGGGACGGCGGCTCGCTCCTGGTCGCCGGGACGGAATCGGTCCACCGCGTCGACGTGAAGAGGCGTGTGAAGGTCGGAGCGTACGCAGGTCACCAGACCGCAATTGCGTCGATGGCGCTCTCCGCGGACGGCGCTCTTCTCGCGACGACCGGCGCGGAGGGGATGCTTCGTCTCCGGCGCGTCGACGGCGGGGACGAGCTCTTCGCCGTCCGCCTCGGGCGTCCCGGTGTGACGCAGGTGGCGTTCTCACCCGATGGAGCGAGCCTCGCGGTGTCGATCGACTTTGCGATCCAGATCCGCTCGGCGGTCGACGGCGCGCTCCTCTCCACGATCGACGTCCCGATCAAGGGGGTCTACGGTCTGGGCTATTCGCCCGACAACCGCTTCCTCGCGAACGCGGGGGCCGACGGACGCATTCGAATCTGGGCTTTGTGAATCGGGGCGGTCGAGCCGCTAGACTTCCGGCGGCAGCTGCCCCGGAGGTTTCGACGATGCCGAGCCAGGCGAACCGATCGAATGGAGCGGTCTCCGCCCTCGCAGCGGCGGCGGCCGGGGACGCGTGAACGCCGCTTCGCCCGGCGGGCCCCGGCGACGCGCGGCGAAGTCCCTGCGGGCCGCGCGCCGTCTCGTCGGTCGTGCGGCACGGGAGATTGCCGCCGCGCCAGCCGCCTGGGTGAAGGTCGTGGATCGGGTGCGAGCCGAGCTCGGGCGCCAACCGCTCGGGTCGGCCGCCACCGGGCCGCGCGGGTTTTCCCTCCTGTCGGCGGAGGAGGACGGGCGCCCCGCTCTGCTCCCGCTGGAACGTCTCGAGCCTCTCGGCAAGGGGGGGATGAACACGGTTTCCCGGTCGGCGGACCTTTTCTCGGGGAGGGAGCTGGTCGTGAGGCGCCTCATCCCGGCCGAGTCGGCCGTCGAGGAAGAGATGCGACGCCGCCGGAACGAGCTCGTGAGGGAGCGCCTGTCCGTTCTCCACAGGCACCCGGTGCTCCAGCGCTTCTGGGGAAGCGGGACGGTCGACGGCGACGCGTGCGAGCTGTTCGACTTCGCGCCGGGAACGACGCTCGCTCGCCACGTCATGGAGCGTGGGCTCACCTACGGCGCCCTCCTCGACCTCGCCTGGCACGGGGCTCGAGGTCTCCTCCACCTCTCGCGGCACGGCCTCGTCCACGGGGACGTGAAGCCGGAGAACTTCTGCGTCGACGAGCGCCGGGCCGGGAGCGACGTTCGGCTCCGCGTCAACCTCATCGACTTCGATATCGTCTCTACCGTCGACGAACAGCTCTACCAGTATCGGCTCTCGAACACGCTCGACGGCACGCTCCCGTACATGCCTCCCGAGAACTTCGTCCAGACGACCCCGGAGGACCCGGAAGAGTGCCGGCGGATGGTCCTGACGAAGGACGTCTACGCCCTCGGCATCACCCTCGTCCGGATCGTCAACGGCCGATTCCCTGAGGGCTTCTACACGAGCATGACGTCGCTCGTGCAGAAGAAGGAACGCCTCGAAGAGATGCCGGTGACGCTTCCTTCCACCCTGCCGGAGGCCCTGCGGAGCCTCGTCGTCTCGATGTGCCGGACCTCCTGGCGGGAACGCCCTCCGCTCCCGGTCGTCGTCCGCTCGCTCGAGGCCCTGCGCCGCGTCGCGACGCCGGAGGAGAGGGCTCGTCTCGTCGCCGCTCCGCGGGTCGAGGCCGCGGTGGAGGCGCCCCGTCGTGCGCCGGAGGAGTTCGTCGGGCCGTACCGGCTCGTCGACGCGGCGTTCGCGGCCCGGAACCCGGGCGACGGCCAGGCTCGCCCGCTCGCGGAGCTGCACGACCCGTTCGGCCGCCGTCTCGTGGGGGTCCCGTTCGAGTTTCGTTCGGCAGCCGAGGAGGCCTCCTTCTACGAGCAGAAGCGCGTCCTCCTCGGCGATCTCAACGCGGTCCGCCTCCGGCACCCCGAGCTCTTCCCCGGGAGCTTCCGCGACCTCGTGAGGCAGGGGATCGGAGAGGACCTCTTTCTCGTCTGGATCGTCCGGCCGCTCCTCGAGGGAGCGATCGACCTCGACGTCTACCTCTCGAAGGAGCGTCCCGACGCGACGCTCCTCGAGCGCATCGAGATCCTGCGCCGCGTGGCGGAGGCGCTCGCGGCCCTGGAGGAAGCGGGCTACACGCTCGCGACGCTTTCGCCGCAGCTCGTCTTTTTCGTCCCGCCGCCGGCGGACGGGAGTGTCGAGCCATCGCCGACGCAGGCGGGGCTCACTCTCCCCGTCGCGGCACTGTTCGACATCCCGGCTCCTGCGACGGGACGGAGGTTCCGACAGGAGCTGATGGGCTCCGCCTCCGCGGTGAGGGCCACGCCGGAGGCGACAGGCCGGGTCGTAGCAGGTTTCTTCGATGTCGCGGCGCGCATGAAGGTCCTCGCGATGCTCGGCGGCGCAGAGAAGGACGCCTTTCTCCAGATCAGCGACGCTCAGAGCTGGGCCGAGCGGGTCGACCTCCTCCGCTGGATCGAAACGCGCCTGGACTGACATCGAGGACCGGCCAGGTCCGAGATGTGGGCGACCAGGCTTCGGCGCGGTCAATGAGGGGGGGCGGCGTTCATCTCGAGGGCTGGTGTGCGAGCCGCGACGGATCGCAGCCCGCGTCGTCGATCACGATGCCCCGGCGGCCCGGCCTTTTCGCAGGAGAGAAGAGGATGGAGGAAAGGAGGTGTGGACCTGTTTGGAAGGCAGAAAGGTGCGGAATGGAGGTGGGGGAAAAGGGATGGGACTCCTCCGCCAGGTCCGGGAGCCGGGGCAGCGATCAATCAGCATGTTCACGGGAGCCTTCCAGCGGTCCCCGTGGTTGCCACGGGGCCACGAAGGCTCGCTTTCTGGAGGCGTGGATCGAAGGCGTCGGCGAACTGCTCCAGGGTGAGAGGGTCGAGTGCGACGAGGGCCTCGATCTCGGCGCGCGTGAGCTCGCAGCCCCGGCCGGCCAAGCCGTGAACGACCCGCTCGGGTTCATCGTGGAAGGCACGCCGGAAATCCTCGTCCGTGACGAGCCTCCCGACGATTCGTTCCACGTTGGCCTGCGACATCTTCGTTCTCTCTCGACGAAGGTCATTACAAGAGCCGTGCCACCGCCGATCGCGGCGGTCCCGTCCGCTTGCGAGCGCTCCGTTGCGGTCCCCGGGCGTCCGGGACAGGCAATCGCTCGCGCGAAGAGATGCGGAGAAGTCTTCACTCTGTAGAATTCGCCGCATCGCGAAACGGCGGGTGGCCCTGCCGGCGACCCGTTCGAGCCGCCCCTCGCGAAGGAGGATTCGTCCGTGAAGAGGAACCGCACTCTCGTAATCCTGGGGGCTTGCGCCCTCGTGCTATCCGTCGGCTGCCGCAGGAAGGAAGCCCCCGAAGCCGAGGGAAAGGAGCTGTCGAAGAACCCCATCGCCGCCTTCGGCCAGATCCAGGAGGCCGTCCAGAAGGCGGAGCAGGCCGCGAAGGAATCGCAGGACATGAAGGCGGTCGAGCCGGTCCACTTCTCGAAGCTCATCGAGCTCCTGCCAAAGGTCCCCGGCGCGTGGACGGCCGACGGAGAGCCGCGCGGCGAGACGACGAACGCCATGGGCTTCAAGGTCTCGATGGCCGAGCAGAGCTACTCGGCGGAGGGAAAGAGCCTTCGCGTGAAGATCACCGACGGTGCCTTCAACGCGCCGCTCTACACCGTCATCACGATGGCCGCCCAGTTCGCGCGCGAGTCGACCGAGGGCTACGAGAAGGGCATCACGCTCGACGGCAACCCCGGTGTCGAGAAGTGGCGGAAGGACGGCGGCGACGCCGAGCTCAACGTCGTCGTCGGAAAGCGTTTCTTCGTCGAGATCGAAGGCTCGGGCATCACTCCCGGGATCGTCCGCGAGGTCTGGGGCTCGGTCGACCGGGCGAAGCTGGCCGGCCTGAAGTGATGGAGCGCACGATGAACATCGGCATTCCGAAGGAGTGCCGCCCCGACGAGTTCCGGGTGGGGATCTCGCCCGTCGGGGTGCGGATGCTCCGGGGGGCCGGGCACCCCTGCTTCGTCGAGGCGGGCGCCGGCAACGGCGCTGGGTTCACCGACGAGCAGTACCGCCAGGCGGGAGCGACGATCGTGCACACCGCCGAGGAAGCGTGGCGCCGGGCGGACCTCGTCCTGAAGGTGAGCCGCCCCACGATGCGGGAGCTCGAATGGCTCCAGCCGGGCAAGGCGCTGATGGGCTACCTCTACCTCGCGGCGGCGCACCCCGGGAAGATAGACGTTCTCCTCGAGAAGCGCGTCTCCGCGATCGCCTACGAGCAGATCCAGCTCGCCGACGGCTCGCTCCCCGTCCTCAAGCCGCTCAGCCAGATCGGCGGCCGCATGGCCGCGCAGGTCGCCGCCCGTCTGCTCCAGAACGACGCGGGGGGGCACGGCCGCCTGATCGGAGGGGTCGCAGGTGTCCCGCCGACGGAGGTCGTCGTCGTGGGCGCCGGCGTGGCCGGCGAAGCA
This sequence comes from uncultured Holophagales bacterium, assembly GCA_963696015.1. Classification (GTDB taxonomy): domain Bacteria; phylum Acidobacteriota; class Thermoanaerobaculia; order UBA5066; family UBA5066; genus UBA5066. Next base: position 52,330 of record CAVOJA010000083.1, read on the forward strand.
GCGGCGCGGGCGTTCCTGGGAATGGGAGCGCACGTCACCGTCCTCGACAGCGACCTCGCGCGCCTCCAGAGGATCGACGAGTCCCTTTCCGGCAAGCTCAACACCGTCGTCGCGCACCCGTTCCACGTCGCGCGGGCTGCCGAGTACGCCGACGTCTTCGTCGGCGCGGTCATGGTCCCGGGCGAGCGGGCGCCCGTCATCCTGACGAGGGCGATACTTCGGAAGATGAAGCCGGGCGCCCTCTTCATCGATCTCTCCATCGACCAGGGGGGCTGTGCCGAGACCTCCCGACCGACGACCCACGAGTCGCCGACCTACGTCGAGAGCGGCGTCGTCCACTGCTGCATCCCGAACCTCGGCGGCGTCGTCGCCCGGACCTCGACGCACGCCTTCCTCAACGCGGCGGCGCCCTGGATCGAGAGGGTCGTCGTCCAGGGCGTGGAGGAGGCCGCCGCGGCGGACCCTGCCTTCGCTCACGGCATCGTGACCCACGCGGGCGAGCTTCGGAATTTCAGGCGCGTTTCCTATACCTGTCCCGTCATCTGAGGACAGGAAGCGAACGAACCACGATGAGCTGGCTCCACACGTACCACAACCGAATCGTGAGCGCCGAGGAGGCCGTCCAGGCGGTCAAGTCGGGCGACCGCGTCTACCTGACGGGAAACTGCTCGGTACCCCAGGTCCTCATGAAAGCCCTGATCGAGCGGGCCCCGTTTCTCACGGACGTCGAGGTCTGTCACATCCTGACGCTCGGGAAGACGCCCTACGCCGATCCGGAGCTCGCCGGGCACATCCGGGTCAACACGCTCTTCATCGGTGAAGGTGTCCGCGCGGCCGTCAACGAGGGTCGCGCGGACTTCACGCCGATCCGCCTCTCCGAAGTCCCGGGGCTCTTCACGGAAGGGATCCTCCCGCTCGACGTCGCTTTCATCCACGTCACGCCGCCCGACGAGCACGGTTTCTGCTCCTTCGGCGTCGAGGTGTCGACGAACCGGTCCGCCGCCCAGTCCGCGAAGCTCGTCATCGCCGAGCTGAACCCGCAGATGCCGCGGACGCTCGGTGACGCCTTCATCCACATCAGCCGGATCCACAAGATCGTCCCGGTCGACTACCCGATCTTCACGATGACGATGGGAACGCCGTCCGAGCTCTCGATGCGGATCGGCCAGCACGTGGCCGAGCTGATCGAGGACGGCTCGACGATGCAGATGGGGATCGGCGCGATACCGGACGGCGTCCTCTACTACCTGAAGGAGAAGAAGCACCTCGGCATCCACACGGAGATGTTCTCGGACGGAGTCATCGAGCTGTACGAGAAGGGCGTCGTCACGGGAGAGAGGAAGACGATCGACAAGGGGAAGATGGTCGCCGGGTTCCTCATCGGCTCGAAGAAGCTGTACGACTTCGTCGACAACAACCCGGTCGTCGAGATGCGTCCCACCGAGTACGTCAACGACCCGTACATCATCCGGCAGAACGACAGGATGGTCGCCATCAACTCGGCGATCGAGGTCGACTTGACCGGCCAGGTCTGTGCCGACTCCATCGGCCCCCGGCTCTACTCGGGCGTCGGCGGGCAGCTCGACTTCATCCGCGGCGCAGCGCGCTCCCGCGGCGGCAAGCCGATCATCGGCCTGCCTTCGAGCGGCGACGGGAAAGACGGGACGCGCTTCACGCGCATCGTCTCGATGCTCAGGCCCGGCGCCGGCGTCGTGACGCCCCGCTACGATGTCCACTACGTCGTCACCGAATACGGCGTGGCGAACCTCTACGGAAGGACCATCCGCCAGAGGGCGAAGGCCCTCATCGACGTGGCCCACCCTGATTTCCGCGCCGAGCTGGAGCGAAAGGCGATCGAGCTGCGTTACTTCTGAGGCGGCGCGGGCCTCACTGACGGGAGTACCGCCCGGCCGGGCCGGACGGTACTCGACTTTCAGCTCCTCGCGTTGCGTTCGTCCGAGCGGATTCTCCCGTCCACCATCGTGAGGATCCCGTCACAGCGGGCGGTGATCCGCTCGTCGTGCGTGACGACGAGGAACGCCGTCCGGTGCTCGGCGGAGACCCTCCGCAGGAGCTCGAAGACCTGGACACCCGACTCGGTGTCGAGGTCCCCGGTCGGCTCGTCCGCAAGGACGAGAGGCGGCTCGAGGACGAGGGCCCTCGCCACGGCGACGCGCTCCTGCTGGCCGCCCGAGAGCTTCGTCGCGCGGTAGGAGGCGCGGTCGGTCGCGCCGATCTCGTCGAGGAGCGAGAAGGCCCGCTCGCGCATTCCCTTCACCTCGCGATCCTTCGCCGCGAGCATCGGCATCATCACGTTCTCGAGAGCGGTGAGCTCTAGGAGGTTGTGGTGGAACGGGAAGACGAAGCCGAGGCTCTGCCCTCTCACGGCGCTCCTCTCGTCGTCCGACAGGCCGCTGGTCTCCCGGCCCGCGAGGAGGATCCGGCCGGAGGGGGGGCCGGTCGAGGAGGCCGAAGAGGTTCAGGAGGGAGCTCTTGCCGGACCCGGAAGGACCGGCCGGGGCCGTGAACTCCGCGGGTTGGATGGCGAGGTCGACGCCGTGGAGGACCTGGGCGGCGATCTCCGAGCCGAAGGACTTCGTGACGCCCTCGAGGGTGACGAGCGGGTCAGCCATAGCGGATCTAATCCGTTGGGTCGAGCGACGGCGCCGCTCGGCCGGCGCGACGGCCGCCAGGAGGCCCGTGAACGTGGCGATCGCGGTCGCGCCGAGGAAGAGGCCGTGCGACAGGTTCACCGGAAAGGGGCGGATCCGTCTGGGTTCTTCGCGAGGGAGGCGAAGAGGAAAGAGAGGCCCGCACCGAGGGCCGACCCGAAGACCGAGCCCGCGAGCCCGAGGACCGTTCCCTGGACGAGGACGATCCGGACGACCTGGGCTGTCCGCGTCCGCATCGCCTTCAGGATCCCGATCTCGCGGAACTTCGGCACGACCGAGACGACGAGGTCGCTCGCGATGCCGAGGGCGACCGCGACGGCGACGAAGAAGAACTGGATTATCCAGCTGTCGGCCTGGAGGCCGGTCCGGGCGACGAACTCCTCCGCGACCCGTTCTGCGGCGAAGATCTCGGCGACCAACATCTCGGTCGTGGAGATCCCGCTCGCCAGGTCGAGGAGGGCCTGTGCAGCACGCCCGGACGCGAAGACCCAGAGCTCGTTCGGGTCCTCGTTCCCGACGTCGAAGATGCCTGCGACGAGAAATGTGTCGGAGCGGCCGGCAGGCGTCGCGAGGCGCACCTTGTCGCCGACCGTCAACCCGAGGTCTGCGGCGAGCTCGACCCCGAGGACGGCGTTCGTCGCGTCGACCCGGAGCTCCCCGGCCGTCATCCGGGGTCCCATGTCGATGATTCGTCGGAAGCTCGACGGAGAGGGTCATGTCGGTCTTCAGATCCTCGGGTGGATCGGGAACACGCCGCGTCACGTCGACCGTGCCGCGGGCGAGGTCGACGCCCGGGGAGATCGAGATCACCTCCGCGGCGAACGAGCGGTCGGGGAAGGCATCGGCGGAGGCGCGTGCCTTCTGACCGGCCCGGAGGGCGGGGAGGTTCTTTTCGTCGGGCGCGCGAGGGTCTGCGTTTCCCGGTCCAGCGCCTTCGTCAGGAGGGCCCTCCCGGGTGACACGACGTCGCCCGGCTCGACGGCGCTCGGTCGCGAGCATCAGCGTCGCCTGCGTCCGCTCCTCCTCGGCCGCCCGCGGGCTGGTCCCGCGCGAACGCTCGAGCCGCGCGCGGGCTTCGGCCCGCGCGGCGTCCGCTTCCCGGTCCCGGTCGTCGAGGCGGACGAGGAGCTGGCCGGCCCTTACGCGGTCACCCTCCTCGGCGAGGACCGATTCGACCCTCTCCGTGACCGTCGAGTCGAGGGAGGCTTTCGATCGCGCCAGGACCCGGCCGCTGACGACGATCGTCTCGAGACGGCCCTGCCGGGCCACGCGGGCGGCCTCGACGGGGCGCCCGCGCAGGGAGCGGACTCCGAGAGCGACGGGGACGAGGAGGAGGACGGCGGAGCCGGCGCGGGCCACGCGGGATCGCGGGAGGGGAACGGGCGTCCCGCGAAGTGAGGCACGGGTCGGTTTGGCCGGAGGACTAAGAGGGGAGCGGCCGGGCGGTCGCTCCCCTCTTGGTCCTCCGGATTTCGGGTTGGCTTACTTGCCGGCGCGGTATGCGTCCCACTGGGCGCGCATGCGGCTGATCTGGCCGCCCGAGAACAGGTACATGCAGGAGTCGTCGGTATAGTCCATGAAGTTCTCGATCGGGTCGTTGCCGGGGTACTTCGTTCCGGTGCACGTGTTGCGGCCGGTCGGGCAGCCGTAAGCGGCGCTCCTCTCGGCGTTCGTGTCGGCAACGTAGTCGCCGCCCTTGGTTCCGGTCTTACAGCCGCCCTGGAACGTGTGGTAGAGGCCCATCCAGTGGCCGACCTCGTGGGTGCCGGTGTCGCCGAGGTCGTAGGGGGCCGCGGTGCCGCCCGGGAGCGAGGAGTTGAGAAGGACGACGCCGTCCTTGAGGGGGGCGCTCTGGTAGCTCGACGGGAAGGTCGCCCAGCCGAGGAGGCCGCCGCCCGGGTTGGCGATGTAAATGTTGAGGTCGTTGGCCGAACCCCTGTGCAGGGCGTTCTTCGCGGCCGTCTCGGCGGAAGAACCCGGGGACATCGTGTACCAGGTGGCGTTCGACGTTCGGTCCGTGGAGACGAGGCTGAAGGAGACGCCGGTGCTGGCGTAGGCCGCGTTCAGGACCGAGATCTGGCTGGCGATCATCTGATCGCTGACGTTGCCGGCGGTCCCGTTCGTGATGACGTGGACGTAGGTGGGAATGACGGTCCCTACGGTGAAGAGCGCTTCGAACCGGGGCCGCTGGCTCAGCTCGAAGAGGAACTCCTCCTCGAGGGCGGCGGCGGTGTCCGCGTCGGGATGGAACGTCTGGCACCTGCGACCGGCCTCTACGAAGGCCCGGTGGCTGGCCCACTCCTCCCCCTCGAACAGGAAGGGCTGGTCAACGTCACGACGCCCTTCGAGCGGCTGCGAAGCCGTGTCGGCTCCTTCGAGCACGACGGGCTGGTCGTAGCCACGTCGATCTGCGAGAGGCTGGGCAGCGGTCGCCGTGAGGGCGAGCGGGAGCAACAGAGCGATCAGCAGGGGCTTGGCGTTCAACGTCTTCTCCTCCTCGATATCCGGTCGTTCGATTCCGTCTCCTTACGCGAGAAACGTGCCAGTCGTTCTGTAGTGCAGGAGGGGCTTTTCGGGTCAGATATCGCTACGTGGTCTCGAAAAGCCGGCGCAGGCATTGACCCGGGGTCGATTGCAGACCCGTTTGACCGAGTCCAGCGACAGCAAGCGACTCAGGTGGGGCGGCGCTGGGCGACCAGGGACTCCAGGAAGTCGAGGAAGCGCCGACCGATTCCGCCGGCGTCGAAGGCCTCGTGAACCCGCCGTCTTCCAGCCCGCCCGATCGCCACGGCCCGATCCTGCTCGAGCAGGAGGGAGGCGCAGGCCGCAGCCAGAGCGTCCGGACCATCTGCGAGGAGAATTTCCGTCCCGTCGAGGGCGCCGATCCCGGCCGCTCCGAGATGGGTCGAGATGACCGGAACGCCAAGGGCCATCGCCTCCAGGATCTTGACCCGCATGCCGCCGCCGGAACGCAGGGGGACGACCATGGCCGCTCCAGACGCGAGAAAGTCGCGCGCGTCCGGCACGCGGCCGAGGAAGCGGACGCCCTCGGCGCCAAGGCGCTCGGCGAGGTCCACCGGCGGATTGCTCCCGCCGACGAGGAACCGGGCCTGGGGAACCGCCTGCCTCACGATCGGCCAGGCGCTCTCGAGGAACCACCTCACCGCCTCGAGGTTCGGTCTCCAGTCGAGCGATCCGAGGAAGGCGAGGGTGAGAGGGGCGCCGAGACCAGAGCGGTCGGGGTACTCGCATGTCTCGATTCCGACCGGGGCGACGTGGAGCGCCCCGGTCGCTCCGAGGCGGGCGTAGGTTCCGGCGTCCTCTGGTGTGACCGCGGCGATGGCGTCGACGTCGTTCAGTGTCGCAACCTCGAGCTTCCGGAGCCGCCGCGCGAGGTGACCCAGATAGAGCCTCCGGGCGATTCCGTTCTCGCCTCGCGCGAGTCCCTCCCAGATCTCGTGCTCGACGTTGACGGAGCGAAGCACGAGTCGCGCTCCGGTGGCCTCGCGCAGGGCCGGAACGTACGGGATCATGTAGAGGCTCTCGAGGAGGACGAGGTCGGGGGCGTCATCGCGGACGACTTGCCGCAGGCGCATCTCGAACGGCCTCGAATAGAAGCGATCGACGTTGTACGAGGTGCCGAGGGCGAGGCTCCTGATGGCGCCGGAGACCCGGACCGACGTGTCGACGTCGATCGCCTCGAGGCGGAGATCGCGGGCTTCCTCGGGGAGGGTGGACGGGTCGACGCGGTGCTTCCCGGGGTTCAGCGAAAGCGTCCTCAAGTCCGCGCCCGCCTGACGCAGCGAGAGGGCGAGGACCCGCATCGCGAGCCGCCCGCCGTCGTCGGTGGGCCAGGGGACCTTCGGGCAGAGCTGGAGGATCCTCAGTCGAAACCCCGTCGAGGCGAATCGGCCCGGCGGAAACCGCCGGGCCGCAGTGAGGGGGAGACCCCGGCCGCGGTCAGCCGTGGATATTGTGTCCGCTGACCGCCTCGGCAGCCTCGTGAAGCGCCTCCGAGAGCGTCGGGTGCGCGTGGATCGTCCGGACCATCTCTTCGGTCGTCGCCTCGCAGCGCAGGAACGCCGCCGCCTGGCCGATCAGCTCGGTGGCGTGGGGGCCCACGATGTGGACGCCGAGCACCTCGTCGTACTTGCGATCGGAGACGATCTTCACGAACCCCTCGTTCGTGTGCTCCATGGCCGACTTCGCGAGGACCTGAAATCCGAACCTCCCCACCTTCACCTCGAAGCCGCGCTCCTTCGCCCTGGCCTCCGTGAGGCCGATGGAGGCGACCTCGGGGTCACAGTAGGTACACCCCGGGACCTGGTCGCGATTGATCGGGACGGTGGGGTGTCCCGCCATCGTCTCGGCCGCGACGATTCCCTCGGCCGAGGCGACGTGGGCAAGCCAGATCGTCGGCGTGCAGTCGCCGATGGCATAGACGCCGGCCACGCTCGTCCGCTGGTGAGCGTCGACCTTCACGTAGCCCCGTTCGGTCGCGACGCCGGCGGCCTCGAGGCCGAGACCCTCGGTGACGGGCCGGCGGCCCACGGCCAGGATGACCCACTCGACGTCCCACACCTTCGAGACTCCGTCGACGGTCTTCGCAGCGACTTTGAGCGTCCCGTCCGGGTTCTCGGACACGGCCTCGACCGCGGTCCCGGTCCAGCACTCGATGCCGCGTTTCCTGAACGACTTCTCGACTTCCTTCGAGACCTCCTCGTCCTCGACGGGAAGGAGGCGAGGGAGGACTTCGACGAGGACCGTCTTCGCGCCGTAGCGCGCGTAGCACGACGCGAACTCGGAGCCGACGGCGCCCGAGCCGATGACGAGGACGGACTTCGGAACGTGCGTCGACTTCAGGACGTGATCGGAGTTGAGGATCCTCACGCCGTCCGCTTTCAGGAAGGGGAGGTCGCGTGGAGCCGAACCCGTCGCGAGGAGAACGTTCTTCGCGTCGAGGACCTTCTCTCCTTCGGGGACGGCCACCGCGACGCGGACCCGGCCGGGGCCGTCGAGGCGCCCGAACCCGGGGACGACGTCGACCTCGTTCTTCTTCATCAGGTATTCGACGCCGCGGGCGCCCTTGACGACGACCTTGTCGCGGAACTTCCGGACGGCGTCGAAGTCGAGCTCGACGCCCGAGACTTTTACGCCGAAGTCCGCGGCGTGACGGACCTCGTCGAAGAGGGACGCCGACTTGAGCATCGCCTTCGTCGGGATGCAGCCGCGGTGAAGGCACGTGCCGCCGAGGCCGACGCCCGGGACCTTTGCGTCCTTCTCGACGATCGCAGTCTTCAGGCCGAGCTGGGCGGCGCGGACGGCGGCGACGTAGCCGCCGGGACCGGAGCCGATGACGACGACGTCGTACGACGCGGTTGGAATGCTGCTCATCTCTCGAATCTCCTGAGCGCCTCGCCGGAACGGGGGCCTTTTCGGGGCGTTTTCGCGAGCGGCGATTATAGGGGCCGCCGGGGACGAAGCCGGACGGTTCGACGCGAGCCACGCAGCTGGTCGCCGGAAGTGCGAGAAGCGGGGCGCGTTCGCGCCCCGCTTCTCACGAATCGGCCTGGTCGGGGATGGCTGGCTCAGAAGCGAGCCGCGCCGCCGGTTCGACCGGGGCGGAGATCGCGCCCGAAGCCTGCGCCTCGGAGGTCCCGCCGTCCTTCACGGATCCCTTCCAGCTTCGCCCGCTGCTCGGGAGTGAGGAGCGCTTCGAGCTTCTGCCGGGACGACTCCCGTTCGGCGCGCAGAGCCTTCCGGTGGGCGTCGACGCGCAGGAAGGCGGTCCCGACGGCGGCCGGGTCGGGCGTCTCGGACCCCGCGGCCGTCCGGAGCGCCTCCCGGGCGGCTCGCCCCTCCTGGCGAAGAGCTTCGTATTTCGGCCTCTCGACGTCCAGAAGCTCCTTCACACCGGCTCTCTGGGCGTCCGTCAGGTCCAGTGCGGCCAGAGTGGCCCGGAGTCCCCGGCCGGGAGCCTGCTCCCGCCCCCCGCGGAACCCCTGTCCGGCGAGGGCGGCGCTCCCGGCGAGGAACAGGCCGAGGGCAACCGCCGTGGTCGCGAGCCTCCTCGTCGTCTGTCTCATGGTGTGTCTCCTTTCCTCGTCCGTGACCTCGGGATTCCCGTTCGCCCCGGACACACGGACAGACGGCAGCGGAGCGGCTTTCGTTTACGCCGGGGTCGACTCCGTCGGCTGGCGCAAGATGTGCAGCGGGGAACGCGAGCTCGTCTTCGTGACGGGGAAGCGACCCCTCACGAGGACAGGAGGAGATCTCGATGTTGCGGACCTATCGATGGATCGCCCTTTCCACCAGCCTCGCCTTCGCCAGCGGCGCCTCTGCGGTCCCGCCGGATTCGCCCGTGAAGAGACTCGGCAAGACCGTCGTTCAGTACAAGGACTCGAACGTGAGGGCGGTCCTCTCCTGGCGCTATGCCAATCAGACGTTCGAGAAGGAGCCCTGGCTCCTGCTGGAGCTCGCGTTCGCCGCCGAAGGGGGCGCCGTCGACCTGAACCGGGAGGACGTCTCGTTGTCGACCCCTGGGGGCGAGAGGCTTCCGCTCCCGGGTCAGAGGCGGCTCTCCGAGGGGCTGGACGTCCGCTGGGTGGAGCAGAAGGCCTCCGCCTCCCGCGACCCGATCAACGGTTACTTTCCGAACCAGAGGCTCGAACAGAGGATCCCGTTCTTCACGTACCCCGGCGGACCGGTGGTCCAGGACGAGATCGGGGGCGGGTCCTCGATGCTCTCCCGGGGCGACCTCTTCTTCGAGGCGCCGGCGGGTGGCTGGACGTCGGGCCGCTACACGCTCGTCCTGAAGAACAAGGAGATGGACGTCGAGCTCCCGTTCCGTCTTCCGGCGGACGATCCGAAGAAGGACGCGAAGGGGGCCGACGGCAAGACCGTGCCCTGGTAGTCACTGCCAGCGGAAGACCCGGACGGCGACGAGGAACGAGACGACGCCGGTGACGGTGAGGACGCCCAGCTCGAGGCCGACGGTCGAGAGGGGGCGCCCTTCCGTCATCACGGCCCGGAGCGCGTCGTTCAGCGCCGTGAGCGGGAGCGCCCGGATGAGCGGGTGAATGGCCTCGGGGAAGCGTTCCCAGGAGAAGAACGTCCCCGAAAGAAGCCACATCGGGAGCATCACGAGGTTCATCAGCCCGCTGACGCCCTCGATGGTCTTCGTGCGGGACGAGATCAGGAGCCCGAGGCCCGAGAAGCTCGCCGCGCCGAGGAGCGAGACGAACGCGAGGGCGATGAAGGAGCCTCGGACCGCGACCCCGAAGGCGAGCCAGGCGAACCCGACGAGGACCACGACCTCGAAGACGAGGAAGACGAGCCGCGCGAGCATCTGCGAGAAGAGGTACTCGCTCCGGCGCATCGGCGTCGCCGCGAGCCTCTTCAGGAGCTTCCTCACCCTCGCGTTGACGATCGAGAATCCGAGGCCCCACATCCCGGTTCCCATCAGGTTCATCCCGAGGAGGCCGGGGACGAGGAAATCGATGTACCGCGAGCCGGTCTCCGTAACACGGGCCTCGCGGGGAAGGAGCGGGTCCTCGCGGCCGGCGGCGCGCTGGAGAGCGTCGTCCACCTCGAGGCGGGCGGCGCGGGCGTCCGGCCGGGTCGGGTCGAAGCGGTAGACGGGACCCATGTCCTCCTCCTCGACGAGGAGGGAGATTTTCCCGGTGCGGAGGGCCTCCCGACCGGCCCGGGCACCGTAGACGCGGGCAGCGAGGCCCGGCGAGCTCACGAGCGCGTCGGCCGTCGCGGCGGCGCGCGGCCCTTCGGCGATCCCGACCGGGATCTTCTCGGGTGCCTTCCCGCGGAACGCGAGGCCCAGCGCGAGCGCGAGAAGGACCGGGAAGGCGAAGACCCAGAAGAGCGCCTCGGGCTCGCGGAGGAACTCCCGGAGGCGAGCGAGCGTCAGCTCGACGAGGGGCGGAAGGTGCTTACGCATCACGGAGCTTCCGTCCGGTCTTCGCGACGAATAGGTCCTCGAGCGTCGCGCGGTGGGTCGCGAGGGTCAGGAGGCGCGCGGAGGACGAGTCGACGGCGGCGAGCAGGGCCGGGACCGTCTCGGCGAGCGTCCTCACGCCGAGGGACCATCCCTCGCCGGTGGAGTGCACCTCGGAGACCCCCGGCAAGGCCGCGAGCAGCTCCTCCGTCAGGCC
>CAVOJA010000084.1:0-60096 GCA_963696015.1 uncultured Holophagales bacterium
ACTGATGTATAGCCGGAACTTTTCGTTCGCCTTCCTCGTGGCGGCGGGAGCCTGCCAGATGGTCATCTTCTCGAGCTTCATGACTCTCGTCCAGACGAGCGTCGGCGATTCCCTCCGGGGCCGCGTCGTCAGCATCTACGGGCTGGCGTTCCGGGGAGGGATGCCGCTCGGGAACCTGGCTGCCGGGGCGGCAGCCTCCGTGGCGGGAGCTCCGTCCGTCCTGGTGGCGTGCGGAGTCGCACTCCTCGTGGCCGGGGGAACCGTGGCGGCGAGCCGCCGGAAGGACGGCGTCTCCTCGATGTGACGACGGGGGGGAGGGGCGATCGACCGGCTCGGCGCTTCAAGGCCAGGAGCTGAAGTCGGTCGTCGTCATCTCGAGCGTCACGCGCCGGCCCTGGAACTGCATGTTCAGGAAAATCCGGCCGGGAATCCGCAGGCCGGGCGGAGCGCCGGGCGCGGGGAGCTTCTCGAACTCGGCCCTGAGGAAGGCGATGTCCCGGATCTCTGGCGCGACGGTCGTCTTCACCTCGATCTCGTCGATGACGCGGCTCTTCTCGTCGAGGTAGAGCGTCGCCTCGTCCTGCGGGCGGCCGAGCCCGCGCCCCTTCATCCGGACGAGGCCCTTTCGGTCGGCGGCAGGCGGAAGCAGCTCCGCCCCCTCCTGCCAGCGTCTCACGATATCGGGGGAGAGGCGGGCGTAGAGCTGCATGACATCCATGGCGGTCTCGGCGAGCCGCTCCTCTTCGATCGACGTCAGGGGGTGTTGGCTGCTGGCGCGCGGATCGTTCTGGGGAAACGGTGTCGGTTCCGGGCGTCTGTCGTACTTCACCGTCTTCTTCGTTACGAGGCCGCCATCGGGGCCGAGGTGAACGTCTTCGAGCTTCGTCAGCCGGGAAACGCCGTCCACTTTCATCACCGTCCTGAGGCGCCACTGGTAAAGCGCGAGCCCCTTGCGCCCGGACTCGAGCCCGGACGCGAGGTCGGGCCGTGCCGTCGGAGGCGCTTCGACGCTGGGCGCGACGGCGAGGGCCAGGGCGAAGAGCGGCGCGAGAGACTGGAAAGTCGCGAGCACGAGGTAATTCTTCCACAGGGACCCCCGCGGGCTCATGTAGGCTTTCCGGCCATGAGGATCGAGACCGTCGCCGTCCAGGCCGGCTTCACCATCGACCCGTCGACGGGAGCCGTCGCCCCTCCCATCCACCTGTCCACGACGTTCGGGCGCGACGAGGCCGGGCGTCCGCTCGCGGGGCACACCTACGTCCGCGAGTCGAACCCGACCCAGGATCTCCTCGAAGAGGCGCTCTCGAGGCTGGAAGGGGGCGAGGCGGCCCTCGTTTTCGGGTCGGGGATGGCCGCCGGTCTCGCGGTCGCCCAGGGTCTCCCGCCCGGAAGCCACGTCGTCCTGCCGGAAGACGTCTACTACGCCTACCGCGTCGCCGTGCGTGACTTCTTTCCCGCCTGGGGGTTGACGGCTTCGTTCGCGCCAATGGACCAGCCGGGCGCCCTCTTCGGAGCCCTGCGGCCCGAGACGCGGCTCGTCTGGCTCGAGAGCCCGTCGAATCCCCTCCTGAAGATCACCGACCTGGCGGCTTCCGCCGCGGTCGCAAGGGAGGTCGGCGCGCTCGTCCTCGTCGACAACACGTTCGCGACGCCGATCCTCCAGCGGCCCCTGGATCTGGGCGCCGACGTCGTCCTCCACGCAACGACGAAGGGGATGGGCGGTCACAGCGACGTGCAGGGAGGGGCGCTCGTCTTTTCGAGGAAGGGCGAACACCTCGAGAAGCTGCGGCACGTCCGGACGATCCTCGGGGCCGTCGCTTCTCCTTTCAACTCGTGGCTCGTTCTGAGAGGTCTTCGAACGCTCGCCGTGAGGGCGCGGTTCCAGTCGGAAACGGCCTTCGCGGTGGCCGGCGCCCTCGCGGCCCATCCGGCGGTCTCGAAGGTGAACTACCCGGGCCTTCCTTCACACCCGGGGCACGAGACGGCCCGTCGCCAGATGAGCGCTTTCGGCTCGATGATCTCGTTCCACGTCGGGGCGGGAACCGAAGCCGCGATCAGAGCCGTCGGCAGGACGAGCCTCTTCACGCGGGCAACGTCGCTCGGCGGCGTCGAGAGCCTCGTCGAGCACCGGGCGACGAGCGAAGGGGCGGCCTCGACCGCACCCGGGGACCTGATCCGGCTCTCGATCGGTCTCGAGCATCCGGACGACCTCCTGGCCGACCTCTTTCAGGCACTCGAAGCCTGAACAGGGACTCCACCGGCAATCCCGTATCATCTGCTGGGCCGCCCGACAGGGACCCGAGACCGGGAGCTACGGATCGGCCTCTGGCCCAACGGCGGGACGTCGTGTCCTCTCGGGGCCAATGAAACCCGAACCGACCAGAACGAGGACCATGGAAAAGAAGAAGAGCCCCAACCCGAAGACAGCGACCGGCCCCGGGAAGGGAGCCAAGGCCGAGAAGGCCCCTGTCCGCAAGGTCGCCGTGGCGAAGAAGGCCGTGCCGGTACCCGACGTCGTCGCGACCCCCGTCGCCCCGGAAGCTCGACCACCGTCCATCTCCGCGAAATCCCAGAAATCCCCGAAGGCCCCGAATGCCTCGAAGGGCCCGAGGGCGCCGAAAGTCCCGAAAGCGCCGAAGGCCCCGGCGAGTCCCGGGAAGCCGACGACCCCGGCGCTCCGAAAAGCGAAGGAGGCGACCAAGGCCATGACCGAGCCCCAGGCTCCGAGTCTCGCTCCGGTTCCCGAGCCCGAGTCGATCTCAACCGATCCCGCGGCCCTGCCTGCCACGGTCCCCGGGATCGAAGACGTGCCCGATTTCGACGGGCACGCGAAAGTCGGACGCCCTTCGCAGGATCCCCTTCCGCCGCCGCCCTGGGACCCGGATGTCCCGGAGACGCCGTTCCAGAAGGTTCTCAAGGAGCTGCCGTTCCTCTCGGACTTCTACGACGAGACGTACGTCTACCTCGTCCCGTGCGACCCCCGGAGCATCTACTGCATCTTCGAGGTGGGGTCGGCCGCGCGCGAGGAACTCGAGGCGCGTTTCGGAGCGGACTTCTTCGGGAAAAACTCGCTCCTGCTCCGCGTCTACGACGTGACCGGAATCTCGTTCGACGGATTCAACGCGAACACGTACTTCGAGGTGGACGACTACCTCGCCGACAAGGTCTGCTACTGGGTGAAGGCCGCGGCGGGTCGGGACTATGTCGCCGAGATCGGTTACCGGGCCCACGGAACGACCTTCTTCGAGAAGGTCGCCCGGTCGAACTCGGTCTTCGTTCCCCGTGGAAAGGACGAGCCGGCCGAGGTGCACGTGACCTGGGGCTCGATCCACGCCCCCGCTCCCGACGTGGAGATCCCCGTCGGACCGGACCAGTGGCGCTACAACCAGTACCTCTACTGGAAGAGGCGAAACCACTCCGCTCCTCCGGAGAAGGGCTACTGGTCGCTCGTCCTTCACCAGCACCTCCCGTTCGTACGCCACCCGGAGTACGAGGTGGGGCTCGAGGAGCAGTGGTTCTTCGAGGCGGTCGTCTCCGTCTACACGCAGCTCCTTCACGTCCTCTGGAACCTCGAGCGCGACAAGGTCGACTTCCGCCTCACGGTGAGCCTGACCCCCCCGCTCCTTTCGATGATGCAGGACCCGCACCTCAAGCTACGCGTCGCCCGGCACATCGACGAGTGCATCAAGCTCGCGACCTGCGAGCGGGACAACGCCCGGGGCAAGCCGTGGCTCGCCGCCGCCGAGCAGATCCTCTCCCGTTTCTGGACGGCCAAGCGCGTCTGGGACGCTTACGAAGGGGACCTGACGCGCGGCTACCGGGACTTCCAGAATGCCGGCAAGCTCGAGGTCATCACCTGTCCGGCAACGCACTGGATCCTCCCGCTCTACAAGGACTTCCCGGAGGCGATCCGGGCGCAGGTCCAGACCGCGAAGCGTCAGTACGAGCGGGTCTTCGGGCGAAACCCGCGCGGCATCTGGCTCGCGGAGAACGCCTGGACGCCGGGGCTGGACTCGGTCCTTGCCGCCGAGGGGTTCCTGTGGTTCCTCGTGAACCCGAAGGCTCTTCGCGAGGGAGACACGCGCCCCTTCTTCGACTCGGCCAATCCCGTCCTCACCCCCGCGGGAACGGCGGCCTTCCCGATCGACCCGGAGACCCGCGCGAAGATCTGGTCGCGCGAGAACGGCTACCCCGGCGCTCCGAACTACAAGGAGTGGTACCGCGACCTCGGCTACGACGCCGACTTCGACTACCTCCCCGAGTACTGGAAAACGGCCGGCGTGAGGCGCAACACAGGAATCAAGTACTACCGGATCACCGGCCCCGGTGTCGACCTCGGCGGGAAGACTTACTACCAGCCCGACTGGGCCGACGAGACGCGCGAGGCGCAGGCTGCACAGTTCGTCTTCGAGCGGGGCGCCCAGGCGAACTACTTCTTCGAGAAGAGCGGCGGCCGCAAGCCCTGCGTCGTCTCGGCCTACGACGCCGAGCTCTTCGGTCACTGGTGGGAGGAAGGGCCGGGCTTCATCGAGTCCGTCTTCCGCAAGCTCCTCTGGGACCAGTCGGTCGTCCGCCCCGTCACCCCTTCCGAATACCTCTCCGAGAACCCGCACCACCAGAGGATGACGCCCGGTGCCACGAGCTGGGGGAAGGGTGACTACTTCCAGACCTGGGTCGAGGGACGCGAGTACCAGCCGAACACGTGGGTCTATCGTCACCTCTTCCGGCTCATCGGGAAGATGGCCGACCTCGCCACGCGGCACCGCGACACGAGCGACGTTCTCCTCAAGCGGGCGCTCGACCAGGCGGCCCGGTGCCTCTTCCTGGCGGGCGCTTCCGACTGGGGCTTCCTCATCGAGACGGGCCAGGCCGTGCGGTACTCCGAGGTGCAGATCGTGAGGCACATCGATCGCGCCCGGGAGCTGATGCGGCAGGTGGACGCAGGGCAGATTCACGAGGAGTACCTGACGGTCCTCGAGGACGCCGATACCATCTTCCCCTTCGGCGACATGGATTTCCGCGTCTTCTGCCGCGGCTAACGCGTTGACACGGTGCGGCTTCTCCGGGGCCTTGCCCCGGGGGAGCCGGCGGTGCACCATTCGCGGTCTCATGGCGAGGGACGTCGCCCCGAACGGGGCGCCCCGCATAGGGACAAAGGTCCTCCACAAGTACAACCGTGACCTCGGCCCCGGGAGGGTCGAGGAGCTGGAGGCGCGCCGGATCGTCGTCTTCTTTCCGAGGACGGGCGAGCGGCTGACGTTCGGCGCGGGCGATGCCGGCCTGAAGCCCCTCGAGCTCTCCGCGGGGCGAGACGCGCGAATCGAGGAAACCGGGGAGGTCGTGACGCTCGCCTCGAAGGAAAAGGGCGCGACGGTCTGGACGACGACGGACGGTCGCCGGATCGACGAGGACGGCCTCTGGCCCGCCGAGATTCCGCAGGATCCCGTGGAACGGCTCGCCGGCCTCGACGTCGACCGCGCCGCCGCGTTCCGGAATCGCCTCGACGGCCTCTTCCTGCTGCGGATGCGGCAGGCGAAGGGCCTGGGGTCCTTCCTCGGAGGGCGGCTCGCCATCCATCCGCACCAGCTCCACGTCGCCGAGAGGGCGACGGCCAACGAGCCGGTCCGCTGGCTCCTGGCCGACGAGGTGGGCCTCGGCAAGACGATCGAAGCCTGTCTCGTCCTGTCCCGACTCGTGAGGACCGAGAGGGCCGATCGCGTCCTCGTCGTCGTCCCGTCGACGCTCACCGTCCAGTGGCTCGGCGAGCTGTGGCGGAAGTTTCACCAGGTCTTCGTCCTGCTCGATGGCAAGCGCCGAGCCGACGTCGCGAAGGACCACGGTCCGGAGTTCAACCCGTTCGACGCGCACCGCCGCAGCGTGATCGCGCTCGAGGACCTCGTCGCGGAGCCCGGCCTCGCGCAGAAGGCGGTGGAGGCGGGGCTCGACCTGCTCGTCGTCGACGAGACGCACCGGCTCGTCCTCGACGCCGAGGCGGATCGCGCCGTCTCGCCCATCGCAAGGGCGGCGAAGCACCTTCTCCTCCTCTCCGCGATGCCGCTCGAAGCCGATACCTCGGGTTTCTTCAAGCTCCTCGAGCTCGTCCGCCCCGACGCCTACCGCTCCGAAAAGGAATTCCTCGCCGCGCTCGCGGAGAACCAGCCGCTCCCGCCCTGCACGAGCGCGACGCGGCGCGTCGACATCGGCGGTCTTCCCCCACGCGTGCCGTTGCCGGTGGAGCTGGATCGCGCTCCGGCGTCCCAGGCCCTCGCCGACGACGAGAAGGCCGACGCCGCCGATCCGCGCGTCGGCTGGCTGATCTCCAAGGCGAAGAGCTTCGCCCCCGGAGGGTGCGAGGAAGGGAAGACGCTCGTCTTCTGCCACGACCTTCCGACGCTCCAGGCGCTCAAGGTGCTCCTGGAGCGTGAAACGAGGAAGCGCGTAGCGGTTTTCCACGAGGAGCTGTCGCCCGACCGCCGTGACCTCGAGGTGGCCGAGTTCCGCAGGGCGAAGGGCCCGACGTTCCTCGTCGCGACCGAGTGCGGGGGAGAGGGGCGGAACTTCGAGTTCTGCCGCCGTCTCGTCCTTTTCGATCTCCCGCTCGATCCGGCGCAGGTGGAGCAGCGGATCGGCCGTCTCGACCGGATCAGCCGGAAGGAAAGGGTCGAGATCGTCTACTTCCGCCCTCCATCGGGCTTCTACCGCGACCTCGTCGCGCTCTACGAGCGGATCGGTCTCTTCCGCGAGCCGCTCGGGGGTCTCGAGAGGTCGCTGGCAAACGTGGAAGCGGCGATCCGAAAGGCCGAGAAGGCCGCGGCGCGGGGTCTGTCGGACCTGCCCGTGGCCGCTCTCGTCGCGGAAGTCCGTGGTGCGGCGCAGGTCCGCCAGCGAGCTGCCTACCACCACCTCCACTCCGAGGGATTCCGGTCCGACCTCGCGGCGGGAATCCTCGCCCGCGTCCCCTCGGGGCTCGACGCCGCGATGGAGCGGTTCGTCACCACCGCCTGCGAGCTCTTCGGCTTCGACGTCACCGAGAAGAAGGGCGCTCGCACCTGGTACTTCGAATTCGGCGGAGACGCGCTCCTCGAGCACCTTCCCGGCGTGCCGGGCGGATCCCGCTTCCTCGGGACCTTCGACCGCGAAGAGGCGGTCCTGCGAGAGGAGCTCGACTTTTTCGCCTCGGGGCACCCGCTCGTCGAGGGGATCTTCCAGGAGCTCGAGGACGGGCCGCGCGGTCGGGCCGCGCTCCTGAAGCTCGAGAAGTCGGGCGCAGCGGGAGAGGGAGTGCTTTTCCTGCACGAGCGCGACGGGGCCTTCGCCGTGTCGGCCATCGACCTTGCCGGGCAGCCGAGGCCCGAATGGGCCGACATTCTCATGCGCCGGCGCGCGAATCTCAGGGGTCTCCCGATCGGGGACTGGTCGCCCGAGATCCCGCGCGGGAGGGGCTGGGGCGCGACGGTGAGGGCTCTCGCCACGCGGGCCGAGAGGAACGGTCCGATCCTCGCCGCAGCGGGATTCCGGCTCTCCTGATCGACTGTGGCCGCGACGTCGGCCCTCTGATACCGTCCGATTTCATGCGGCGGGCCCTCCTCCTCGGACTCGCGGTCTGGCTGACTCTCGTCTGCGAGTCGTCGCAGGCCGCACAAGGAGGGCTCGGCGGGATCTCGCCCGGCGAGTCGCTGGTCCCTGGGACCACCCGTGTCATCGAGTGGTCGGTGGCGCCGGCCCTGGGAGAAGGAGCGGAACAAGAGCTGCTTCTCTCCCTCGACGGCGGCGCCACGTTCTCCCTCCGCGTGACCCCGGAGCGCTCTACCGCGCATCGCGAAACGACGTTCCGCGTCCCCAACCTGCCCACTCCGCACGCCTGCCTCGGCCTCAGGATCGGCTCAGCGGGGCACCCGGAAGTCCTCGTCGCATGGAGTGCGGAGTTCTCGATCACAGCGGATCCGGTCTCGAGCGGCGAGACCTTCAGAACCGTCCGCGGCGAGCTCGCGACGCTCGAGGCCATGGGCACGTCTCTTCCACCGCTCTCGCTGCCAGGATTCCTATCCACGATTCCCGACCGAATCGAGGAGGGCGACGCCGAGGCCGAGATCGCCGACGACGAAGAGCCGGGCTCGGCCGGCCTTGCCGGAAGTTCTTCCCACCTCGCCGCGGACAGCGACGGATCTGCCAGTTCGTCGAGCGCCTCCATCCCCGCTCCCAGGCCCCGGTCGTTCCCGTTCCGACCCATGCGGGAATGAGATCCCTTCCTCTCCCACGGCTCAGCTGACGTGAACCGTCTGACGGCGGCGCCGATGGCGTCGACGCGGGAAAGGAAATGACGAGACATGAACACGAGGTGCATCTCCGTCCGGATCGCGGCGACCGCGGTCCTACTCTTCCCTGGCCTGCTGCTGGCCGGGGCACCCCCGCAGTCCCCCGTCCCTTCGGCGTCGGCCGAGGTCGTGGTCTCTGCAACGAAGGTGGACGAGGACGCGGTCCAGATCGCGAATGCCGTCAGCGTCGTGACAGGCGAGCAGCTCCGGCGCTCCGGAGCCCGCACCGTCGCCGAGGCGATCCAGGACGTCGTTGGCGTCGACACCGGCGACGGTTCTGACGATGGGGCACGCATGGCCAACATCGGGATCTGGGGTCTCAAGGAGTTCGACGCCCTCCTGATCACGGTCGACGGCGTCCCCGCCGGGGGTCCATTCAATCCGTCTCTCACGCAGATCCCCGTCGAGGACATCGAGAGGATCGAGATCGTGAAGGGGCCCCAGGGGACCCTCTACGGCGTCTCGGCCTTCGCCGGGATGATCCAGATCTTCACGCGGCGCCCGTCCGGCTCAGCCGGCGGCTCGGCGTCGATCGGCGGAGGCTCCTTCGGCGACAAGCGCATCTCGGCGTCGTACAGCGCCACGGTCGCCCCCGACTTCACGATCCGGGCAGGCGGGGGAATGATGCGCGGGAACGGCTGGCAGGATCGCACGGACCAGTCCGTCGACAGGCTCGCCGTCACCGCCGAGAAGAAGTGGGGCGCGGCGAACCTCGGCGTCACCCTCACCACGTACAGGGATACCGGCTACTTCGGGTCGCCTCTTCCCGTGGACGCGGGGCAGCCGATCTCCGGCTTCGAGCCGGACAGCAACTACGCCGTCGGAGGCGCCCGTCTCGACCACCGGTTCTACGGGCTCTCCTCGAACCTCTCCGTGCCGCTCCAGACGGGCCTCAGGATCGAGAACACGCTCGGCCTGTCCCGCGACGAGCAGGTCTCGATCCGTTCATTCATATCGAGCGCCGACGGCTCGACGGCCACGGCGTCCGGCGTGAGCCTCCGGCCCGTCGAGAGCACGCTCTTTGACGACGTGCGGCTCGTCGGTGAGTTCCAGGGCGCCGGCGAGCATCGCCTCGTGGGAGGGGCGGCCGTCACCTGGGGCCGGACGACGGCTGCCGGGACCGGTTTCGACTTCGACCTCGTCGTGACGCCGAGCCCCATCGTCCCCGACGTCGGGGACGTCCCGGTGGGAGACGACCGCTCCTTCGAGGACCGGCGCACCTTCATCGGGTTCTACCTCAGTGACGAGTGGACGCCGACGCCTCGCCTCACCGTCACAGGAGGGGCCCGCTACGACGCGACGTCGGAGTCGCTCAACGTCTCCATGCAGGAGATAGGGACTCCTGCCGCCGACACGGCCACCGACTCCCGCTCCGACGGTCAGTTTTCAGGCGGGGTCTCGGCCCTCTTCCGGATCGTGACCGCGCCGTTCGGGCTCCTCGACACGGCGAATCTCTACGTCGCGGCCAGGAGCGCGTTCAAGCCCGCCGCCCCGAACCTCTCCGAGGCCGAGTCAGCCCGGATCCTCCAGCCCGAGAGGACGCGTTCCGGCGAGGTCGGATTGAAAACCCGGTGGCTGGGTGGCTCTCTCCGACTCGACGTCTTCCTCTTCCACATGATGTTCGAGAACATGGTCGTCTCGACTCTCGGCAGCAACGGAGATCCCTTGCTGACGAACGCGGGCGAGCAGCGCTTCCAGGGCGCCGAGCTCGATCTCGGGTATAGGCCGCCGGCCATTCCCGGGGTCGAGCTCGCCGCGGGGTACGCGCATCACGATGCCACGTTCGTCACCTTCTCCTTTCTCACCCCCGACGGTCAGCTCCGGGTCGTCGACGGCAAGCGCCTCGAGCTCGTCCCGCGAGATCTCTGGAACGTCCGCCTCTCGTACGGCACCGCGAACGGCCCGGGCGGTTTCGTCGCCGTGCGGCACGAGAACATCCGGCCCCTGACGCGCCGCAACACCTTCTACACGGACAGCTTCTTCGAATCGGACGCCGGCCTTACCTGGGACTTCTCGTGGGGCCGTGTCGGCGTCGTCGGCCGCAACCTGGGGGACAGCCGCCATTACATCGCCGACAGCGAGATCGGCGACAGCCAGTTCTACATCGCCCCGCCTCGTCGCGTTTCTGCGGAGGTCACCCTCCGCTTCTGACGCTCGGGAGGCGCTCGGCGGAATCCGGAATCTGGATGGGGGAGCGGCGGTCGCGGACCGCCGCTCCCTCCCATCCGCCGCGCGGCGGGAGCTCTTTCGAGACAGGCCGACACGAGCGGCCCGATCCTCGCCGCGGCGGGGTTCCGGCTTCGTCCCCGCGCCCGACGATCGGTGGGAAGGAAAGACGACGAAGCTCGGCTACAGCGCGAGGGACGAGACGAAACTCATCAGCAAGGCCCAGATCGCCCGTAACTACGAGGCGGCCCTCCGGAAGATCGGGGGGAAGGTCCTCTCCTCCGACTCGGGGACGGTGGCGGTGAAGAGCGAGAAGGGGGGCGGAAAGACCTACGTCCTGGCCCAGGCCTACAACGACGGGAGGAACGACACGCTCCTCGTCGTCGAGTCGAAGGCGATGGCCCAGGACGTCGTCGCCGACGCGGCGGCGCTTTCGCGGGGGATCGCCGCCGAGGGAAGAGTCGCCGTATACGGGATTCTCTTTGACACGAACGAGTCCGAGGTGAAGCCGAAATCCGCCCCGACGATCGACCAGGTCGTGAAGATGCGCGAGCTAAGCCCGAAGCTGACGCTCTAAGTCGTGGGGCAGACCGACGGGACGGGCGTTCTCGAGACGAACGTGAAGCTCTCGGCCGACCGCGCAGCAGCGGTGGTGCCGGCGCTCCTGGCCAAGGGGATCGAGGCGTCGCGGCGGAAGCCGGCGGGCGTCGGGCCGTACGCGCCCGAGGCGACCTTCCGGTACGAGGACGGTCGGGCCAGGAATCGGCGGGTCGAGCTCGTCGAGAGATGATGGGAAGATCCTGCTCGTGACCGTTCCCCGAAGGCTCCTCGCCGCGTTCTCCGTGCTCGTCGCGCCGATTGCCGCTTCCTGCAGGTCGGCCACGCCGCCAGCCGGGCAGAGCGCACACCTTTTCGAGGCGACGGTCAGCCGGAAGGTCTCGTACCGGTATCTCCTTTATGTTCCGAAAGCCCGTGCGGCCGACGCCACGAAGCGCTGGCCGCTTCTTCTCTTCCTCCACGGATCGGGAGAACGGGGAGACGACCTCGCGAAGGTGAAGGTCCACGGGCCACCCAGGCAGCTCGACGGGCGTGACGACTTCCCGTTCGTCGTCGTGTCGCCGCAGTGCCCGGACGACCAGCGTTGGCACGCCGACGCTCTCGCTGCGCTCCTGGACGACGTGACGAAGAAGCTCCGGATCGACCCGGACCGCGTCTACGTGACGGGTCTCTCGATGGGGGGGCGCGGAACGTGGGACCTCGCAATGTCGTACCCGGAGCGGTTTGCCGCCATCGCACCCGTCTGCGGAGGGGCCCTGCCGGACCGGGCCTGCCAGCTGAAGGACGTCCCGATCCGTGCCTTCCACGGTGCGAAAGACACCGTCGTCCCGCTCGCCGAGTCGGAGACGGTCGTCGACGCCGTGAAGAGGTGCGGAGGAACGGCCGAGCTCGTCGTCTATCCCGACGCCGGGCACGACTCGTGGACCGCAACCTACGCCGACCCGTCGCTCTGGGAGTGGCTCCTGGCTCACCGCCGCCGCACCCGTCGCTAATACACGATTCCGTGCCTGGCACGAATGGTGGGGTCGTCGTGTCTTGTCTAGGGATGCGGCGGTGGAACTTTCAGGGGCGGGGGCGGTCTAAGCTCCCGTTATGACGACAGAGCCGCGCCGCCGCGTCCGGGTCTCTCTTGCCGTATTTTCCGTCGTCGTCCTCCTCGCCGGAGGCGCGCTCGCCCTCGCTCCGCTGAAGGGGAGCGAGAAGGGAGTGAAGCCCGTGCCGAAAGCCGACGCGTCCTGGGCCGACGTCGATCGCCTCGTGAAAGAGCAGAAGTACGAGGAGGCGGCGAAATCCCTCGAGTCGCTCCTCTCCACCGCGAAGGCGAAGGGGGACGAGAAGGCCTGGACGAAGGCGCTCGTCACGGTGACCCAGCTCCGGATCGGCCTCCACGGCTACGAGACGGCGGTCCGGAGGCTGCGCGAGGAGCCCTGGCCGAAAGGGCCGATGGCCCGCGCACAGCTCGGTCTCCTCTACGGACACTCGCTCGTGACGTACCAGCGGGCCTACTCGTGGGAGGTGGGGCAGCGGGAGCGGGTCGACTCGAAGGGCGTCGTGGACCTCAAGGCGTGGACGCGCGAACAGATCCTGGCCGAGGCGCTGAAGGCGGCGCTCGAGGTCTGGAGGATGCGCGACGCGCTCGGGAAGGAGCCGGTCGCGGCGGTCGAGCTCGTCGTCCACCCGAACAGCTACCCGAAGGAGATCCGCGGGACGCTCCGCGACGCCGTCAGCTACCTTCTCGTCGACCTGCTGGCCGACACGGCGGGCTGGACCCCGGAGCAGTCGAACGAGATCTGGCGGCTCGACCTCGGGGCACTCCTGACGGGTGAAGCGAGCGAGACGGCCCAGATCGACCTCGCCGCGCCGGGCGTCCACCCGCTCACGAAGATCGGCGCCGTCCTGTCGGACCTGGAGGAGTGGCATTCCGGCGCCGGGAGGATGGGCGCGCAGCTCGAAGCGCGACTCGAGCGCGTGCGGCGGCTGTCGGCCTCGTTCACGGAAGAGCGAGAGAGCGTGCGGATCCGGAAGGACCTCGAGGGCCGCCTGCCGGCGTTCCGGTCCGACTCGTGGTGGGCGATGGGGAAGGCCGAGGTGGCCGACCTCCACCAGCGCGGGAGCGGCCCGAACCGGCGGGTGAGCGCCCGCCGCGAGGCCGAGGAAGGTCGTGCCGCGTACCCGTCGTCCATCGGCGGCCAGCGGTGTCTCTCGATCGTGAAGGCGATCGAAGCGCCCGAGGTCCGCCTCCAGGCGATGTCCGTGGACGGGCCGGGAAAGAGGTCGATCGAGGTCTCGCACCGGAACCTCGGCGCCCTTCACTTCCGCGCCCTGAAGCTGGACGTGGAAAGGCGGATCGAGGGGTCGAAGGACTGGTCGGCCCTCCCGACGTCCGACGACATGCGGAAGCTCGTCTCGACCCCGCCGACCGCGGAATGGAAGGTGGACCTGCCGCCGACGCCTGACTTCGAGACGCACCGGACATTCGTCACCCCTCCTCTGAAGGAGCCGGGTTTCTACGTCGTCCTCGCGTCGGCCCGGAAGGACTTCGGCGCGTCCGACAACGTCGTCGTCGGGACGAACCTCTTCGTCTCCGACCTCGTGCTCGTCGTGAGGCCGGAACCCGACACGGGGGCCGTCGCAGCCCGCGTCCTCTCTGGAGCCATGGGAACCCCGGTCTCCGGCGCCGAGGTCGCGCTCTGGCGCTTCGACTGGAAGGAGGGGCACCACCGGGACGAGGTGAAGACGACGGACGCGGATGGCGCGGTCTCGTTCGCCTCGAGGGAGCGGACGGGCAACTCCTTCCACCTCCTCGCGAAGAAGGGCGCCCACGTCACGTTCGACGGCCAGCAGGTCGGCTTCTACCGACAGGGAACCACCGGAAGGCGGACGGCGTCGCTCCTCTACACGGACCGGAGCATCTACCGGCCCGGGCAGAGGCTCTTCTGGAAAGTCCTCGCCTACGAGGGCTCGCAGGAGAACGCACGGTTCAAGGCTGCGGCACAGACACCGGTCACCGTCTGGCTCATCGACCCAAACGGAGAGAGGGTCGAGACGCGCTCGGTTTCGACGAACGCCTTCGGCACAGCGGCCGGGGAGTTCGTCGTTCCGACGGGGCGCCTCCTCGGCGGCTGGCGGCTCGAGAGCTCGCTCTCGGGCAGCACGCCGGTGAGGATCGAGGAGTACAAGCGGCCGACGTTCGAGGTTGCCTTCCAGGAGCCGAAGGTGCCGATGCGGCTCAACCGGAAGGCCGTCCTGACCGGCGAGGCGAAGTACTACTTCGGCCTTCCGGTCGCCTCCGGAAACGTCACGTGGCGCGTCACGCGCGAGACGCTCCGGCCGTGGTGGTGGTCCCTCTGGGGCTGGGGCTCGCCGTCCAAGGCCCAGACGGTGGCCTCCGGTACCACCGTTCTCGCGGCCGACGGGACGTTCCCGGTTTCCTTCACACCCGAAGCCGACGAGACCACCGCGAACGGCAGCGACCTGACGTGGCGCTACGTCGTGACCGCCGATGTGGTCGACGAGGGGGGCGAAACCCGGAGTGCCACACGGTCGGTGCGTCTCGGATTCGTTTCCGTCGAGGCGCGCGTCGGCGTTGCCCCGGGCTTCGTGCGTGAGAACGAGCCCGCTTCCGCGACGATCACGAGGTCGAGCCTCGACGGCACCCCCCGTGCCGGCCAGGGGACCTGGCGGCTCGTGGCGCTCGTTCCTCCGGCAACGACCTCGCTCCCGGCCGACCTGCCCCGCCGCGGCGCTCCCGCCGAAGGAGAGGAAGACGCTCCCGAGGGCGCGACGTACACGACGTCCGGAGACGCCCTGCGCCCCCGCTGGGAGACCTCGTTCAACGTGGAGGGCGTCCTCCGCGAATTCCGTGACGGCGCCGAGAAGGCCCGGGGCGAGGCCGTTCACGGAACGGACGGCCTCGCGAAGCTCGACCTCGGGAAGCTCGGCTCCGGCGCGTGGCGGATTCACTACAGGACCGTCGACGACTTCGGGGCGAAGTACGAGACGTTCCGGGACTTCCTCGTCGCTGGTGGGAAGGAGACACCCGCGGTGCCGCTCGTTCTCCTCGTCGAGTCGGGTTCGATCCGGGTCGGAGAGACGGCGCGCCTTCTCGCGACGTCGGGCCTTCCCGGCCAGCCGATGCTTCTCGAGCGATTCCGGGCGGGAAAGCTCCTGTCGCGCACGGTCCTGAAGGCCGGAGAAGGGAACACGGTCCTCGAGATTCCGGTCACGGAGGACGACCGCGGCGGCTTCGGCCTCACGCTCTCGGCGCTCAGGGACCACCAGTGGATGAGCCAGACGGTGGCGGTCTTCGTCCCGTGGGACGACAGGGAGCTGAAGCTGGAGTTCGCGACGTTCCGCGACCGGATCCGTCCCGGGACCCGCGAGACGTGGCGGGTCACGGTGACGTCACCCTCCGGAAAGCCGGTCGAAGCCGGCGCGGCAGAGCTTCTCGGCTACATGTACGACCGAAGCCTCGACATCTTCGCGCCGCACCAGCCCCCCTCCGTCCTCTCGCTCTACCCGTCGCGCATCGGTACGCCCTGGACGCGCGCGACGCTCGGAGCGGCGCAGGCCCAGTGGGTCGTCGGCAGCTTCGACCCGACCCCTTCGGCCCCCTCGCTCGTGCCCGACCGCCTGAAGGAGCTCGATCGGTATGGCATCGGTGGCCCGGGGGGTCGCGGCCGCCGGTTCCAGATGCGGGGCGCGATGGGCGCGTCGATGGTCACCGAAAGCGTGGCGATGGATGCGGCGGCCCCGCCTCCCGCGCCGGCGTCGGCCCCGGCCCGCCAGATGGCGAAGGCGGCGGCGAACGAAGAGCGCGACGACAAGAGCGAGGCGAAGAAGGACGCCGGTGGAGCGGCGCCCGCCGCGGGCGACGCGCCGGCCCTCCGGAGCAGCTTCGCCGAGACGGCGTTCTGGACGCCGCAGCTCCTGACGGGGGCCGACGGCTCCGCGTCGATCGAATTCACGGTCCCCGACTCCGTCACCTCCTGGAACGTCTGGCTCCACGCCGTAACGAAGGACCTGCGGGGCGGGTCGCTGAAGAAGGAGACGAAGAGCGTCAAAGAGCTGATGGTCCGTCCCTACGTCCCGCGCTTCCTGCGCGAAGGGGACCGGGCCGAGCTGAAGGTCGTCGTCAACAACGCGTCGGAAGAGGAGCTGAAGGGGAGCCTCGCCTTCCAGATCCTCGACCCCGAGACGAACGAGGACCTCTCGGCCCATTTCGGACTCTCTGCGAACGACACGACCCGCGCGATCGTCGTCCCTGCGGGCGGCGGTACGAATCAGACCTTCTTCCTGACGGCCCCTCCGGGAGTCCGGACGGTCGCCTTCAAGGTCTCCGCGACATCGGGGAGCCTCTCGGACGGCGAGCTGCGCCCGCTGCCGGTCCTGCCGAGCCGGATGCACCTCGTCCAGTCGCGCTTCGTCACGCTGCGCGGGGGGCAGAAGAAGGAGATGCGGTTCGAGGACCTGGCGAAGGGGGGCGACCCGACGCTCGTCAACGAGCAGATGGTCGTCACGGTCGACGCCCAGCTCTTCTACGCCGTCCTCGAGGCCCTGCCGTACCTCGTCAACTACCCCTACGAGTGCACGGAGCAAACGCTCAACCGCTTCGTCTCGACCGGCATCGTCTCTTCGATCTTCGAGAAGTACCCGTCGGTCGCCGCGATGGCGAAGGAGCTCTCGAAGCGGGACGTCCGCCTCGAGACGTGGGACGCGGCGGATCCGAACCGGAAGATGACGCTCGAGGAGAGCCCGTGGCTCGTCGACGCCCGCGGCGGGAAGGACGCGGGCGAGGGCCTGGCGAAGGTGCTCGACCCGCGCGTCGCGAAGGCCGAGCGGGAGGCCGCGATCGCGAAGCTCCGGAAGGCGCAGACGTCCATCGGCGGCTTCCCCTGGTGGCCGGGCGGCCCGCCGTCGCCCTACATGACCGTCTACATCCTCCACGGCCTCGCGAAGGCGTCCGAGTTCGGCGTCGAGGTCCCGCGCGACATGGTGGAGAAGGGCTGGGGATACGTCGCGAAGCACTTCCGCGACGAGCTGCGCGACATGATGAAGAAGGACTGCTGCTGGGAGACGCTGACCTTCGTCAACTACGTCGCGTCGTGCTACCCCGACCCGTCCTGGATGGGGAACGCCCTCACGGCCGACGAGAGAAAGGAGATCCTGGCGTTCTCCTTCAAGCACTGGAAGGAGCACTCGCCCTACCTCAAGGGCTACCTCGCCCTCACGCTCAACCGGATGAACCGCCCGAAGGACGCCCAGCTCGTCTTCGCGAGCGTCATGGACTCGGCGAAGACCACCGAAGAAGAAGGGACTTTCTGGGCGCAGGAAGATCGTTCCTGGCTCTGGTACAACGACACGATCGAGACGCACGCGTTTGCGCTCCGGACGCTGACCGAGCTCACGCCGAAGGACCCGCGCCGCGACGGCCTCGTGCAGTGGCTCTTCCTGAACAAGAAGCTCAACCAGTGGAAGTCGACCCGCGCCACGGCCGAGGTCCTCTACTCGCTCGTCCACTACCTGAAGGCCGAAGGGGCCCTCGGGACGCGCGAGACGATGAAGGTGACGGTCGGCGGGCGCGAGACGGCGTTCACGTTCGAGCCCGACACGTACACCGGGAAGAAGAACCAGGTCGTCATTCCGGGACCCCAGGTCGACCCGAAGACGACCTCGACGATCGCCGTCGAGAAGGGGGGCAAGGGCTTCGCCTTCGCTTCGGCTGCGTGGCACTTCTCGACCGAGAAGCTCCCCGAGGAGGACCGGGGCGACTTCTTCCATGTCTCCCGGAAGTACTTCCTTCGCGAGAACTCCGGCAAGGAGTGGGTGCTCGAGCCCCTCGCGGACGGCGCCACGCTGAAGCCGGGCGACCAGGTGGAGGTACATATCTCGCTCCGGACGAAGCACGCGGCCGAGTACGTCCACCTTCGCGACCCGCGCGGCGCCGGGTTCGAGCCGGAGTCGACGGTGTCGCGCTACAAGTGGGACCTCGGCATCGCCTGGTACGAGGAGGTCCGCGACAGCGGCACGAACTTCTTTTTCGAGCAGCTCCCCGTCGGCGAGTACGCGTTCAAGTACCGCCTGAGGGCGAACATGGCCGGGACGTTCCGGGTCGGTCCCGCGACGGTCCAGTCTATGTACGCGCCCGAGTTCAACGCCGACTCGAGCGGGGCGGTCCTGACGGTGAAGGGGGAATGAGGGGGCGAATGCACGGAGCGGGGCGGGCAAGGCCAGCTCGGCACTGTAATGGCATACTGATGGCATGAGAGCAGCCATCGACAAGGCAGGGCGGATCGTCATTCCCGCCTCCGTCCGCGCGCGCGCCGGCCTGACGCCCGGCACCGAGGTGGAGATCCTCGTCGACGACGTCTCGGTCCGGCTCGTGCGGAGAGTTCCAGGGCCGAAGCTCGTCCAGGTGGGCAGGAGGCTCGTGGCGCGGCCGACGGTCCGGGCGCGGGCGCTTCCGGCTGTCGACCTGGCAGCGCTGATCGAGGAGGAGCGCAACCGGTGGCCCGGCTGACGGGCGTCTTCCTCGACACGAGCGTCCTCCTCGGCGGGACGATCGACGTAGGGCCTTCGAGCCGCCCAGCGCAGGCCGTGATGGACGCCGTCGCCGAGGGTCGGCTCCGCAAGGTGAGGACGGCGTGGCACTGCTGCCTCGAGTACTACGCCGTCGCGACGAGGCTGCCGGAGGAGCTCCGCCTGCCACCCGCCGACGCGCTGCGGCTTCTCGAGGAGGAGGTCCTCGGGCGACTCGAGGTCGTGGACCTGCCGGCTGAGGCGCGCCTTCTTTTCCTTCGGTCGGCCGTCACGGAGCGGGTCGCCGGGGGACGGCTCTACGACGCCCATATCGCCGAGATCGCGCGCCGCTCTGGCTCGAGCGTCATCGTCACCGACAACGTCCGTCACTTTCGCGGTGGAGCGGGGAGCGCCGTGCGCGTCCTCTCGTCGGCGGAGGTCGCGGCCGAGCTGGCCGCGGGCGCCTGAAACCCCGCGTCGCCGCCGCCGTAAGCTCTCCTTGACGCCCGTGGAGGAGCAACGATGAAAGACCGTCTCAGCCGCAGAGATCTCCTCGCCCTGGCCGCCACGTCCGGGGCGGTCCTGGCCCTTCCGAGCTGGGCCCGCGCCGCCGGGGCCGCGCCCGCGAAGAAGAAGCTGCTGATCCTGGGGGGGACCCGGTTCCTCGGGGTCGCCCTCGTCGAGGCCGCCCTGGCGAAGGGGTGGGAGCTGACCCTCTTCAACAGGGGCAAGTCGAGCCCGGGCCTTTTCAAGGGGCGCCCGCTCGAGGAGATCCACGGCGACCGGAACGTGGCCGAGGACGTGAAGAAGCTCGCCGGCCGGAAGTGGGACGCCGCGATCGACACGTCCGGCTACTTTCCGCGGCAGGTCCGCTCGGCCATGGAGGTCCTCGCCGGGAACGTCGGGCAGTACGTCTTCATCTCGTCGATTTCCGTCTACGCCACGCCGATGAAGGCGGGGATGGACGAGAGGGCCGCGGTGATGCGGCTGCCGGACGGGACGGACGTCGACGCGATCGAGGACATCGGCGAGGGGAAATACGGGGCGCTGAAGCTCCTCTGCGAGGAGGCCGCCGAGAAGGCGATGCCGGGCAAGACGCTGAGCATCCGGCCCGGCTACATCGTCGGGGACCGCGACGGGAGCGATCGCTTCACCTACTGGCCGGTCCGAGTCCGGAAAGGGGGCGAGATCCTGGTCCCGGGGAGCCCGACGGACCCGATCCAGTTCATCGACGTCCGCGACCTGGGAGACTGGACGGTCCGGATGGTCGCTTCGGGGACGAACGGCGTCTTCAACGCGACGGGCCCGAAGGAAAAGCTCTCGATGGGCGCCTTTCTCGAGGCCTGCCGGAAGGAGACCGGGTCGAAGGCGACCTTCACCTGGGCGCCTGAGGAGAAGCTGAAGGAGCTCGGCCTGACGCCCGAGGCGGACTTCCCGATCTGGGTCTCCACGAAGGGCGAGGAGGCCGGCATCGGCGACGTCTCGATCGCGGGGGCGCTGAAGAGCGGGCTGACGTTCCGGCCGCTCGGCGAGACGATCCGCTCGA
The DNA here is from genome assembly GCA_963696015.1 of uncultured Holophagales bacterium. GTDB lineage: Bacteria > Acidobacteriota > Thermoanaerobaculia > UBA5066 > UBA5066 > UBA5066. The sequence continues at coordinate 20,104 of CAVOJA010000084.1, forward strand.
CGCTGGGCTTCTGGGACTCCCTCCCTGAGGAGCGCCGCGCAAAGATGCGCGCCGGCCTCGCTCCCGAGAAGGAGGCGGCCACGCTCGCGGCGCTGAAAGCGAAGGCCCCGGCGCCCGCACCGGCGGCGGAGCCGAAGAAGTGACGGTCAGGACGGGCGGTCCGGGACCGCTTCTCGCCGTCGCCGCGCTCCTCGCGCTCGCAGCCCTCATCGGTCCTCCGCTGCGGGCGGCGGGGCCCTCCGATGCCGAGGTCGAAAAGGCCGCGGCCAGGATCTCCGCCGCTTCCGCTCTCCAGACCGTCGAGATTCTCGCGGCCCCCGGGATCCAGGGGCGTCTCTCCGGGACGGAGGGGTACCGCAAGGCCTCCGACTGGGTCGTCTCCGAGGTCCGGAAGGCCGGCCTCCGCCCGCCCGACGACCTCCGTGACTTCCGCCAGCCCTTCATGCACGGCCTGGGAGGTGTGCAGAGCGCCTCCCTCACCGTCCTCCCCGCCGAGGGCGACAAGGAGCCGAAGCCCGCCGAGGCCGAGGTCCTGAAGGACTGGTCCCCGATGGTGAACGGAGGTTCCGGGGACGTCATCGCCGAGGTCGTCTTCGTCGGGTACGGCTTCGACGCCGCGGCCCAGGGGCGCGACGACTACGCCGGCGTCGACGTGAAGGGGAAGGTCGTCCTGGTCCTCCGCGGGGAGCCGGAAACCGGTGAGTGGAAAGAGCACCGCTCCACGATCGCCCGGACGCTCGCCGCGGCCCGGAAGGGAGCGGCGGGACTCCTCCTCGTCGACAGTCCGGTGATCTCCACGAACGTCGGTATCAGTCGGGATCTCCCCGAGGCGATGGTCAGCGAGGCGTTCGCCGACCGGCTCCTCGGCGGGAAGAAGCTCACGGTCGCCGAGCTGAAGAAGGTCCTGTCGAAGGGAGGCACGGCCTCCTTCGGCACCGGCCGGCAGGTCCGCTTCGCGGTGAAAGGACTGCCGTGGCGGGAGGTCACGACGCACAACGTCGTCGCCGTCCTTCCCGGCTCCGACCTTTCCGTGAAGGGCGAGTACGTCCTCGTCGGCGCGCACCTCGACCATATCGGCGACTGGCCGCGCCTCAACCCGGGCGCGGACGACAACGCCTCGGGCTCGGCGACGCTCCTCGAGGTGGCGAGGGCCGCCGCGACTCTGAAGATCCGGCCCCGGCGTTCCGTCGTGTTCGTCTGGTTCGCCGCCGAAGAGCTCGGGCTCCGCGGGGCGGAGCACTTCGCGAGCCACCCGCCGAAGGGCTTCGAGAAGTGCGTCGCCGTGCTCAACCTCGACATGCTCGGGGCCGGCAACGGCCTCTACATCGCGGGTGGCGAGAACTTCCCGGAGATCAGGGCCGCGATGGAAGCGGCGCGGGACCGTCTCGCGGCCGGGTTCGGTCTGAAGGCGGGGAAGATCCGCGGCGAGGGACGCGCGGACCACGCCCCCTTTTTCGAGAAGGGGATCCACGCCGTCAGCCTGTTCGGAAGCGGCGGGGAGCACCACGGCTACCATTCTCCCGACGACACCGTCTACTTCATCACGCCGAAGACGATGGAGTCGGGCGGGCGGACCGTCCTCGGGGCGGCCGTCGCGCTCGCGGACGGAAAGCCCTAGCCCCGACGTCGTCCTCGGTCACCGTCTCGAACGCAGAGGCCCCGGCGTTGCCGGGGCCTCTGGCGTTCTGGGAGGTTCGGCTCCGGCTACTTTCCCGGCACCCCGAGCCATCCGCGGCTGAAGTAGTCCGCCAGCGAGAAGGCGAAGAGGACGAGCAGGAAGAAGAACGAGCTCCAGACGACGAGCTTGTTCACGCGCGCCGAGTGCCAGACGCCCATGAAGAAGAGGATGACGAGCGTCGCCTTCGTCGCGGCGATCATCATGGCCACGGCGTCGTTGATCGCGTCGGTCATCTGTCCCGGGAGGTGGTGGGCGATGTTGACGTGCGCGGCGCCGACGGTGAGGAACGTCAGGGCCATCAGGGCGAGAAAGACGAGGAGGTAGGTCCGGACGGGGGTGACGTGGACGGTCGACATGTCTTCTCCGTCGGCCTCAGGCGTGGTGCCGCCCCAGGAGGTAGAGGAGCGGGAAGAGGAAGATCCAGATGATATCGACGAAGTGCCAGTAGAGGCCGACGCCCTCGACCCAGTTGTGGTTGTCGGCCGAGAACTCGCCGCGCAGCGCCTTCGGGACGAGGAAGGCGAGGAGGCCGAGGCCGACGATCATGTGGAGGGCGTGGAGCCCCGTCATGCAGAAGTAGAGGACGAAGAAGGTCTGGGCCGCCGGGTCGGACGTCCCGGGGATCTGGAATCCCTCTCCCGGGATCAGGTGGTGGACCCACTTGTGGTGGTACTCGAACCCCTTGATGACGAGGAACGTCGTCCCGAGCGTCATCGTGGCGGCGAGCCAGCCGGCGATCTCTCTCGCGCGGCCGAGCTGCGCCGACCGGACGGCGAGGACCATCGTGAGGGAGCTGCCGATGAGGACGATCGTGTTGACGAGCCCCAGCGGGACGTCGAGCTGGTTCGAGCCGAGCGCGAAGTACGCCGGGTACTTCCAGCGGTAGACCGTGTAGGTCAGGAAGAGGCCCCCGAAGAACATCAGCTCCTGGGCGATGAAGAGCCACATCCCCAGCGTCGCGGCCTCGCGCTGCTGGTCGTAGTCGTCGAAGTGGTGGGCCAGGGCGGCCGGCCGCGTCTCAGACGCCAACGGTCACCTCCTTGGCGGGGGCCGAGGTCTCGTAGGCGTACGCCTCCTCGGTCACGACGGGCGGGGTGTGGAAGTTCAGGACGGGCGGCGGCGAGGTGGTCTCCCACTCGAGACCCTTGGCGCCCCACGGGTTCGCGGGGGCCCTCGCCCCGAGCTTGAGCGACCAGAGGAGGTAGATCACCGGCAGGAGGTAGCCGAAGCCGAGGATCGTCGCGCCCGCGGAGGAGAGGACGTTCCACGTCTGGAACTCGGCCGGGTACATGTGGTAGCGGCGCGGCATCCCGAGGTAGCCGAGGATGAACTGCGGGAAGAACGTCGTGTTGAACCCGATGAAGATGACGAGGGCCGAGATCTTCGACCAGAACTCGTTGTACATCCGGCCGGTGATCTTCGGCCACCAGAAGTGGAGGCCGCCGAGGTAGCCCATGATCGCGCTGCCGACCATGACGTAGTGGAAGTGCGCGACGATGAAGTAGGTGTCGTGGACGTGGATGTCGATGCCGAGCGTGCCGAGCATGACGCCCGTCAGGCCGCCGATCAGGAAGACCCCGATGAAGCCGAGCGCGTAGAGCATCGGCGTCTGGAGCGAGATCGACCCCTTGTAGAGCGTCGCCGTCCAGTTGAAGACCTTCACGGCGGACGGGATCGCGACGAGCATCGTCAGGAACGAGAAGATCGCCCCGGCCACGACGGACTGGCCGGAGATGTACATGTGGTGGCCCCAGACGAGGAAGCCGATGACGGCGATGAAGAGGCTCGAGAACGCGATGAAGTGGTACCCGAAGACCCGCTTCCTCGAAAAGGCGGTGACGAGCTCGCTCATCACGCCCATCGACGGCAGGATCATGATGTAGACGGCGGGGTGCGAGTAGAACCAGAAGAGGTGCTGGAAGAGGAGCGGGTCGCCGCCGTACTTCGGGTCGAAGACGCCGATGTGGAAGAGCCGCTCGGCGCCGACGAGGAGGATCGCGATGGCGACGACCGGCGTCCCGAGGATCTGGATGATGCTCGTGGCGTAGTGGGCCCAGACGAAGAGGGGGAGCCGGAACCAGGTGAGCCCCGGGGCCCGCATCCGGTGGATCGTGACGATGAAGTTGAGGCCCGTCAGAATCGACGAGAAGCCCGCCACGAAGATGCCGAGCGCCGTGACGATGACCTGTCCCTGGGCGAAGTTCGTCGACATCGGCGTGTAGAACGTCCAGCCGGTGTCGATGCCGCCCGTCAGGAGCGACACGAACGTCATGATCCCGCCGATCATGTAGAGGTACCAGCTCAGGAGGTTGATGCGCGGGAACGCGAGGTCCTTCGCCCCGATCATGATCGGCAGGAGGAAGTTGCCCAGCACCGCCGGGATCGACGGGATCAGGAAGAAGAAGATCATCAGGATGCCGTGCATCGTGAAGAGCCGGTTGTAGACGTCCGAGGAGAAGAGGTCTCCCTGCGGCGTCGCCAGCTCGGCGCGGATGAGCACGGCCATCAGGCCGCCGAGGACGAAGAAGACCGAGATGCCGAGAAGGTAGAGGATTCCGATCCTCTTGTGGTCCCTCGTCAGGAGCCACGACCCGATGCCGTGGGAGGCGTTGAGGTAGTTCGTCTCGCCTGTCTCGCCAGCTACGGCGTGGCTCGGGGTTGCGCTCACGACTTCCCTCCGGCGGCGGGGGCCGCGGCCGCCGGCGCGCCGGCGGCGCCGGCGGGCTCGAGCTCCTTGATGTACCTGATGAGCTGGACGATCTCCTCCTCGGAGATCTGGTCCTTGAAGGTCGGCATGATCGGCTGGTAGCCCTGGACGACCTTCGTGGCCGGGCTCAGGATCGACTCGCGCACGTAGCTCTCGTCGGCGAGGACGGTCCGCCCGTCGACGAGGGCGACCTGCTTCCCGAAGACCCCGTCGAGGACGGGGGCCCGGGCCGAGCTGTCGGGGCGGTGGCAGGTGTTGCACGCCTTCGCGACGAAGAGCTCCTGGCCCGTGGCGACGGTGCCGCCCGCGGAGGCCCCGCCGACGAGCCACCGCTTGTAGTCCTGCGGCTCCATCACGTGGATCTTCCCGACCATCTTGGAGTGGTCGACGCCGCAGTACTGGTCGCAGAAAATGTGGTAGGTGCCGGTCTTCGTCGCCTTGAACCAGGCCGTCGTGTAGCGGCCCGGGAGGACGTCCATCTTGAGGCGGAACGCCGGGACCGAGAAGTTGTGGATGACGTCCTCGGAGGTCATCGTCAGCTTCACGGCCTGGTCCACCGGGACGTGGAACTCGTTGATCTCGCGCTTGCCCTCGGGGTGCTCGACCTTCCACATCCACTGCTTGCCGTAGACGTGGAACGACCAGGCGTCGGCCGGCGGGCGCGCGGACTCGAAGAAGATCGAGGCCCCCCAGAAGAAGCTGACCATGACGAGGCCGAGCGGGATGATCGACCAGGTGAGCTCGAGGACCAGGGTGTTCCCCGTGATCTCCTGGCCCGTCTCTGCGGCGTGGCGGCGCCGGTACTTCACGAGGAACGCCACGATCGTCGCGACGATCAGGACCGAGAAGAGGACCGACACGCCGAGCGTGAAGAAGAAGATCGCGTCGACCTTCGAGGCGAGGGTCGAGGAGACGGACGGGAAGAACGGCGAGTTGGGGAGCATCGTCAGGCGCTCGCTCCGGCCTGCGCGCGCCCGCGGCGTTCCCGGCGCAGCATCACGGCGAGGAAGGCGCCGAACCCGAGGACGAGGAGGGCGCCCGCGATACGGAGGACGGTCATGGTCGTCGCTGTGTACTTGCCGAGGGCGGGGTCGTACTGGAAGCAGAGGAGGAGGAGCTGCGCGGTGACGCCGCCGACCTTCCCTTCCGAGGCCTCCGAGAGGCCGAGGCGAAGCTCCTTCGGCGCGTACTCGACGCCGAAGAAGTAGCGCGAGATGACCCCTTCGGGCGTCACGAGGACGACGCCCGTCGCGTGGGCGTACTGCTTCTGCAGCTCGTCCCAGCGGTACTTGAACCCGACGGCCTCGGTGACCCGGCGGATCTGGACCTCGTCGCCGGTCAGGAAGTGCCAGCCGGCCTCGCCCTCGGCCTTGCGGCCGTAGAACTCGACGAGGTTCGTCTTCTTGTCGCGGGCGAGGGGCGGCTTCTCGACCGGGCTGAAGCTCAGGGTGACGACCTCGAAGTCGGCGCCCGGCGTGAGAGTGAAGCCCTTCAGGCTCCGGGCGAGGCCCTCGAGCGCGATGCCGCAGAGCATCGGGCACTCGTAGTAGGCGAGGGAGAGGATGACCGGCTTCTTCCCGAAGTAGTCGCCCAGGCGGACGGTCCGGCCGTTCTCGTCCGTGAACGTCGCGTCGAGGGGGAGCTGGGCTCCCATGTGCTGCTCCCAGCCGACTTCCCGCGTGGGCGAGGGCATCATCGGCTGGGCCGCGAGAGGCAGCGCCGATGCGGCGAGGGCCATCAGGGCCGGGGCGAGACGACGGGCGCGCGTCATGGCGCTCACTTCGCGGCCGCCGCGGGAGCGGGCTGGGCCTGCCCGGGGATGTCGGGAAGGGGCGGCGGGACCGGGAGGCCGCGCTCGGCGACGATCTCGAGGGCGCGGTCCACGGGAATCTGCACGACGCCGCCAGCGCGGTCGACCCAGGCGTAGGACGTCAGGGCGGCCTCCTCTTCCTTTGCGAACTTCGCCATGTCGGCCGTCGGGTCGGCCTGGAGCGCGGCACGGGGACGAGGACGCGGCTGATTCGCTTCGGCGACCGGAAGGGGCGCCGGGTCGCGGGCGATCGACCGCGACTTGAGGACCTTGCTGAAGGTGATCATCGCCGCGAAGGAAAGGGCGACGAGGAGGGCGAGACCCGCGATGGCTCCGAAGATCCCCTTGACGTGGATCTCGGAATCGAACTCCGCCGGCTCGTGTTGCGGGCGGTCGTGGTCAGTCATGAGCGAGCGCCTCCTTGAGGAACGGCTCGTTTGACGGCAGGAGCGGCCGCGACTTCAGGCCGAGGGTGAAGAGGAAGAGCCAGATGCCGCCGAGGGCGAGGGGCGCGGCGAGGTCGAGCCAGTGGATCGTGAACGCGTCGGTTGAGAATGAAGGGGCGATGAGCCAGTGCAGGTCGAGCCAGCGCGCGAGGAGGAGGAGGACGGCGACCGGGGCGAGCGCCTTCGCGCTCCGCTTCCGGTCGCGGGACAGGAGGAGGGCGAAGGGGAGGGCGTAGTGGAGGAGGACGAGGACGATCGTCGTCGCCCTCCAGGCGCCGTTCATCCTGGAGGTGTAGAAGGTCGTCTCTTCGGGCAGGTTCCCCGACCAGATGATGATGAACTGCGAGTAGGCGAAGTAAGCCCAGACGCAGACGAACGCGAAAAGGAGCTTGCCGTAGTCGTGGAGGTGGCGCGGCTGGAACGGGACGGCGGGGGAGGGCCCTTCCCCGAGGAGAAGCGCGGCGAGCGCCACGAGGGCCATGGCCGCGACGGCCTGTCCGATGATCACGTAGAGGCCGTAGATCGTGGAATACCAATGCGGCGTCAGCGACATGAGCCAGTCGAACGCCGCGAACGTCATGGAGAGGAGATAGGCGACGAGGCCGGCGGCGCCCCAGCGCTGCATCCAGAGGGCGAGACGGCGGTCTCCCGTCTCGTCCTGGCGCGCCGAGAGGCGCGTGAGGACCGCGGCGAAGGCGATCCAGATGGCGAAGTAGACCGCCGATCGGGTCAGAAACGACGTCGTGTTGAGCCAGGGCTTCTTGTGCGTGAGGATCGCGTCCGCCGCGACGGCCCCGTCGTGGGACCACTCGTAGAGGGAGTGGGTTCCGAGGGCGATCGGCAGGAACGCCACGGCCGCGAAGCCGAGCGTCAGGGGGCTCGCTGCCGCCTCGAGGATCCGGCGGATCATCACGCCCCACGCCCCGCGCGTGACGTGGTGGAGGAGAAGGACGCCGAGGGCGCCGGCCGAGAGGCCGAGCATCCACATGTAGCCGGTGAGGTAGGACCGGAAGAGCTGGTCCTTGTTCGTGGCGAAGCCGACCGCCAGGAGGACGAGGCCGGCGACGCCGGCGACGAGTCCGATGCGGCCGATCTGCCCGACGCTCTCCGGCGTCCGATACGAGCCGTCGTTCGAGCCAGGGTTCACGGGTGGGCCTCCGGGGTCGGTGCGGCCGCGGGGGCGGCGGCGGCTTTGTCGAGTGCCGCGCGATCGGCTTCGGTGAGCTCTGACAACGGGGCGTTGCGGGAGAACTGGAGGGTCCGGACCCAGGCGGCGATGGCCCAGCGGTCCTCGGCGGGGACCTGGCTCGCGTAGCTCGACATCTGCCCGAAGCCGTTCGTCATGACGTCGAAGAAGTAGCCCAGCGGCTGCGCGCGGAGCCGGTCGATGTGGTACGAGGGGGGCTGCTTGAACCCGCGCTGCACGATCATCCCCTGGCCGTTGCCCTGGCGGCCGTGGCAGGGCGAGCAGAAGACGTCGAACCGCTGGCGGCCGCGGGCGAGCAGGGCCTTGTCGAACGTGACGGCGGCCGGAAGCTCGGAAACGAACTTCCCGTCGGGACCGATGCCGGTGTGGAGGACCCGGTCCTCGCGGAGCCAGCCGCGCGCGACCGTCCCGGCCGGCGGAATGCGCGAGGCGAGGCCGTCACGGTAGAACTCGCTCTGCGCGAGAGGACGCTCCTTCGCCTGGTTGTACATCCCCTGCCGGCACCCAGCGCCGACGAGGAACACGAGGGCAACGACCCCGACGAGGATCCTGTTCCCCTGGTGGGGGGTGCAGGGGGGGCACGGCTTGCCGGGGGGCTGAGCTCCGTGCGCCCCCCGGACCCCCACCGGAGCCCAGGCAGATCGGACTGTCGGGCTAGTTCTCAACTTCGTTGACCTCCACGGGTGCGAGGCTCTCGAGGAAGCGCCTGACGGCAGGGCCGTCGAACTTCGGGTCGTCGGATTCGACGACGAGGAAGTAGCCGTCCTTGGAGGCGTGCTCGACGAAGCGCGGCACGTCGAAAACCGGGTGGTGCGGCCTCGGCAGGCCGTTCAGGAGGAGCATTCCGAGCGCCGCCGCGAGCCCCCCGTGGAAGATGGCCCCCTCGAACGTCGCCGGGATGAAGGCGGGCCAGGAGTTCAGCGGCCGGCCCCCGATGTTGAGCGGGTAGTCGATGGCGCTCGCCCAGTAGGCGAAGCCGAAGACGCCCACGGCGCCGACGATGGACGCGCCCAGGACGAGCATCGGGAGCTTCGAGTGGTGGAGGTCGAGGGCGTCGAGGACCTTCTCGATCGGGTAGGGGGTGTAGGCGTCGAGCTTCGTGAAGCCGGCGGCCTTCGCGGCCCCGATCGCCTCGAGAAGCGCCTCGGGGGTCCGGAACTCGGCCATGACGCCGTGGAGAAGAGGCTCGGAGTGCGGGCCGTGCATCGCGCTACTTCTCCTCTCCGTGCGCCTTCGTCGCCTCGGGCGTCAGGACGCGCATCTCGAACATGTTCAGCGCGGGGAGGAAGCGTATGAAGAGGAGGAGGAGCGTCAGGAAGAGACCGATCGTCCCGGCGAAGACCGCGAGGTCCCACTTCGTGCCGTGGTACATGGCCCAGTTCGACGGGACGTAGTCGCGGGAGAGGCTGACGACGATGATGACGAACCGCTCGAGCCACATCCCGACGTTGATGAACATCGCGATGACCCAGAGCGCCCAGACGTTCGACCGCACCTGCCGGAACCAGAGGAGCTGCGGGACGAGGATGTTGCAGAGGATCAGGAGCCAGTACTGGACAGCGTACGGACCGGTGAAGCGGTTCAGGACCATGAAGATCTCGAACTCGTTGCCGCTGTAGAAGGCGGCCCAGATCTCGAGGACGTAGCCGTACGCGACGATGAGGCCGGTCGTCAGCATCACCTTCGCCATGTTCTGCAGGTGCCGCTCGGTGATGAAGTCCTTCAGCTTGAAGAGGGGACGGAGAGGCAGCACGAGCGTGAGGACCATCGCGAAGCCCGCGAAGACGGCCCCCGCGACGAAGTAGGGCGGGAAGACGGTCGTGTGCCACCCCGGGACGATGCCGACGGAGAAGTCGAACGACACGATGGAGTGGACCGAGAGGACGAGCGGCGTGGAGAGCCCGGCCAGCAGGAGCGAGGCCAGCTCGTAGTTCGCCCAGTGCCGAGAGGAGTTCCGCCAGCCGAGGGCCGCCATGCCGTACGCGAACCGGGCGACCTTCGCCTTCGCGTGGTCGCGCAGGGTCGCGAGGTCGGGAAGCATGCCGACGTACCAGAAGACGATCGAGATCGTGGCGTAGGTCGAGACGGCGAAGACGTCCCAGATGAGGGGGCTTCGGAAGTTGGGCCACGTGCTGAGCGTCCCCGGGACCGGCAGGAGCCAGTAGGGGAGCCACGGGCGGCCGAGGTGGAGGATCGGATACATGCCGGCGCAGGCGACGGCGAAGACGGTCATCGCCTCGGCGAAGCGGTTGATCGAGTTGCGCCAGCTCTGCCTGAGGAGGAGGAGGATGGCGGAGATGAGCGTCCCCGCGTGGCCGATGCCGATCCACCAGACGAAGCAGACGATGTCCCAGCCCCAGCCGACGGGGACGTTGTTCCCCCAGATGCCGATGCCCGTCATGAAGAGGTTCGTGACGGCGAGGAGGAAGAGGTTCAGGAGACCGAAGCCGACCGCGAGGCCGAGGAGCCACCACTTCGGCGTCTTCGCCAGCTTCGTGTTGACGACCTCGGAGATCCGCTCCGTGACGCTCGCCGGGGTGTGGCCGGGCGCCAGGACCGGGGCCTGCCCGATCGGGTCGGCGCCGGGCGTGCCGTCGTACGTGGTCGACATGTCAGCCGGCCTCCACGTCCGGGTTGGGGTTCGTCACCTTCGCCAGGTAGGTCGTCCGGGGGCGGGTGTTCAGCTCTTCCAGGAGCCAGTACGTGCGCGGCTCGTCGCGGAGCTTCGTGACCTTCGCTGCCGGGTCGTTGATGTTCCCGAAGACGATGGCGTCGGCCGGGCACGTCTGCTGGCAGGCGGTCCGGATCTCGCCGTCGCGGATCGCGCGTCCCTCGCGCTCGGCCACGATCCGGGCCCGGTTGATCCGCTGGATGCAGTAGGTGCACTTCTCCATGACGCCGCGCGACCGGACGGTGACGTCCGGGTTCGCGAGCATCTTCAGGACCGGCTCCTTCTCCCTCTCGCCGTTGTATTCGAGGAAGTTGAAGCGCCGAACGTGGTAAGGGCAGTTGTTGGAGCAGTAGCGGGTGCCGACGCAGCGGTTGTAGGCCATCTCGTTCAGCCCCTCGGCGCCGTGGACCGTCGCGGCCACGGGGCAGACGACCTCGCAGGGGGCCATCTCGCAGTGCTGGCACATCAGGGGCTGGTGGTGGACCTCGGGGTTCTCGAGGTCGGTCCCCTCGTAGTACTGGTCGACCCGGATCCAGTGCATCTCGCGGTTCCTGCCGACCTGCTCCTTCCCGACGATGGGGACGTTGTTCTCCGACTGGCAGGCGACGACGCAGGCGTTGCAGCCGAAGCAGGAGCCGAGGTCGACGGAGAGCCCCCAGGCGTTCTCCTTGTACTCCCAGCCCGGCTGGAAGAGCGACGCGTCCTTCGGCGGGAGGCCGTGCCCTTTCGCCTTCGCGGGGTCCTTCACGTACTCGGAGAGCGACAGGACGCGGACGATCTCGCGCCCTTCCATCCGGAAGTGCTGCTGCGTGTGAGCGAGCGGGGAGCGCGCGCCCGTCTTCGCGAGGGTCACGCCCGAGACGACCCAGGGCGCGGCGGTCGTCCGGAGCGGGGTCACGTCGGCTCCGACGTCGTTCCCGACGCGCCCGGCGTGGGCGCGGCCGAAGCCGAGGTGGAGCGAGACGACGTCCGCCGCCTGACCCGGCTGGATGAGGACGGGGAGCTCGACGCTCTTCCCGTTCGCCGTGACCTTCACGACGTCCTCGTTCTGGAGCCCGAGCCTCTGCGCGGTGGCGGGGGAGAGGATCGCGGCGTTGTCCCAGGTCAGCTTGCTGAGCGGCTTCGGGAGCTCCTGGAGCCAGCCGTTGTTCGCGAAGCGGCCGTCCAGGAGCGACGGGTCGGGCCGAAAGACGGCCTCGAGGTCCGAGGGACGGGTGGCTGCCGCCGTCGCCGCGGCGGCCAGGGCCTCTGCGACTTCGGCGGACCGCACCGGCAGCACCTTCGCAGCAAATGCGGTGCCGGGAACGACGCCGTCGTGGAGGCTCTTCCTCCAGAACGCCTCGAAGTCCGCCTCGCCCGGGCGGGCCGCCTTCCAGTGCTCCTTGACGACGTCGTAGCCCTTGCGGGGCGTCTCGTCGAGGAGGACCGACAGGACCTCGTGCGGCGACGTCCCCTCGTAGAGCGGCTCGACGAGGGGCTGGACGAAAGCGGCCGTGCCGTCGAGAGAGCGGACGTCGCTCCACGCCTCGAGGTAGTGGGCCATTGGCACGGCCCACTGGCAGTAGCGCGAGGTCTCGTCGGGGTACCCGGTCAAGTGGATGCGGAGGCCCGCCTTCAGCAGCGTCTCGCCGAAGGCGAGGTCCGAGGGCGCGTCGTAGACGGGGTTCCCCCCGAGGATCAGGAGGAGCTGCACCTCGCCCTTCTTCACGTCCGCGACGAGGTCGGCGAGGGAGGCGATCTGGTCGACCGGCGCCGCCTCGACCGGATCGGTCTGGAAAACCGTCTTCCCGGCGTTGCCGAGCGCCTCGTTCATGGCGTGGGCCGCGGCGTGGACCTCTGCGGGGGCGAAGTCGCCCACGAGGACGATGGAGCGGCCGGCGGCCGCTTTCAGGTCCTTCGCGGCCGTGCCGGCGAACGTCAGCACTTTCTCGTCGAGCCCCGAGGGCCGGGCGAAACCGGTGAGGCCGAGCTCGGCACCGAGCGCCTCGGCGAAGGCGGGAAGGGCGCTCGCGCGGAGCGGGAGGCGGAGGTCGGCGAGCGTGCCCGTCGGGGCCGGGGAGACCTCCACGGCATAGAAGCGCGACATCTCCGTCGACCCGCCGACGAGGCGCCGCCGGGCCGAGAAGGCCTTGGCGTTGCGGACGGAATCGGGTCCGGAGGAGAGGAAGTCGGAGTCGAGGGAGACGATGACGTCTGCGGTGCCGAGGTCGTAGCGGGTCTCCACCGGCTGGCCAAAAGCGATCCGTGCGCCGGCGCGGACGGTGTCGCGGCCTGCTGCCTCCCACTGGTGCCACTTCGCCTTCGGAAAGGCGGCGAGGAGCGCCTTCATCTGCGCCCCGAGGGTCGGGGACGTGACGGTCTCGGTCAGGATCCGGAGGCCTGCCCCCTCGATCTGCTTCTGCGCTTTTGCGGCCGCCTGGAGCTCGGTCACGAGGTGCGGCCAGGTGTCGAGGATCCCGAGCTTCGTCGGGACTTTCAGCCGGTCGGGGTCGTAGAGGCCGAGGACGGAGGCCTGCGCGACGGCGGTCGCGCCGCCGAGGCTCGCCGGGTGCTCGGGGTTCCCCTCGACCTTCGTCGGTCGGCCCTCGTGGCTCTCGGCGAGGAGCGGCTGGGCGAAGCCGCCGACGGTCATCGCCGTGGCGAAGAAGAGCGGAACGCCGGGGAGGATCTCCTCCGGCTGCTTCACGTAGGGGACGATCTTCTCGACGGGCTGCCGCGTGCAGGCCGTCATGCCGGCAAGGGCCATTGAGGCCATGCCGAGCTCGAGGAACCGCCGGCGGGAGAAGCCGCGGTCGAGGCTCTCGTCCCATTCGGAGGCATGCCGGGGGTATTCCGTCGCGAGGTACTCGCGAAAGCGCGCGTCGTCGGCCAGCTCCTCGATGCCGCGCCAGAACGCGGGTCCCTGCCGGGTCCGGAGGCGCTCGCGGATCTCGGCGAGGTCGAGCGGAAAACGGGCGGGACCGGCCGGGAGGTCGCCCGCCGGCTCGGGACGAAGGGTCGGAAGGCTCATCGGGTCTCTCTCTCCTTCAGTCCGGCGGCTCAACGGTGGCAGGTCCCGCAGGAGGTGATCTCGGCGGGGGGACGGACCTGGTACTTCTCGACGAGCTCGCGGCCGAGCGTCTCCTGGTCCTTTGCCTTCCAGGTCATGTTGTAGATCTCTTCCTTCGGTCGGATGAACTTCTCGGGGTTCCGGTGGCACTCGAGGCACCAGCGCATCTGGATCGGCTGGGCCGAGCGGATGAGACGCATCTGGTGGACCGGGCCGTGGCAGGTGGCGCAGCCCATTCCCTTGGCGACGTGGATCGAGTGGTTGAAATAGGTGAAGTCGGGAAGGTCGTGGACCTTGTTCCACTCGATCGGCTGCCCAGTCCGGTAGCTGGCCCGGACCGGCTCGAGCAGCGGCGCCTCGTTCCAGACGATCTTGTGGCAGTTGTAGCAGGTCGAGGTCGGAGGGACGCCGGCCGAGGCGGACGTCTCGACGGCGGTGTGACAGTACCGGCAGTCGATACCCAGCCCCGCGACGTGGTGCTCGTGGCTGAACGGGACGGGCTGTTCGACGGTCTCGCCGCGACGCTGGTTGAAGCCGGCGTAGTCCAGGGCCAGGAGCGAGCCGACGGCGCCGCCCGCTACGAGGACGAGGGCGGCGATCGAGGCCGGCGCGAGGGAGTTCGCGCTCTTCGGAAAGAGCTGTGCCATCTTCGCTTATGCCTTTCTAGGGGCGGGAGTGGGCGAGTTCAGCGAGTCGTCCATGAGCGACGGTCTCAAAAAAATAGGTGAAGGTACCATACGAGGGCGCTGGCGAACAGGCCCCTCTCCGGCTCTTCTCCTGCCCTGACGAAGGGTTGCGGAGGGCTTCGGAGGTCAGAAGCCGGTCGGCTTCTTCGGAATCCGCCCCGACTTGATCGTCTCGCTCCGGAGGCGCCGGCCGACGATCCGCTCGACCATCCGGCCCGTGGCGAGGATCCGGTCCACGTCGAGGCCCGTTTCGATGCCCATCTCGTCGAGCATGACGACGAGGTCTTCCGTGCTGACGAGGCCGACGTTGTTCGGGTCCTGGTAGTAGTAGCGCCCTGTCCCGGAGACCGGAGCCCCGTCGAAGAAGTTCGCGGGTTGTCCGCCGATGCCGCCGAGAGTGCTCTCGTACCGGACGATGCCGGCCTGGAGGGCGGCGAGGACGTTTGCGAGGCCCCAGCCGCGGGTGACGTGAAAGTGGGCCAGGTGCTTCGTCACGTCCGGCATCGCCTCGAGGACCATGGAGAAGTAGGCGTAGACCCTGTCAGGCGGGGCCGAGCCGTCGTGGTCGGCGTGTTCGATGTCGTCGGCACCGATGTCGAGGAATCGCTTGGTGAAGGTCACGGCGTCCTCGAGCTTCGTCGGCCCCTCCATCGGGCAGCCCCAGATCGTGCTGACGGTGCCGTTGACCTTGATGCCCGCGTCGCGCGCCTTGCGAATGCAGCGTTCCGCCTCGGCCCAGTAGCCGGCGTGGTCGAGACCCGAGTTCTTCTTCATGTGGGTGGCCGAGGTCGAGACCATCATCAGGATCCGGTCCGGGCCCCACCCTTCCGCTTTCGCCTCGATGGCCCGGTCGACGGCCTTCTCGCGGATCGTGACCGCGGTCAGCTCGACGCCGGAGATCTGCTTCTCGACGCGCTTGCTCGACCGGATCCCCTTCAGGAGCTCGTCGGAATCCCTGAACTGCGGCATCCCCTTCGGGTTCCCGAGGTTCGTCACCTCGAGGCGCCGGTAGCCCGCGAGGATCATCTCCTCGAGAACCCAGAGCTTGGCCTCGGTGGGAATCCACTTCTCCTCGTGCTGGAAACCATCCCGGACGGTGATGTCGGCGAGGTCGACGCCTTTCGGCAGATGCCAGTCCGTCATGTTCACCTCAGGAGGTCGCGGGCCGCGAGGACTGTGAAGGCGTGCGTCTCGAACGTTACGGCGACGCTTCCGAGGTGGCCGCCCTTCAGATAGCCGAGGCCGAGGGGGTGGCCCTTCGCCCGTTCGACGAGGTCCGCCACGACGGCGGGGTCGCGAGGGTCGACGGGGTGGGCGTGAAGGGGGGCGGTCGCGCCGAGAAGGGCGTGAAGCAGCTCGTCGGGGCTGACGTCGGCGTCGTGGACGAGTTCGGCGAGAGCGGCGATGACCGGCACGATCGTGGCTTCCGGTAGCCTGGCGCGGGCCGCGACGTCCTTTACGAGCGTGGCGTGGATCATCGAGGGGCCCCTTTCGGTGATGAGGCAGGTGGGGAGATCGGGGCGCTGCGGTCGGCGAGCGCCCCGAGGAACGTGACGATCGAGGCGATCTCGTCGCCGGTCAGCTCCTTGCCGAGCTGGTGCCAGGCCATCTTTTTCACCGCCTCGTCGAGCCGGTCGACGGAACCGTCGTGAAAATACGGGCCCGTGCTCACGGCGTTCCGGAGGGAGGGGACCTTGAACTTCCGGCGGTCCTCTTCGTTCTTCGTCACCGCGAACCGCCCTGCGTCCTTCGTTTCCCATGCCTTGACGAGGCCGAGGAGCTGGTACTGGTTCGCCCCGATGGTGGGCGAGTTGTGGCAGGTGGTGCAGCCGGTCTTCAGGAAGAGCTGCAGGCCCGCGGCCTCCCGGTGCGTCAACGCATCGAGGTCCCCGTTCAGGAAGTCGTCGAGGCGGTCGTGGGTCCGCAGCGTTCGCTGAAAAGCCGCGAGAGCGCGGGCAGTGTTGGGGAGGCTGATCGGCTCCGCTTCGCCCGGAAACGCCGCGGCAAAGGGTTCGCGGTATTCCGGCACCGCGCGGAGGGCAGCCTCCACGGCGGCCGCGTCCGGCATCGCCATCTCGACGGGGTTGAGGAGCGGCCCTGCGGCCTGCTCCTCGAGGGTCTGCGCCCGCCCGTCCCAGAACTGTGCGACGTGGTACCCGGCGTTCTTCACGCTCGGCGAGTTCCTCGTCCCCTTCTCACCCCTGGCCCCGCCCGAGGTCTTCTTTCCGTCGGCCCCGGAGGGCCGCTCGCCGTCCAGCCTGTGGCAGTCGTTGCAGGACTGGGTCCCGTTCACCGAGAGCCGCTTATCGAAATAGAGCTGCCTGCCGAGGAAGACGAGCCCGGGAGTGTCCCTCTCGGCACCGGGCATCTTGTCCGGCAGGACTCCGAGAGTGGCCTTCGCCTGCGCGGCGAGGGCCTTGCGGGCCGTGCGGTCGATTCTCGGCTCGGGCGTAGTCTTGCCGCAGGCCGCGAGGACGAGGAGCACGGCGGCGGCGGCGAGGATGCGAGTCGGGGTCATGCGGCGGGGATTCTAGACGCCTCGCGCCTTCCGCTCGATTGCCGCGCTTCCCAAGTCCCGGGCGGGCCCCTAGGATGGACTTCCGATGACACGAACGTGGCTCCGCAGAGGACTCGCCCTCCTGGTCCTCGTCCTGGTCGTCCTGCTTCTCCGTGCGACGCTCTTCCGGCCCGACCCCGTCCCCGTGATGGTCGTCCCGGCCGCGCGCGGGCCGG
This sequence comes from uncultured Holophagales bacterium, assembly GCA_963696015.1. GTDB lineage: Bacteria > Acidobacteriota > Thermoanaerobaculia > UBA5066 > UBA5066 > UBA5066. Next base: position 37,091 of record CAVOJA010000084.1, read on the forward strand.
TCGAGGAGACGGTCGCCGGCAGCCGGGCGGGGACGGTGAAATCGCGGCGACGGGCCACGCTCAGTCCGGAAGTCGGCGGACGGGTGGAGCGCCTCGCCGTACACGAGGGCGATCGCGTGAAGAAGGGGGACGTCCTCGTAATGATCGCCGCCGACGACGTCCGCGCGCAGGTCGTCCTCTCGGAGAAGTCGCTCGTCGTGGCCGAGGCCGCGGAGCGCGAGTCGTGCCGGGCAGCGGAGCAGGCCCGGCGCGACCTGGCGAGGAGCGAGCAGCTCGCGAAGGACGAGGTCCTGTCCGTGGGCCTCCTCGAAAAGGCGCAGACGGAGGCCGGGATGACCGCGGCGGCCTGCGAGGCGGCGCGGGCGCGCGTGGGCCAGGCGCGGGCCTCGCTCGACGTGGCGCGGGTCGCGGTGGGAAAGACCGTCCTGAAGGCGCCGTTCGACGGGGTCGTGGCCGAGCTCTCGACGGAGGAGGGGGAGTGGGTCACGCCTTCGCCGCCAGGCCTCCCGATCCCCCCGGTCCTCGAGCTCTTCGACCCGGAGGGCAACTACATCAGCGCACCTCTCGACGAGGTCGACGTCGGCCGGGTGAAGACCGGTGCCACGGTCCGGGTCACGTTCGACGCGTACCCCGGGCGGACCTTCTCGGGGATAGCCACCCGGGTCGCCGACTACGTCCTCGACCTGAAGGAACAGAACCGGACGTTCGAGGTGGAGGTGAGGCTCGACGACGCCGCATTCGCGCGGACGCTCCTGCCGGGGACGTCGGCCGACGTCGTCGTCGTCCTGGCCCGGAAGGAAGACGCCCTCCGGGTCCCGTCGTACGCGATCCTGCCGGGACGGCGGGCCCTCGTCCTCTCGAACGGGCGGCTCGCTTCCCCGAAGGTGGAGACGGGCCTGGCGGGAGCCGAATGGGCCGAGATCGTCTCGGGCCTCTCCGCGGGGGACCTCGTCGTGACGTCGCTCGACCGGCCGGAGGTGAAGGAGGGGGCCCGGGCGCGCGCCGAGGAGGCGCGGTGATCGAGCTCGACGGGGTCTCGCGGACCTGGGAGGTGGGCGGTCGTCCCGTCCACGCCCTGCGCGACGTGACGCTCTCGATCGGCGCGGGAGAGTACGTCTCCGTAATGGGACCCTCGGGGTCGGGGAAGTCGACGCTCCTCTCGCTCCTCGGCGGGCTCGATCGGCCGACGAAAGGGTCCTACCGCTTCGAGGGGCAGGAGGTTGCCGCGCTTCCGGACGACGATCTCTCGCGCCTCCGGCGCGACAGGATCGGCTTCGTCTTCCAGTCGTTCCACCTCGTGCCGCGGATGACGGCGCTCGAGAACGTCGCCCTCCCGCTCCTTCTCGCGGGGATCGCGCCGAAGGCGCGCCTCTCCCGGGCCTCGGAGGCCCTCGGGGCGGTCGGCCTCTCGGCTCGGAGCGACCACCGCCCCGACCAGCTCTCGGGCGGCGAGAAGCAGCGCGTCTGCCTCGCGCGGGCCGTCGTGACGCGCCCGGGCCTCGTCCTCGCCGACGAGCCGACGGGGAACCTCGACAGCGCCTCGGGGGCCGAGATCGTCGCGCTCCTCGAGAGGCTCCACGCCGGCGGCATCACGCTCCTCGTCGTGACGCACGATTCCGGGATCGGGGAACGTGCCCGGCGGCGGGTGCGGCTCGCCGACGGGCGCGTCGTCGGGGACGAGGCGACGTGAGGGGAGGCGACCTCTTCGCCTTCGCCGCGGGCGCGTTCCGGGGGCACCCGCTCCGGACGTCGCTTTCTCTCCTCGGCGTCGCCATCGGCGTCGCGGCGGTGATCCTCCTGACGAGCCTCGGCGAGGGGGCCCGGCGCTACGTCACGGGGGAGTTCGCCCTCCTCGGCTCGAACCTCGTCATCGTCCTGCCGGGGAGGTCGGAGACGACGGGTGTCGTGCCGGTGGGCGGGGTGCCGCACGACCTGACGCTCGACGACGTCGAGGCGCTCCGGCGGCGCGTCTCGCTCCTCGTCTCGGTGGCGCCGCTCAGCGTGGGCGGCCTCACGGCCCGCTCCGGCGAGAGGAGCCGGGACCTGACCGTCGCCGGGGTCACGGCGGACTGGAAGGACGTTCGGCGGTTGACGTTGCGGGAGGGGACCTTCATTCCCCCCGGCGACCCGGACCGCTCGCCGCGCGTCTGCGTCGTCGGCGCGAATGTGGCGGCGGAGCTCTTCCCTGGCCGCTCGCCGGTCGGAGAGCTCCTCCGGCTCGGCGACGAGAGGTTCCGGGTGGCGGGCGTCCTGGTCTCGCGCGGGGTCTCCGTCGGACTCGACCTCGACGAAGTCGTCCTCGTCCCGATCGGCCACCACCTCCGGATGTTCGACCGGCGCTCCGTCTTCCGGGTCCTCTGCGAGGCGCGGACGTCGGAGGACCTCGAGGCCGCCAAAGCCGGGATCCTGGAAGTCCTGAAGGACCGCCACGACGGGGAGGAGGATGTCACGGTCCTGACGCAGGACGCCGTGATGAAGACGTTCGGGAAGGTCCTCGGGATCCTGACGGCCGCGCTCGCCGGCATCGCGGCGGTGTCGCTCACGGTCGCGGGCGTCGGGATCATGAACGTCATGCTCGTCTCCGTGTCGGAGCGGACGCGCGAGGTCGGCCTGCTGAAGGCGCTCGGGGCGAGCCGCGGGCAGGTCCTCCACCTCTTCCTCGTCGAGGCGGCGATCCTCTCGACGGCCGGCGGCGTGCTCGGCCTCCTCGCGGGGTGGGCCGGGACGCTCGCGATCCGGGGCCTCTACCCCGACTTCCCGGTCGCTCCGCCCGGGTGGGCCGTCGCGGCCGCCCTCGCCGTCTCGGTCTCGGTCGGCCTCGTTTTCGGCGTCCTGCCGGCGCGGCGCGCGGCTCGGCTCGATCCGGTAATCGCGCTCGCGCGGAGGTGAGGCCGGTGACTTTCGCCGACGTCTTCCGCCTCGCGCTCGGCTCGGTGACGGCCCACCGGCTCCGGTCGGCGCTGACCGTCCTCGGGATCGTCATCGGCATCGCCTCGGTCGTCCTCCTGACCTCGCTCGGCGAGGGGACGCGGCAGGCGATCCTCTCGGAGTTCTCGCAGTTCGGCACGAACCTCCTCGTGGTGACGTCGGGGAAGATCGAGACACACGGCCTCGCCGGGGCGGTCGGCGGCACGACCCGGCCGCTGACGCTCGCGGACGCAGAGGCTCTCCGTGCCGTGCCGGGGATCGAGAAGATCGTCCCGGTCGTCTTCGGCACGGCGCGCGTCTCCTCGGGGGAGCGCTCGCGCGACACGTTCGTCTACGGCGCGACCTCCGACGGTCCGGGCGTCTGGCGGTTCCACGTGCGACTCGGCCGTTTCCTCCCCGAGACCGAGCTCGACCGGGCGACGCCCGTCGCCGTCCTAGGGCCGAAGCTGAAGCGGGAGCTCTTCGGCGCCCAGAACGCGATCGGCCGCCGGGTGAAGGTCGGAGGGCACCGCTTCCTCGTCATCGGCGTGATGGCGCCAGTCGGGCAGTTCGCCGGCTTCACGCTCGACGACGCGATCTACGTCCCCGTCGCCTCGGCGCAGCAGCTCTTCGACCAGGCCCACGTCATGGAGATCGACGCGACCTTCACCCCGGGACTGCCGCCCGAAACGGTCGTCGCCGGGGTGAAGCGGCTCCTCCGCGCCCGACACGACGGCGAGGAGGACTTCACCGTCATGACGCAGGGCGAGATGCTCGAGTCGTTCGGGCGCGTCTTCGCGGTCGTGAGCGTCGCCGTCGGGGCGATCGGGGCGATCTCGCTTCTCGTCGGGGCGATCGGCATCCTGACGATGATGTGGATCGGCGTGGGGGAGCGGACCTCCGAGATCGGCCTCCTGAAGGCGCTCGGCGCGAATCGCTCCGACGTGCGGAACATCTTCCTCGCCGAGGCGGCGCTCCTCTCCGGCGCGGGCGGCGTCGCCGGCATCGCCTCCGCCGTCTCGCTCGGCGCTTTCGTGAGACTCGCCCTCCCGGCGGTCCCGTTCGCGACGCCGCCCGAGTACGCGGCAGCCGCCCTCGCGACGGCGGTCGGCGTCGGGCTCGCCGCAGGGGTCGTCCCCGCGCGTCGGGCCGCCTCCCTCGACCCGCAGGAGAATCTGCGGGCGGAATGAGGGCGTGCATGAACGGGTCCGTATCGACCAGCTGGCAGGAGGAGATCTACGGGCTCCTGAGGCGCTCCGGAGTGAGGCAGGTGGCGTGGGTGCCCGACGCCGGTCACGCGCACGTGATCTCCCGGGTCCTCGCAGACCCCGGAATGCGCGGGATCGTCCTGACGACGGAAGAGGAAGGCGTCGCGCTGGCTTGCGGCGCCTGGCTGGGCGGCGAGCGGACCGTCCTCCTCATGCAGTCGAGCGGCGTGGGGAACTGCGTGAACATGCTCTCGCTCGTTCGCGCGTGCCGGTTTCCGCTCGTCGCGCTCGTGACGATGCGCGGCGAGCGGGAGGAGCTCAACGAGCGGCAGGTTCCGATGGGCGGGGCGACGCCGACCGTACTCGAGGCGATGGGCGTGACCGTGCGACGGGCCGACGTGCCGGAACGGGTCGGCGAGATCGTGCGGGTCACGCTCGACGCGGCATTCGGCGCCGGCGAGTCCGTGGCGGTGCTCCTCTCCCAGCGCCTGATCGGCCGCAAGGAATGGGGGGCACGGTGGCGGACCTCGACCGGACCGTCGATCGGCGCGCGTTCGTCGCGGAGCTGGTAGCGGCCTGCCTGTCCGCGCTCGTGATCGCCGGCCTCGGCGCGCCCGCCTACGACCTGTTCGCCTCGGGCGACAGGGACGAGAGCTTCTATCTCTGGGGGGGCGATGGGCGGTGCGGCGGCGATGGGCCTCGGCCTGGCCCTCGCGCAGCCCGGCCGGTGCGTCGTCGTCCTCACCGGCGACGGCGAGCAGCTGATGGGGCTGGGTGCGCTCGCGACCGTCGGCGCGCAGAAACCCGGAAACCTGACGGTCGTGGTCCTCGACAACGGGCGCTACGGGGAGACCGGGATGCAGGAGAGCCACACGAGCCTCGGGACGAGCCTCGCCGGAGTCGCGCTCGCCTGCGGCTTCGAGTGGGCCGAGGAGATCGGCTCGATCGACGGGGCTCGTCCGCTCGCCGAACGCATCCGCGCGCGGGCCGGCTGCGGCCTCGCGCAGGTCCTCGTGCGCGCCGAGGCCCTCAAACGCACACTGCCGAGCCGCGACGGCGTGCACCTGAAGAACCGCTTCCGCGCTGCGCTGGGGCTGACCGGGGAGTAGGGCTCTGGGGCGGCGGACCCGCGGCGTGCGACCGGCTCGTCGCTACATCTTCTCGGCGACCAGCAGCGTGATGTCGTCGGCGAGGAAGAGCTTCTCGGAGTGCCCGAAGACGCCCGCGCGAAGGGCCTCGATGACACCGTGCGCTCCCTCGTGCGCGGCGGCGGCGATGGCCTCCCGGACGGGCTCGAGGCCCCAGAGAAGACCTTCCGGGTTCGCCGCCTCGTAGAGCCCGTCGGTCGCCAGGACGACAAGGTCGCCGCGCTCGAGCCGATCGATCTGGTGAGCGCGGTAGGTCGAATCGGCCGAGTATCCGAGGACGATATCGGTCTCCTCGAGGGTGTCGAACGTCCCTTTCCGCGGCCGGTAGACGAAGGGCGGAAGGTGGCCGGCAGAGACGTAGCAGGCGTCTCCGGTCGGTCCGATGCGGCAGGCGACGAGAGTGGCGAAGGCGTCGTCGGGGATGTCGGGGGAGATGAGCCGGTTCAGCTTCTCTATGAGCTTCTGGGGATTGCTCTCGACGAGGTGGAGGGCGCGCAAGTAGGCCCGGGCGGCCGACATGAGGACGGTCGAGGCGAGACCGTGCCCGGAGACGTCGCAGACGAGGAGGTCGAAGGAGCCGCCCGGCGCTTCCATGACGTCGTAGTAGTCGCCTCCCGTTTTCTCCGCGGTTTCCTGCCAGGCGGCGAGGCAGAGCCACGACGGCGCGGGGAGACTCCTCGGGCGGAGGTTCTCCTGGATCCTGCGCGCCAGCTCGATCTCGCTCTCCATGCGCCGGCGCTCGATCTCTCCGTCGAGGAGGCGCTGCGTCTCGAGGGCGACGGCCGCATGACTTCCGAGGGCGCGGAGGCTCTCCTCGTCTTCGTCGTCGAACGGGAGGTCCCCCTTCTTGTTCATCGCCTCTATGACGCCGACGATGGAGCCCGACGGGGTCTTGAGGGGGACGCAGAGGATGCTCCGGGTCCGGAAGCCCGTCTTCAGGTCGACGTCCGGGGAAAAGCGGGGGTCCTCGTAGGCGTCGGCGATGGCGACCGTCTTTCCGGTCCTGGCGACGATCCCGGCGATTCCGAAGCCGGGAGGAAGGCGGATGTCGGTCGAGTCCTGTGCCACGCGAGTCCAGAGACTGCCGTCGGGCTCGAGCAGGAAGAGGCTCGTCCGGTCGGCGTCGACGAGCCGGGTCGCCGAGGCGACGATGAGCTCGAGGAGCGGCTGCAGCTGCCGAACGCCCGTCATGGCCTGCGCCACCGCGAGGAGCGTACGGAGATCCTGGAGCTTCTTGTCGACGGTCGGCGCCATGTTGCCGGGCGACATGTTACTTTTGTTGGCCGGGGGATTCGACGTGATGATCGAGAAGGTGCGAGACGTGCTGGCGCGGGCCCGGACGGCCGGGCGAAGCGCCCTCCTCGAGCACGAGGTCTATTCGGTCCTGGCGGCCGCGGGCTTCGACGTCCCGCGCTTCGCATACTGGGCCGGGGAGCCGGGAGTGGCGGTCCCAGCCGAGGTGGCTAGCCTCCTCGAGAAGACGCCCGGCGAGGTCGTCCTCAAGATCGTCTCAGCGGAGATCCTCCACAAGTCCGACGTCGGGGGCGTCGCCACCTCGACCGCCGAGCCGACCGCCGTCGGCGCCGCGGCGCGCCGGGTCTGGGACGAAGTGGGCCGGCGGATGCCGGACGCGGTCCGCTCGGGGGTCCTCATCGTCGAGAAAGTGAAGACCGTCGGCGGATCGCCTTCTTCGGAGACGCTCCTCTCCCTCAAGCAGGACCCTGCGTTCGGCCCTGTTCTGGTCCTCGGCCTCGGCGGCGTCCTGACCGAGTGGTTCGGCGACCTGAGCGCCGGGACGTCGACCGTCGTCCTTCAGCCACGCCGGATTCGCGAGGGGCTCGAGAAGGCGATCGAGACTCGACCGGCCCTTTCCATCCTCTTCCGGCCGAGCCGCATCCATGCGACACCGCCTCTCGACCTCGCCGCGACGGCGGAGCAGCTGGAGGCGCTCGGAGAGGTCGCGACGGCGTTCGGCGAAGCGGCCCAGTCGGGAGAGGCCGACCCTCTGACGCTCGAGGAGCTCGAGGTGAACCCGCTCCTCCTCGCCGCAGGCGGACGCTGGATCGCCGTCGACGGAAAGGGACGGATCGGCCGCTCGACGGCCACTCTCCCGAAGCGGCCCCTCAGAAAAGTGAAGAACCTCCTCGAGCCGAAGAGTGCCGTCGTCCTCGGGGCGTCGGGCACGGCGATGAACCCGGGCCGGATCATCCTGAGGAACCTGAAGACTTCCGAGGGGATCCGCTACGGACACCTCTGGGCCGTTCACCCGAAGGAGGAGACGATCGACGGGATCCCGTGCGTGCGGACGGTCGCGGACCTCCCGCAGCCGGTCGACCTTGCGGTCGTCTCGATTCCGGCCGAGGGAGCGCGGGACGCGATCCGCGCGCTCGCCGGGACGGGCAAGGCCGAGTCGATCATCCTGATCCCGGGGGGGTTCGCAGAGACGGGGCAGCAGGGGCTCGAGGAGGAGATCGTCGAGGCGGTCCGCTCATCGCGCTCACGGCCCGACGAGGGGCCGGTGCTCCTCGGCGGGAACTGTCTTGGAATCGTATCCAAGCACCAGTACAACACCTTCTTCCTGCCGCAGTACAAGCTCCCGTTCCACGACGCCCCCGGCGACCGCCTGGTGGCGGTGAGCCAGAGCGGCGCCTACCTCGTGTCCCTGACGTCGAACCTCGACGGGATCATCTTTCCGAAGGCGTCGATCTCGTACGGCAATCAGATGGACCTGACGGTCTCGGACTTTCTCGAGGCCCTCCTGCCCGACGAGTCGGTGAAGGTCGTCGCCTGCTACGTCGAGGGATTCAAGCCGCTCGACGGCGCGCGCTTCGTCGATCTCGCACGGCGGCTCCGCGCGCAGGGCCGGCGGGTCCTTGCGTTCAAGGCGGGAAAGACGGCGCTCGGTGCGCAAGCGGCGCAGAGCCACACCGCCTCCCTCGCGGGCGACTACGCCGTGGCGCAGGCGTTGATGGAAGGCGCCGGTGTGGTCGTCGCCCAGACTCTCGACATGCTCGAGGACTACACGAAGGCGTTCACGATGCTCTTCGAACGGCTCCCGCGCGGGAACCGAGTGGCGGTCCTTTCGAACGCCGGGTTCGAGTGCTCCTCGGTCCTCGACAAGCTCTACGGTCTGGTGCCGGCTCGCCTCTCGGAGAAGACGAAGGCCAGGCTCGCCGCCTGTCTCCCCGCCATCGCCCACGCGGACAACCCCGTGGACGCGACGCCGATGGCGACGACCCGGCAGTTCGTCGCCGCCGCGGAAGCGATGGCCCAGGACGACGGCGTCGACGTGCTCCTCGTCTCTCTGATTCCGGTGACGCCCGCGCTCGACAACCTCTCTCCCGACCTGGCCGGTGGGATGCACCAGGAGAACATCCACTTGCCCGGCTCGCTCCCGAACGAGCTCCTCGCACTGTTCCGGAGGACGGGGAAGCCGATCGCCGTCTCGGTGGACTCGGGGCGCCTCTACGACGACTTCGTGCAGGTGCTCCAGCGTGGCGGGATACCGGTCTGGAGGAAGATCGACCGGGCCTCGCGCGCACTCTCGGCGCTCGCCACGCTCTGACGGGCCGGCCGGAAACGAAACGAGGGGCCTGGGAGGCGTTCTCCCGAGGTCCCTCGTGCTCTCCCCTCCGGCAAGCCCGGCTCAGAGGCCGTAGTAGAGCTCGATCTCGTAGGGGTGCGGGCGGTTTCGGACCTCGCGCTCCTCGGCTCGCTTCTTCTTCGTCCAGCGTTCGACGAGGTCGTCGTTGAAGACGCCGCCCTCCAGGAGGAAGGAGCGATCGGACTCCAGCGCCTCCATCGCGCTCTCGAGCGAGGTCGGCAGGGCCTTGATCGTGGCCCGGCGCTCGGCGTCCCACGAGAAGATGTCGTCGTCGACGGGACCGAACCCGAGCGCCGTCGGGTCGAGGCCCTTGCGGACGCCGTCGATCCCGGCGAGGAGCTGGGCTGCGATGGCGAGGTAGGGGTTCGACGTCGCGTCGGGCGGCCGAAACTCGAAGCGGGCGTTGTCGGGTCGGTTCGCGTACTTGGGGATCCGGATGGCCGCGCTCCGGTTGCCGAGAGAGAAGACGGCGCTGATGGGCGCCTCGTAGCCGGGGATGAGGCGGCGGTAGGAGTTCGTCGAGGGGTTCGTGAAGGCCATGACGGCCCCGCCGTGCTGGAGAAGACCGGCGATGTAGGCGCGCTCCTCGACGCTCGAGGCTCCGTAGCCTGCCGCGTCGTAGAAGAGGTTCTTTCCCCCTTTCAGGAGGCGCTGGTGAAAGTGCATCCCGGAGCCCGCCTCGCCGTAGAGCGGCTTCGGCATGAACGTCGCCGTCAGCCCGAGCTGGCTCGCCGTCATCCGCGTGACGTACTTGACGATCATGACGGCGTCGGCCGCCTTCATCATCGGGAGGATCGGGATCTCGATCTCGCACTGACCGGGGCCGCCCACCTCGTGGTGGTGGTACTTCACCTCGACGCCCATCTGCGACAGGAGCTTGCAGACCCTGGCCCGGAAGTTGAAGAGCTGGTCCTGTGGCGGAATCGCGTGGTAGCCGCCGTGCTTCGGGATCGTGTAGCCGCTGCCGAGCTCGTGCGAGTTCCAGTCTCCCTCTGAGGACTGGACGCGGTAGGCGGCGACGTTCATGCCGTTCTCGTAGGAGACGCCGTTGAAGACGTAGAACTCGAACTCCGGACCCCAGTGGCTCTCGTCGGCGACGGCGCTGGCGCGGAGGAACTCCTCGGCCCTGCGGGCGATCGAACGGGGATCGTAGGGAAAGAGGGCGCGGGTGTCGGCTTCGAGCGTCGTGCAGATGAACGACAGCGTCGGGACGTCCCAGAACGGGTCGAGGAAACCGGTCGCAAGGTCGGGGACGAGGACCATGTCGCCGGAGCTGACCGACTTGAAGCCGACACTGGAGCCGTCGAACGCGACCCCTTTCTCCATGAGGACCGGCGCGAATCCCGATGCCGGGATCGTGACGTGATGCCAGCGGCCCCACAGGTCGCAGAACTTCATGTCGACCATCTCGACGGACCGCTTCTCGACGAAGGACTTCGCCTCGTTGAAGTCGCTGAACATGACGGGTCTCTCTCCCTTCGGCGCGCCAGGCCGCCCGGGGTCCGGCGCGGTCGACCATCGTACCGCCATGGCGGCCGGAATGCCTCGCCGATCGTCGGCGGTCGGGGTCGGCGCGATCCGGGCCCGGCGTCCTCAAGGGCGCGCGACGAGGCGGCGCATCGTCCCGCTCGCCCTGCGGGACGATTCCTCTACGTGGAACCGTGCGGAGAGGAGAGCTGCTTCCGTATCGCGGTTCGGCCGGCAGCCCCCGGAAAAGCGCGTCCAGAAAGGCTGAAAGGCGTCCTGCAGGCGGGCATGGAGCCGGGTCGTCGCGCGGACGTGCTCGAGCATCCGGAGGGTGCCGCCGGGTGCGAGAACGCGCCGCACCTCGGCGAACGCGCGAGCCGGCTCCGAGACGGAGCAGAAGACGAGGCCGGAGACGACCGTGTCGAAGGCGCCGGGCCGGAAGGGCAGCCGCTCGGCGGCGCCAAGGACGATGGGGACCCCCGGGCGCCTCCGGCGGGCTGCCTGGAGGGTTTCGACGCACGGATCGAGCCCGAACGGCCGGACGGCGGCGCCGTAGAGAGGAAGGTTCCGGCCCGTCCCGCAGCCGAGGTCGAGGACGCGCCCCCTCGCCCCCGCCGCGAGCCAGAGCCGCCAGCGCCCGAGGCCGGTCATCTCGAGGAGGCCGAGACCGGCGTCGTACAGGGCCGGGATCTGCTCGATTCCCCTCACGGTCACGAGAGCGTCTGGAAGACTCCGAGGTCCTTGTTCTTCCGGACGTCGTCCCAGCGGAAGACCATTCCGTTCATCGCGACGTAGACGCCGTGCGGAAGGACCTGGACGAACGACATTGCGCTACCGAGGTTGAAGAGGCCGTCGGAGCTGCCGAAGGCGTAGGGGATCATCGCGCCGGTCAGGACGATCGTCTTCGGCATCGAGGCCTCTCCGAGGACCCTCGCCGTCTCGGCCATGGTGTCCGTGCCGTGGGTGACGACGATCTGGTCTTCCTCGGACGTCTCGCAAACGCCCTTGACGATCTCCCGATCGGTATCGGTCATCTCGAGGCTGTCGACCATCATGACGGTCCGCACGCGGGTCTCCAGCCGGCACCGGCCGAGCTTGAGCATCTCGTGGACATGCGTGTCGTGGAAGTAGAGGCGGCCCGTCAGCTCGTCGTAGTCCTTGTCGAACGTGCCGCCGGTGATGAGAAGTCTGATCGCCATGGAAGCCTCCGGCCGATGATAGCCGGGGCGACGAATCCGTTTCCGTGCCCTTCCGGCCCTGTTTTTCCCTTGAACGGGCCGGAGTTCTCCGCTACGGTCCCGCATGTCGCGAGGACGGGGATTCGACAGAGGGCCGGGGGCCCTCGGAGGAGGGGAACATGAGGATGCACGGGGCGGTCACGGCAGTTGCTCTGGGTCTGACGCTCGCTGGCGGGACGGCGGATGCGCAGGTGAAGCCCACCTCGTCGACGAAGCAGTTCAAGTACAAGAGCGGCAAGATCGACCCGGGAATGCTCTACACCTACATCCGGTCGGACCTCGCGGGAACGAAGACCGGCAGCGTCCTCGTCTATATCCCGGACCGGAAGCGGGTCGAGATCCTCCGCGTTTCGCCGGGCGTGGAAGGCGGGCAGCTCCTGACGGGGGAGATGAACTGGGACACGTATACCCTTCGCCAGTTCGAGCTCTGGAGCGAAGGAAAGGAAGGTGGGCAGAAACGGCTCGCGACGGGGATCTTCTCGGGCGAGGCCCTGTCGATGACCGTCGAAGACCCGGCCCTTTACCGCGGAGCGCCGGGCACGACCACTTTCTCCGTTCCCCTGGTGCAGCTGCCCGCGCACATCTACAGCCTCGACTTCGTCACGCTCGGTCTCGCCCTCCGACACCTCGCCGATCCGCTGGGATCGGCCGAGATCGGAGTCCTTTCCGAGAACCTGAAGGTCGGTCCCGAAAGCCCGAACTTCATCGTCTCTGCCGGCAGGGCGACCGTGGCGTATCTGGAGGATGTCGACCGGGACGGGGTCGCGTGCATGAAGTACCGGATCAGCGGTCCCGCCCTCGGGGCAGAGGAAGGCTTTCTCTGGCTGCACAAGGAGAAGGGCTACATCCAGGACGCCGAGATCCCCGTTCCCTCGAGCCCGGAGTGGCCCGACGTGAGGATCACGCTGCGGAGCGCGGAGAAGGTCTCCGAAAGAGAGTGGCCGCACCGGCGGGCTCTCGAGATAGGCGCGAGCCCGGCGAAGTAGCCCTCCACCGCGGCGGCCTCATGAGGTCATCGGGAGGGAGAGCGGCGCCTCGACGTGGAAGGGGAGCGCGGCAAGCTCGACGAGTGCGCGTCCGAGACGTCCCTCGTCGACCGGCTCGAGGGTGACGACGAACGGCAGCGCGGATTTTTCGCTCCACGGGGCCTGGAACACGGCATCGACGTTCACGTCGTGGCGGGCGAGGACGGAGGCGAGCTCGGCGAGGATCCCGGGGCGGTCTCTCACGACGAACCTCAGGTAGAACGGAGCGACGAAGTCGGCGGAGCCGGCCGGCGCGAAGGGAGCGAGCTCCCCCGCTCCGAACGGCGGTACCCGGGGTTCGGCGCCCCGGCGGGCGATCTCCACGAGGTCGGCCAGGACGGCCGTTGCCGTCGGATCGCCGCCGGCGCCGCGACCAGTAAAGACGAAGTCGCCGCCACGGGCCGTCGAGACCTGGACGGCGTTGAAAGGGCCGTCGACGCGGGCCAGCATCGAGTCGTTCGAGACGAGGTGAGTCCTCACCGAAAGAAGGAGGCGGCCGTCGGCCAGCCGGCGCGCGATCCCGAGCTGACGCGGCGTCCGCCCGAGCATGCCCGCGTAGACGAAGTCCACGGGCTGGAGGCGGGTGATCCCCTCGGTCCGCACCGCGTCGACCGGGACCTCCTGGCCGAACGCGAGCCGGGCGAGAAGCGTGAGCTTGCAGGCGGCGTCTCTCCCTTCGACGTCCGCCGCGGGGTCGGCCTCGGCGTACCCGAGCGCCTGCGCCTCGGCCAGGACGCCACCGTACGGGCGCGCGCCGCGGGCCATTCCGGTCAGGATGAAATTGGAGGTGCCGTTGAGGATTCCGGACACGGCGTCGATCCGATCCCCGGTGAAACTCTCCCGGATCGCACGCAGGATCGGGATACCGCCTGCGACCGCAGCCTCGAACGCGAGGGCGACGCCCTGGTCCCGCGCAAGGAGGGCCAGCTCGGTGCCTCGCGCCGCGAGGAGGGCCTTGTTGGCCGTGACGACGCTCTTTCCGGCCCCGAGCGCCGCGACGAGGAGCGGGCCTGCCGGATCGATCCCGCCGAGGACCTCGACGACGACGTCGACGTCGGGCGCAGTGGCGACGGCGAGAAGATCCTCGGTGACCCGGGCTCCTGCGGGAAGGCCTTCGGAGGTCTTGCGCGGGAGGGCACGACTCGCGACCGCGACGAACCGCAGATCGACGCCGAGCTGCCGGGAGAGCCGCGGGGACCCGGCTTCGACGAGACGCACGAGCGCCCTGCCGACGGTGCCGAAGCCGAGGAGGCCCAGCCTCAGGGGTGAGATCACGGAGCTTTCGCGATCCACGACTCGTGGTAGCCGGCGAGCTCGAGCGCGAGGGCCTGTCGGGTGAGGGAGAGCGGAAGAGACGTGTCGATCATGACGGCGAGCTCGTCGGTGGACCTCGTCCCGATGGAGGCTTCGTAGGCTCCGGGATGCGGGCCGTGAGGGATCCCCGCGGGATGGAGCGAAACCGCCTTCGGCCCGACGCCGCGCCGGCTCGTGAAGTTGCCGCGGACGTAGTAGATGAGCTCGTCGCAGTCGACCGAGGAGTGCGGGTAGGGGCAGGGGATGGCCTCGGGGTGGAAATCCGTCGTGCGGGGAACGAAGGAGCAGACGAGGACTCCTCGCGCAGCGAACGTGGAGTGGATCGTCGGAGGGAGGTGGACGAGGCCCGTCTTCGGCTGGTACGCCAGGATCGGGAACGCGAACGGCCAGACGGTGCCGTCCCATCCGACGACGTCGAACGGTGATTCCACCTGCACGCGGCGGACGAAACGATCGCCCTTCTTGACGAGGATCTCCCCTGGACCGGATCGAGGGCCGCGGAACACGGGGCGCTTGAAGTCGCGGTGAGTGTAGGGAGCGTCCATCCTGAGCTGTCCGACCGGGTTGCGGAACTGCACGGGAACGTGAAAACCGGCCCGGAGCTCGAAAGCGATTCCCGAGAGCCGCTCGGAGACCAGCCAGCGGTGGACGACGCTCCGGGGAATGAGAACGTAATCCCCTCCTTCGACGCCGAGGTCGCCGAAAGGCGTTTCGAGAGTGGCCCGCCCCGAATGGACGTAGAGCAGGTCGTCACCGTCCCCGTTGGCGAAGCCGCTGTCTGAGGGACCGTCGACGGAGAGCTCGAAGAACGAAACGACGACGTCGGCGTTACCGCAGACGGGAGTCCACCCGACCGGTGCACGCTCGCCGAGGACGAGGCGGCGACGGAGCGGCTCCTCGGGAGCGAACGCCGGCACGTTCCGGTCGAAGGGGCCGGGCTCGGCGGGACCGATGGACCGGTCGGCCATCGGCGGGCCCTCGTGATAGAGGATCGAGAACTCGCCGTCGAAGCCGACCCGGGTGAAGCACTCCTCGTGGCGGAGCCGGCCCGTGGACGATCGGAATGCGATGTGGGGCTTCGGCGGCACCTCGCCGAGCTGCATCCGGTCGATCATCTCAGCCGACGACCTCGAGGGGGCTCGGATCGGCGCGCTGGGCTGATTCGATCGACTCGAAGAGGGCCCTGAAGTTCCCGTAGCCGAAGCCCTTGTCCCCCTCCCGCTGGATCACTTCGTAGAAGAACGGGCCCGCCCGGTGGTCGCCGTAGAGGGCACCGGCGTCGAGCATGAAGATCTGGAGCATGTAGCGGTCGTCCTTGCCGTCCACGAGGATGTGGTTCGCACGGAGCGCCTGCATGGGTTCCCGCAAGTTCGAGATCTTCGCCTCTTCGAGCCGCCCCGGGAGGCGGTCGTAGTAGGCATCGGGCGCGGTCAGGAACTTCACGCCCCGCTGCCTCAGGCTCTCGACCGCGGGAATGATCTCCTTCACGAGGAAGGCGATGTGCTGGACGCCCGCGCCGTGGTGGTCCTCGCAGAAGCGGTTGATCTGACTCTCCCGGAAGAAGGGGCGCATCGGTTCGTTCGTCGCGAACTTGATGCCGCTGCCGGGGTCCGCCATCACGATCGAACGGAGTCCGGACCCTGTCATCTTCCGGCCGCCGTCGACCTCGGAGGTGTGGAACTCGACGTCCCAGTAGCGGGTGAAGCCGAGGACGTCCCGGTACCAGCTCACGACCGGGAGCATCGTGTAGGCGTTGGACGTGACGTGGTCGATCGTGGCGAAGCCGTGGGGGTTCTCTCTCGGAATGCCGTCGCCGACGGACTCGAAGTCGGGGGCGAAGGGGCCGTAGCTTCCGCGGCGCTCGATGAAGCGAAACGTGACGTCGTCGAGCGGCGTCGCGATGGAGAAGGTGCGGAAGTAGCCGTCCCCCTCCTCGTGCGTCTGGATCTCGGAGAGGAACGTCGCGCCGCGGGGCTCGAGAAAGCGCCACGCGGCGTCGACGTCGCGAACGCGAAAGGCGAGTGAGGAGACGCCGTCGGGGTGAATCCGGAGCCAGCGTGCCGCGCGCGAGTCCGGGCGGGCCGGGGTGGAAACGAGAACGCGGATCTGTCCGGCGCCGAAGACGCTCGCATCCTCTCCCCCCTTCTCGACCTTGTCTCGCGAGGCACGGGCGACCTCGCTGAATCCGAGCGCTTCGGTGTAGAAGCGTCGGCTCCTCTCGAGGTCGCCGACGATGAAATGAAACGAGTCGTAGCCGACGATTCCCAGTTCCTGGCTCATGAGACGGATTCTATCCAGAAGGCTTCGGCGGCCGCGGCGGGGCGCCTCACGGCCGGTCCCGGCGACGCCCGGGGGGCGGTCTCCGTAGAATCGAGGTGTGGACTCGCCCCTGACGAACGACCCTCCGAGCGAGTTCTTCCTCCGCGATCTGCCCCTCTTCCTCGACCACCTGGCCGTCGAGAAGGGTCTGGCGGAGAACTCCCTCCAGGCTTATCGGCGCGACCTGACGGCCTTCGGCCGGCACCTCGACGTGGAGGGGCTCACGGCAGGAGACGTCGGGAGGGAGGATCTCGTCCGGTGGTTCGGGCTTCGCCGTTCCGACGGGGCTTCGCCCCGGTCGATCGCCCGGGCGACCTCGGCCCTCCGGGGCCTGTTCCGGTTTCTCTTTTCCGAGAAGCGGATTTCGGCCGACCCGACCTCGGGACTCGAGAACCCCCGCCGCTGGATGACGCTTCCGAAGCTCCTCTCTCGGGAGGACGTCGACCGGCTCCTGGAGGCCCCCGACGTGGAGGCGCCGAAGGGCCTGCGAAACAAGGCGATGCTCGAGCTCCTTTACGCCTGTGGCGTCCGCGTCTCCGAGCTGACGACTCTTCGCCTCGGGTCGCTCCACCTGCCGGACGGTTTCCTCGTCGTGAAGGGAAAGGGCTCGAAGGAGCGAGTCGTCCCGATCGCCGATTCCTCGGCGCGGTGGGTCGCGCGCTGGATGTCGGGCCCGAGGGCGGCCCGGCGCGGAGCCGCGTCCTCTCCCTGGCTCTTTCCTGGAACCGGGGGCCGGCCGGTGACCCGTCAGACGGTCTTTCTCGTCCTGAAGGCGGCTGCGCGGAAGGCCGGGATCGACCCCGACGCGGTCTCGCCCCACGTTCTCAGGCACTCCTTCGCCACCCACCTCGTCGACGGCGAGGCGGACCTCCGGGCCATACAAATGATGCTCGGGCACGAGAGCATCGCGACGACGGAGATCTACACACACGTTTCGCGCGCGCGGGTGCGCCGTGTGTACGACCGGAGCCACCCCCGTGCGTGAGCACGTCCTCGTCGCAGTGCTCGGCATCTTCCTCGCAGCGCCTGTCGAGGCGGCCCTGGTGGTTCTCGAGGAGGGTCGGCATCTGAAGGTCACGGCCTACGAGCTCGTAGGCGAGGAGAGGATTCGCCTGACGCTCCATGGCGGGGGAGAGATCGTTCTCCCCATCGAGAGAGTCGAGCGGATCGTCGACGATGAGATAGACCCGAGGGACTTCCTCGTCCCGCCGGCCGTGGCGGCCCCATCCGCCCGTCCGAGGAGGTCGATCCGAACCCCCTCCGGCCGGCCGCACGTCGCCCCGGAAAGGTGGGCTTCTCTCGTCGAAGCGGCCGCGACCGCTCATCGCCTCGACCCGGCTCTCGTCGCGGCCGTCATCCGCGTGGAGTCGAACTGGCAGCCGCGCGCCGTCTCACCGAAGGGTGCTCGCGGGCTGATGCAGCTGATGCCGGCCACGGCGCGGCGGCTCGGCGTGACGAAGGCCTTCGACCCAGCGCAGAACGTGCGCGGCGGGGTGCTCTATCTCTCGCGCCTGGCCGAACGTTTCGGCGAGCACGAAACGGAGAAGATCCTCGCCGCCTACAACGCGGGGGAAGAGGCCGTCGAGAAGTACGAAGGTATCCCGCCCTATCGGGAAACGCGTGACTACGTAAGGAAGGTGATGGCGCTTTGGGCGGGGGATATCCCCGGCTCCTGAGCCCCGGCTCCTATACTCCCGATCGTGTTCCGCACCGTTCGAGGGTTCCTCGCTCTCGCCCCGCCGGCCTTCCTGGCGGCGCTCCTGGCATACCTCTCTGCGAAGCCGCGGGCTGTCGCCACCTTCACCGTTTATCCGTTCCTCGCCGAGGTGCTCGCCTCGGGACTGCCCCGGACCTCCACGGCGAAGTTCGTCGTCGTGACCACGCTCTTCTTCATCGTCCCTTACCTCGTCGCCGGCGGCGTCCTCTTCCTTGCAGATGCCGGCGCTTCGGCGTTTGCGGCGCTCTGGAGGAAGGACCGGCGACCCCCTCAACCCGGGCAGCGCCCTCCCACCCTGGCGCCAGAGACGTTCTGGACCCTCGTCGCGATGTCGCTTCTTCTCGCTGCCGGCGCCGGAGCCCTGCTTCCCAGAGTCGCCCACGGCGGAGAGCTTCCGGGAGGGGTGAACGTCGCGCCGGTCTTCGTCGCGGCGATCCCTTTCGTCGCAGTGGGGATCGGTCTTCTGCTGGCGCTCCTCGCGTCGATCCCGAGGGCCGTCGTGCGGCTCGTGAGGCGCCGGTCCGACCCGGCCCGCGGGCTATGATCGCCTCCGTGACGCCTTCCTTCGACACCGTCGTCGTCCTCGATTTCGGCTCCCAGTACACGCAGCTCATCGCGCGGCGAATCCGTGAGGCGCGGGTCCGATCCGTCGTTCTCCCGTACTCGACTCTGGCGTCCGACGTCGCGACCCTCGGACCGAAGGGAATCGTCCTGTCTGGCGGCCCGTCGAGTGTCTACGACGACGACGCGCCCAGGGGCGACGAAGGCGTTTTCGACCTCGGCATTCCCGTCCTGGGACTCTGCTACGGAATGCAGCTCATGGCCCGCCGATTCGGGGGAGAGGTCGGGCGGGCACCGGGCCGGGAATACGGCCGGGCCGTGGTCGACGTGGCCGGCGGGCGACTGCTTCGCTCGCTGGGCCCGACCGAGACGGTCTGGATGAGCCACGGCGACCACGTCGAGACCGTTCCGGAAGGCTTTGCAGTCACGGCGCGAACGACAAACGCACCCGTCGCCGCGTTCGAGGATCCCGTCCGGGGACTCTACGGGCTCCAGTTTCACCCCGAGGTCCAGCACACCGAGCACGGCTCCGAAATGCTCGAGTCGTTCCTCTACGACGCCTGCGGATGCGCGCCGCGCTGGACGATGGCGAGCTTCCGGGAGTCGGCCGTCGCGAAGGTCCGCGAGACGGTGACGGAAGGAATCGTCCTCGGCGGTCTGTCGGGCGGTGTCGATTCGACGGTCGCGGCGGTCCTCATCCGGGAGGCGGTGGGGGAGCGCTTTCGGGGCGTTTTCGTCGACACGGGGCTTCTTCGGAAGGACGAGGGCCGCCACGTCCTGTCCTCGTTCCGGCACCTCGGCCTGCCAGTGACCGGCGTGGACGCGTCCGACCGCTTCTTCGACGCCCTCGAGGGCGTCACCGATCCCGAAAAGAAACGGAAGATCATCGGGGGCCTCTTCATCGACGCATTCGCCGAGAACGCGAAGGCCGTCGACGGGGCGGCCTGGCTCGCCCAGGGGACGCTCTACCCGGACGTCATCGAGTCCGTCTCGATCCACGGCCCGTCCGCGGTGATCAAGACGCACCACAACGTCGGCGGCCTTCCGGAGAAGCTGGGGTTCAAGCTCGTCGAGCCACTTCGCGAGCTGTTCAAGGACGAAGTGCGCAGGCTCGGCGAGGAGCTCGGGATCCCACGCGAGATGCTCTACCGCCACCCGTTCCCGGGTCCGGGCCTCGCCGTGAGGATCCCAGGAGAGATCACCCGCGAGAGGGTGCGGATCCTGCAGGAAGCGGACGCGATCTTCATCGAGGAGCTTCGGGCCTCGGGGGACTACGACCGGACCGCGCAGGCCTTCGCGGTCCTCCTGCCGGTTCGGTCGGTCGGCGTGATGGGTGACGGACGGACCTACGAGGCCGTGGTGGCCCTGCGGGCAGTGACGACGGTCGACTACATGACCGCCGACTGGGCCCGGCTGCCCCACGACCTGCTCGACCGCGTCGCGAGTCGCATCGTGGGCGAGGTTCGGGGCGTGAACCGAGTCGTCTACGACGTCACTTCGAAGCCGCCCGCCACGATCGAGTGGGAGTGAGGCGGCCGAAAGGAACCTGTTGCGCTGACAGGTCCCGGAGACCGCATGCGCGCTCGCAGCGGGCCTCCGGGTGTTGACTTCCGGAAAAAGGCGTGTTGTGCTGAAAGGGACCCGTTCCGACTCCGACCGGCGGTGAGGACGGTCACGAGACGTTCCCCGTCGGCTCGAGTTCGCGCCGACCCCTCAAACCCGCTCGCCTCGGCGCGCACTGACCAAGGATCCAGAGAACGAGAATGAAGCTATACGTCGGAAACCTCCCCTACACCGCTGACGACAGCACTCTCCGTGGCCTCTTCGAGGCCTTCGGGGAGGTTCACTCCGCCCGCGTCGTCTCCGACCGCGACTCCGGCCAATCGAAGGGGTTCGGCTTCGTCGAGATGAGCGACGCCGACGCCCAGAGTGCCATGAGCGCCCTGAACGGTCAGGAGCAGGGCGGCCGGACTCTTCGAGTGAACGAAGCCCGCCCGCAGGAGCCGCGCACCGGCGGTGGAGGCGGCGGCCGGGGCGGCTACGGCGGCGGTGGTGGCTACAGCGGAGGCGGCTATGGCGGCGGTGGCGGCCGCGGCCGCTACTAGTCCATCCCCGAACCGATAGACTCCCTTTCGCCGGGCGACCTGGAAACGCTCCGTCTCGCTCCGGCGGAAGGGAGTCCCTCATGAGATCCGGGCGATCGGCATCTTTTTCGAACTCCGTCGCTCTTGCGGTCGTTTTCGTGTCCGCGCTGGCAGCGCGCCCGGCGGCAGTCGGGCAGGCCGTGGCGGCAGCTGGAGCAGACCAGGCCCCGGGGAAGGCCGCCTGTGTCTTCACCCACCCGGCCTTCGCCGGTAAATGTACGGAGAATGTGGACGTGGCCGAGAACTCGAGCGCGGATGAGGCCTGCTCCGTGATCCTCGAGTGCCTCAACGACGTTCGCTGCACGAAAACGTACTGCAGCGCGACGAGTCTGAGGGGAGGATGGAAGCTCGAGACGGCGAGCCCGAAGGTCACGCACTAGGGCTGGGCATCGGCGGGGCCGCCGATGCCCTCCGAAACTGACCGGGGCACCGCTAGACGGAAGTTCCTGAGGAAAACGCTCCTTTGAGAGGACCTAATGCTTTACAGCTGAGGGTGTTTCCGCTTCTTTCGGTTTCAGAATTGTACCCATGTAAATGCCGCCAGAAGCTATGTGTGATACTCTTGTATGGTATTCTGCACGCCCATGTACGTGGATACGGTCGCCAAACCGAGGCTCACGCCCAGCCGTACTCCTGCGCGAGTCCCTTCGCCAGGGCAGCCGCGTCGTCAAGCGCACTCTTGCCAACCTTTCCGACTGGCCCGCTCAGAAGGTGGAGACTCTCCGGCGCCTCTTGCGAGAGGAGACGCTCGTTGGCCCCACGGACGTCTTCACGACGACCCGCACCTTGCCGCATGGTCACGTGGAGGCCGTCCTTGGACTCATCCGTAAGCTCGGCGTCGACCGACTGATCTCTTCTACGCCCAGCCGCGAGCGCGACCTGATCGTCGCCCTGGTGGCGGCGAGGATTCTGTTCCCCTCCTCAAAGCTGGCCACGTCCCGGCTCTTCTCCTCCTGCACTCTTGCGCAGGAGCTGGGGCTGGGAGACGAGACGGATGTGGACGAGCTGTACGACGCCCTCGACTGGCTTCTCGAACGGCAAGGGCGCATCGAGAAGAAGCTGGCCCGGCGCCACCTGGGCAACTCCTCGCGGGCGCTGTACGACCTCAGCAGCGGCTTCTCCTGCGGCCGGCACTGTCCGCTCGCCGCCCTCGGTCACAACCGCGACGGAACGCGCGACACGCTGATCATCGAGTACGGCCTTCTCACCGACGGGCAAGGACGGCCGGTGGCCATCAGCGTCTATCCCGGCAACAAGAGCGATTCCACGACGGTCCCGGACCAGGTGGCCGAGCTACAGGAGGAGTTCGGGCTGAAGGAGGTCGTGCTCGTCGGGGACCGCGGGATGCTGACCAGGACGCAGCGGCAGACTCTTCGCGACGACCCGGGGCTCGGATGGATCTCGGCGCTGAAGTCCAGGGAAATTCGCACGCTGTTAGACAAGGGACCCCTTCAGCTGTCGCTTCTGGACGAACGCGGTCTGGCCGAGATCGCCTCCCCCGACTTTCCTGGCGAACGACTGGTGGCGTGCTTCAACCCTCTGCTGGCCGAAGAGCGGCGACGCACGCGACGGGCACTGCTCGAGGAGACCGACAAGCGGCTCGGGAAGATCGTGGCGGAGGCCGCTCGGCGCACCCAAACCCCTCTGACCGACGCCGAGCTCGGTCTGAAGGCCGGGCGCGTCGTCAACCACTTCAAGGTCGCCAAGCACTTCCGCCTGACGATCCGCGATGGACACCTGAGCTTCGAGCACGACGATGCGTCGATTCTTCGCGAATCCGAGATGGACGGCATCTACGTCATCCGCACCAATCAGAGCCAGGATGTCCTTTCGGCAGACGACGCCGTGCGCACCTACAAGAGCCTGGCCCAGGTCGAGCAGGCCTTTCGCTGCCTCGAGCAGACCGACCTGCAGATTCGCCCGATCCGGCACCGTACAGAGGATCACGTCCGCGCCCACATCTTCCTGTGCATGCTGGCCTACTACGTCGACTGGCACCTGCGCCGTGCTCTGGCTCCACTCCTCTTCGAGGACGAGGGGCTCGACGAGGATCGCTGGACACGTCACCCCGTCGCCAAGGCCCAGCCGTCACGCCCGGCAGCCAACAAGAAGGTCCAGCGTCACACCCCCGACGGTCTGCCCGTCATGGATCTGCAGACGCTGCTCAAAGAGCTGGCTTCCCGGTCGAGAAACACCTTCCGCATGAAGGCGGACGACCCAACCCGCGCCGCGACCTTCACCCAGATCACGGAACCTACGCCTCTACAGGCTCGCGCCTTCGAGCTCCTCGAGACGTACCCAGTAACCGCAAATTCATGATCGCCACAAGCGATTCCTCATCAGTGGGATACCGT
>CAVOJA010000085.1:0-59504 GCA_963696015.1 uncultured Holophagales bacterium
CGAAGGCGGCGCGCTCCGTCGAGGATGTCGAGAAGCGGTGTGACGCCTTCGCGGGTGAGGACGATGTCGGCGGCGACGATCGTCGCGCCCATGCCGCCGTGGACGGCGATGCCGACGTCGGCCAGGGCGAGGGCCGCCGCATCGTTCACGCCGTCTCCGACCATGACGACGGCGCCTTCGCGACCGGCGGCTCCGGTGAGGCCGGCCACGACGTCTCTCTTGGCCTCGGGGGTGAGGCCGCCGAGCGCGTCGGCGGTCGGGATCCCGAGCTCGGCCGCGACCCGCGCCACCACGGCGGGGTGGTCGCCGGAGAGGATCCGGACGTGGACGCCGCGCTCCAGGAGAGCCGTGATGGTCCGCCGGGTGTCGGGGCGGAGTGGGTCTCCGACGCCCGCGACACCCGTGGTGCGCCCGTCGATGGCCACGAAGACGGGGCTGAGCCCGTCCGCGACGAAGGCCTCGGCGACCCCGTCGAGTGCGGGGGGGATCGAAGCGCTCGCGGCCTCCATGTGGATCCGGTTACCGACCCTCACGTCGCGGCCGTCGAGTCGACCGGAGATCCCCTGCCCCGGGACCTCGCATACGTCTTCGGCCTCCCTCACGACCCGCACCGAGCGGCCATAGGAGGCGCGGAAGGCCCGGGCCACGGCATGCGATGACTGAGCTTCGAGCGCTCGCGCGAGCTGGAGCGCCGCGTCTTCTCCGTGCCAGCGGGAGACGGTGGCCCGCCCCTCGGTGAGCGTCCCGGTCTTGTCCAGAAGGACGGTGTCGACCTTGCGGACCTTCTCGAGGGCATCGGGGTCCTTGATGAAGATGCCCGAGCGAGCGGCGAGCATCAGGGCGACGGAGACGGCGAGCGGGACCGACAGCCCGAGCGCACAGGGGCAGGCGACGACGAGTAGGGCAACGACGCGATCGAGCGCGACCTGAGGGCCCCGATGGAGCCACGCCGCGCCGGTGAACAGGGCGAGGACGAGTAGCGCCTGGACGAAGCGCCGGGCGAGCAGGTCGGTCGTCCGGAGGAGGGTCGGCTTGCGGGTCAGGGCCTCCTGGACGATCGCCAGGAGCGCGCCGACGCGGGTCTCGTCGCCGGCGGCGTCGACGCGAACGACGAGGCGGGCCCCGAGGTTCGTGGCGCCGGCGTTGACGAGGTCGCCCTCCCGAACCGGAAGCGGGACGGCCTCTCCGGTCAGGACGGCGTTGTCGAGAGAGGAGCGTCCGAGAAGGACGACGCCGTCGACGGGGACGAGCTCCCCGGAGCGGACCTCGACCCGGTCGCCCGGCGTCAGCGCGGCGAGCGGCACCTCGACGGCCTGGGCGCCGGGACCGTCTCCCTCGAGCCTCCGGGCGAACTCGAGGAACGCGACGCCCCGAAGGCTGTCGGCCCGCTCGAGCGCCACGCGCTGAGCGGCTCGCTGGACCTGCCGGGCGCCGAGCAGGGCCGCGACGAGCATCGCCAGGGAGTCGAACCAGAGCGGGCCGCTTCCCTTCACCGTGTTCCACGTGCTCGCCGCGAAGGCGACGAGGAGCGCGATGGCGACGGGAAGGTCGATGTGGACGATGCGGGCGCGCAGGCCGGCGAGTGCCGTCTGGAAGAACGGGCGCGCCGAGAAGAGGAGGACGGGGACGGTGACGGCGAAGGAGAGCCAGCGAAAGAAGATCTCGTAGGCCGAGGCCATTCCCGAGTA
This sequence comes from uncultured Holophagales bacterium, assembly GCA_963696015.1. Lineage (GTDB taxonomy): Bacteria > Acidobacteriota > Thermoanaerobaculia > UBA5066 > UBA5066 > UBA5066. The sequence goes on from CAVOJA010000085.1 coordinate 1,689, forward strand.
CTCGCCCGCGTAGAGCGCCCCGTGGAGGAACATGAGGTTCATCGCGCAGGCCGCCGCTACGCCCAGACGGGCGAGAGTGGTCCGGTCCTCGGACCGGCGGGCCTCCTGGACCCGCGAGGCGCGGTGGACGTGCGGCGTGTAGCCGAGGCGGTCGAGAGCGCGGGCGACCGAGGAGAGCTTCGTCTTTCCAGGTTCCCAGGTCACCTCGGCGACCGAGCTGCCGAGGTTCAGGCGGATCTCGTCGACCCCGGGGAGAGCGGCCGGGAGCCTTTCGACGAGCCAGACGCAGGCAGAACAGTGGACGCCCTCGAGATAGAGGCGGGTGCGGCAGCGCTCGGTGCCGGCCGGCTCGGTCGCCTCGGCCTGCAGCCGCGCGTCGTCGAAGTCTTCGAAGCTCCGACCCGTGACTCGCGCGGGCTCGAGGACGCCCTGCTGCTGGTCGACGAGGCGGTAGTACTGGTCGAATCCCCACTCGTTCACGAGGGCGTGGACCTGCCGGCAGCCGGAGCAGCAGAACTGCTTCTCCTCGCCCTCGCGGACGAGGCTGGCCGGGACCGCGAGGCCGCAGTGCGCGCACATCGGGGGGGCGACGCTCAGGTGCCGGCTCTCGCGGGAGCTCTTCACCGCACCGTTCCCTCAGGGGCGGGGTCGGCCGCGACCGTCAGGCGGGCGGCGTGGACGAAGCGGAGGGTTTCCCGCTTCGCGTCGATCCGGAGCTCCCACGTCCCGGCCTCGTCGAGCAGAACCAGGGTGCGGTAGCTTCCGGGCTCCTGGGGCAGCTCGACCAGGTCGCCGGTCTGGTTCAGCCGGGTGTCCGAGGGACGGATGGCGAAAAGTCGTCCAGAAAGGCCTGTGATGGCCTTTCCCTCGCGGTCCGCGACGCGGACGTCGACGGGTCTCGGCATTCCCGGAAAGTGAGGGACGCCCGCGGGAAGCTCGTAGCGGACCGTCCAGCCGAGCTGCCGGCTCGCTTCCTCGACGGCTTCGTCGGCGTCCCACGTCCGGGCGGCCTCGTAGTAGCCCTTGATCGGGCGGGGGCTGTCGGGGCGCGTCGCGACCCAGACGAGGATGCCGCACGCGATGACGGACATCGAGAGGAGGCCGCCGATATAGATCGGCCAGCGGTACTCGGAGATCAGGCGGAAGAGCTTCACGGCATCACCGGGGGCGGTCCGTACGGCCCCAGGAGGAGGAACTCGACCTCCTTGCGGAAGCCCTTGTCGGACTTGACGAGGTAGCGGACGGGGATCTGGCCGTCCACGAAAACGCTCTGCGGGACCGTCGTCACGGCGTTGACGGTGACGAGCCGGGACGGCTCGACGACCACGGGCGAATCGCCGACGACGAGGCTGGCCCCTTCGGGGCTGAGGACCTCGATCGTGAAGCTCTGGGTCTCGCCGAGCTGGTTCGTGAACCGCATGCGCTGCTGGTTCGCCACCTGCGCGTTCGGGAGGAGCCGGTAGGGCTCACGCCCGCCACGGACGACCTCGACGAGAGCGTCGCCGCGCGTCAGGACCAGGACGGCGAGGGTCCCCCATGCCACCGTCAGGAGCGCGAGGTAGGCGAGGTTTCGTGGCCGCCAGATGCGGCGGACGCCCCCCTTCTGCTCGCGCTCGGAGGTGTACTTGATGAGGCCGATCGGCTTGCCCTGTCCGATCATCACGACCTCGCAGGCGTCGATGCACTGCGCCGTCCCGATGCACTCGGGCTGGAGGCCCCGGCGAATGTCGGTGCCGGTCGGGCAGGCGTTCACGCAGCTGCGGCAGGCGATGCAGTCGCCCGCGGGGACGCCGCCGACGCGGTCCTTCACCTTCACCTTCGGGTCGCCGCGCTGCTCGTCGTAGGCGACGAGCAGCGTGTCCGCGTCGGCCATGACGTTCTGGAGGCGCCCGTAGGGGCAGGCGATCGTGCACATCTGGTCGCGGAACCAGCCGAAGTCGAAGAGGATCAGGGCGGTCAGGAAGGCCATCACGAAGAGGGCCCCCTTCCAGGCGAGAGGCTCGGTCGAGAGGCCGTTCAGAAGCGGTCCCCACCCGACGAAGTAAGCGACGAAGGTCGAGGCCATCAGGAGCGCCACGACCGTCCAGATCGACCACTTCGCGACCTTGATCGCGGCTTTTCGGCCGCTCAACGGGGCCGCGTTCAGCTTCCTCTGCTTCAGCGGCCCCCCTTCGAGGAACGCCTCGATGGGCCGGAACAGGAACTCGAGGTAGACGGTCTGGGGACAGGCATAGCCGCACCACATCCGCCCGAACGTCGAGCCGACGAAGAAGACGGTCACGATGACGCCGAGGCCGAACGCGGCCAGCAGGAGGTTGTCGGTGGGGTGGAAGGTCCCGCCGAAGACGTGGAAACGGCGCGTCGCCAGGTCGAGGAGGATGGCCGGGGCTCCGCCGATGGAGATCAGCGGGAGGACGAAATAGGTGACGAAAAGGCCGTACGCGATCGCCCGGCGGATCTTCCAGAACCGCCCCTCGTGGACGATCGGGTGCATGAACTTCCGCTGGCCGTCGGCCGAGATGCTGTAGAGGAGATCCTCCTCCGGCGCGACGTCGAAGACGCGCTCCCTTTCCGCCGGTGCCGCTTGCACGGGCCCTCCCTGCAAAGGGCCCTCCGGCGATTCGGTGACGGCAGGCGCCACGTCAGCTCCCGGGAAGCGGCTCGGGCGCGGCCGGGTCGCCTTCTGCGGGCTTGGAATTCGGCGGGTTCGTTCCCTGGAGGCTCCTCACGTAGGAGACCAGCGCAGAGAGCTCCTCGGGTTTCACGGCGCGTCCCCACGGCGGCATTCCCTTGGCCGGCCAGCCCTTCGCGACGGACTGGAAGATCTGCTCGACCGAACCGCCGTGGATCCAGCGGTCGTCGGTGAGGTTCGGTCCGATGAGGCCCTGGGCCTGGGCGCCGTGGCAGGGGGCGCACGACTTCGTGAACCGTGCCGCCCCCAGGTCGAGCACCGCGGCGTTCTTCGCGCCGGCGAGGAGCTCGGCCGCCGACGGCGGCACCATCGGGTTCGCGTCGTAGTGCGCCTGGATCTCGGTGAGCGCCTGCGAGGTGTCGGCCCGGAACTCGGCCTCCATGGAGCCCTCGCCGAAGCTCAGGGCGTAGAAGATGAGGTAGGCGGCCGAGAAGATCAGCGAGCCCCACCAGATGGCCATGAGCCAGCCCGGCATGGGGTTGTCGTATTCCTTGATCCCGTCGAGCTCGTGAAGAACCTTGTCCTCGAACTGTGCCATGGTCCCCTCTCGTCAGGCTCTCGGGCTCGCGCCCGCAGGGAGGTCCGCAGGAACGCCGTCCCCTTCGAGGGGAAGGCGGGCGTGCGCGTCCAGCTCTTCGGAGCGGGCCCGCAAGACCCGCACCGTGACGAAGACCCAGACGGCCAGGAAGAAGAGCATCGAGGCGATTGCCCAGGTGGTCGCACCCGTTCGGGCGGTGAGCTCCTGCAGCATGGCTACTTCCCGGCGACGGCGGCCGGCGCCGTCGGTGCGGCCGGTGTGGCGGGAGTCACCGGCGCGGCCGGGGTCCCGGAGGCGGGAGCCGCCATCGCGAGCGGCCCCTGCGGCGCGACCTTCTTCCACTTGATGTCGGTCCCGAGCCGCTGGAGGTATGCGGTGAGGGCCGTGATCTCCTTGTCGGCCAGGCCGGTGGGGCCCTGCTGCAGCTCGATCTCGGCGGCGATCGCCTTCGCCTGCCGCTCCATGGCCGCCGGGGCGGTCTCGATCTCGCCGTCGGTGTAGGGCGTCCCGACGGCGCGCAGTGCGCGCATCTTCGGCCCGATGGACGCGGCGTCGTAGGCGCTCGTCAGGAGGTGCGGGTAGCGCGGCATCACCGAGCCCGGCGTCGTCGAGCGCGGGTCCTTCATGTGGCGGACGTGCCAGAGCGAGGGGTACTTGCCGCCGACGCGGTGCAGGTCGGGGCCGGTCCGCTTCGAGCCCCACTGGAAGGGGTGGTCGTAGACGTACTCGCCCGCCTTCGAGTACTCGCCGTAGCGCTCCGTCTCGTAACGGAACGGGCGGACGAGCTGCGAGTGGCAGTTGTAGCAGCCCTCGCGGATGTAGATGTCGCGCCCGAGGACCTCGAGCGGCGAATACGGCTTCACGCTCGCGATCTCCTTGACGTTCGACTTGTCGAGGAACATCGGGAGCGCCTCGACGAGAGAGCCGACGGCGAGGGCGAGCGCGGTGAGGACCGTGAAGACGACGATCTTCCCCTCGAGGATCCGGTGGAAGCCGTGGCGCAGGGAGTACTGGAAGCGGTAGAGCGCGTGGTCGTAGGTGTTCTCCGGCGTGACGGCGCCCGGCGCCGCGAGGTCGGCCACGAGCGGCGGCGCGTTCACCTCGGGCTCCTCGGCGAAGCTCGCCGGGGCGCTCCTGATCGTCCGGATCAGGTTGTAGACCAGGATGAGCGCGCCGCCGAAGAAGAGGATCGCCGCGACGAGCCGGACCCAGTACATCGGGACGATCTTGATGACGGTCTCGATGAAATCGGGGTAGACGAGGCGGCCGTCGGGCTCGAAGGCGCGCCACATCGCCCACTGCGTGATCCCGGCGACCCACATCGAGACCTGGTAGAGGATCAGGCCGATCGTGGCGACCCAGAAGTGCGTCGTGGCGAGCGGCTTCGAGTAGAGCTCCGTCTTCCAGAGCCTCGGGACGGCCCAGTAGAGGATGGCGAACGAGAGGAACGCGTTCCAGCCGAGCGCGCCCGCGTGGACGTGTCCGATGGTCCAGTCGGTGAAGTGCGAGACCGCATTCACCGACTTGATCGACATCATCGGCCCTTCGAACGTCGACATGCCGTAGTAGGTCACGGCGACGACCATGAACTTCAGGATGGGGTCCTCGCGCAGCTTGTGCCACGCCCCGCGGAGCGTGAAGAAGCCGTTCACCATGCCGCCCCAGGACGGCATCCAGAGAATGAGCGAGAAGAGCATGCCGAGCGTGGAGGCCCATTCGGGGATGGCCGAGTAGTGGAGGTGGTGCGGGCCCGCCCAGATGTAGACGAAGACGAGCGACCAGAAGTGCATGATCGACAGCCGGTAGCTGAAGACCGGGCGGTCGGCCGCCTTCGGCAGGTAGTAGTACATGAGACCGAGGAACGGGGTCGTCAGGAAGAACGCGACCGCGTTGTGGCCGTACCACCATTGCATCAGGGCGTCCTTGACGCCGGCGTAGGCCGAATAGCTCCCGAGCCAGGAGTAGGGCATCGCCATGCTGTTGCCGATGTGCAGGATGGCGATGGCGACGATCGTCGCGATGTAGAACCAGATCGCGACGTAGAGGTGCTTCTCGCGGCGGATCGCGATCGTCCCGAAGAAGTTGATCGCGAAGATCACCCAGAGGACCGCGAGGACGACGTCGAGGACCCACGGGAGCTCGGCGTACTCCTTGGCCTGAGTGTGGCCCGTGACGAGCGCCAGCGCCGCCGCCACGATCAGGAGCTGCCACCCCCAGAAGTGGATCTTCGACAGGACGCCGCTGAAAAGGCGCGTCTTCAGGAGCCGCTGCATCGAGTGATAGGTGCCCGCGAAGATGATGTTGCCGATGAACGCGAAGATGACCGCGTTCGTGTGCAGCGGCCGCAGCCTCCCGAACGTCAGGTACGGCGCCAGGTTCAGCTTCGGCAGGAAGAGCATGGCCGCGATCAGGACCCCCACGAGCATGCCGACCACGGCCCAGACCACGGCGGCCAGGAAGAAGAGCCGCGGGGTTCGATCGTCATAGCGCACGGTGTTGCTCATCGATCTCCCATCCTGTTTCGGTGCGTTCCCGAGGCGCGCGAGTCATCGTGATACCGGCCATTCCGGCCGGCGAGGAGAAGGGGGGCGCAGGGAGGCAGCCATGAAGGAGAGGCCGCCCGGGAAACGGAAAACCAGGGTCGTGAGGCGGCCGACTGGCAGTAACCCTCCGCGGGCCCGCTCGGGACCGAGGACATGGAAGAGCAGCCAGGCACGCAGCCCCCTCGACGCGAGATTCCCGATACCGTTCCGGAAAGAGATGTTCCGGCTTGCCGCACTGCGGCACCATCATTCAAAGTCCTCATATCAGGACCATTTCAGACCTGATTCATTGCGGCGTCCGCGACGTGCCCGGGGTAGAGGGTCGGACCGGAAAGCCATTGTGCTCGTGGGTCTTGTGCGATTCATGAGCATGCATCTCATCGCATTTGATCTGATGTCGCTGATGTAAACGCATCAGGCAGCCCTTTGGGCGGGCCAGCCCGTTTCCGGAATCGTCCCTGGCGATGACGTCGTCCCGCGCATCGACGTCGGGTCGCTGATGGGAACGGCCCTCCCGGGTCAGTTCACGACGGTGCTCCTCCTCAGCTCGACGCCGCGAGCGCCCGCACGACCTCGACGCGCCGCCTGGGCCCGTCGAGGATCGACCGGACGAGGTTCGCGGTCGTCACGTCGCCGAACGTGATCGTGGAGAAGGACGAGGCCGGCTCGATGCCGAGCTCGCGCCCGATCCGCCGGACCGACCGGCCCTTCGCGCGCGACTCGTTCACACGCCCTTCGAGCTCGCGGAACCAGGCGAGCTTGGCGCGGATCGCTTCCTTGCCGCCGGTGAAGCGGGGCCGGTGGGCGCAGAGGAGGGCGTCGAAGTCGAGCGTGAGGAAGCGCTCCAGGGTCACGCAGCTCTCGTAGAAGTCCTCGTCGCCGCGGAAGACCTCGATCTTCTCGGCGACGAAGGCATCGCCCGAGAGAAGCCATCCTCGTTCGGGAACGTGGAGGGCGAGCTGGTCGACGGAGTGCCCCAACGCAGGTATGACGCGTGCGGTGAGGCGGCCGACGGGGATCTCGGACGGGACCTCGCGGGCCTCCACGGGGTCGGCCTCTCCCCATGGGACGTGCTGGTAGAGGCGGCGCGGGAGGTCGCGTGCGACGAGCTTCACGCCCCGCCCCGTGTCGACCAGAGTCTCCCCGACGGCGTAGCAGTCGACCGGGAGGAGCTCCCGTCCCCGGTCGGTCCGCGTCATCCGGAGGACCGTGGCGTCTTCGAACGTGGTCGCTTCGAACGTGTGACCGGCAGGGAAGGGAAATCGCCGCCAGATCGGGTCGAGGAGGTGATGGAGCGGCCTCACACGCCCCGCCGAAGCGTCAGGCGCCCGGGAGCGGCACGGCGAGGGCGCGTCCGGAGCGGGCGGGGAGGACGACGTCGCGTAGCTCCCCGTCGGTCACGGCCAGCTCCTCTCCGGAGGCCGCGTCGAGAAGGAACGGGCCTACGCTTCCGACGGCCAGGTCGACCCGCCGTTCCTCGCGCGAGGCGTTGAACGCAGCCACGACGGCGTCGCCATGGTCGATCGCGCGTTCGAAGACGACGACCCCGCGGTCGGCCATGAGAGTCCGGAACGCACCGCGCCGGAGCGCCGGGTGGGCGTGCCTCAGGGCCGCCAGCCGCTTGACGTGATCGCGCAGGACGTGGTCCCAGGACGACTCGTCCCAGGGGAAGGAACGCCGGCAGTCGGGATCGGGGCCTCCTTCGAGGCCGATCTCGTCGCCGTAGTAGACGCACGGCGCGCCGGGGAGGATGAACAGGAAGAGAAACGCCATCTCGAGAGCGGCGAGGTCGTTCCCGGACGCGGTGAGGAAGCGGGGCGTGTCGTGGCTGTCGAGGAGGTTCAGCTGGACGTCGCGGACGGCCGGGTCGTAGAGGGCGAGGACCCGCTCGACCTCGGCGGTGAAGTCGGCGGCTTCGAGCGGCCGCACGTCGCGGTAGCCGCCGACGGCGCGGACCTCGTCGAGGTCGAGGTCGCTCACGAAGAAGCCGAGCGCCGCCTTCGCCAGGGGGTAGTTCATCGTCGCGTCGAACTGGTCGCCCGCGAGCCACCGGCGAGCGTCGTACCAGATCTCCCCGACGAGGTAGGCCTCGGGATTCGCGCGCTTGACGCGCCGCCGAAGCTCGCGCCAGAACTCGTCGTCGTCGATCTCGGACGGGACGTCGAGCCGCCAGCCGTCGATGCCGAAGCGGATCCAGTACTCGGCGACTTCCCAGAGGTATTCGCGGACGGCGGGGGTCCGCGTGTCGAGCTTCGGCAGGGCGGGGATGTCCCACCAGGCCGCGTAGCCGAGCTCCTCGAAGGCGGGTTTGTGCTTCTTGCCGCGACGCAGAAGCTTCGGCTCCGCGTACGCTCCCAGCGGTTTTCCGGCCCGGAGCCTCTCGAGGTCGAGGAGGAACCAGTCGACGTAGGGAGAGTCGGCCCCGTTCTCGAGGACGTGGTGGAAGGCGAAGAACCCCCGTCCGACGTGGTTGAAGACGCCGTCGAGGATGACGTGCATCCCGCGGGCGTGGGCGGCGTCGAGGAGCTCGCGGAGGGCGGCGTCGCCGCCGAGGAGCGGGTCGACCCGGTGGTAGTCCCAGGTGTGGTAGCGGTGGTTCGCGGCGGAAGCGAAGACCGGGTTGAGGTAGAGGGCGGTGACGCCGAGGTCCTTCAGGCCGTCGAGCCTCTCGGCGACACCGAGGAGGTCGCCTCCCTTGAAGCCGTGGGCGGTCGGCGGGGAGTCCCACGGTTCGAGGTTCGCGGGCGCCGGGAGGCGGCCGCTCCGCGCGAAGCGGTCGGGAAAGATCTGGTAGAAGACGGCGTCGCGGACCCAGGCGGGCGTCTCGGGGCTCACCCTTCCACTATAGTCGGGCCACCGGAAGGACGCTCATGGAGGAACCGTTGCACCCAGCCGCCGCCGCCCTCGTCGCGGGCCTCGCCTTCCCGGCACTCGCCGCTGCGTCCTCGACGGAGCCCAGGGTCGCTTCTGCCCTCGGACCGCTGTCCGAGGCCGCGCCCGGCCTGGAGGAGCTCTACCTCGACCTGCACCGGACGCCGGAACTCTCTCTCCAGGAGACGGTCACGGCCGGCAAGCTGGCCGCGCGCCTGCGCGCACTCGGCTTCGAGGTGACGGAACGGGTGGGGGGAGAGGGCGTCGTCGGCGTTCTGAAGAACGGCGACGGACCGGTCTTGATGCTCCGGACCGACCTCGACGCTCTCCCGGTAGAGGAGAAGACGGGCCTTCCTCACGCGAGTCGCGCGCTCGGGAAGGACGAGCACGGTCAGCCGATCCCCGTGATGCACGCCTGCGGGCACGACCTTCACATGACCGCCTGGACCGGTGCGGCGACTCTCCTGGCCCGGGCGAGGGGGAGCTGGCGGGGAACGCTCGTACTCGTGGGCCAGCCGGCCGAGGAGAAGGGGGCCGGCGCCGAGACGATGCTGAAGGACGGCCTCTTCACCCGCTTCCCGCGCCCCTCCTTCGTCGTCGCCCTCCACGTCACGCCGGATCTTCCGGCGGGGCAGGTCGGCGTGACGCCCGGCCCGGCGTTCGCTTCGGTCGACTCGGTCGACGTGACCATCTACGGCAAGGGTGGCCACGGCGCGATGCCGCACCGGACCGTCGACCCGATCCTCATCGGGGCGAGGACCGTCGTCACGCTGCAGGCCCTCGTATCCCGCGAAAAGAGCCCGTTCGAGCCGGCGGTCGTCAGCGTCGGATCGTTCCAGGCGGGCGCCAAGCACAACGTCATCCCGCCCGAGGCGCACCTGAAGATTACCGTCCGCGCCTATCGTGAGGAGGTCAGGCAGGCCCTTCTGGACGGAATCCGGCGCGTCGCCGCCGCCGAAGCGCTGGCGGCGGCAGCCCCGGTTCCGCCGAAGGTGACCGTCGTCGAGTCGACGCCCGGCGTCGTGAACGACGGGCCGTTGACCGGGCGCCTCGAGGGCGCCTTCTCTGCGGCGCTCGGCCGTCCGAACGTCGTCGACGTCCCGCCGGCGAGCGTGAGCGAGGACTTCGCTTTCTACGGCCGCGAGGGCGTACCCGCGTCGATGTTCTGGCTCGGCGTGGCACCGCCCGCCGCCCTCGCCGAGGCGAAAGCGGCCGGGACGGCGCTCGCGCCGCTCCACTCCGCCGAGTTCTCTCCCGACTACGCCCCGTCGATCCGCGCCGGCGTGACGGCGCTCGTTGCGGCGGCGCTCGAGCTGCTGCCGGCACGCTGAGGCGCCTTCGGGACCCGTCCGCTTCCGGCCCCGCCCGGTGCAAGAATCCGGACGATGAGCGTCCGCGTCGACCTCGCCGGCCTTGCCGCCTCCCTCTCCCGTTTTCCGGCGCGAGCGGAGGAGGACGTCCCCGCAACTCGAAAGGCAGCGGTCGCGGTGATCCTCCGGGACGGCGACCTCGGCGTCGAGCTCCTCTTCATCCACCGGGCCGAGCACCCGCGCGACCCGTGGTCGGGGCAGATGGGGCTTCCGGGCGGGCGCGTCGATCCAGGCGACGCCTCGCCGATCGCTGCGGCCCTCCGTGAGACTCGCGAGGAGGTCGGACTCGACCTGGAGGCGCTCGGTCGTCCGCTCGGGCGGCTCTCGGAAGTGCGAACGCACCTGCCGCTCGGCTCCGTGCCCCACAGCGTCGTTCCGTTCGCGTTCGCGGTCGACGGAGACCCGCAGCTGAGGCGGAACGAGGAGGTCCAGGAGGCGCTCTGGGTCCCGCTCTCGTTTCTCCTGGACCGGGGCAACCGGAGCGCCTTCACCTGGGTCAGGAAGGGGGTGCCGCTCCCGATGCCCTGCACCACGTTCCAGGGGCGGGTCATCTGGGGCCTGACGCTGAAGATCGTCGACGAGCTGATCGAGGTGGCCGGGCGGTGAGGCGCCCGCGCTCGCTCACCGCGGCGGCGGGCTCGGATCGGGACGGAAGACGGAGACGGCTCACCCCGTTCACGCTCCCGGCGACCCGAGCCTGCGCCCCGCCACGATCTGGAGGCCGCTCACGGAGAGATCGCTCCCCTCGAGGCCCCGCTCCTCTCCGGCCGGGGCGAGCGAGAGGCGCCACTGGTAGAGGCCGGACAGGAAGGGGGCGAGGAGATTGGCGAGGGCGTCGAAGCGGCCGGAAGACTCGTATCTCAGCGCGCTCGCCTCGTCGTGCCAGAAGGTGACCGAGAGCGCCTGGGACTTCCCGCGCAGCCCCTCGACGAGGTAGGTCGCGAGGCAGCCCGGGACATCGAGGAGCGCGGGGGCGACCTCTTCTTCGTAGGTCTTCTTCAGCTCGTGGAAACGGGACGGCTCGACGCGATGGTCGACGATGCGGAGATAGAGGGCCGGGCCCTCCGCTCCGCCCTCCGTAGCCCGCGCCACCTCCACCGGAAAAGTGTCGACCTCGGGGTCGGGCAGCGGCGGTCGCTGGCCCGAAAGGGGTCGGCTCAGGTCGGCCTTCCACCCCGTTGCAGCGGCGGCCAGGTACGGGTCGGCTCCGTCGAGGATGTCGTCGTAGAGGCCGCTGCTCACGTAGGCGTCGGCGTGCGCGGTGCTCTCCCAGAGGGTGAGCGAATCGAGGCCTCCGGCGGCGGACTCTCCCGTGGGACACAGGAGCGCCGCGTAGAGGCACCCCTCCGTCAGCTCGAGCGCGGGGAGGACGCGCTCCTCGTAGTACTCGCGGAAGCGCCACACGGCGCCTTCCCTGACCTTGGTCCGGACGACGCGGAAGAACATGCCGGCGCTCCTCAGAGGCTCCGCCGGACGATCACGAGAGTCCGGTCGTCGTGGAACGGGACCCCTCGGGCAAACGTGTCGAGATCGCGTTCGAGGCCGGCCGCCATCTCACGGAGCGGGAGGTGGCGGTGGCGAGAGGCCGCTTCCACCAGCCCGTTCTCGCCGAACTCCTCCTCCTCGGGATTCAGGGCCTCGGTGATCCCGTCGGTGTAGACGAGGAGAATGTCGCCCGCCGCCATCGTCAGGTCCCCTTCCTTGTAGCGCGCCCCGAGGATCAGGCCGAGCGGGACGCCGTTCGACCTCAGCCACTCGGCCTCGCCGGATGCGCGCAGGAGGAGCGCAGGGTTGTGCCCGGCGTTCGTCCAGCGGAGCCGGCCGGTAGACGGCTCGAGGATCCCGAGGAAGGCCGTCGCGTACTTCTCAGGAGGCGTTCGCTTGAAGAGGAGCGTCCCCACCTGCTCGCAGATCCTGTCGGGCGGGTCGTTCCCCTCGAGCGGGAGCGCCGAGAGCGCCTCGAGCGACGCGGTCAGGAGGGACGCGGCGATCCCCTTGCCCGAAACGTCGGCGACCAAGAACGCGAGGTCGGACCCGTCGCCGCGGAGGAGCGCCTTGTAGAAGTCGCCCGAGACCCCTCGGGACGGCAGCGTCCCGCCGTGCAGCTCCCAGCCGGGGACGGGTGGAAGGGAGGCGGGCAGGAGCGCGACCTGGATCTGCCGTGCCAGGCGGACCTCCTGCTCGAGCTTCTGTCGTTCCATCGCTTCGGCGACGAGCCGCACGTTCCGGATCCGGAGCGCCGCCACCGACGCGAGGGAAACGAGGAGCTCGAGGTCCTCGTCGCGGAAGCTCCGGACGCCGAGCGCCGCCCCGACGACGATCATTCCGAGCGCTCCCTGCGCGTCGAGCAGCGGCGCGGCGATGAAGCTGCGCAGCCCCGACATCATCAGGCTCTTGCTCTCCGAGAAGCGCTCGTCCACGGACGAGTCGACGACGTGGGCCACCATCCCCTTGTCGATCACCTCGTGGAGAAGGCTCTTCGAGTGCATGGGCCTCGACTCGCGCCCCGGCGTGGCGCGGCGGGCGGCGCAGATGTCGTTCCCGGACGTGTCGCGCAGGTAGATCGCCCCCTCCTGCGGCTTCAGGTGGTCGAAGGCGCGGTCGAGGATCAGCTCGAGCAGCTCCTCGAGCGAGATCGAGCTCGCGAGCGCCTGGTTGACCTGGTTGAGCATGTGGAGCCGGCCCTCGGCCTTCCTGCTGGCGGCACCGGCGCCGGGGACGTCCGTCGAGCCCGACACGGACTGGAGAAGGTCCTTGGCCGAGCGGTAGATGACCGAGTCGCCGGAGGGCGAGCCCTCCTCGCCGCGGATCTCCAGGGTGAGAACGCTCCCGCCGAGCGAGATGGTGTCCCCGTCCCGCACCCGCCGGACTCCCTCGACGGGAGCTTCGTTCAGCCGGGTCCCGTTGTGCGAGCCGAGGTCTTCCACCGTCCAGCCCTGGTCGTCCCGGCGGATCCTCGCGTGCTCGCGCGACAGCGCCCGGTCGGCAAGGGCGAGTCCGGCGCGGGACGAGCGGCCGACGACGACCTCTTCTCCATCCACGTCGTGCTCGAAGCGGCGCCCATCCGCGGACACCACGCGCAACCGGAGCGTCATCCGTCCCTCCCGTTCGTACTCTGACTGTCTGGAGTCTAGCGGAGGTCGTCGGGCCGCACGGCCGGGGCGCGAGGCGTCCTGTCGCGAGAGCGGGAGCCGACGGCGGGTCGGATGAGGAGGATAATCAGGGAACGAACCGGCCCCTCTCTCGCGGAGTCGTCCCGGAGGTGACCATGGCAAACACAGGGCAGCGCCGGCACGGGCGCTACGAGGTCCATGACGTCCACGGGGCGCTTCTCTTCCGGACGCAGGTCAAGGTTCGGAACCTGAGCGTCTCCGGACTCGCGCTCGAGACGCCCGAGCGGCTGCAGCTCGGGCGGACCTACGCCATTCGCCTCGCGGGAGACCACGACGCGGTCGACGTCTCAGGGACGATTCGCTGGTGCCGCCTCGCGAGCGCCCGGCCGACGGCGGGTGGCGAGCCACGGGCGGTCTACGAGGCGGGCCTCGCCTTCGAGGGGGTCTTCTCGGACATGGCGAAAGGTCTGCTGGGGTTCCTCGAGCACCACGTCGTCCTCTCGCCGCACCAGCGGCTCACGGGGCGCTTTCGCGCGGAGGATCTCCGCCCGGCCGAGCTCGAGGCGCGCTACGGTTACGAGGTCCTCAAGCTGAGCCTCTCGGGGATGCTCGTTCGGACGACCCTCGAAGCATCGCTCGGCGACAGCTTCGAGGTGGAGCTCTCCCTCCGCGACGGTGTCGTCCCTCTGCACGGACGGGTCGCCTTTTTTCAGAGAGACGACGCCGTGAAGGGCGAGGTGGCGACCCAGCTCGGGCTGGAGTTCGTCGACGTGTCCGAGAGCGCCCGGAGCGTCCTCGCGAGGTTCATCGCGAGCGAGCTGGAGGCAGGGCCCGGGGACGCGGGGCACGCGGGCGGCGACCCGCCTTCCGCCTAGAATCGACCCGCACGGCCGTGGCGCGAAGGGAATCGACGCGCCTCGCCGGTGTGGGGAGGCTCGATGCGGATCGCGACCTGGAACGTGAACTCGGTCAAGGCCCGGAAGGAGCGGCTCCTGGGGTTCCTGGCGCGGCACCGGCCCGACGTCGTCTGTCTCCAGGAGCTGAAGACCGAGGAGAAGGGCTACCCGTTCGAGGAGCTGCGCGCCGTAGGGTACGAGAGCGCCGTTCTCGGGCAGAAGACCTACAACGGCGTCGCGATCCTCTCTCTCGAGGCCCCGAAGGACGTCGAGACCGGGTTCGGGGATGGCGGCGACGAGAGCCAGGCGCGCCTCGTGGCGGCGACCGTGGGCGGGCTGCGCGTCGCCTCGGCCTACATCCCGAACGGCAAGGAGGTCGGCTCGGAGAAGTGGCCCTACAAGCTGGACTGGCTCGCGCGCCTCGCGGCGTGGGCGGGCCGAAAGGCCGGGGGGCCGCCGCTCGTCCTCTGCGGGGACTTCAACATCGCCCCCGAGGAGCGCGACGTCGCCAACCCCGCGGCGTGGGCCGAGTCCGTCCTCTGCCACCCGGACGTGCGCTCGGCTTGGGGAGCGCTCCTCGCGGCCGGCCTCGTCGACTCCTTCCGCCTCCACCACCAGGAGGGCGGCCTCTTCTCCTGGTGGGACTACCGGATGCTCGGCTTCCCGAAGAACGACGGACTGCGAATCGACCACGTCCTGCTCTCCGGGACGCTCGCGCCCCGGTGCACGGGTGCCTTCATCGACCGGGACGAGCGAAAGGGGAAGCTCCCGTCCGATCACGCACCCGTTTTCGCCGAGCTGGCGTAACGCAGCCCGGGAGGAGCTCGGCGAGGCCGCAGGGAGTCAGCGAGGCGGCTTCTTCGCGGGCACGGTGGGCTTCGGCGGGTTCTTCAGGAGCTCTCGGATCTCGGGCTCGACCGGCTGTCCCGGCCGCCCCTTCAGGAGGGTGGCGCGGTCGGCCCTCACGTCGGCTCCGGCGAGAAGGAGAAGCCTCACCACCTCGACGTGCCCGTTCCAGACCGGGAGCCAGATCGGGGCTGCGCCTCCCGACCCGCGGGTGTTCGGGTCGGCCCCTTTGGCGAGGAGGAGGGCGACGGTGGGTGCGTGGCCGCTTTCCGCGGCGAGGAAGAGCGGAGGCGCGAGAGGCGGTGCAGAGAGAGGTGCCCTCGCGCCTCCTTCGAGAAGAGCACGCGCGGATTCCCACGCATCTGCCGCGCAGGCTCGCTGCAGCGGCGTGCCGCCCGGCCCCCTCGCCGGGTCGGCAGCCTGATCCGGGTCGGCTCCGGCGGCGAGCAGGGCTTTCAGGGCGTTCAGACTCCCCGCCTCGGCCGCGACGGTGAGCGGCGGCTCGCCCCCCGGCGCGTCGCCCGGCTTCGCTCCCCGCGCGAGAAGCCGCTCGACGACCTCGATTCGGTCATTCCGCGACGCTTCCAGCAGCGCGCTGCTGCCCCATTGATCACGCGTGGCCGCAGGCATTCCCGCTTCGAGGAAGAGGTCGACGAGGGGGAGATTCCCCTCGCCGGCCGCGGCGAAGAAGGCGTGCGGCTCGAACGGGACGTCCATTTCGGCGAGCGCGTGCCGGGCCTCGTCCGCGGGCGCCTGGGCTCGTGCCGGGGGAGGCGCGGTGGCCGCGAGCACGGTCTCGCAGGTCGCGCCGGCGAGAACGGCGACCGCGACCGCGAGCCGGCGGGCGGATGGACGGGCGGGTGAAAGGGTCATGGAACTCCCGTGCCCGGCCATTTTCGCCCGAGGGAGCCCGACCGGGCTCCGGCCGCCCCCTGCCGGGCTCAACCCTTCGGGATCTTCCCGGCGTTCGCCGAGAGCCAGGCGTCGAACGTCTGGAGCGCGGGATTGAGCGACCGGCTCAGCTCCAGGTCGCGAAGTGTGCAGAAATCGTCGCTGAAGTCCCGGTTGAACTGGAACATGTTCGCGAGGTCGTCCGCCCCGGGGAAGCCGAACGTCCGGTAGACCTCGGGCGGGACGTAAGCGTAGGCGACCTCCTCGCCGAGAGCGCGAGAGAGGGCGGCCGCCATCTCACCTCCCGTGAGGTGATCTCCGGAGACGCCGATCGTCTTTCCCGCCAGCTCCCCGCCGCGCCGAAAGACGCCGTAGGCGCACTTGCCGATGTCTTCCGCGGCGATCCCGGGGAGCTTGCGGTCCGCCATGGGGAGGACGAACGCGAGCTTTCCGTCGGCGCCGCGCTTCGGCTCCATGCCGAAGTGGATCAGGTTGTCCCAGTAGAACGACGCGTGGAAGTACGTCGTCGGGACGCCCGAGGCGGCGAAAAGGGCGTTCGCCTCTCCCTTGGCGTCGAAATGAGGGACCTTGTACCGGCCCATCAGCGTCGGCATGCGGTCGTCGTCGAGGGAGACGAAGCGGCGCGTGTCCTCGAGCGTCGACCAGACGACGTGCGAGACGCCCGCCCCGCGAACCGCCCGGGCGAGAGCGCCGGCCTGCGCCAGCTCCTTCTCGGGGGAGAAGTGCTCCCAGAAGCTCGTGACGCAGAAGGCACCGTGGGCGCCGGCGAACACC
Organism: uncultured Holophagales bacterium; assembly: GCA_963696015.1. Taxonomy (GTDB): domain Bacteria; phylum Acidobacteriota; class Thermoanaerobaculia; order UBA5066; family UBA5066; genus UBA5066. The sequence goes on from CAVOJA010000085.1 coordinate 18,244, forward strand.
GCGGCCAGGCTATCGGCGTCGTCGAGGTCGGCGCCGACGACCTCCGCTCCGAGCCCCGCGAGGGCCTGGGCCTTGTCGGAGCGGGTGTTCCGGGTGATGGCGCGCGCGGCGAAGCCGCCGGAGGGGTCGGCGAGGATGGCCCTCACGAGCCCTCCGCCCTGCGCTCCGGTCGCTCCGACGACGGCGATGACTTCCTTCTCGACCATGGTGTCGCTCCCTTCGCCCGGCGACGGTCGTCCCGATGGCTCCGATCGTGACGTGCGGAGCGGAATGCTAAGCCCCGTTCCCTCGCGGACGCGAGAACGCGTTTACGCGCACGGACGAGGAGTTCGCGCCTAGAATCCCGGCACTTTCCAGTTCCGGAGGTGTTCCATGGCCCGCAGCCCCCTCTTCCGATCGCTTCGCCGTGCTCTCCGCCTCGCCGCGCTCCCGCCGGGAACGGACCCGGTCCTCCCCGCGGCGAGGACCGGCGCGGAAAGGACTCTCCGCCCTTCGCGGCGGGAGGCGCTCCGGATGGGGGGCGTCGCTCTCGCGGGAGTGGCTGCGGCACGCTGCGCCTCGGTCGTCCCGGTCGCCAGCGGGCCGGACGAGGTCCTCGTCGTCGGGGGCGGCGTCGCCGGCCTGACGGCGGCGTGGCGCCTGAAGCAGGCGGGTGTCGCCGTCCGCGTCCTCGAGGCGCAGGAAAGGATCGGCGGCCGGATGCTGAGCCTGAGGGGGCACTTCCCCGAAGGACTCGTGGCCGAGCTCGGCGCCGAGCTGGTCGACACGGATCACGCGAGTCTCCGCGCGCTCGCGGGCGAGCTGGGGCTCGAGCTGGACGATCTCCTCGTCGAGCCACCCGGCGTTTCGGAAACGCTCTTCTTCGCCGGGGCACGCCGGAGCGAGTCGGAGATGGTCGCGGCGATGCGTCCCGTCGTCGAGGCGGCCCGCCGGGACCTCGCCCTCCTCGGCGAGGAGCCCGAAGCGAGCTACCGGCGCCCGGAGGCCGCGCGGCCTCTCGACGCCCTGTCGATCACGGCCTGGCTCGAGAAGGCCGGAATCACGGGCTGGGCGAAGACGCTCGTCGAGGTCGCCTTCGAGTCGGAGTGCGGGCTGCCGCCGGGCGACCAGAGCTGCCTGAACTTCCTCCTGTTCGCGAGCTTCGAGCCGCATCACCCGAAGCTCTACGGGGATAGCGACGAGCGCTTTCACATCCGTGGCGGGAACGACCAGGTCCCGTCGAAGCTGGCGGAGAAGCTCGGAGACGCGGTCCTGCGAGGGACCCGGCTCGAGGCGCTCCACACGGGAAGCGACGGGCGGTACGTGGCGACGGTGAGGCGGGAGGGAACGAGCCGCGAGGAGCGCGCCTCCCACGTCGTCCTCGCGCTGCCGTTCACGCTCCTGCGGGACGTCCGCCTCGACGTCCCGTTGTCGCCCGCGAAGAAGTGGGCCATCGCCGAGCTCGGCTACGGGACGAACGCGAAGCTCATGACCGGCTGGGCTCGCCGCGCGTGGCGCCTCGAGCACGGCTCCACCGGGACCGTCATGACCGACGCCGGTCTCCAGGTCGCGTGGGAGACGAGCCGCGCGCAAAAGGGGACGGCGGGTGTCCTGACGAACTTCACGGGCGGCGCGGAAGGGCTCGCCGTCGGGCGCGGGACACCGTCCGAGCGAGCCACGGAGCTGGCCGGTCGGCTCGACGGGATCTTCCCCGGGATCTCCGCCCACCACCGTCCCTCCGAGGCCGTCCGGTTCCACTGGCCCACGAACCCCTGGACGCGGGGGAGCTATGCCTGCTACCGCCCCGGGCAGATCACGGCCTTCGGCGGGGCGGAGGGTGAAAGAGAAGGCGGCGTCTTCTTCGCCGGCGAGCACACCTCGCAGGACTTTCAGGGTTTCATGGAAGGAGCCTGCGAGTCGGGCGAACGGGCCGCGAAGGAGGTCCTCACCGCGATGGGCGTTCGAACGGCGGTGGCGAAATGACGCGGGCCAGGAGGGAGTCGACGAGGAGACGCTCAGCGAGCCGGTGACGGAACCGTGTAGCGCCCCTGGCGCCGAACGGTCGATGGGGCAGGGCATTCCTGCCGCTCTTTCCCGCTGGGCTGGCGCCCGTTCTCCTCTTCCCGGCGCGGGGCCCGACCGGCCTCGGAGCATCTCCGAGGCCGGTCTCGAGCGGTCAGATCGAGAGGGCCGGGCATCTCTCGCATCCGACGGCGAGGGCGATGGGGCAGAGCGTCATCGTGGTTCTCCTCGGACCGCGGAAGACTCCAGCGCGCCCGCTGTGTTCGCAGGTTCACCCGAAAGGACTCCCTCCACCGCGGCGGGCATCGTCCTCTCCCTTCGGCGCGTGCGGCCCCACGCGAGAGCGTCGTCGAGGACGCTGTAGCCTACCGGGACGACGAAGAGGGTGAGGAGCGTCGAGACCGCCATGCCTCCGACCAGCGCCAGCGCCATCGGCCGCTGGATTTCCGCACCCGGTCCGATGGCGAGGGCTGGCGGGAGCGCTCCCGCGATCGTCGCGATCGAGGTCATGAGGATCGGGCGAAGGCGGACCGGGCACGCTTCGAGAAGAGCCTCGCGGTGCCCGACGCCCCGTTCCCGGACCTGGTTCGTGAAGTCGACGAGCATGATCGAGTTCTTCTTCGCGATCCCGACGAGGAGGATGACGCCGAGCATGCTGTAGACGTTCAGGCTCTGGCCGCCGATCCAGAGCGCGAAGAGAGCCCCGCTGATGGAGAACGGCAGGGCCAGCAGGATCGTGACGGGGTGCCAGAACGAGTTGAACTGGGACGCGAGGACCATGTAGGCGATGAGCAGGCCGAGCGCGAAGGCGAACCAGAGCGACTGGAACGACTCGCGGAACGCCTTCGTGCTCCCTGCGACTATGGCCCGGTAACCGTCGGGCAGGACGGTTCGGGCGATCTCGAGCGAGCGGTCGACGGCCGTCGCCTGCGAGGCTCCGGCCGCGACGTTGGCGAAGATCGAGATCGCCCGCTCCCGGTCGCGGCGGGTGATGGCCTGCAGCGTCGGCTCCTGCTGGATCCGGATCAGCTCCCCGAGCCGCACGACCTCGCCGTTCCCGGTCCTCAGGAGGAGGCGCGAGATGTCCTCGGGCCTCTCCCGCTGCGTCGCGAGGAGTCGGCCGCGGATGTCGAAACGCCGCCCCCCGTCCTTGAACTTCCCGATGCGGGAGCCGCCGATGGCCGCGTTCACGGTCTCGCCGATGGCGGACATGCTCACCCCGAGGTCCGCGGCCCGGTCCCGGTCGGGGACCACCTGGACCTCCGGCATACCCACCTGGTAGTCGGTGTCGACGTCGGTGACGAGGCCCGACTCCCGCATCTGTTCGGCGATCTTGCGGGAGGAAGCGGCGAGGACGTTCCAGTCACGTCCCCGGATGTTGAACTCGATCGGGAAGCCACCGCCCCGCGAGGGGCTGAACCCCGTCTGGGAGATGTCCTGCAGGACGATCCGTCCGCCCGGGATGGAGGCGGCGTACCTGCGGACCACGTCCATGAACTCCAGCTGCGTCAGGCGGCGCCCGAGCTCGGGGTCGATCGGCCGCTCCCGCGGCTCCTTCATGTTGACGTACGCCTGGCCGGAGTTGACGGCGCTCCCTCCGCCGACGTTCCCGGCGAAGAGCGTGACCTCCGGGCGCGACATGACGAACGTCTCGATCTGCCGGAAGTAGCGATCGGTCGCGTCGAGGCTCGTCCCCACGGGCGTCTGGAAGCGGATCGTGAAGCGGCTCATATCCTGGCTCGGGATGAACTCCTGGCGCAGGAAGAAGATCGTTCCGAGGGAGAGGAGGAAGAATGCGATAGCGCCGAGGAGCACCCGGCCCCGGTGACGCAGGACCGGCCCGAGCGCCCGGAGGTAGAGAGCCGAGAGCGTCGCGAAGAGTCCGTCCACCGTCCGGCCGAGCCTCCCGCGGCGCTCGATCTCGAGGAACTGCGAGCAGCGCATGGGGGCGAGGGTCAGCGCCTCGAGGAGAGAGAGCAGGACGGCCACCGAGATGGTGACTCCGAACTGGAAGAAGAACTTCCCGATGATCCCCTTCAGGAACGCCACGGGAAGGAAGATGGCCACGATGGCGAGCGTCGTGGCGGCCGCCGCGAACGTGATCTCTCGCGCGCCCACCGACGCGGCCTTCACCTTGCCCTCGCCCGCTTCCCGGTGCCGGTAGATGTTCTCGAGCACCATGATCGCGTCGTCGACGACGATGCCGACGACGAGCGTCAGGCCGAGCACCGTATACGTGTTGAGCGTGAAGCCGAGGAAGTAGATGACGATGAACGTCCCGAGGATCGAGGTCGGAATCGCGAGGAGGATGTTCACCGTCGTCGTCCAGGACCCGAGGAAGAGCCAGCATACGAGGCCCGTCAGGAGCGAGGCGAGAACGAGGGTGAAGAGGATTTCGTGGATCGAGCGCTCGATGAACGTCGTCGTGTCCCAGTTGACCTCGAGGGTCAGACCCTCCGGAACCTGCGACTGGAGTTCCCGCATCTTCGCCTTGACGTCGCGCCCGACTTGGACGGCGTTGGCCCCCCTGAGCTTCGTGATGCCGAACCCGATCGACGTCTCGCCCATCGCGCGCATGAGCCGGCGGCGGTCTTCCAGGCCATCCTCCACGACGGCGACGTCCTTCAGGCGGATGGGCGCGCCGGCCGAGTAGGTGATGACGAGGTTCCGGAAGGCTTCCAGATCCATCGCCTCTCCCTGTGCGCGGACGTTCATCTCGCGCTCCGCCCCCTCGATCCGCCCGGCCGGCAGCTCCTGGTGCTCCCGTGCGATGGCGCGGTTCACGTCGAGGACGGTGAGGCCCTGCGCCTCGAGCCGCGGGGCGTCGTACCAGACGCGGACGTTGCGGTCGCGGAAGCCGAAGACGTGGATCTCGCCCACGCCCTCGATCATCTGGAGCTGGGGCCTCAGGACGTTTCGCACGTAGTCGGCCAGGAAGGTGGGTGGCCGGTTTCCGGACAGGACCAGCCGGATGATCGGCTGATCCTCCGGGTTCGTCTTGGAGATGTTCGGAGCGTCGACCTCCCGGGGAAGGTCGTGCATGGCCCGCGAGACCTTCGTCTGGACGTCCTGCAGGGCCGCGTCGATGTCGCGCCCGATGGCGAACTCCAGCGTGAGATTCGCCGAGCCCTGCCGGGCCGTCGACGACATCTCCTGGACACCCTCGACGGTCGCGCACGCGTCCTCGAGAACGTCCACGACGTCCGTCTCCATGATCTCGGGCGAAGCGCCCTCCAGCGTGACCGAGACGTTCACGATCGGGAAGTCGACGTCGGGGTTCTGGCTGACGCCCAGACCCTTGAAGACGTCGCCGAAGCCGGTGTAGCAGAGAATGCCGAATCCGATCAGGGCGACCATGAGGATCCAGGCGAAGACGTGATTGCGGATCGAGATGTCCGCGAGGGTCATCCCGTTTGCGATCCTCTTCGGGTCTTCCGGCGGTCCTGGCAGAAGGGGTGTGTTCGACATCAGCGCACCGCGCCCGGCCCGGGGGAGCTGGTCGCCTGGGGACCGCTTTTCTGGTCGCCAGCGGCGACGGCCTCGACGGCGAGGCCATCGGTGAGCCGGTCCGAGCCCTCCGTGACGATCGTCTGTCCGGCGGCGAGCCCGGAGACGATCTCGACCAGACCGTCCCCCGTCCTGAGGCCGATCCGGACGGGCCTCTCCAGCGCCTTCCCGCCCTCGACGACGTAGACCACGAAGCCCCGCTCGGTGGCCTGGACGGCGCTCTCCGTGACCGCGATCGCGTTCCTGTGCGTTCCGGTGGCCAGCGTCACCTCGGCGAAGAAGCCCGGTTTGAGGACGCCAGGGTTCTCGACCCAGGCGAGCACCTCGACCTGGCGCGTCGCCGGATCGGCGACGCTGCTGGCGTGGTAAACGCGGGCGGTGAAGGTCCTCTCGCCGAGAGAGGCGATGCGGAAGGCCACGGCCTGCCCTTCTCGCGTCTTCAACGACTCGGACTCGGAAACCTTGAACCGGAGGCGGAGCCGCCGGAGGTCGACGAGCGTCGCCAGGACGTCGCCAACCTGGACGAACTGTCCCGTCTCGACGGTCCGGGTGTTGATCTGCCCCGATCGCGGAGGCTTGACGGCCGAGCGCTGCTGGTTCTGGAGCGCGATCTCGAGCGCGGCCTTCGCCGCGGCCGCGTCGGCCGCGAGGCGCTCGGTCTCCTGGCGTGCGCGATTCAGCTCCTCGGCGGCCACGAGGTCCTCCTTCGCGAGAGCTTCGCGGCGCAGAAGGTCCGACTCGGACCGCTTCCAGTCGGCGATCGCCCTCCTGTGGGCGGCCTCGGCGCGGGCGGCCTCGAGGCGGTACCGCTCGGGGTCGATCCTGACGAGAACGGTGTCCGCCCCCACGTGGTCTCCGGCATTGAAGAGGACCTCCTTCGCGGCGCCGCCGACCTCGGCCGTGATCTGGACCAGCTCCTCGGGCTCGAGGGAGCCGAGGGCCCTGACCTCGTAGACGACGTCGCGGGCGGCGACGGTGGCCGTGACGACGGCCAGGCTTTGGCCGGCCTTTCGGGTGGAGGCGGCGTCGCCTCCGCTTCCGCAACCCGGCGCCAGGACGCAGACGGCGGCGATCGCACCGATCGTTCTCGAGATTCCCGCCACCGGTCCCTCCCCGTCAATCCTCATCTTCTCCGCCCCTCTCCCGCTTTCGCCCGTCCTCGATCGTGTCGTCCTCGTCTCCGGACGGATGGCACCGGCGGCACCTGCCGAGGTCGGTGACCCCTTCCTCGCGGTGCTCGCGCTCCATCCGATCCAGCGAGTGCTCGTGGCAACCGGTGCAGGTGTACTGTTTCAGGCTCGTCCCGGCCAGGTGGCAGTCCGTGCACCGCGGAGGGTGGTTGCGGTCGAAACGGAACGACCGGCCGTGATCGTAGGTTGCCGGCTTCCATCCCTTGGTGCCGTGGCACGGCGTGCACTCCGCCGTGAGCGTCGCGTGAAGCGCGTCCGCGGGTTTCTGCCCCGCGTGGCAGGCCGCGCATCCCGCCGCCACGTCGGCCGGCAGGAGCTCGTGCGAGAACCTCCGCGCGGCGTCCCGGCCGAACGGACCGCCGTGCTCGAAGTGGCAGCGGTCGCACTGTCCGACGACGACCCGGTGAATCCGCTGCGTCCCCGCGCCCGTCTTCCGGAGAGCCTCGCCGTCGACCGAGCGGACTCCGATCTCGCCCGGCTTGTGACAGGTCACGCACTTGGCGACCGGCGCCCCTGCGAGGAGCGTGTGGCAGGAGAAGCAGTCGTCCTTCTGCGCCCGGTGTCCCTCGGACAGCGTGCCCGGCGTGATGGCCCGGTAGGGGAAGAAGAGCATCGCGCTGGCGCCGAGGCCGAGCGTGACGGCCAGGGAGACCCACGTCCGCCTCATCTCACCACCTCCAGAAGAGCAGCGTGGCCGTGACGTGAAGGAGCGCGAGGGCCAGGAAGACCATCGTCAGGGGCAGATGGACCTTGCGCCACTGCTTCATGGAGTCGACCAGCAGGGAATGCCCGAGGAGCTCCTTCTCGACCTCGGCCGGCGCGAGGCCCGTCTGCTCGAGCGTCTTCTCCCGGGCTCTCAGGCTTCCCCGGGCCTCCTCGAGCAGGAGCTTGCCGGTGAGGCCGCTCGCCACGACGACGAGCATCGCCAGAAGAGCGAGCCACGGGATCAACGCGTTGAAGTGGATGCCACCATGGACGAGGATCACCAGGGCCCCGACCCACCCGAGGGTTTCGTGGCTTCTGAGGAGCGTCTTCGGCGAGCCGAAGCCGATCAGCTTCCTCTTCCTCAGTGAGTAAAGGAACGAAACGAGGAGAAGGGCCGTCCCCGCGACGCCGCAGTACCGTCCGATCCACGCCAGCCTCAGGACGTGGAGGGCGTAGTCGACGAGGACTGTTCCGGCGATGAGCGAAAGGAAGAGGAGCAGGGAGGGGACGATACGTGTGAAGGTGAATCGGAGCGCCATGCTTCAGCTCCTGGGGTCGGCCGCGGCAGAGGGCGCGGCTGGAATCGTCGCGGAAATCCGTCCTCCCGGCCCGACGAGATGGCGCGCGACGTTCGCCACGCCAAGGCCCACGAGGGCACCGGCCACCGAAAGGGCCAGGAGCTCGGGGTGGGGTGTCGCGAAGCCGAAAAGCCCGCGGACCGCGGGGACGCTCAGGGCGAGGACGAGGAAGACGATGGCCCCTGCGGCGACCCAGAGCTGCGGGCGGTTTCTGGTGCGCAGGGTGGCGAAAAGGGGCCGGGTACCGGCCCGGTTCAGGAGGATGAGCCCGAGGTTCCCGAGGACCATCGTGGCGAAGGCGAGGGCGCGGGCCACGGGCTCGCCGTGCGCCGCCAGCGCCCAGCCGAAAAGGGCCACGCTCACGGCGAGCACCGCGAGCCCCTGGACGAGGCCCAGCAGCAGGCCTCGGCCGCCGAGGAGCGGCTCGTCGAGGCGTCGGGGCGGGCGATCCATCACGCCGGGTTCGTCCGCCTCGGCCTCGAAGACGACGGTGCAGGCCGGGTCGATGATCAGCTCGAGGAAGACGATGTGGATCGGCAGGAGCGCCAGGGGCCAGCCCAGAAGGACCGGCACGAGCGAGAGCCCGGCGATCGGGACGTGGACGGCAAAGATGTAGAGCATCGCCTTGCGAAGGTTGTCGAAGATCCGGCGCCCCGTCCTCACTGCCTTCACGATCGAGTCGAACGCATCGTCGAGCAGGACGAGCGCGGCCGACTCGCGCGCAACGTCCGTCCCGCGGCCGCCCATTGCGATCCCAATGTGGGCGGCCTTCAGCGCCGGGGCGTCGTTGACGCCGTCCCCGGTCATCGCGACGATCTCGCCGTTGCCCTTGAGGGCCGAAACGAGGCGGAGCTTCTGCTCGGGCACCATCCGGGCGAAGAGGTGGACCTCCCGGACGCGCGCGGCGAGCGTCGCGTCGTCCATCCCCTCGAGCTCCGGACCGGTGAGGACGCTCCCGGGGTCTTCCAGCCCGATCTCGCGGCCGATGCTCTGGGCGGTTCCGGGGTAGTCGCCCGTGATCATCACCACCCGGATGCCGGCCCTGCGGCACTCGGCGATCGACTCTTGGACGCCGGGCCGGACGGGGTCGGAGAGGCCGAGGAGGCCGACGAAACGGAACCCGAAGTCGTGCTGCCCGCCGGGGAGCTCGGTGCCGGTGCCGAAGCTCGCCCGCGCGACCCCCAGGACCCTCCGGCCCTTCGCGGCGAGCGCCGTGATGCGCCGGTCGAGCGCCGCGGTCTCCTGGGCCGAGAGGTGGCAGAGGTCGGCGATCGCCTCCGGCGCCCCCTTGGCCGCGATGACGTGCTCGCTCCGGTCCGGCGAGCGCCAGACCCGGGACATCGCCAGGAGCTCCCTCGAGAGCGGGTACTCCCGGAGGAGCTCCCAGTCGCGGTGGAGGTGCTCCGTTCCGGCGAGCGTCCGCTCGCCCAGCTCCCGCATCGCCTTCTCCATCGGGTCGAAGGGGTCTTCGGGGCTGGCGAGGATCGCGAACTCGACGAGCTCGTGGAAGGTCTCCGGGAGCAGGGTCCCCGCCGGCTCGACGGCGAGCCCGTCCTCGCCGACGGCGAGGTCAGCGACCGTCATCCGGTTCATCGTCAGCGTCCCGGTCTTGTCGACGCAGAGCGCGGTCGCCGAGCCGATCGTCTCGACCGCGGGCATCCGCCGGGTCAGGACGTGGTGCTGCGAAATGCGCCACGCCCCCAGCGCGAGGAACACCGTCAGGACGACCGGGAACTCCTCGGGGAGCATCGCCATCCCGAGGGTCAGGCCTGCGAGCAGCCCCTTGAGGAAATCGCCCCTCGTGATCGTGTAAACGGTGACGACCGTCAGGCACAGCCCGAGGCCGATGAAGGCGAAGAGCCGCACGAGGCGCGCCGTCTCGCGCTGGAGCGGGGTGTCCTCGGGCTGAAGCACGGCGAGGGCCTTGCCGATCTTTCCCATCTCCGTCGCGGCGCCGATCGAGAGCACCTCGGCCACGCCCTGGCCCTTGACGACGAGAGTTCCCGAGTAGACGAAGGGCGTGTCGTCACCCCCGGGCCGCCCCATCTCCACGGGGCCGCCGACGGACGACTTCCCGACCGGGACCGACTCGCCCGTCAGGAGCGACTCGTCGACGGAGAGACTCGTCGCGCTTCTCACGACCGCGTCCGCCGGCACGCGGTCCCCCTCGCTCAGGAGGAGGACGTCGCCGCGGACCACGTCGCGGCCCGCGATCCTCTTCTTCTCGCCCGACCTCACCACCAGAGCGCGCGGGCTCGAGAGATCCCGGAGCGCGTCCAGCGCCCGCTCGGTCTTCCGCTCCTGGACGAAGGTGATGCCGACGACCACGAAGACGAACCCGAGGAGGAGGAGCGCCTCCTTCACGTCTCCGAGGAGAAGGTAGAGCGATCCGCAGGCGATCAGGAGAAGGAACATCGGCTCCTCGATCACCTCGAGGGCGATGGCGAAGGGACCCCGCTTCTTGGCCGACGGCAGCTCGTTCGTGCCCTCCGCGGCGAGGCGCCGGCCCGCCTCCTCCTCCGTCAGCCCACCGAGGCCCAGGGAGACCACGGCTGCAGCCGCGTTCCGCGTAAGGAGTCGGGGCGTGCTCTGGTCCATGGTCTTCCTCCTCGAGGGGGCGGCGTCTGCGGCGACCGGCGGCGGGACGGTACGGACGCGGATCGTCCGCCCCGACCGTCTCAGCGCAGGAGGACGCCGAGGAGGAGGTAACGAAGGGGAGCGGACGCGAGAGTCCGTCCGGTTGCGAAGGAGAGGCCGGGCGGACGAGTGGCCAACGAGCTGAGCAGCGTAGACGGCCGCGCCGCGAAAGCCGCCAACGAAGCAGGAGACCGCGCCAGAGTCTCGGCGGCGGGACCCTGACGGATGGTGTGCCCGTGGCTCGGGACGCGGCCGGGGTGCGGGTGTCCGTGGACCAGGACCTCCACCATAGAGGAAGAGTGCGTACGAAGACCGGCGTCGAGAAGGTGGAGCATCACGCCCACCTGCGCCGCGAGCGGGAGCAGCCACGCGGCGAGGAGAAAGGCGGATGCGACGGGACGTCTCCACACGGCCGCCCAGTATGCCACCCGGGAACCGGCCCGGCGCCGTTCCTTCTTCGCGAAGTCCACAGCGTCCGCCAGCTCGCGGCTGAGGCATTCGGCGGTAGTCCTGTCGAGGCTCTCGGATCCTGCTTCGTCGAATGGCATGAGCATTGCTTGAAACTGGGCTGGAGGTCTGAAATGGAAGCTGTCTTCAGTCCCGCCGTCACCGATTCCGTAAAGAGCGCCGCGAGGGACGCCCAGAAACTGGGTCAGGACGTGAAGGGTGAGCTCAAGGACGCCGTTTCGCGAGGACGCGACATCGCAGGCCACTTCGCTTCAGATGCCCGGACCGCTGCGGACGAGCTCTCCACTCACGCGAAAGAGACCCTCCAGGAGGGCCGCAACCGGGCCTCGAAGGCCGTTGGACGCGTGAGCGACTACGCCGACGACAACACGGCCCTGGTGACGGTCGCAGCGTTTGGCGCCGGGATGCTCCTCGGGTACCTGGTGACCCGCCGGAGCTGACGGCGGGACCGCGATCCGGGTATTCCCTTCAAAGGAATCGGAATCGCTTTCAAGGCTCATCGCCGGGTTGGCTCGGCTGAGCCTGGAAGGGCGGCGACGAGGGGGCCGTCGCCCGGGCTCAGGCGGAGCTGCTCCGTCGGACGCGATCCGTCTGCGACGGCGTCGTCGTCCTTGATCGTCACCGGGCCGTTCACCGTCGAGAGCCGGACGAGGGGCTCTCCGGAGCCGAACTGGAGGGATTGCTTCCCTCCCTCTCCCTCGTCGCCTCCGGTCCGGCGCGCCGCGGAACAGGCCGCCGCCCGGCACCGGACGGGGGCCCAGGCCGCGGCCGAGACGCGGAGGCCGGAGTCGAAGCGCGGATCGAGGCGGACCGTGAAGGGACCGTTCACGGCTTCGGCGAGGAGCCCCTTCCCTTCCCATCGAGCGCCGGCGAGCCGGGCGGAGAGCGGGCCATTCGTCACCCGGAGCGTCCAGTCGCCCGAGCCGTCTCGGACGGAGACCGGGCCGGTCGTGGCCTCGACGTCGACAGTCCCGTGAACCCCCGAGAGAGAGAGCGGGCCGTTGGCCAGGCGGGTGGTGATGGTCGCGTGGAGGTCCCGAAGAGTCATTGGCCCGTTCCCGGCGGCGAGGTCGAGAATCGCTCCCTTCGGCGCCTTCACGTAAAAGAAGACGAGGACGTCATCGCCTTCGACGCCTGTGGCGTGCGCCCGGTTTTCCTGGACACGAAAGAGGGGACGTACAGTGAGTGAGGAAAGGGGATCCATGGGCAAGGACAGGCATGAGGACGGGACCGCTACAGCAGGGGCTGACGGAGCCTGACCCCCTCTGCGGGCGGCACGCTCGAGCGCCGGAACCCGCGATCCGTCAGCGCGCGCGTCGCCGCGAGCACCCGGTCCGCGCGCGCCCGGCCGGAGCCTGTCAACGATTTTGAGACCAAAACGGTGCGGAAACTTGTGAGCTGCCGGACGTGAAACCGGCAGACGGGAGGGAAGGAGCTGTCGGGTATGGCCAGCGAGGGGCCGTGTCCGCCAAGTCCCCCGGGATTTACCGCCTGGTGCCGGTCTCCAGAAGCAGGAGAGGGGCGAGGAAAGGGCGGGGCGGCGGACCGCCCCGCTCTGGATCCCGGCCGCCGCCTCGGCGCTCGGGTCGCGTCCCCGCGTTGCCCTATCCTCCGTGCGGCTCAGGGAAAGTTTAGTCGAGACGGGCTTGGAGTGGCCGAGCTGCAGAGGCATCGCGGCCCGCCGGGCCGCCAGCGGCACGATGACGTAGACGGGCGAGCCGGCGGACGTCAGCACGGCGGAAGCTCGGCGATGGCCGGCCGACGGAGAAGGCCCGGGGGCGGGAGTCCGGCTGGCGTGGGCTCGAACGTGGGTCGCGGGGCGGCCTCGACTTGAGGCTCCGGCGCGTTGAGCTGCAGAGAGGTGCGCCGGAGCAGGGGCATGGCCGCCGCTGGTGGCCGACGGGCCGCAGCGAGGGGCACTTCCGTCGCCGTGGTTGCCGCCGAGAGCTCGGTGGTTCGGGGCGGCACGAGGTAGACCCGTTCCGGCAACGGGGCGACGACGGGAGGTCCCGTCACGAAACGCTCGGGGTGCGCCTGGTAGGCGCAGTCCAGCAGCTGCTGGCGGCGGACCAGGATGTCGGCGGCGCTGCCGTGGTGGACCGAGGCCGGAGTGAGGCCACCGAGGCCGGAGTGGTAGTGCTCCTCGTTGTACCAGGCCACGAACCGCGCCACGAACACCCGGGCCTCCTGGATGCTGGCGAAGCAGTCGGGGAACTCGGGCTGGTACTTGAGGGTCTTGAAGGACGCTTCCGCAAACGCGTTGTCATCGCTCACCCGGGGCCGGGAGAAGCTGGGCTCCACGCCGAGGTCCACGAGGAGCTGGGACACGGTCTTGCTCGTCATCGGGGAGCCCCGGTCGTTGTGGAGGATCAGATCCTGGGGCTGAATTCCCTCCCGATGGCAGGTCTCTCGGATCAGGTGGGCGGCGTGCCTGGAGGACTCGCGGGGCGCCAGCAGCCAGCCGACGGCGTAGCGGCTGAAGAGATCCAGGATGAGGTAGAGGGAGAAGTAGACCCACTTGATCGAGCCCTTGAGCTTCGTGATGTCCCAGACCCAGACCTGGTTGGGCCCAGTGGCCGAGGCGCTCGGCACGAGCGCCTCAGGATGCTTGCGAATGTCCCGACGCTCTCGCAGACCGTGTCCCTTCTTCAGAATCCGGTACATCGTCCGGGTCGAGCAGAGGAAGATCCCTTCGTCGAGCAGGCGAGGGTAGATTTCCGCCGGAGGCTGATCGACGAACCGGGGCGAATTCAGGACTTCCACGACAGCCTCTCGCTCATCGATCGTCAACGCCCGCGGGGGGCTTGGCCGGGCCCGGGCTGGCCTGGCGACACGAGGCCGAAGGTGCCTTTCCTGGGTCGCCCGCGACACGCCGAGAAACCGGTCGGTCTCGCGGCGAGAGCTCCCCAGCCCTTTGATCTCGGTGACCGCCAGGCTCACTTCTGCGGCTCCTCGCTGGCGGTCGGAAGACCGAAAAGCCCGCAGAGTTTTCGCTGCACCTCGATGACCCCTTCGGTGATCCGAAGCCGCTCCTTGAGGCGCTCGTTCTCTCTGAGCAACCGGCGCGTGTCATGGCGGACCGGCCGCCCCTGCTTCACCCCCCGCCCCTCCAGCCGGCCCGCTTTCTGCTCCCGGCGCCAGGCTGAGAGATGGGACGTATAGAGCCCCTCCTCCCGTAACAACGCGCCGATCTTGCCCGGCGAGTCCTTCAAGGAAGCGGTCTTCTCCAAGATCTTCTTCTTGTAGACGGTTGAGAACGTCCTCCGGGTCGCCTTCGGCGGGACCTCCACGCTCCGCGTCTCGGGGGTAACCACTGCTGGGTCGGCTTTCATCGGCATCGTTTCTGCCTCCCCGCCCTGCTCAGGACTTTCGGTCAGGAAATGGTCTCACCGATCATTGGCACGGAGGGGGGTGCGGTTGATGACGTCGTCGGCCGTCTCGTCGATGAGAGCGAGCTCCACCTCGAGAGCCAGATCCGCCCTCTCGCGTTCGAGGCGCGGGCTCTCGTCCGTCTGCCGGCGTTCGGAGCTCTCGTCGTCGACAGGCATGGTGACGGTTCATGCCCCCGTCAGCTTCTCCTCTTCGGCGCCGATGTTCTGAAAGGCGGTGGACGCGAGCGTCCGATCACCGTGCCCGAGATCGGCGCGCAGGCCGACCGTGCGGTCATGGGAAGGGAGGACACGGGCAGCATCGAGGGCCGCCCCTGCCGGGGGCGAGAGCCGGGTGCTTCGGGCTCAGACGAGGCCGAGGTCCTCGGCGAGGAGCGCGTAGTCGATCGCGCCTCGCGACGAGGAGTCGAGCTCGTAGATCGTCTTCCCGGTCCGGGGCGCCTCGGCCAGCGCCGAGTTGATCCGGATGGGAGTCAGGATCTTCGTGAACCTCTCGCGGATCGCGTCGAGCGTCTCGTCCGACACGCGGGTCCTCAGGTCGTAGAACGTCGGCAGCACACCGTCGATCCGCAGCGGCCTCGGCCGGTCCGCGTCGATCGCCGCGACGAACCGATTCGTTCGCTCGAGGGCGGGCAGCGAGAGCGGCTCGAGCTTGGCAGGCAGGATGAGCTCGTGGGAAGCGAACCAGGCGTTCTCGAGTAGGAGCGAGGCGGAGGGCGGGCAATCGAGGAAGACGACGTCGTAGTCCTCTCCGTCGAGGTCGGAGAGGCGCCGTTCGAGCCGGTGGCGCCGCTTCTCCTTCCCCTTCTCGCGCAGCTGGTCTTCCGCGGCCAGAAGCCGGGCCCCCGCCACGACGACGTCGAGGTTCGGCCGGTTCTCTCGCGCGACGACCTCTTCGAACGCCGCATCGCCGGCGAGCCAGGCGTCGAGGCCCACTTCGATGCCGAGCCCGATCGAAGCGCTCACGCACCCCTGCGGGTCGACGTCGACGAGCAGCACCTTCTTCCCCGCTCGCGCGCAGGCAGCCGCCAGGTTGACGGCCGTCGTCGTCTTTCCCACGCCGCCCTTCAGAGCGGAGATCGCGAGGACTCGTCGTTTTCGCATCTGAGACCGCGGGAATTCTGACACGGGGGCGTCAGCCGGCTTCCCCCGGCGGCCCCGGCTGGACTCTCAGCCATGGGCGGCCGCGTCTCCCGGCCCTTCGGCGGCGTACCTGTCGTCGATGACGGCGCGGTCGTGCTGCTCCTCCGTCCACTGGCCTCGCAGCGCAACGACACCACGATCGGTGGCCGACCGTGAACGGACGTCCACGAGGTCCGAGCCCCGTCGGTGACCCGTCCCGCGGGGACGGTCAGACCTTCAAGGTGATCGGGTTCGTCTGCGCCACACCCGCCAGATACGGCTCAGTCAGGCAGCGCGGTCCGAGCTTCCCTCCGCCCCCCCAGGCGGCCTTCAGCTCCAGGCCGATCGACGAGGACCAACCCGCCCACGTCAGCGAAATGGAGAGCGTGCCCGAGAGGATGACCTGCAACAGCGCCTGGTTGTACCCGTACGGTGCCGTGCCCCGCTCGACCAGAAGAAAGGGCATCCCCGACCAGTCCGGATAGGAAGAGGTCCCGGGCACGGACGCGGCGCACCAGTCCGACCAGGAAGGAAGGGAGACGCCCACTCCGGCCCCCGCCTTCGCGGCCGCCATCCCGTACCCGAAGGTCCAGCCAGCGCCGACGTCGACGACCTTCAGCGCGCCGACCGAGGCGCCGACGATCCCCCCGGAGACGTCGCCTGCCATGTACTGGACGAGGAAGGAATGGCCTGCCGCGTCCCAGGCCGGAGAGAGCGATTTCTTGTCCACCGTGCCGTACCAGGTGGCCGACGTCTCCTTCTGACCGCTCGAGCCGTACTTAACCAGGAGTGCGAGGGAATAGTCGCTGAAGATCTCGGCAGTGAAGCTCCCCTTCAGCCCGTTCAGCCCGCTACCAAAGTCGAAAGAGCCCTTGAGGTAGAGCGAGCCGTCGGCCACGTAGGCCTTCGTGGCGGTCGCGGTGACGGCGGTCCCCGGCGAATAGGGGCTCATCACGCTGGCACCGTTGAAGAAATAGGCGTACGGCGAGACAGTGCAGGTCGTCCCGTCCCACTCCAGCCGGGCGATCGGGCAGAGATAGACGGCCCCAAGGAACGACCACTTTCCCTTCGGGAACCTGGCCATCGCGAACTCCCTTCCGGCTCGCCGCCTCGAGGAAGCTCATTCCCGTCGTCAGGCCATGGAAGCCGACCACTGGCAGCAGCCATCGGGCAGGCTATCACGTACCCATCGCCCCTGACCTCGCGCTCTTCAGGCCTGGGCGGCCGCGTCTCCTGGCCCTCCGGCGGCGGCGTACCTGTCGTCGATGACCCCGCGGAAGTGCGGCTCGACCACGCGCCGCCTGACCATGAGGGTGGGCGTGACCTCGCCCGCATCGCCGATGCGCACCTCGCAACCCGGGATGGGGCGGCCGACGGTGCCGAAGCGGAAGGCGCCGGGCGCGTGCAGGTGACCATGGGCGAGCTCTTCGAAACGCGGTCCTGGATGGCGGCGACGACCTTCTCGTAGAGCCTCGGGACGCTCACCATCGCCGTGGGCCGGACCTCCGGCATGGCGGTGACGGCGTCCTTGGGGTCCCGCACGTACACGTGGGCCGCGCCGCCACGGAAGACGTAATACGACCAGGCCCGCTCGAAGACGTGGCTGAGCGGCAGGAAGCAGAGGCTGCGGTCCTCGCGACCGAACTCGAAACGCTCGTCGAGGGCGCGGAACTGCGAGGCGAAGCTGGCGTGGGTGAGCGTGGCGCCCTTGCGGTCGCCCGTGGTCCCGGAGGTGTAGATGATGGTGGCGAGGTCCTCGAGCCTCGCCGCTGCCAGGCGGGCCTCGACCTGGCCCGCGCTCTCGGGCGTGGCCCGGGCGAGGACGTCGGCGAGCGACGAGGAACGGGAACCCGAGAGGCGCGTCGCCGGGTCGAATGCGACGAGCGCAGGGGCGACCGGCTCGAAGGCCACCACCTTGTCGTGCTGCTCCCGTCCGCCGACGAAGACGAGCTTCGCGCCGGAGTCGAGAAAGACCTGTTCCGCCTGCTTGCTCGTGTCCGTCGCGGAGATGGGCACGCCGACGGCGCCAGCCATCAGCACACCGAAGTCGGCGATGGCCCAGTCGGGGCCGTTGGGGGCGAAGATCGCCACCCGGTCTCCGGCGGCGATGCCGGCGCTGACCAGGGCGCGCGCCATGGCCTCGACGCGCGTCGCGAGCTCGGCGTAGGTGATGGAGCGTCAGCCCTGAGGGTCGCGGGTGCGCATCGCCTCGCGTGAGCCGGAACGGGCCGCGGACTCCCGGATCAGCCGTGACAGGCGGACCAGGGCCAGGGTGCTCCTCCTTTCGCATGCGACGTGGTGTCCCAAGAGGTCAGCAGCCGTCATGGCCGCTTTCGCGGAGCGGGGCCCCGTCGCGCCCGGGTGGCCTTCCTCGCAGGCGTACGCTTCGCGGCCGGCGCGGCCGTCCTGCGGGGTGCGACCACCTGCCGCGCCGCCTTCGGCGGCTCCCGCGACGCCGCGTCCCTTGAGCGCGCGGCCAGCGCCAGCTCGCGCACGCGTTCGATGTCCGCGTCGGAGTACGGACCGTTGACCCCGGAGATGGCGGCGAGCTGCATTCCGTGCTTGAGGCCGAGGCGGTAGATCTGGCGGACCTTTTCCCACTCGATGTCGCGCCCGACCGTGTAGCTCTCGAACTTCCCCTCCAGCGCGAGGACGATCGTCTCGGCGAGGCAGGCGTAGGCGACGTTCTCGGGCAGCCCGATGTTCTTCATCTGCACCGCACCGGGGAGCTGGATCTCGCCGGACTCGATCACGAGGACGTCCGGGCGCTTCGCAACCTCGCTCGGCGGCAGGTCGAGCGGACGGGCCACGTCGGTGATCACGCAACCGGGCTTGACCTTCATGATGTCGAGGATCTTCTTGCCGGCCCCCGAGGTCGCGGTGACGATGACGTCCATGTCGGCGATGTCCTTGTCGGCGCGCGACGAGAGGAACAGCCGGGCGTCGGGTGTCTCCCTGAGGATCGACTCCTTGACTGCGAGGAGCTTGGCCGTCTCGGGAGAGACCATGTAGACCTCGTCCGCGGCCATCGCCAGGAGCCGGGCGCAGACCGAACCGATGGCCCCGGTGGCGCCCACGACCATCGCCTTCATCGCGATCTTTCCCCCGGGTCTCGGCGGGGGGAGAAGCCGGAGGCGAAGGAGCGCGTCGCGGGCCGCCCAGAGCGCGCCGGAGGCGCTGTAGCTGTTGCCGGTGGTGATCGGCAGCGGAGCGCGACGCGCGACGGTGGCGCCCGCGTCGCCCACGACCTTCGTGAACGCGCCCAGGCCCATGATCTGCGCGCCCAGCTGCTTGGCGATCTGCGCGGCGTCCAGGAGGCGGCGGTACGTGAACTCCGGGTCGTGGCTCATGATCTCCCTGGGCGTCCCTCCCACGGAAATGAGCCAGCCCTCGGCCTCCACGCCGGTGGGGGACCGGATGCCCGTCACCTTCGAGTAGACGAAGGGCGGCATGTACGCCATCGCCTTCTCGAGCGTGTTCATGAAGGCCGGCGGCGACACCTGGGAGAGCAGCTCGATCGGCTTGACCTTCTTGAAGTACTCCTGCGCGAGCGGGTGGATGACGAAGGCGAACCGGTTGACGCGCTTGAAGCCGTTTGGGTAGAGGATCCGCGGCTCCACCTCCAGCCGGGTGAGGATCTCCAGGTAGTCGTCCTCGAGGAGCTCCCCGGGTTGCTTACCCGTCGCCGCGATGATCATCGCGTCCAGGAGACTGGGCGAGATCACGTGGTCGAAGAGGAACGGTGATCCGTCGACCACCAAAGCGACGCCCTTGTCCCTCAGCTTCGCGAGGCGCTCGTCGCCGACGGTGGAGGTGACGATGGTCTTGCCGGTCAGGTCTTCCCGGTCGAAGTCGTCGAGGTCGTGGACGGGGGCCACGACGACCGAGGCCCCGTGGATCGCCTTGCGCAGCAGGAAGCGGCCCCACTCCTTCATCAGGTCCGACTGCATCACCCCGGGCAGCGCCCAGTCGAGCACGTGGTGGGCACCGGCGGAGTAGAGCCCGAGCGCGTCCAGCGAGGTCAGGAGCTTGGGGATGCCGAGCTGGAGCAAGGGATCGGCGAAACTGACGTTCTGCGTGTACTCGTGCATGGTCTGCGCGAGCTTCAGGTTCGACGTCCCGGAGAAGAAGAGGACGTTGGCGTTCGTGAAGTAGGAGCCGAGCGTGTTCTGGACGTGGCGCACGGCCCACTCCTGGAGGATGTCGGCGAGGCGCGCTCCCGTGGTGACGGGGACGCGCGTCACGGCGCTCGACAGATGCGCGATGTCCTTCTCGGGGTAACGCCGTGAGGGGAGCGTGTACCTGTCGTTCACGACGCCGATGCCGATCGCGTCGGCGGTTCGCTCCCAGCTCTTCAACAGCGCGACGGTCTTGGTCATGCTGGCGTCCGTTCCGAGACGCCACACCTTGAGACGGCGGCCCAGGAAGTCCGTCTCGAGCTCGAAGTTGTGCTCACCCGAGCCCAGGCTGACTCCGACGGCTGTCTTCATCTCGTCCTCCCGCCAGGGCCAGCCCCCGGAAGTGGCGACGTCGGCCCGGCGCTTCGCCCGAGCGGCCCGGGCGCCCTCGGAATCGTATCGCGTGTCGCTGCCGCTGCGTTCGTTCGCAGGGATCACATCGACCCGGGGACCCGGGCACGAAACGGCCTCGAGGAGCGCGCGGGATGAAGACTCTGGCTCTCCTGGGCACGACGCTGGGGCTCAGCTTCACGGCGGGCCTCAACCTCTACGCCACCGTCCTGATGACGGGCCTGGCGGTCCGGATGGGATGGGTTCAGCTGCCTCCCGGGCTCGAAGGGCTCTCGGCGCTCGCGCACCCGGTCGTCCTGGGCGTCGCCGGGCTGCTCTCCGTCGTCGAGTTCCTGGCCGACAAGATCCCCGCCGTGGACCACGTCTGGGATGCCGTCCACACGTTCGTCCGGCCCCTCGGAGCCGTCCTGATCACGTGGACCGCGGCCTCCGGGACGAACATGTCGCAGGCTCTCGAGGTCCCGCTCCTCCTCCTTGAAGGCGGCGTGTCCCTCTCGACCCACGCCGGGACGGCCGGGACCCGCCTCGCGAGCTCCGGTCACGGGGCGCACGCGGTGGGCGGCGGCATCGGCCTCAGCCTGCTGGAGGACGTCGCGGCGTTCTCGATCGCGCCCCTCGCGCTCGCGTACCCGGAGGCCGCGCTCGTCGTGGTCGTGGTCGTCGTCGGGCTGGGGCTCCTGGCTGTCGTGGCGCCCCTCGGCTGGAGGCTGCTCCCCTCCCGCCTGGCGGCGTTCGTCTACCTGCGTCCGCACAAGGTCGTCGGCCGGCAGCTTCCCGGTCTCGACACCTCACACCTGGCAGAGTCCGTGACCCTCGCCTTCGCCGAGAACGGCGTCCTTCCCGGAGAGGAGGGCCTCATCCTCCCCGGGTGCGTGAGCTCGCTGCCCGGTATCCCGCGCTGGGCCCCCGACTTCGTGGCGGTGGTCCCGGGCGGCGCCGTATTCGCCTGCCGCGGCTGGCTCCGCACGCGGCTGGCGCGGGTCTCCTGGGCGGATGGGGAGCCCGTGCTCGTCCCGCGCCTCACCGGTTACGTCCTTCACATCAGGACTCCCAAAAGACGTGCGACCTTCACGTTCTTCCCGCTGACGGCGCCCATGGGAAGGGCGCTGGAACTGGGGCGCTGGAACGGGCGGTGGCACGAGAAGGCGAGAGGTTCTCCGGGACCGTCCAGAGACCCGGGAATCTCTCTCGAGCGGAATTGGAGTAGCGGCGAGACGACGGACGGCGGCGCCAACCGTCTGTCGCCTCGCCTCCGAGCTGAGTGCCCTTGCACGGGGTCTCCACGAGGGGACGTTACTCTGGCGCGGGTCTTGCGCTCATCCACGGCGGGTCCACGAGGAGCGACGAGCCCGGCCGAGTCCTCGTGGCGGCGTCTGGTCCCAGGAAAGTCCCGGACAGGGCTGGAGGTCACATGGAAAACAGGATGTTGCGGCGAATCTGCTTCGTGGTGGCGATTTCGGGGATCCCTGCCCTTTCGATGGCGCAGGAGCAGGTGTCTCCTGCCGAGGTCGGCAACCGGGCACTGAGCCCGGTCCCGAGCCTGACCATGGCCCAGCTCTCCGACCTCGTGGCCCCAATCGCCCTCTATCCCGACGCGCTGCTCAGCCAGGTCCTCGTCGCGAGCACCTACCCGCTGGAGGTCGTGCTGGCCCAGCAGTGGCTGCGCAGAAACGAGCTCCTGCAGGGCCAGAAGCTGATGGACGCAGCCCGGCAGCAGCCCTGGGACGCCAGCGTCCAGGGTCTGGTGGCCTTTCCCGACGCTCTCTCGACGCTGAACCAGGACATCCAGTGGACCACGGAACTGGGTAACGCCTTTCTCGCGCAGGAGTCGGACGTCATGGTCGCGGTGCAGCGGTTGCGCACTCAGGCCCAGGCAGCTGGAAGGCTTTCATCCAACGAGCAGCAGACGGTCTCCGCCGTGGCCGAGGAAGGACGGACCGTCATCGAGATCGTGCCGGCCGATCCGGAAGTGATCTACGTGCCGCAATACGACCCGTACTACGTCTGGGGATCCCCGGCGTGGGGCGCCTATCCGTCGCTCTCGTACGGCTATGGCTACGGTTATGGTCCGGGAATCAACGTCGGATTCTGGTTCGGCGGCTGGTCCTGGGGCCTGGGATGGGGCTGGGGTCCGAACTGGTACGGGGGGTCCGTTTACGTCAACAGCGCGTTCTTCCGGCACTGCGGCTACGACTATGGTCACCACGGCGGCTACTACGGCGGCCACGACGGTGGCTACAACGGCGGCCACGGCGGCGGCCATTACGGCGGGAAGCAGGACGGAGGACATGCCGGCCGGGAGAACTGGCAGCACGACGGGGGCCACCGCAAGGGAGTCCCCTACGCGGGTGGTGGGCGTGAAGGTCAGACTCGCGGCGGCTCGCAGGTTTCACGGTCCACGATGACGAACTCAGGGACCTCGAGGCGGTCGGGAAACCTGGCGGCGTCGTCTTTCGGAGGCCGAACGATGACCTCGGGTTCTCGAGGCGACGGGACGGATCAGGGCTGGCGGGCCGGGAGCCGGACGACGGCGTTGGCTCCTCGCAGCGGTGGAGCGGATCAGGGCTGGCGGGCCGGGAGCCGGACGACGGCGTCGGCTCCTCGCAGCGGTGGAGCGGATCAGGGCTGGCGGGCCGGGAGCCGGACGACGGCGTTGGCTCCTCGCAGCGGTGGAGCGGATCAGGGCTGGCGGGCCGGGAGCCGGACGACGGCGTCGGCTCCTCGCAGCGGTGGGACCGATCGAGGGTGGAGTTCGTCGGGAGAGCAGCGGCGCCGTTCGCAGATTGCGTCGCAGAGCCAGGGCCCGTCGGCGCGGAACTCGGCCTCGTCACCCCGCAGCTTCGCTCCGTCGCCCCGCAACTCGGCTCCTTCAGCGAGCTACTCTGGCTCGTCAAGGAGCACCTCGGCCCCATCGCGGAACTATTCGGCTCCTTCGCGTTCGCCTTCGTCCTCGGCTCCGATGCGCGGATTTCAGACAGCGCCGCGAATGTCCTCGTCGAGCGGTGCCGGGCGAAGCTCCGGAGGCGGAATGTCGCTGAGGTCCGGCGGTGGCGGAGGCTCACGCGGAACGGGCGGCGGCTCCGGGTCGGGCGGGGGCTCTCGCGGTGGCGGTCGCCGCCACTGACCGGGATGCGCCACATCGCCGTCCTCACGCTCGCGGCCGAGGTCGATCGTGTCCGTGTCCTCGGCATTGCCGCCGCGGCGATCGACCCAGTGATCGAGGCGCGAGAGATCGACGACAGGCAGGCGGGCTCGCGCCCGGCAGCGCTCCTCGCGGCCTGTCGTACCTTCGTCGAGCGCGGCCGGGACGAGCTCGCCGACCTGCGCGGGGCCATCGAGCGCGAGCAGCCGGACGTTCTCTTCACCGACGCGTGGTGTGCCACGGCGGGATGGGTATCACGCAAGAAGCTCTCGCCGCGGGGGTCCCCGTGTGCGTCGTCCCGTTCGGGCGCGACCAGCTCGAGGTGGCCCGGGACGTCGAGCAGTCCGGAGCGGGGACGCGGCTCGTGCCCCGGCGCCTCACGCCTGCGCGGCTCGGCCGTGCCGTGCGGGAGGCGATGGCTCTCGAGGCGGGAGCGCGGCGGGTGGCGGCGGGCTTCCGGAGGGCAGGAGGAGCGAGCGCGGCGGCGGACGCGATCGAGGAGCTCCTGGTGCCCGACCACGCCACTCCGGCCCGGGACCACCCCCGATAGACGGCCTGGAAGCCGCCGGCATCGTCCCGAAGGCGAGACTCGTGAGCTCGGGAGACCGGGGCGAGGGGTGGTCGGCATCGAGATCCCGCTCGCCTCCGACTCGTGAGCTCGGGAGACCGGGGCGAGGACTACTCGATGTGGAGGGGAAGCGCGGGCCAGCCGGCGGCGAGGGAGCGGTGTACGAAGGAGATCGCCCGGGAGACGGCGTCGGGGAGGGTTTCGCCCCTGGCGAGCCAGGCGGTGACAGCTGCCGAGAGGAGGCCTCCGGCGCCACAGGCCAGGGGGATGTCCGAGCGGGAGCTCTCGAAGCGGTGCCAGGTCCGGCCGTCGAGAAGACCGTCGACGACGGTCTCCCCCTCGGCGCCACCGCCGGTGACGAGGACGGCGGAGGGGCCCAGTGCCTGGATCCGGCGCGCGGCGACTTTCGCGTCGGCTTCGCTTCGGATCGCGAACCCGGCGAGGGCGGAGGCCTCGAGGAGGTTCAACGTGACGAGAACGGCGGAAGGGAGGAGGTCCCGGACGACGGCGTCGACGACGGTTGAACGGAGGAGGCGGACCCCGGACCGCGGGGCGAATCCGGGGTCCAGGACGAGAGGGACGGAAACGGAGGCCAGGGCCCGCGCGACGGTCCTGACCGCGGGGACCGTCGTCAGTACTCCGAGCTTCACGGACGAGGGGGCGCGGGTCGAGAGAGCGCCCTCGAGGGATGGACGCAGGATGCCCATGGGGGCGTCGTACGCCGGGCCGGCCTGGCGGATGCCGAAGGCGGTCAGCGCCGTGACGACCCCCGATCCGAGGATCCCGAGGGCTTCGAAGGTCAGCAGATCCGCCGCGAGAAGGCCTCCGCCCGGGTCGGTCGCCGAGATCGCGAGAGCGGACGGAACAGTCATCGGGGTGAGTTTAGACGCCCCTCCTGCTATTCTCGCCTCCTGGGAGGATGTTAGAAAGTGGCTGACGAAACGCACGCTTCGACCCCGCTCGTGGCCGGCGCGCCGGCCCCCTCGTTCACTCTTCCCGGACGATCCGGGAACGCGGTCTCGCTGGCTGACTTCGCCGGGAAGGGCTTCGTCCTCGTCTACTTCTACCCGAAGGACGACACCCCGGGCTGCACCAAGGAAGCCTGCAGTCTTCGAGACGGCTTCGCCGGCCTCCGCGAGGAGGGCGTCACCGTCCTCGGCATCTCACCCGATGGTGCCGATTCTCACAACGCGTTTGCGGAGAAGCTCTCGTTGCCGTTCGAGCTCCTGACGGACGCCGATCATTCGGTCCACGAGGCGTACGGAGTCTGGGGGAAGACCGCGTGGGGCGTTGGCACCATCCGCAAGTCCTTCCTCGTCGGCCCCGACGGAAATCTCGTCCACGTCTTCGAAAAGGTGGATGTCGAGCACCACGCCGACGAGGTCCTCGCTGCTCTGAAGCCGACCGCGGCGTCGGAGGCGAAAGCCTCCGTCGAAGCGGCGGTGGAGGCGGCCGGCGCCGCCGTCACCACGGCCGTCAAGGAAGCGAAGAAGGCCGTCAAGGGCGCGATGAAGTCGCCCGAGGTCAAGGAAGCCGTCGCTGCGGCAAAGCAGGCTGTTGCGGATGTGAAGAAGCAGCCAGCCGTCAGGAAGGCGGTTGCGGGCGCCGAGAAGGCGATGGCCAGCGCGAAGAAGGCCGTGGCCGACGCGAAGAAGCGACCTGAAGTGAAGAAGGCCGTCGCGTCGGTGAAAAAGTCCGTCAGGAAGGCGGTCGCGAGCGCGAAGACGGCTGCCGCGAAGAAGCCGAAGGGCGCCCTCGCGAGGTTCCTGGCCCTCGTGACTCCGAAAAAGGCCGCCCCGAAAAAGAAGGCGGCGCCGGTGAAGACGAAGACAGCGGCTTCGAAGAAGACCGTTCCGGCGAAGAAGAAGGTCGCGCCCGGGAAACCCGCCGCCAGGAAGCCGGTGGTAGGGAAGCCCGTCGCCAAGAAGCCCGCGGCGAAGAAGGCCGTCTCGAAAAAAGTCGCGCCGAAGAAACCGTCGCGGAAGAAGACCGCGCGCCGCTGAATGGAGAACGCCCCCGCGGAGAGGTTCCGGGTGACCGAGCGAGCCCTGGTGGCGATTCGCGCCGCCGGGCTCGATCCGGCCCGGACGTTCCTCGTCGTCCAGCACGTCCTCGGTTGCGGCGGATCGGGCTATCGGATCCGGTTTCGTGAGACGCCGCTCGACGGAGGTACGTTGACAGACGGCCCGGGGGGCCTGCGAATCTCTCTCTGCCCCTATTCTCATCGTCGCCTCGAAGGGGCGGCGCTCGACTACGACCTCGAAAAGGAGACCGAGGGCTTCTGGCTCGACCATCCGGACGCGGCGTTCGCCGCGTTCTGCTGAGAAAGCCCGGCCCCGACCGCGCGCATGTCCAAGGACAAGATTTCCCGGAAAGACCTGAAGGAAAACGAGCTCGAGCACGCCCTCGTCGGGGCGCGCGACTACGTCGTCAGCCACGAAGCGGGAGCCAGGAAGTGGACGGTGATCGCCGTCGGCGCCGTCGTCCTCGTAGGCTTCGTCTGGGGCGGACTCGCGCTGCGAAACCGTCGGCTCGACGCACGCCTCTCGGCGGCGCTCTCCGTCTTCGACGCCCCGCTCGTCGCGGACGGGGCGGGGGCACCTCCAGGCGTGACCGTCTACAAGGACGCCGCCGAACGGCTCGAGGCGGCGAAGAAGCAGCTGCGAGAGCTCGCGGCCGACGCGCCCGGCTCGACGCCGGGACAGGTGGCCCGGACGATGTTGCTCGCGCTCGAAGGAGGGCCGACGCCCCCCGCGAAGCTTCTCGACGGCGCACGCGACCTGGCGAAGCGGGATCCCGGCTCGATCGCCTCGGGAGTCGCGGCCCTCTCCTATCTCGACGCCGAGGCGGCCGCGGGACGGGTGAAGGAGGCGATCGCCTCGGCGAAGGGCTATCTCGAATCGGCCGAGCCCCCTCTCCCGAAGGACGTCATCCTGTTCACTCTCGCCCGCCTCTACGAGAAGGACGGCCAGCTGGCGGAAGCGAAGACGAGCTACCAGCGGGTCGCCTCCGACTTTCCCGACTCGCCGATGAGATTCGAGGCACAGCAAAAGGCCCAGGGACTCTAGGGCTCCTCGCGAGGCGCTCGGGAATCGGACCCGGGCGCCCGCGAGAACCGGGAAAGCGGATCGGACGGCGCCGGAGAGGCCCTTCTCGGGTATCCTTCCCGGATCGCTTCGCATCAGCCCCTCCAGGCGCTTGCCGTCGTCTTCGCCACCCGGGATCGGGCCGGGGCTTCGGAGTCCGTTCGGTGATCCTCTCTCGAGGGCGGGTTCGCGGGGCGGTGCCGCACCCAAAAATCTGACCGCGTCTTCAGGAGGACTTCTTGGACCGTTTCACCGGTTTCATCGGGCTCGCCGTCATCCTCCTCGCCTGCTTCGCGCTCTCGCACGACCGGAAGCGCATCCGCTGGGCGACGATCGGCTGGGGGGTCGTTCTCCAGTTTGCCCTCGGGTGGCTCGTGATTTCCTGGAAGACCGGGGCCAGCGCCCTGAAGTCGTTCTCGGACGGCATCACCGGCGCCATCGCCTTCTCCGACAAGGGAGCCGACTTCGTCTTCGGCTGGCTCTCGGACCCCGCGGTCGGCGGGCAGGTCCTGGCGAAATCGGGCATCGACGTCTCGCCCTTCATCTTCGCGTTCAAGGTGATGCCGATCGTCATCTTCATCGCGTCGTTCTTCACGATCCTCTACTACCTCGGCATCATGCAGAGGGTCGTCCAGGTCTTCGCCATCGTCATGACGAAGCTCCTCCGGATCTCCGGGGCCGAGTCGCTCGCGGTCTCGGCGAACATCTTCATCGGGCAGACGGAGGCGCCGATCATCGTCGCCCCGTACATCCTGAAGATGACGATGTCCGAGCTCATGACGATGATGACGGGGGGGATGGCGCACATCTCTGGCGCCGTCCTGCTCGCCTACGCCGCGATGGGAGTGCCGGCGAACTACCTCATCACGGCGTCGGTCATGGCCGCGCCGGCGACGATCGTCATCGCCAAGCTCCTCCGCCCCGAGACCGAGCAGCCGACCACGGCGGGCGACGTCCACGTGAAGATCCAGCACGAGCAGGCGAACGTCATCGAGGCGGCCGCGTCGGGCGCGTCCCAGGGCGTCTCGCTCGCCATCAACATCGTCGGGATGCTGATCGCCTTCATCGCGCTCGTCTCGCTCTTCAACGGGCTCCTCGGCTGGATCGGGACCTACCTCGGCTTCCCGGCCGCCGGCCCGGGCGTCGACCCGGCGACGACCCTCTCCCTCCAGTGGCTCTTCTCGAAGCTCCTCTGGCCGCTCGCGTGGGTCATGGGAGTCCCCTCGGCCGACTGCTCGAAGGTCGCCCGCCTCATCGGGTTCAAGACCGTCATCAACGAGTTCGTGGCCTACGCCGAGATGACCAAGATCCCGATGTCGGAGTGGACGGAGAAGGGGCGGCTCATCGCCTCGTTCGCGCTCTGCGGCTTCGCGAACTTCTCCTCGATCGGCATCCAGATCGGCGGCATCGGCGGGCTCGCCCCGTCGCGCAAGGGCGACATCGCGCGGCTCGGGCTCTGGGCTCTCCTCGGCGGGTCCCTCGCGACGTTCATGAGCGCGACGATCGCCGGAATCCTCCTCGGCTGAACCTAAGGAGAAAGAAATGGACGCTCGCTTCGCCGAGACCGTCGAGTTCCTCCGGGCACGGATCCCCGTCCCGCCCGTCGTCGGCGTCATCCTCGGCTCGGGCCTCGGCGACTTCGCCGCCGCCGTCGAGGACCGGCTCGAGATCCCTTACGCTCAGATCCCCGGCTTTCCGGCCTCCGCCGTCGTCGGCCACGCCGGGACCCTCGTCGCCGGAACGCTCGCGGGCGTCCCGATCGTCGTCCTGTCGGGCCGCATTCACTTCTACGAGGGGCACCCGATGTCGGCGGTCGTCACCCCGGCGCGCGTCCTCGGTCTCCTCGGCTGCCGCGACGTCGTGGTGACGAACGCGGCGGGGGGCATCGATACGGCGTTCTCGGCCGGCGACCTGATGCTGATCTCCGACCACGTCAACCTCTTCGGGACGAACCCCCTCATCGGGCCGAACGACGAGACGTTCGGCGCCCGGTTCCCCGACATGTCCGACGCCTACCGGTCCGACCTGAGGACGCTGGCGAAGGCCGTGGCGCGACGGGTGAAGGTGCCGCTGAAGGAAGGCGTCTACGTCGGGGTCACAGGGCCGTCGTACGAGACGCCGGCCGAGATCCGGGCGTTCCGCGCTCTCGGGGCGCACGCCGTCGGGATGTCGACCGTTCCCGAGGTGATCGCGCTGTCCCACATGGGCGTCGGCGTCGTCGGGGTCTCCTGCATCACGAACATGGCCGCAGGGGTCCTGAAACGACCCCTCCGTCACGACGAGGTCCTCGAGACGACCCGGCGCGTGAAGGACCGCTTCGTGAGGCTCCTGACCGCCCTGGTGGCCGCGATGGGCGAAGGGCGCTCGCCCGACCGGCTCGTCGTCGTCCCGTCGCGAAAGTCGTCGGCGGGTGCCGCCAGAGCGAAGGCGGGAGCGAAACCGAAGCCGGGATCGAGGGCGAAGGCCCGGACGAAGGCGGTCGCCCGGCGCCCAGCGCCGGCGAAGGCCTCGCCTCGCCGGAGGCGGTGACGCCGTGGCTGCCACGCGTCTGACCCCCGAAGAGCGTGACACCCTCGTCGCCGCAGCGACCGCGGCGCGCGAGAAGGCCGCCGCGCCCTACTCCCACTTCCACGTCGGCGCGGCGCTCCTCGCCGAGGACGGGCGCATCTTCCAGGGCTGCAACGTCGAGTCGGCCAGCTATGGTCTGACGAACTGCGCCGAGCGGACCGCGGTCTTCAAGGCCATCTCCGAAGGTGTCCGGGGCTTTCGGGCGGTGGCCGTCGTCACCGGCGCCGACGAGCCGACGTCCCCCTGCGGCGCCTGCCGCCAGGTCCTCTGGGACCAGTGCCGCGACATCGCCGTCGTCATGGCCACGACGGGAGGAGCCCTCGAGGAGACGACGCTCGCGACTCTCCTGCCGCGGGCGTTCGAGCTCTGAGCGGCGGGGTGATGCGAAACGCCGTCTCTCTTCTCGCCCTCCTCCTCGTCCTCCCCGCCGCCGGCGCTTCGCCCTCGGCGGCGATCCCGGCGACGAAGGCCCCGTGCGACCTGGTCGTCGTAGCGGGTTCCGCGCTCCCGATGGACGCCGCCTTCACCGTGCGTGGAGAGACGGCCGTCGCGATTCGCGGAGGGGAGGTCCTCGCGGTTGGCGATCCCGCTTCGATCGACGCGGCGTACCTGCCGAAGGAGCGGATCGTCCGATCAGGCGGCGTCCTGCTGCCGGGCTTCGTCAACACCCACACCCACGCCGCGATGAACCTCCTGCGCGGCATCTCGAACGACCAGCCCCTCATGGAGTGGCTCACGAAGTTCATCTTCCCGGCGGAGGCGAAGAACGTCTCGCCGGCGTTCGTGAGGGCGGGGACGGACCTCGCCTGCCTCGAGATGATCCGGGGCGGGACGACGACGTTCGCCGACATGTACTACTACGAGTCGGACGTGGCGGCCTCGGTCGAAAAGGCCGGCCTGCGGGCCGTCCTCGGCGAGACGTGGATCGACTTCCCGGCGCCCGGCCACGCGAACCTCGCGGAGACGAAAGCGGTCACGCGCGCCTTTCTCGAGAAGTGGAAGGGGCACCCGCGCCTCACGGCGGCCATCGCCCCGCACGCGCCCTATACCTGCAGCCGGGAGACGCTAAGGGCGGCCCGGGCGCTCGCCGACGAGTACGGAGCGCCTCTCCTGACGCACGTCTCCGAGACGCAGGACGAGCAGAAGCAGATCCTCGAGAAGTACGGCAAGACCCCGACCGCCTGGCTCGACGAGGTCGGGTTCCTCGGACCGCGCCTCTCGGTGGCCCACGGAGTCTGGCTTTCGCCGGAGGACCTCACGATCCTCGCGGAACGAAAGGTCAGCCTCTCACACAACCCCGAGTCGAACATGAAGCTCGGCTCGGGCATCGCGCCGGTCGCCGCCGCCCGGAAGGCGGGCGTCGTCGTCGGCCTCGGGACGGACGGGTCCGCCGGCTCGAACAACGACCTCGACATGCTCGACGCCATGGACTTCGCGGGGAAGCTCGCGAAGGTGGCGGCCCTCGACCCGACGCCGCTCACGGCCCCCGAGCTTCTCCGGATGGCGACGATCGACGGCGCGAAGGCGCTCGGCCTCGACGGCCTCGTCGGTTCGCTCGAGCCCGGAAAGAGAGCCGACCTCATCGTCGTGGATCTCGAGAACTCGCACAGTCAGCCCGTTTTCGACCTGCCCTCCACCGTCGTCTACGCCTCGAGGGCGGGCGACGTCTCGCTCGCCGTCGTCGACGGGAAGATCCTCTGGGACGGCGCGCGCGTCCGGACGCTGGACGAGGCGAAAGTCCTCGCCGCGGCGAAGGAGTGGCGGGAGAAGGTCCTGAAGTCGCTCGAAGAGAGCAGAGAGAAGAAATGAGCCTCATCGTAAGAACGATCGTCAAGAAGCGCGACGGCGGCGAGCTGTCGGAAGGGGAGATCCAGGACTTCGTCACCGGCGTGACCGACCGGACCGTCACCGACGAGCAGGCGGCGGCGCTCCTGATGGCGATCTGCTGCCGCGGCATGTCGATCGCCGAGACGGCGGCCTTGACGTTCGCGATGATGAACTCGGGCGAGACGTGGGACCTGAATCCCCACGGCTTCGTCGCCGACAAGCACTCGACCGGCGGCGTGGGCGACAAGTCGACCCTCGTCCTGGCCCCTCTCCTGGCCGCCTGCGGCGTAAAGACCGGGATGATGTCGGGGCGCGGCCTCGGGCACACGGGCGGCACCCTCGACAAGCTCGAGGCCATCCCCGGTTTCGTGACCGGCCAGTCGCGCGAGGCGTTCGACCGGCTCCTGGAAACCGTCGGCTGCGCGCTCATCGCCGCCACCGACACCGTCGCTCCGGCCGACCGCCGTCTCTACGCGCTCCGCGACGTCACGGGGACAGTCGAGTCGATTCCCCTCATCACCGCGTCGATCCTCTCGAAGAAGCTCGCGACGGGCGCTCACGCCGTCGTCTTCGACGTGAAGACCGGCAACGGCGCTTTCATGCACAAGCCGGAGGACGCCCACGTCCTCGGGCGCGCCCTCGTCGACACGACCCGGGCGACCGGGCGCAAGGCGAGCGGGTACGTCACCGCGATGGACCGGCCCGTCGGCGTCGCCGTCGGAAACGCGAACGAGGTCGAAGAGTCGATCCGGCTCCTGCGCGGCGATGGCCCGGCGGACTTGAGGGAGAACGTCCTCCTGCTCGGCGCCGACCTTCTCGTCGCCGCGGGCATCACGGAGTCGGCCAAGGACGCGCGGAAGAGGCTCAACGCGGCCCTGCAGGACGGTACCGCACTCGAGACGTTCGCCCGGGTCATCGCGGCGCAGAGCGGGAACCCGGCGGTGTGCGACGACCTCTCGCTTCTTCCGCAGGCCGTCGCCCGGCACGAGGTCAAGGCGCCCGCCGCCGGTACGATCCGGAGCGTCGCCACGCGCGAGCTGGGGCTCCTCTCCATCGAGATCGGCTGCGGGCGGGCCCGCAAGGACGATGTCGTCGATCCGGCATCGGGCTACAGGGTCCTTCGGAAGACGGGAGACGTCGTGTCCGCGGGAGAGCCTCTCCTCGTCGTCGAGTTCGGTCCGGGAACGACGCTCCGAGACGGATATCTCGATCGCGTCGCGGCCTGTTTCGAGATCGGCCCGGCCGATGGCGCCAGGGCGCCGCTGCCGTTCGTCGTCGAGAAGCTGTAGGCACGCCGCCCCGCTGCCGGCCGGACGGCCGGCGGCGGCGCGGGACCGGTCAGAACGGGGAGGATCCCCGACCCGGCCCGGAGGGACCCTGGCCCGTCCGGATCTGGACCTCGTCGACGCTCCCGAGGCGCGCTTCGCAGAAGTGCTTCAGGATCGTCAGGACGTTCGGCTGGCGCTCCGTGATGGCGTCGAGAGAGGCGCGGTCGAGGGCCAGCAGCTCGCACGCAGTCGCCGCGGTGATCGTCGCGCTGCGGAGCTTGCCGGTGAGGATCGATACCTCGCCGAAGAAGGCGCCCTCGTACATCTCGCGGACCTTGTGGTAGTGGCCGTCCGGGTCCTTCACGAAGGCCTTGACGGTGCCGGTCGTCAGGACGAAGAGGCTGTCCCCGGGGGCCCCTTCGGCCACGATGACGTCGCCCGCTTCGTAGGTCAGGAGCTCGAGCCCCTTGATGACCTCCACGAGCTCTTCGCTGGAGAAATCGCTGAAGAGCGGGCTCGCGACCATTCCCTGCGCGGCCTCCTCGCCGATGGGGTGCAGGCTTCGCGGGGCCGTTTCGGAGACGGCCTCCGGGAGCTCCTCGTCCGCGTCGAAATCGACCACGAACCGCGACGGACCGGGCTCCGGCGCGCCGCCGAACGAGAGCGGAGCGGGAACGGGCTCGGGCACCGGAGCGGGCGTCGGAGCGGTCTCGAGCTCGACCCGGCGGCGCATGGCGCCGGCCCGGAGGTCGTGGCGGAGGGAGGACTCGGCGTCTTTCACCTTGACCAGGGACGCGAGCTTCTCCTCGACTTTCGTCAGCGAGGGGTCGAGCCGCTGGACCTTCTTGAGAACCGCGATCGCCTTGCCGACGAACCCCGAGGAGGCGTACTCGTCGGCGAGCTTCCAGAGGAGCTCGACCGCTTCGTACAGCTTCCCGTCGAGAGCGAGGACGTCGGCGAGCTGCTGCCTCACGGAAGCGTTCGCGGGATCCTTCGCGAGTTGCCCCCGAAGGACCTTCGCCGCGCGGGAGTAGTTCCTTCTGGAGATGAGCTCGGCGACGTCGTCGCCGCCCGAAAGCCACGAGAAGGCCATGAGTGAGCGCTCCTCGGCGACGGTAGGGCAGGCCCCGCACGCTGTCAAGAAAGAGGAGGGCTACACTATCCTGGCGCGCCCGAGGGGCGGCCCGCCGAGACACTGATGCCGAAGATCCTGGTCGTCGACGACGACGAGATGAACCGTGACATGCTCTCTCGCCGCCTCCTGCGGAAGGGATACGAGGTCGTCCTCGCCGTCAATGGCGTCGAGGCGATCGATAGAGCCGTCACCGACCGTCCCGAGCTGATCCTGATGGACCTGTCGATGCCGGTCCTCGACGGCTACGAAGCCACGCGCCGGCTGAAGGCGGAAGTGGGGACGGCCGGCATCCCGATCATCGGGCTTTCGGCGCACGCGATGGTGGGCGACCGGGAGAAGGCGCTCGCCGCGGGCTGCGACGACTACGACACGAAGCCCGTCGAGCTGCCGCGTCTTCTCGGCAAGGTGGAGTCGTTTCTCTTTCCCGGCTGACCTGGCGGGCCGACGCCGGGCTCGGGCAGGATGGCGCCGATGACGGCTGATCGTCCCGTTCCGGGGAGCCTGCCCGTCGCCCCCCTCGGGGTGCCCTTCCTCCCGACGACCGCCGAGGAGATTCGCTCCCTGGGCTGGGATGCCGCCGACGTCGTCTTCGTGACGGGCGACGCGTACGTCGACCACCCGAGCTTCGCAATGGCCGTCCTCGGCCGCGTCCTCGAGTCCCGCGGCTTCCGCGTCGCGATCCTGCCGCAGCCCGACTGGCGTTCGGCCGACGCGTGGCGAGCTCTCGGCCGTCCCCGGCTGTTCTACGCCGTCTCGGCCGGGAACATGGACTCGATGATCAACCACTACACGGCGAGCCGGAAGCGGCGGAACGATGACGCGTACTCGCCCGGCGGGAGGATCGGACTTCGTCCGGACCGCCCGACGCCGGTCTACGCGCAGCGCTGTCGAGAGGCGTTCCCCGGCGTGCCCGTCGTCATCGGCGGGATCGAGGCGTCGCTGCGCCGGATCGCGCACTTCGACTACTGGTCCGAAACGGTCCGCCCGTCGATGCTCGTCCCGTCGAAGGCCGACCTCCTCGCGTTCGGGAAGGGCGAGGAGACGATCGTCGCCATCGCCGAGCGCCTTGGCGCCGGCGAGACGGTACGGGACCTGCGCGACCTGCGCGGTGTCGCGTACCTGCTCGGGATGAAGGAGGAGCTGCCCTCGGCGCCGGAATCGACCCCCTGGAAAACGCTCGAGCTCCCGGGCTTCGACGAGGTCGCCGCCGACAAGCTCGCGTTCGCGAAGATGACGCGCAGCTTCCACCAGGAGACGAACCCCTTCAACGCCCGCCGCCTCGTCCAGGCGCAGGGCGACCGAAAGGCCGTCCTCAACCCGCCCTGCCTGCCGCTCGACGAGGCTGGGATGGACGCGATCTACGACCTGCCGTACGCACGCCGCCCGCACCCACGCTACGACGAAAAGATCCCGGCGTTCGACATGATCCGCGACTCGATCGAGAT
The DNA here is from genome assembly GCA_963696015.1 of uncultured Holophagales bacterium. Taxonomy (GTDB): domain Bacteria; phylum Acidobacteriota; class Thermoanaerobaculia; order UBA5066; family UBA5066; genus UBA5066. Next base: position 53,409 of record CAVOJA010000085.1, read on the forward strand.
CATGCGCGGCTGCTTCGGGGGGTGCACCTTCTGCAGCATCACGATGCACGAGGGGCGGGTCATCCAGAGCCGCAGCCACGGTTCGATCCTCGCGGAGGTCGAAGCGGTCGCGAGCGCCCCCGGCTTCAAGGGGACGATCAGCGACCTCGGCGGCCCGACGGCCAACATGTACAAGATGCGCTGCACCCGTCCGGAGGTCGAGGCGGTGTGCCGGCGGCTCTCTTGCATCCACCCGAAGATCTGCATTCTCCTAGGTACCGACCACGGTCCGACGATCGACCTGATGCGCGCCGCTCGTGCCGTCGATGGCGTGAAGAGGGTCAACATCGCGAGCGGAATCCGGATGGACCTCGCGAACCTCGACGACCGGTACGTCGAGGAGCTCGCCACCCACCACGTCGGCGGACACCTCAAGGTCGCACCAGAGCACCGGAGCGGCGCGGTCCTCGACCTGATGAAGAAGCCGTCGTCCGCGTCGTTCGAGACGTTCGCGGAGAATTTCGAGCGCGCGAGCGCGAAGGCCGGCAAGGAGCAGTACCTCGTTCCCTACTTCATCGCGAGCCACCCGGGCTCGGGCGTCGCCGAGATGATCGAGCTGGCCCTCTTCCTGAAGGCGCACGGATACAAGCCGCGACAGGTGCAGGACTTCATTCCCGCGCCGATGGACATCGCGACCTGCATGTACTGGACGGGTCTCGACCCGCAGACGCTGGAGCCGGTGACGACCGTCACGAGGCTGAACGATCGCAGGGTCCAGCGGGCGCTGATGCAGTTCTGGAGGCCCGAGAACTGGTTCGCCGTCCACGAAGCGCTGACGGAGGCCGGGCGGAGCGACCTCATCGGCGGCGGCCCCCGGTGCCTCATTCCGCAGAACCCGCCCCGGGAGGCGCTCGAGGCGCGACGCCGGGAGGCACGCGAGAGCTCCTACGTCCACGCGGAGGATGCGGGGACGTCGGGGACGGTGGAGCAGGGAGGCGGGGCGCCCGCCGAGCCGAAGGCCGCCGCGAAGCCGCGAGGCGGAGCGGGCGATCGGCCGGGGAGAGCGAGCCACAGGCGGCGCGGTCCGGGCTGAGCTACACCGCGACTGCGCGGCCGTCGGACCGGGGTCAGCGGCTCCCGGCCAGGACCGTTTCCAGGAAGGACCGGATCTCCGGCGGGAGTGACGTGAACCTCAACCCGAACCCTTTCGCGGTGATTTTCGGCGTCGAGACCTTGCCGTAGACCTCACCGGCGATCGTGCTGCCGTCGCGGGCGACGAAACGGAGCCTCAGGTTTCGGAAGGGCTCGGGACGTTCCCGAGCCTCGATCTCGGCCTCCTTCATCGAAAGCCGCACGAGGAGCCCCTCCGATTCCGGCCCGTCCACGCGCTGTCCGGAGATCGTCGCGAAGCGGACCGCGAGCGGCCCGCGCAGGGCGACGAGGGCCTCTTCGCGCGCGGGGAGGAAGAGGTTGAAGTCTCCGGCGACGCCCCGGACGTCCCACGCGGAGACGGGCTTCTCGAAGCCCTTCATCTGGACGACGACCTCGGTCCCGACGGAGAGGTCGGCCCCGCCTTCGCGGCGGGTCCGGTCGCTGACGAGAATCTGCCCGCCGACCGTGTACGACTCGATCCGTGCCGTCAGGTTCACCGGGCTCCCGACGACGCCGTACTTGGCCCGCTTGTCGGAGCCGATGTTCCCGACGACGACCTCTCCCGTGTGGATCGCGATCCCCATCTCGACGACGGGAAGGCCCTCGCGGCGGTTGAACTCGTTCACGCGCTCCATGGCGCGCTGCATCTCGACGGCGCAGGCCACGGCGCGGAGGGCGTCGTCCTCACGCTGTACGGGGGCGCCGAAGATGGCGAGGATGGCGTCGCCGATGAACTCGTCGATCGTCCCCTGGAACGAGAGGAGGACGTCGACCATCGTCCCGAGGTAGTTGTTGAGGAGTCTCACGACGCGGTCGGGAGGGATCCGGTCGGCCAGCTGCGTGAAGCCCCTCAGATCGGACATGAGGAGCGTCACCCTCCGCGTCTCGCCCCCCAGCTTCAGCCCTTCCGGGGTCTGGAGGAGGCTCTCGACGACCTCGTTCGACAGGTAGCGGCCGAACGTCTCGAAGATGAAACGGTTCCTCACCTCGAGCTCCCGGGCGAGCGTGCTGATCCTCGCCTTGGCGCGCGAGAGCGTGAGCTGGGTCGCGACCCGGGCGAGGACGACGGGGAAGTCGAGCGGTTTCGTCACGTAGTCGTTCGCGCCGAGCCGCAGGGCCGTCACGACGTCGTTCGAGTCGTCCCGTGCGGTCGCCATGATGACGGGGAGGTCGGCCGCGGCGTGCCGGGGCCTGAGGTCGCGCAGGACGTCGAGGCCGCTCATCCCGGGCATGACGACGTCGAGGAGGACGAGGTCGAACGGGGTCTCCTCGAGCAGGCGGAGGGCCTCGGGACCGCTCTCGGCCACGGCGATCGTGAATCCGTGTCCCCGAAGGCGGCGCGAGAGCATCTCGCGGTTCTCGGCGTTGTCGTCGACGACGAGGAGATGCGCGGGCTCGACCGGTCCCGTCGGGGCCAGGTCGAGATCGCCCCGACGAATCGGACCCGTGACCTCCGCCGGGCCCGGCTCGGTAGACGCCACCGCGGCGGGTGGCGGCGGTCCGGCTGCCGCGGCAGAGCGGCGCCGTTCCGTTGCCACGGCTTCCTCGACGGGCGCCGGGGCCGCGGCTGGCGTTTCTCCGTGTCCGTCGACCGGGACTTCGTCGGGTTCCGGGAGGAGCCTCTCGGGGAGTCCGTCGACCATGCCGAGCAGGCGCCGTGTCGCCGCCTGGATCTTGCCGAGATCCTCGGCCCAGCCGGTCTGACCGGATGCAATGGCGTCCTCTTCCAGCATCTCGGCGTAGCCGAGAATCTGGTGGATCGGCGTACGCATGTCGTGACGGAGGCCGGAGAGGAGCTCGCCGGGAACGAGGCGGTTGCCCGCCCCGAGGTTCGTCTGGGGCTCCGGGGCTGCGAAGGCCTTGTCCAGAAGGCTCTCGTCGGTCATCGGGTCCAGTGTATCGCCCGCACCCGGCCCGGCTACTGAGCGATATACTGGGTCGAAAGCGGGTGAATGGGGGCAACAGACGACGTGAACGACCTCTACCGGGAGCTCCTGCCGCTCGGACGTGAGGGAGTGGTGCCCGCCGGGGAAGAGCTCTGGCAGGAAGGCGCCAAGGGAGAGACCGTCGTCCTGCTGGTGGAGGGGACCTTCGAGGTCCTTCAGTCGTCTCCGTCCGGCGAATCCGTCGTCCTGAGGCTCGTGAGGGCCGGTGACGTCCTGGGCGAGATGGCCTGCCTCGACGGCGGTGCCCGCTCGGCGGGTCTCCGCGCCGCGACGGACTGCCGGATACGGACGATCGCGGCAGGGGAGTTCAGGGACTTCATCCGCCTCCGGCCCCACCTGATGGAGGAGCTCTTCCGGATCGAGTCTCAGAGAATCCGGAGCCTCTCGCGGATGGTGACGCAGAGCCAGCATCGCGCCATAACCGACCGGCTCACGTCCCTCTACAATTACGGCTTCTTCATAGAGCGACTCGACATCGAGCTCGACCGTGCCATCCAGATGAAGGATGCGGTGAGCGTCGTTCTCTTCGACATAGATCATTTCAAGGCCTACAACGACACCCACGGCCACCCGGCAGGAAACGTCGTTCTCGTCCAGGTCTCCGACCTCCTGCGGCGCACCGCCCGCCGGGGCGACATCGTCGCCCGCTTCGGAGGCGAGGAGTTCGTGATGCTCCTCTACGGCGCCTCCCGAAAGGAGGCGCAGCAGGTGGCCGAAGCCGCCCGCGCCCGGGTCGAGTCGACGGATTTCGCCGGAGGCGAGACGCAGCCGCTCGGGCGGGTCACGGTCAGCGGGGGCGTCGCATGCTTCCCGGGCGACGCCCGGAGCGCAACCGACATCCTGAAGGTGGCCGACGTCGGGCTCTACAAAGCCAAGGCGGAGGGGCGCAACCGCGTGAACGCCGGGAGCGCGGTGGCCTAGGGACCGGCCCGGACCGGGGGACGCGGAGGGTATCCTCCGCGCGTGCTTTACCGGCTCGAGCGCGTCCACAAGGGATTCGGCGCCAGGACCGTCCTGGCGGGCGCCACGTGGCAGCACGACCCGGGGCGGGTCGCCGGCCTGGTGGGCCGGAACGGGGCGGGAAAGTCGACGCTCCTCAGGATCGTCCAGGGGCTCGTCGAGCCCGACGCGGGCCGCGTCCTCCTGGCCGGGGGGACGACCTTCGCCTCGCTCGAGCAGGCCGTCGAGCCGGAGGGAGACGAGCCGCTGCGAGAGTTCGTCGCCCGGGCTCACGAGGGACTCCGCGGCCTCGAGTCGGAGATGCGCAGACTCGAGGAGTCCATCGCCTCCGCGTCCGCGGCCGGAGCCGCGGCGGCCGTCGAGCCGCTCCTGGCCGAGCACGATGCCCTCCGCGAGCGTTTCGAGCGCAACGGGGGCTACGAGGCCGACGCACGCGTCGAGCGCGTTCTCCTCGGCGTCGGCCTCCCGCGCGAGACGTGGGGCCGGCCCGTCGGCGAGCTCTCGGGGGGACAGAAGCACCGGGCGCAGATGGCGCGCCTCCTCCTCGGCGACGCGTCGGTTCTCCTGCTCGACGAGCCGACGAACCACCTCGACGTGCCGGGCCTCGAGTTCCTCGAGGCCTGGCTCGTGGAGAGAAAGAACGCGGCCGCCCAGGCGGCGCTCGTCGTCTCGCACGACCGGCAGTTCCTGAACGCCGTCGCCGACCGGATCGTCGAGGTGGCGCACGGCGTCCTCGAGGAGTACCCGGGCGACTACGACGCCTACCGGAAGCTGAAGGCCGAGCGGGACCGCGTCCGGGCGAAGGCGGCCGAAGAGCAGAAGAAGCTCGTCGAGCGGACCGAGGACTTCATCCGGCGGAACATCGCAGGGCAGAAGACGAGGCAGGCACAGGCCCGCCGGAAGATGCTCGCGAAGCTGGAACGCGTGGAGGCGCCGCGGGAAGACGCCAACGAGGTGGTCTTTCGCTTCGAGGAGGCACGGGCGTCCGGCGACCGGGTGCTCGAGCTGAGAGGCCTCGTCCCGGGCTATCCCGAGACCGGACCGCTCCTGTCGCCCGTTTCCTTCCTTCTGCGCCGCGGGGAGCGGATCGCGCTCTGGGGGCCGAACGGCTGCGGGAAGACGACTCTTCTCAAGACGATCGCACGAGTCCTGCCGCCGATCGCGGGCAGCGCGGTTCCGGGAACGGGTGTCATCATCGGCTACTACGATCAGGAGATGCGCGACCTTTCGCCCTCCTGGACGGTGCTCGACGTCGTTCGCGACCTCGACCCGAGTCTCCTCGACGGCGAGGCGCGCGACTTCCTCGCCCTCTTCGACTTCCGGGGCGACGACGTGGAGCAGAAGGTGGGGACCCTCTCGGGTGGGGAGAAGGGGCGCCTTTCCCTCGCCCGAATCGTCTTCGGCGGTGCCAACCTGCTCCTGCTGGACGAGCCGACGAACCACCTGGACCTGGACTCGCGCGAGCGGCTCGAGGAAGCGCTTCTCGAGTTCGAAGGGACGATCGTCTTCGTCTCCCACGACCGCTGGTTCGTCGACCGGATCGCGACGCACGTCCTCGAGATTCGGGGACGAGAAGCGTCGCTCTGGCCCGGAGCTTTCACCGATCTCTCGCGGCGGCAGGCCGCCGAGAAGGCGGTGGGGGCGGATCCGGTACGGGCCGAGCCGGCCGAGGTCGAGCCGAAGCCCGTGCGCCGCCCGGACCGGCAGGCGGACCGGCAGCGCGCGAAGGCGCGTCGCGAGGTGGAGGCGCTCGAGGAGGAGGTTTCCGTCCTCGAGGGGCGGATTCGAGAGATCGACGCCGCGCTCGCCGACCCCTCCGCCTGGAGGGACGGACCGCGGATACGCGAGCTGACCCTCTCACGGGACGAGGCACGGAGGGCTCTCGACGGCCGCTGCGCGGCCTGGGAAGAGGCCGTGCAGAAGCTCGAGCAGGAGGTTCCGGCGTGACCCGAGCCGCTTCGATCCTCGCCGTCGGGAGTGAGCTGCTCGGTACGACGCGTCTCGACACGAACTCCCTCTTCCTGACGGGCGAGCTGGAGGCGATCGAGCAATACGTGGC
>CAVOJA010000086.1:0-4485 GCA_963696015.1 uncultured Holophagales bacterium
ACGAAATCACCCACCCGGGAAGCTTCCTCGGCCGACTCGCCTTCGCATCTCCCGAATCGCTCACCGCGGGAGGCTCGGCGGCGGTTTCGGATCCGAAAGCCGACGTCTTCTCCTTCGGCGCTCTCCTCTACGAGTGGCTGTCGGGTCGCCCGCCCTTTCCCGGCCAGGCGCCGAGCGAGGTCTTCCGTAGCCAGCAGAAGCCCCTTCCTTCGCGAATCGCCCTCGCATCGGGAAGGCTGGCGCTCGATCCATCCACCGAGACCTTCGTCCTGAGCCTCCTCGAGCGCGATCCTGCCCTCCGGCCCTCCACCGATGCCGCGCTCCGTGCGCTGCTCGCCCTCAAGCGGCGCCAGCCTGCCTCGCGCGCGCCACTCGCCGGGTCTTCTCCCGACGAGCTCCTCGCGGAACCTGCAGAGGGCGCCCAGCACCTGCGGGCCGCGAGCTTTTCTCCTCGGCCGCTCGTCCGGCCGCTCTCCTCGCTGCCGACAGGCCTGGGGAGACTGCCCGTGGCACCCGACCCGGGCGCCGAAGGGCCAGCGCCGGCGCCTTCCGGCGACCCGGCTCGCCCCTCCCCTGCGGGAAACCTCCCGGTGCCGTCCCCGGGAACGAGCCTCCTGGGCGACCTTGCGTCCCACCCTCTCGGCGGGAAGCTCGTGATGGCCATCGGGATCATCTCGTTCGTTGCCGCCTGCGTCCTCACCTTCCTTCTCGTCACCGGGAAGAGATAGGGGAGATGGAGGGTGCATTGAGACTCCCGACCCCCTTCGCCACTGTCGAGATTTCGTCGCGCGCCGCACACTGTTCAGCGAAGATCGCATACACGGAGTCCGTTTCCCGCGTGCTAGGATTTCGCCTGCGGCTCTCATGCAAGATTGGATTCCCGGGTATCGCCTCGAAGAAGGACCCGAGTCCACCGGCGTTCCGTTGCGCTACGTCGGCACTCGGGAGAGGGATGGCGTGCGCGCGTGGATCCGCCTCGACGGTTTCGCTCCGAACGACGTGAAGGCAGCCGTGCGAATGGCGAGCGCCTACCAGGCCACGGCCCAGCTCGAGCATCCCGACCTCCCGGCGGTGCTCGACTACGGCTCCTCGTCGATTCCCGGCCGGCCGTACATCGCCTTTCAGCTCTCGACGGAACGGTTCGATCGTGCCGACACGCATCCCGTCAAGGCGGCCGAGGCGCTCGCCGACGCACACGTCGTCGCGCTCGATGCGGGACTCGCGGGAGTCCACTTCCCGCCCATCGAAGTGCTTCGCGCGTTCGCGCCCGTCGAAGGGAGACGGCTCGGTGTCAGGGAGTTCCTCGCCGAGATCCGTCGGCCCGACGGCCTCTGCAGCCTCTCGGGCGTCGTTCCCCAGGACGAGTGGGCTCCCCTGAGCGCCCCGGAAGCGTGCCACCGGGGGAAGAAGAGGGTATCCGTGAGGCACGCCCTCTCGTACCGCCTGGCCGCCCAGCTCCGCTTCGCCTGCACGCGTCAGTGGCCAATGCCGGTCGCTCGGCCGGCGCGCCGTCCGGTGGATGCCGTCCCGGTTCTCGAAGAGCTGATCGATGCGGGGCTCGCCAGCGTGCCTGAGGCGCGCCCCGCGGTGGAGGAGTTTCTGGTTTGTAGCTCTTGAATTTCCGGCTGGCCTACGGCCCAGCCGATTGAGGATGGAGGTTGGAGATGAAGGCGAGTCTGTACGGAAAGATGCTCGTTCTCGCGAGTGCGTTCCTCCTGGCTCCCGCGGCCGGCGCGCAGGACTGCAGCGGGGCGACCCCTTTTGGGGAGTATTTCGACCCCGGCTCCGGTGGCTTTCCCACGGAATTGTTCGTTTCGACACGGCCGGACCTCTCGAATCCCGGCGCAAGGGCGCTGGCGCTTGGCGGCGCGTTCATTGCAACCGCAGACGACGGAACGAGCGTCGTCGCGAACCCTGCGGGCCTCGGCGCCATCGTCCGGCCCGGCGCGCAGGTCGAGATTCGCTACAACCCCACCGTTCAATACGACCGGTACGGAGAAGAGGGACTCCTGAGCGGGTCTTCGCCCAGTGAGTTCACTGACTCTGCGTCGGCCACCCCGTTCTTTGTGAGCGGCGTTCTTCCGGTCGGCGACAAGATCGTCCTCGGGGCCTTTTTTCAGACGATGTTCGATTCGAGCCGGCAAGTGGACCGCATCCCAACGTCGGACAGAGCATCAACCGGGCCGTGCTACTCGACGAAGAACTCCCGTGGTACTGCCGTCCAGGTTCTCGTCCCGCTCTACAATCTCGACGACGAGACGACAATCTCCAGGACGGGCGTTTCGGCGGCTTTTCGCGCGGCTCCTGGGCTATCGCTCGGCGCTAGCGTCTACTATCTCAAGGAGAAGCGGAACCAGACATCCGTTGTGGGCGACGCGTCGGCATGGAAGGCCACTGATTTCATCAACCCGAGTGGAAACGTCAGCGTAGACGGGTCCGAGGTTGGGTTCGAGGTTGGCGCGCAGTATTCGCTGTCGGACGCGTTCAGGGTCGGACTCGTTTGGTCGAGCGAAGTCGTGTTTGGCAACGAGAACAAGTCGTATCTGGACCTGCCTTCTCTTCGAACAACCGTTCTCCCGATGCGCGTCGGCGTCGGATTCAGCTGGGCTTTCCATCCCCGGTGGAGTCTTGCCGTTGACACGGTCTACCTCGGGACGTCGAAGGAGAAGGACGGGCTCAATTTCAGCGACCCAAGGCCTCTGCCTGCCGCGTGGCAAGAGGCGAACTGGACCCAGGACGACACCTGGGAAGTCCGTGCCGGTTTCGAGTGGGCGGTCGTCCAGACCCGGACCACCGCCTTCACGGCCCGGGCGGGCGGATGGGTGCAGACCGCGTCCGACCTCCGATTCGACTATGGGGACGCCACAGTGAGTCCGATCGATCAGTACTACTTTGACGCTCTCAGCGTCAACTTCCCCAAAGGAAAAGACGACCCCTTCACCCACGCCACCTTCGGGTTCGGCCTCGTCTCCCAGAAGAAGTGGCAGTTCGACGTTGGCGCCGACTACGAGTTCAAGACGAGCACGTTTGTCGCCTCCGGCCTCATCGGCTACACCTTCTGAGGAGGCGGCGGTGAGAAGCACTCGGCCTCTGGCCGCGAATGGGACGAGGCGCCTGGCCGTTTCGCTGGCTCTCGCCGCTGCCCTCGTTCCGGTCCTCCTTCTGGCGGTAGCGGCAAACGGACAGACCTCCGGGGACGGCCTCGGAGATATCCAGTCGCTCCAGCCGACCCCCACGCCCATTCCCACGATGGCGCCTCTCCCGCCGCTCGAGCCGATGTCGGGCGAGGGCGTGGGCGGGACCGCGGAAACTCCCGCCGACCCGGCGAAGAAACCGGGGAAACGCGGGGCGGGTATCCCTCCCCAGGGCATCGCCGTCATCATCGTCTGCTCCCTCGTCATAGTGGCCACCGTCTTCGTGGTCCTCGCCGTCGTCATCAAGCAGCCGGTCGTCATCAACGTCACCTCGCGCGGCGGGGGCGCCCTGGGACCCGAAGGGCCCGACCCGGCGGAGTGGATCGAGGGTTCGATGGTTCGAATGGGCCGGCCACCGGAGGGGACCCTGAAGATCCTCCCCGGCCGGTTCGTCCTCGACGACGGCGACCGCCAGATCGAGCTCCGCATCTTCCGGACGAGCGGCGCCGACCGCGTCGAGACGACGATCGGCCGCGAGGCGGGCCAGCCGTATCGCCACATCCAGCTCAAGCCCCTCTCCGTCTCGGCCCGCCACGCCAAGCTCGTCTTCGAGAACAGCGTCTATTCCATCCTGAACTACTCGCGTACGAACCCGACGACGGTCAACGGTGAGCCGCTTCCCGAGAACGCCTCCCGCCGGCTCGTCGACGAGGACCGGGTCGAGATCGGCGAAGTCGTTTTCGTCTACCACGAGGTGTAGGTGTCCTCTTCCACGAGTACTGGTGCGCCGGTCGCCGCCGTTGACGTCGCGGGCCTCTCTCGCGAGGGGCGCCGGGCGTCGAACGAAGACTCCGCGGCGTGGGTCGCCTACGGTCCGGGTTCGTCGGTCTCCGGCTACGTCGTCGTGTGCGATGGCATGGGCGGGCACAACGCCGGCGAGGTCGCTTCCTCGATGGCCCTTCGGCTCCTGCAGACGCGGATCGGAGAGCTCGCCTCCGAGCCGGTCGCGGCCACCGACCCGGCGGTCCTCACGGCACGGGTCGATGGCTGGATCTCGGAGATCAATCTCGCGATCCGGCACAGCGCGGGGTCCAACCACGAGCAGGCGGGCATGGGGACGACACTCGCCCTCGCGCTGGCGATGTCCGACGGTCGGCTCATCGTCGCGAACGTGGGTGACAGCAAGGTCTTCCTCGTCCGCGGCGTCGTCGTCCAGCAGCTCTCCGTCGACCACACGGCCCTCGCCGAGCAGCGGCGAATCCTGAACAAGGACAGCGGGAGCGCGCTCGACGACGCGGCGAACCCCTTCTTCCACGCTCTCACCAGGAGTCTCGGTCAGGAAGCCGACGTG
>CAVOJA010000087.1:0-33383 GCA_963696015.1 uncultured Holophagales bacterium
CGTGGCGGGGGCAGATGACGCGGCAACCGATACGCGGTCCGCCGGTGAGGCGGCCCCCGTCGTGGGTGCAGACATCCTCGATGGCATAGAGCGCGCCGTTGACCCGAAACACTGCAATGCGGATGCCGTCGATCTCCTTGCTGACGTACGCCCCTTCCGCCAGGTCGGCAGCGGGCGCCACATCCTGCCAGTCGCTCATGGCGCGGGCTCCGGTGCCGATGGCGCGGGCGATGCGGAAGCGTGGCGACCCGGCTGCCACAGGACATCCCCGGCGCCGACATGGCGATTCACGGCGCGCGCCAGCACAAACAACAGATCCGACAGGCGGTTGAGGTAGCGCAGGGTCTCCGGGTTGACCGGCTCGCTGCGTGCCAGGGTGAAGGCACGCCGTTCCGCCCGTCGGCACACCGTGCGGGCCAGATGCGCCCAGGCCGCACCGGGCGCACCACCGGGCAGAATGAATTCCTTGAGTGGCGCAAGGTCTGCATTCAACTGATCCAGCCAGCTTTCCAGGGCGCTCACCTGCTCGGCGCGGATGCTCTCCCGGCCGGGGATGCACAGCTCGCCGCCCACATCGAACAGGGCATGCTGGATTTCATCCAGCGGGCGGTCCCATTCGGCGGGCAGACCGGCCGTGCGCAGCAGGCCGATGAGAGCGTTGAGTTCATCGACGGTGCCGAAGGTCTCGTCGGGACGGGCCATCGGTTCTCGGTCCGCGGCTCCCGTCGCGGCGCTCGTCACATGATATCCGCCCGGTCGGCACCGGCGGGACCCGGTCGCCGTGTAGGTTTCGCGCGACGCGCGATAATCCTCCGTCGTGACCAGCGAAGCCGCGATCTCGCTCCGACCCGCCGCACGGGAAGACATTCCCGTCGTCGTGCGCCTCATCCGCGCGCTCGCCGAGTACGAACGTCTCTCCCCCGAGTGCTTCGCCGACGAGGCCGCCCTCGAATCGCATCTCTTCGGGCCTCGCCCCTACGCGGAAGTCCTGATCGCCGAGGTCGACGGAGAGCCAGCCGGCTTCGCGCTCTTCTTTCACAACTACTCGACCTTCCTGACGAAGCCGGGCATCTACCTCGAGGACCTCTTCGTCGTCCCCGAGCGGCGCGGTCTGGGACTCGGCCGAAGGCTCCTCGCCGCGCTCGCCGCGCTCGCCGTCGAGCGGGGCTGCGGCCGTCTCGAGTGGAGCGTCCTGAAGTGGAATGCGCCGGCCATCGGTTTCTACGAGAGGCTCGGCGCCGTCCCGATGGAGGAGTGGCAGGTCTACCGGCTGACGGGCGGACCGCTCCACGCGCTCGCGCAAGGGTTTCTGCCCTCCGCGGGAGCCGCATGAAGGAACGGCGCCGTCGCCAGGGGTATGACACGGTCGCGATGTCGAAGGAGGCCGTCGCCTCCCTTTCCCTCGAGGCGTCCGTCTTCGACGCGTGCCCCGACCCTCTCGCAATCCTCGAGGACGGCGGACGCCTCCTCGCGGCAAATGCCGCGGCCCGCGCGGAGGGAGCGCCCGACCCGGCCGGAGCGGAGGAGCCGCTGGGTCAGCTTCTCCCGTTCTGGGCTGACCGCGAGACTCGCGACCGACTCCTCACGGCTGGTCTGGAGCCGGGGGGCGCCTCGAACGTCGAGGTGCGCGTTGCGTTCGAGGACGGCGCGAGCAGCAAGGTCTTCTGGGTCTCGGCCCGGCGGCTCGGCGACGTGGAACCGGCCCGCCTCGTGGCCTGCGCCCGGAACGTCTCCGTAGCCCACGCGCTGACCCGGGAGATCGCCAGGGCCGAAACCCTCGCCGGCACGCAGGCCTCACGCGACCCCGTCACGGGCTTCGTCACCCGGGCGGCCTTCCAGGAGATCCTCGAGAAGGCGATCGAGGACGCGAACCGCGCCAAGCGCCCGCTCGCGCTTCTCTTCTTCGACCTCGACGACTTCAAGGCCCTCAACGACACGCACGGGCTCGCCGCCGGAGACGAGTACCTCCGCCGTCTCGGCGAGGCTCTCACCCGGGCCCTTCGGCCGGGCAGGGTCTTTGCCCGCCTGGGAGGCGACGAGTTCGGCCTCCTCTCCCCCGACACGACCTCCGCCGAGGCGGCTCTCGAAGCCGACAACCTCGTCCGATTCCTGACGGAATTCTCGCCGACGTTCGAGGGGCGAAAGCTCCAGATCACCGCGAGCGTCGGCGTCGCGGTCTACCCCGCGCACGGGCAGCGGGCCTCCGACCTGATGCTCGCTGCCGACCTCGCGATGCACCAGGCGAAGGCCCGGGGGCGCGCCCGTTTCATCCTCCACGACCCGACCGCACGAGAGAGGGAACGGATCGGGCTTCTCCGCGGACAGGCCGACCGGATCCGCACCGCCCTCTCCGCCGGCCGGTTCGTGCCGCTCTTCCAGCCGATCTCCGAGGTCCCGACGGGGCGCATCGTCGCCGCCGAGACTCTCGTGAGGCTCCGCGAGGAAGACGGGTCCCTCACGAGCCCAGACGAGTTCCTCGACGCGGCGGAGCGCTTCGGCTTCGTGACCGCGATCGACCGGGTCGTCATCGGAAGCACGTTCGACGCCCTCATCGCCGCCCGGAAGCGGATCTCCCCCGACCTCGAGGTCTCCATCAACCTCTCCGGGCTCGATTTCGAGGACGACGCGCTCGTCGCCGACATCTCCCGTCTCGCCCGCCTGAAGGGGATCCGGCCCTCCCGGATCACGTTCGAGATCACGGAGACGGCGGCACTGCGCGACCTCGGCCGGGTGCAGGACTTCACGGGCGCCCTGACCTCGGAGGGGTTCAAGTTCGCCCTGGACGACTTCGGCGTCGGCTTCAGCTCGTTCCGCTACCTGCGCGACCTGCCGATGTCGACGCTCAAGTTCGACCAGAGCTACGTCCGCGACCTGCCGCACAAGATGGAGAACCGCGTCTTCGTCCGTGGCATCGCGGAAATCTGCCGCGGCTTCGGCGTCAAGACCGTCGCCGAAGGCGTCGAGACTCCCGAGATCCTGACGATCCTGAGGGAGCTCGGCGTCGACAGGGCGCAGGGCTATCACATCGGCTACCCCGCGATCGAGCTCCCGGCCCGTCCCGGCGAACCGGGCTGAGCCTTCCCATCCCGGGGCTAGAATGTCCGGAGGAGGTGACCCGTGGCGTCGCATCGGTCCGGGTCGATCCTCGGCCTTCTCGAGAAGGCCCTGCCCGCACATGGCGAAAGGCTCCGGACTCTCGCTGCCCGGGCGCGGTCCGCCGGGGACGACGAGCTCGTTCACGACCTCAGGGTCGCGCTGCGCCGAACGGAGGCGCTCTCGCGCCTTTTCCGAGGGCTCCCGGGAAAGGCGGACGGCGAGGAACCACGAGCGTCGGCCCGAACGCTCCGCCGACGGCTTTCGGTACTCAGGTCGGAGGAAGTCGGCCGGGCGCTTCTCGCGTGCCGGGCCGGGGCGACGGACCTCCGCCTGTCCGCGCTCGTTTTCCCTGGCGACCTGCAAGCCGTCCGCGTCGAGGCGGGCGACGTCGAGGCGGTCGCCCGGGCCCTCGCTCGCTGGAAGCGCCGGCTGGCCGCAGCCCGGGACGGCGCCTTCGCTCCGCGCGAAGCCGCCGACACGGCCCTCCTGCGGCGAGCTCGCCGCCGGCTCATCCGGCTCGTCCGCAAGCTCGCAGGATTTCTCCCTCCTGACCGGAAGACTCTCCACGCCGCACGGATCGCGGCCAAGAGGGTCCGCTACGCCCTCGAGGTGCTCGAGCCGCTCGAGCCGCGTTATCGTCCGGTCCTTCGTCTCCTGCGCTCCTTCCAGGACGCCGCGGGAGACGCCCACGACCTCCTCGAGCTCGCGGCACGCGTCGCGTTCGTCGCGGATGCGGACACCGAGGCCGGCCTCGCATCAGGGCCGCTCGCGCGAGGCCTCAAGGTCGACGCCAAGAGGGCGCTCCTCGCCGCCCGGGCGGAGGGTATGGCTCTCGCCAGGCCGGTCGAGAGGCTGCTCGAGTCCCTCGGGTCCCCCGAGACGAGGTAGGCTCGCCGGGAATGTCCCGCGCCTGCCCGCACCTCGTTCTCGCCCCGTCCCTCGCAGCGCTGCTTCTCCCGTCGCTCCTCACGGGGGCGGCGCCGCCCCCGGAACCGCCGCACCGGGTCGTCCTCGTCTCGTTCGACGGCGCGGGTGGCGCCGAGTACGAAAGGCAGAGAGACGCCCTCTCGCCCGACGGCTTCCGCCGTGCCGAGCGCGAGGGCCTGTCGGCGGAACGCCTCGAGACGGTCACGCCCTCCCTCACGGCCGTCGTCCACTCCTCGATCTCGACGGGGGCGCTGCCGCAGGCGACCGGCATCGTCTCGAACTCCTACTGGCCCGCGGGCGGGCCGTTGAAAGCGCGCGTCAACGGATTCGAAGCCGAACCGGCCGTCGAGACGCTCTGGGAAGCCCTGGCGCGCCAGGGGCGCCGCGTCGCATCCCTGAGCTGGCCCGGCGTCAACGGGCGCACCCCTCGCACGACCACGCCCGTCGGCTTTCGGTGGGTCGGCCTCCGCGCTCCCGGCTATCTCTGGACGGGTCCAGGAGCCGGGGGAGCCTTCCCCGACGCGGCCCTCGCTCTGCCCCCCGAGGTGACGAGCTGGTCGCCGCCCCGGCTGGTGCGTGTCGAACCGCCGGCCGGTCAGGCCAGCGGCTCGGCCCATCCCCTCGACTTCATCCTGATCGACAGCCGGGATGACGGCCGTCGAGCGTACGACGCGCTCGCGGCGCTCGACGCCGAAGGGGGCCTCGTCGGCCGCCTCCGCCCGGGAGACTGGCTCGCCCTCCCCGAGCGTGGCGACGGGATGGCCCGTCGGGGCCGCTGGGTCAAGCTCCTGAAGCTCTCTCCCGACTCCTCCTCGGTCTCCCTCTACGTCGGCGGCCTCGGACAGACCGAGGCGTGGCCCGAGGACTTCCAGAGGACGCTCGACGAGCGCTGCGGCTTCTGGCCCGGACCGCCCGACGACAGGCTTCTCGAGGGCCCGGATCCCGACGTGAAGACGTTTCTCGAGATGACCAGCCGATTCTCGGCGTTCTTCGTCGCGGCGTACGAAGTGGCCGAGCGGCGCGGCGACTGGGACGTTCTCCTGGCCTACCAGCCGGCCATCGACGAGGCGACACACGTCTTCGCCGTTCCTTCGCCTGGCCAGGAAGGACCCGACTCCGTCCGGGCCGAGAAGACCGCCGCCGGCCTCCGCGAGACATGGCGGATCGCCGACCGCGCCGCCGCGCGCTACCTTCGCTTCCTCGAACGGGGAGGGGATGTCGTCCTTCTTTCCGACCACGGGCTGCGCCCCGTGTCGCGATCCGTATACCCGGCAGAGCTGATGCGGCGGCAGGGGTGGATCACCACGGACCTTCTCGCGGGGCGGTCCGTGGTGCGCCCGAATTCCCCCGCGGACGTCGTCGCCACCGGCGGCTGTGCCCTCGTCGTCCTCAACCGGGCAGGAGACATGCCGGGCGGCGTCCTCTCTCCCGATGAGGCGGCCGGGGTCCTCGCCGACATCGCGGGGTACTTCCGCTCGCTCGAGGACGACGCCGGGAATGCCCTTTTCGAGGCCGTCGCGCTCCAGGGAGAAGCCGCGAGGCTCGGCCTCGACCACCCGAACCTGGGCGACCTCGTTCTCCTTGCCGGCCGCGGAACGACCCTGAAGGGCGGCTTCCCCCGGCAGGGAAGCGCCGCGCCCCCGCTGCTTCCCGCCGACATCGCCTCACAGCACGGATATGGCCCCGACCCCGAGCTCGACGGCGTCTTCTTCCACGTCGGGCCGGGGGTCGAACGGGCGCGGATCCCCGTCGTCAGGGCCGTCGAGGTCGCGCCCCGCGTCATGGCGCGGATGGGGCTCTCCCCCCCGGGGGCGAAGTGACGCCTCCCGTCTTCGACGTGCCCCTCCTGCCGAAGACGGCCCGGCGGGGCGACGCCCAGGATCACCTGGAATTCCGGCCTCTCGGAGGCCTCTGCGGAGAGCCTCCGGATGAGCGCGCGACCCGGGTCGCGCTGGTGGGAGGGGTCAGGAACCTCCACGTTCTTTTCGAAGCCGTCTCGAACCCGCCACTGCAGGTCCTCGCGCGGCGGCCCCAGGAGAGCGTCTTCGACGACGAGTGCGTGGAGCTCTACTGGGCCGACGCCGCCGAGCCCTCGCGCTACCTCGAGGTCGTCGTCAACCCGGAAGGGACGCGCTACGCGGCCCGGGTCGCCAACCCCCACGCGAGCCGGGAGACGTGGCACGTCGTCCGAGGCGTTCCTGTCCCCGGCATGAAAGTCCGGGTCGAAGGAGATCCGGCGTTCTCCCTCCCGACGGAGTGGGAACGATGGCGTTGCTGGATCTCGATACCGTGGGTCGCCCTCACGCCCCCTCTCGCGCGCCCTCACCCGGGGGACGAGCGACGTGGGAACCTGACGAGAATCGCGCGAGGGAAGAGCGTCCGTTACGAATCGCTCGTGGCGACGGGCAGGGCCAATCCCCCCGACTTCCACGTCCCGTCGGCCTTTGCGACATTCCGGTTCGTCGAGATCCTGTAACCTCGACGCCGATGGAGAATCCTCCGGCTCCGGCCGTCTCCGAAAAGGCCCCGACTCCGGCTCCCGCGGACCTCGATCTCATCGAGAGGATCCGGCAGGGCGATCAGTCGGCGCTCGACCTTCTCTACGAGCGGTACTCGTCCCCCGTCTACTCTCTCATCTGGAAAATCCTCCAGAGCTCCGAAGAGGCCGAAGACGTCGCCCTCGACGTCTTCTGGCAGGTCTGGCGTCAGGCCGACCGGTACGACCCGGCGCGCGGCGCCCCGCCCGCCTGGATCTTCACGCTCGCGCGCTCCCGGGCCATCGACCGCCTCCGCTCCCGCAGCCGGCGGGAGGACCGGACCATCTCCATCGACGATCCGAGCCTCCACTTCGACCCGCTCGACGAGAACGCCTCCCCCGACCAGGTCGTCTCCTTCCGCCAGAGCCGGGACGCCGTGAGAACGGCGATGGAGAAGCTCTCGGTCGTTCAGCGCGAAGCCGTCGCGCTCGCTTTCCTGAAGGGGATGACGCACGTCGAGATCTCCGAGAAGCTCGGGCTGCCTCTCGGGACCGTGAAGACCCGCATCCGGCAGGGACTCATCCGCCTCCGCAGGCACCTCGATTGATTCGATGAGTCCCAACCTCTCGTCGTCCGATCCCCTCGAAGCGTTTCCCGACGTCGTCGCCGCGCTCGCTCTCGCCATGCCCCGGATCCCGCCGCCCGCGCACCTGAAGGAACGTCTCGACGCGCGCCTCGGCGAGTTCGCGCGGGAGCGGCAGGCCTCCTTCAACCTCCTCTCACGTCCGGCGGACCGTCTTCGCACACGCCTGCTCACCGGCCCGGACAACCGCCGCCACGCAAAAGGGCGCCCCCTCGCCCGCGTCGTCGTCTCTTCCTGCGGCCGGGAGGCAGCCCTCTTCTGCTGGTACCTTCCGCCGTGCGAGAAGTTCACCCTCGTCTTCGAGCGTGCCGACGGCACCCTCGTGCCCTGCGCCCGGCTCGACACCGACGGCTCCGGTGACGGCGAGCTCCCCTTCCTCACGCTTCCGCCCGGGCCGCCCCTCTCGTCGGTCGCGCTCCTGCGCGCCACGTCGGGCGAGACGGTCCTCTCCGCAGCACTCTGAGTCCGCCTCTCCCGGCGCCGCGCCTGGCGGCCCTGCGCGCCGCGCTCCTCAGGTGGTACCGGCGCGAACGCCGCGACCTTCCTTTTCGCAGGACGAGCGACCCGTGGGCCATCTGGGTCTCGGAGACGATCCTCCAGCAGACGACCGTCGCCGCCGGCGTCCCGCGCTGGGAGAGCTTCCTCTCCCGTTTCCCGACCGTCTCCTCTCTCGCGGCCGCCGAGGAGCGGGACGTCCTGGCGGAATGGAGCGGCCTCGGCTACTACGCCCGCGCGCGCAACCTCCATCGTGCGGCCCGTCTCGTGGAGGAAAGGGGCGGCTCCATCCCGGATTCGGTAGAGGAGCTGCGCACCCTGCCGGGCATCGGCCCTTACACCGCCGCCGCCATCGCCTCCATCGCGTTCGGCGTATCTGTCGCGGCCCTGGACGGAAACGTCGCCCGCGTCCTCGCCCGTCTCCACGCCATTCCCGGCGACCCCCGGAAGGGAGCCTCCCGCGTCTCCGTCGAGGCAGCCGCGGCGGCGCTCCTGAACCGGCGATGGCCCGGAGACCACAACCAGGCATTGATGGAGCTCGGGGCGCTGCTCTGCCTTCCTCGCTCCCCTCGCTGCGAGGCGTGCCCGCTCGCACGGGACTGCCGCGCCCTGGCCTCGGGACGGCCCGAGGCCTTCCCCGCGAGCCGCCCGCGAAAGCCCACCGTCTCCCTGCGGCTCGCCGCCGGCCTGGCGCGGCGCCGCGGGCGCGTCGTTCTCCTCCAGGACGCCATCCTCGTTCCCGGCCACCTCGTCGTCCCTCTCGTCGGAGTCGCCGCCGGCGCAGATGCGCGAGAAGCGCTGTCCGCCGGCTGGCCCGGTCTCGCCGGACGGCCTGCGGCGCGCCTCACCCCGGTTGGCACGGTCCGCCACGCCGTGCTGGAGCGGCGTTACTCGATCGAGGTCTTCGAGGTGACGGAGGAGCCGGCGATTTCCCGGGCCTCGAGGAGGCGGGCAACGCCCCGCCCGGGGCTGCGCCTCCTCCTCCCCGAGGAGCTCGACAGGGAACCTCGCGGCGGCCTGCTGCGGAAGATCCTCGCCCTCAACGCACCTGGCTCGGACGCTCCGGGCGCTTCTCGCCGGGCACGATCTCGTCGCGGCCCAGCTCCACCGAGACCGCCCGGTGGATGAAGCGGACCGAGACGACGAACCGGTCCTTTCCCTTCACGCTCACCACGGACCCCGTCATCCCCTCGAAAGGTCCTTCCGCGATCTTCACGAACGAGCCCTTCGTCAGCTCCGGATGGGCCCGAAGTGGGAGCCCCATCTGCTGGAGTCTCCACACCTGTGACAGGTCGTGGCCGAGGCCTTCCTGGTCGAGGACCGGGAGGACCCTCACGCAGAGGTCCGTTTTCAGGACCTCGAGACGCTCGTGCTCCAGGCTGCCCCGGATGAAGACGTAGCCCGGGAAGAGCGGCAGCCAGGAGATCCGGTGCCGCGGATCCCGCCGGTTCCTGTGCTCCCGCAGAGGCAGGTAGAACGGAATCTCGCGGTGGCGGCACTCGCGCGCCAGGACCTTCTCCAGCCTCGACCGGACGTGGACGACCCACCATGGGTAGCGGTCCGCGGGGAGCTCGAACAGCGTTTCGGGCAGGAAGTCGGGCTCTCTCTTCAGGATCGGCACGTCTCCACTCTACCAATCCACTCGCCCGGCCCGCCGCGAGGCTATTCTCACCACCGTGCCGAGCAGGAAACGCGAGCATTCCGGCGGAGCCCTCGAGCTTTTCGCACCGGTCGGGACGCTCGTGGCGCTCGCGATCCCCTACTTCGCCCTCGTTCTCGCCTCCGCCGAGGCGACCCGCGAGGCCAAGCTCGCCGCGCAGGCGGCCGGGGCGCTCCTCGTCCTCCTAGGCCTCGCGTTCGGGAGCCGCGTTCCCGACGAGCGGCCCGCCTGGAACCCTTCCGCAAAGAGGATCGGGACGGCCCTGGCCGCCGCCCTCGGCCTCTTCCTCGCCTCGTTCGCTTCCGGCCTTTTCCACGACAGGGATCCGCTGGACGCTCTCCCGCTCGTTTCCGCACTGGCGCTTCTGGCCTGGGGAGCGACGGCCGGCGGCGAGGCTGCGGCTCGCCGGGCGCTCTCCCTCCTCGTCGGCTGCGGGGCCGCAACCGGGCTCCTCGCCACCCTCCAGCGCTTCGCGGGGCTCCTCCGGCTGCCGATCGAGGCCCCCGAGCCCCGCTTCCATGCCACGGCGTGGATCGGAAACCCGGGCGACGTCGGCGCCGCGCTCGTGATCCCGGCTCTTCTCGCCGCCTCTTCCCTCGCACGCGGTCCGCGGCGCATCGCGTCCGGCACCGCTCTGGTCGCGTGCGTCGCCGGCCTCGCGTCCGCGGGCACGCTCGCACCTCTGGCCGCTTTCGCGAGCGGCGCCGTGCTCATCGTGGCCCTCGACCTCCGCCGGCGCCTCCTGCCGGCCGTACTGGCGGGTGCCGCGGTCCTCGCGCTCCTGGCCGGCGCGGGAGTCGTCTCGCGGGCGGCGGAGAAGCTCGCCTCGGGCGACATCGGCAAGCTCAGCACCCAGCGGGACATCGGCATCCTGTCCGCCCTCGAGACGATCCGGGAACATCCGTTCCTCGGCGCCGGTCCAGGGGGCTTCGCCTCCGATTTCGTGAGGGCGCGGCTCGCGGCCGAGCAGCGAGCCGGACGCCGCCTCGTCCACCGCTCGTCGTCCGCGCACTTCGACAACGCGCACTGCGACCCGCTCACGGTCGCGGCGGAAGCCGGCGTGCCCGTCGCCCTGGCGTTGGCAACGGCCATGGGCGCGCTCCTCGCGGGGCTCCTCGGCGCCGCGCGACGGGAAGGACGCAGCCCCTCTGGCGATCGGGTCCCGGCCGAGACGCTCCTTCCCGCCCTCGGCGCGATCCTCGTCCTGTCTCTCGCCAACTTCCCGATCCAGATCGTCCCCGTCTCGGGCCCGTTCGCGCTCCTCGTCGGCCTCTCGCTGGCGCGCGTAGGGGGCCGCCTCGGACCGGCCGTGCGGCCGGCGGCGAAGGCGGCCCTCGTCGCCGGCGCGCTCCTCCTCGGCGCGGGCGCGACGCTGCGCCTCGCCGCAGGCCTCGCGCTCGCCCGGGCCGAATCGGCGATGAAGGTGGCACCCGGGGCGGCGGGCGCCGAAAGGAGGGAGCTCGCCTCGTTCGCGCTCGAGAATGCCCGGCGCGCCGTCGCCCTGAGGCCCCGCCTGGCCACCGCGCACCTCGCCCTCGGCTCGGCCCGCGCCGCACTGGCCGACGTGGACGGCGCCGTCGTGGCGATGGAGCGTTCCCTCGCGCTCGAGGAGCGAGCCGAGACGCAGCTGAACCTCGGACGCCTCGCGCTGGCCAGGGGGGACGACGTCACGGCGCGCGCCTGTTTCGTCCGTGCCGTCTGGCTCTTTCCGAGGCTCGCCGCCGCCATCCCGCCGGCCGGCGAGCCCGACGCCGTCGTCGCCGAGACGGCGCGCCTCGAGGCCGCCCTCCCTGCGGGCGGTACGCCGCCGCCCCTCCCCGGACCCGTCAGATCCCGCTGACGCGCAGGACCGTCGTCACCGTCCTCGCCAGGACGAAGAGGTCCAGGACCGGGCTCCAGTGGAAGAGGTAGCCGAGGTCGTACCTCAGCTTCACGTCGGGCTTCGTGGCATAGGCGCCCATCACCTGCGCCAGTCCCGTGAGCCCGGGTTTCAGGAGGTGGCGGAGGCGGTAGAGCGGCTCCGTGGCGACGTAGGCCGCGACGAGCTCCGGCCGCTCGGGGCGCGGGCCGACGAGGCTCATCGTGCCGGAGAGGACGTGCAGGAGCTGGGGCAGCTCGTCGACACGGGTCTTCCGGAGGAAACGGCCGACGCGCGTCACGCGCTCGTCGCCCGGTCTCGCCAGGACCGGCCCCGTTTCCCTCTCGGCATCCTCCCGCATGGTCCGGACCTTCCAGATTTCGAGCTCGCGCCCTCCCCGGCCGACGCGCCGCTGCCGGATCCAGGCCGGCCCGGGCGTCTCGAGAACGACGAGCACGGAAGCGAGGGCGACCGGAAACGAGGCGAGAGCGGCGAGGGGGAGCCCCAGCGTGAGGTCGACGAGGCGCCGAAACGCGACGGCGCCGCCGGACGCCCCTCGCGCCTCCACCGGGGTCAGCGGGAGATCGCCGAGGCTGCGCGTGGCGACGTGCGACGCGACGACGTCGGCCAGGCCCGGGAGAAGCCAGAGCTCGAAACCGGCGGAGGAGCTTCGCTCGACGAGCGAGGCGAAGGCCTCGCGCTCCCGGGGGCTTCCGGACGCGAGGACGACGTCCGTCGCCCCACGAATCGCACCGCGCCCGTCCCCTTCCTTCATCGCCCCCGCCGCATCGACCTCCCAGGCCTGCAGCCTGTATCCCGGCGCCTCCCCCGCCTCGAGCGCCGCGGCCGCGCGCCGCGCGTCCTCGCCCTCGCCCAGGACGAGGACGGAACGCAGGCCCGGCGGCAGGAGCCGCTCCACGAGACTCCGGAAGACCGCGTGGAATCCCCACGCCGCCGGGACGTAGAGGAGCGCCACTGTCCGCGGAAGCGCGCGACTGAGCAGGAAGAACGCCCCGACGAGGAGGAGCCCCGTCAGGACCGAAGCGACGAGGAGACCGCCCCGCTCGCGAAGCGTCGCCAGCGGCTCGGACCAGGTCCCGGCGAGAGCGTGGCCGAGGAGGGCCGCGAGAGCCACGAGGGCGAGCCAGGGCCAGGGGTCGAGCGGCACCTTCCCGGCCGGAAGGACCGACTCGGTCCCCGGCAGCGGAACGAGCCGCCGGAGCCAGACGACGGCGGCGAAGGCCGCGATCGCGGCGAGGGCGTCGCCCGTAGCGAGAAGGGCCCGCCGGCCGTCGCTTCCGTGCCTCACGACCCCTCCTCTCCTGCTCCGCGCAGGAGACCGGCCAGGCGAAGCCCGACGACGCGCCGGTCCGCGTGTGCGACGACGAACGCGCGCCCCCGTTCTCCCAGCGCCGAGGCCGCTCCCTCGTCCGCGAGGAGGGTCGTCAGCTCCCGGGTGAAGGACTCGGTCCCGTCCGCCGTCCGCACCGGCGCCGCGACGCCGTCGAGGATGGCCCGGGACGCCGCCGCCGGCGTCGCCACGACGGCGCAACCCGCCTCCAGCGCTTCGTAGACCTTGATTGGCGTCCCGGTTCCCATGTCGACGGGAACGGCCGCCACGCGCGCCGTACAGAGAAGAGCCCTCATGTCGGCCACGGGGCTGACGAGCCGCGCTCCCTGCGTCGCCGCCGCGAGCCGCCGGAGGGCCCGCGGCGCGTCGGCCCCGCCGACGACGAGCTCGGCCCGCGGCACGCGGGCGCGAACCCCGGGCCAGATCTCGCGGAGGAGCAGCTCGGCCGCCACGGCGTTCGGACGGTACCCCATCCGCCCGGTGAAGACGACGACGGGGCCCCTCTCGCGCGGCGGCGGCGGGCCCACGCGCGCCCCGATGGCGATCGCCACCGTCCCCTCCGGGAGGACCCCGGCATCGAACGGCGTCGTCGCGAGGCGAAGAAGCGCCCCGCGGGCCGCCTCGCGCTCCGCTCGCGCGAGTCGCGGTGCCTCGAGCTTCCAGTAGAGCCTTCGCCAGAGCGCCGGATCGCGCCTCGCGTTCTGCCTCGCTGCCTCCGAGAGCGCATCGACGTAGTCGACGACGAGAGGCGCGTCGGGGAGCAGCGCCGAAACGCACGGGTGGAGCCGGGCGAGAAGGACGATCGCCAGATCGAACGGGCCCTCTCCCCCGAGCGCCTTCCGCCACGGGCCGTCGCAGAGCGCTGTCTGAAGCGGCCAGCCGCGCAGCGCCGCCCGCGCCAGGAAGAACGGCAGCCAGGCCTTCCGCAGAGGAACCACCCGCACGTCGGCGGCTCCGGGGATGACCGGGACCGACGCGCCGGCGGGCGCCCCGCCGGCGAGCGTCACCCGGGCACCGAGCGCTGAGAGCGCCTCCAGGTGCAGCTCGGCACGCACCCGGTCCCCCGTGTGCCCCGTCCCCGGAAGGCGGGGAACGACGAGGAGCGCCCTCACGGCGGACCCTCCGTGCCGGGATGGCGCCGCTGGCTTCCCGCGGCGGCGAAAGTCCACACGTCGAACACGCCGGCCACCGCGACGCGGGACCCTCCCGCCGAAGTGAGCTCGTCCACGAGCACCCGTCCCGCCCTGGTCTCCGGAGAAAGGACGAAGAACGTCCGTGCGCCCGCCGCGCCGACGATCGCCTCGGCCTCGGCCTCGAGCCTCTGCTTCGACACCTCGGACTCCTCGTACCAGCCGGGATGGAGTGCGACCACCGACGGGTACGACGTCACCCGCGCGGACATCCCTTCCCGCGCCAGTCGATAGTCGAGCTCGGGTCCCCACAGGTCGGCGGCCACGACCTGGGCGCCGGCGCGGACCCGCGGCGCGAGCGTCGCGGCGAGCTGCGCTGCGGGCGTCGGTCGCAGCCAGCCCGACAGCGACGCCGCGAGGACGGCCGCCGCCGCCGGACCCGCCGCCGCGGGCACGACATTCCGCGCCTCGGCGAGGACGAGGGCGACGAACGGGAGGAAGACGAGCGCCGTCCGGTCGGGGAGAAGAACGGATCGACTGTAGAGGACAAGCGGGCCGAGGAGGGCGAGAGAGACGAGGAGAGACGCCGCCACCGGGACGCGCGCCCGTCTGCGCCGCCCGAGGAACGCCGAACCGAGAAAGACGAGCGCGATCGGCCCGAGGAACCGGGCGGGGCCAGCCTCGACGGAAAAGCCGAACCCGAGGTTCGCTGCGAACTGCAGCGTCCGCTCACTGAGAGGCTGCACCTCGGCCCACGCCATCGACGCTCGCGGCTGCCCGAGCGCCGCTGGAATCCATGAGGCCGCCAGCGCCGCCGCGAGTCCCGACGCGAGGAACGCGAGACGACGAGACCGCCCACCGACGAGCGCACCCAGAAGCATCCCCGCCACGGGAAGGAGCGCGAGGTAGTGCGTCAGGACGGCCGCTGCTCCGAGGAGCCCCGCCACCGCGGCCGTCTTTACGTGCGGCGCCTCCTCGAGCGCCAGGAGCCTGTCGAACGCCGCGAGCGCCAGGAGCGAGGCCAGCGCATAGCCCCGCCCGTCGGCGCCCGACGCCGCGGCGAGCGGAAAGACGAGGAAGAGCGCCGCTGCGATGACGCCCGCGCGAGCAGAGCCGCACCGACGCCCGATCCGGAGGAGGAGCGGCACGTGGAGGAGCGACGCGCAGACGGAAAGGAGCCGAACCGCGACGTCCGCGGGTCCCGGCTCCGCAAACGGCAGCAGGAGGAGTCTTGCGGCGAGATAGTGGAGAGGCGGCCCCGAGTCGAGGCGGAGGGCGGCGAGGAGATCGGGAAGAGACTTCCGGGCCAGAGTCAGCGTGAAGATCTCGTCGGCCCAGAGGGGACGGAGGAACGCGAGGACGAGGCGCGCGGCCGTGCCGGACAGGAGCGCCACCACCAGAACGAAATGCAGCCGGGAACCGGCCGCAGCGACCTGGTCCTCGTCCCTACGGTCCATCCGCTCCGTCACATTCCGACTTTCGGGCCGCCTCCCGGGGAACGCAAGCGGCCCCGGTCCATCTGTACCGGCTCGGTCCGGATTCAGAACATCAGCACCAGTTTTGCCCTGATTCAGGACAGCCTTTCCTCGACAACCCCGGACCTGAGCGCTACGATTCCGAAGGGGCGGTTCCCGACTTGATTCCCATTCACCTCTCGCAGAACGACTTCGTCCGCCTGGCTGCGGCCAGGCTTTTTGTTTTCCGCCGGAAAGACCCGTCGGCCGCCGCGCGCCGTCGCCGCGGCGAGTCGTGGGCCCCGGCCAAAGGAGGTCTCATGCTGGTCCAGGTCACCTCTCCCCCGCCTCCCCCCGTCACCGCCTGCAAGTGCGGCGAAGCGACCGAGGAAGAGAAGCTCACTCGTATCGGGGAGGTCGTCGAGGCCTTCCGCGACAAGCCCGGGAGCCTCATCCAGATCCTCCACCTCGCGCAGGGGATCTACGGCTACCTGCCGATCCACGTCCAGAGGCTCGTCGCCGAGAAGCTGGAGATCCCCGTCTCGGAGGTCTGGGGCGTGACGACCTTCTACTCGTTCTTCTCGACGAAGCCGCGCGGCGAGTACTCCATCCGCGTCTGCATGGGGACCGCCTGCTACGTGCGGGGCGGGATCGAGATCGTCAAGCGCCTCTCGCAGACGCTCGGCGTCGGCGTCGGCGAGACGACCCCCGACGGGAAGTTCACGCTCGAGGTCATGCGCTGCATCGGGGCCTGCGGCCTCGCGCCGGCGCTCCTCGTCAACGACAAGGTCGTGAGGCAGGTCAACCCGGACAAGCTGAACCGGGTCCTGGCCCTCTGCGAATGAGGAAGCGGAAAATGACCCCCGACACCATCCCCTCCCGTCCCACGAACAAGGCCGACCTCGACGCCGTCGGCGCCCGGTGGCGCGCCGAGCAGCAGGGGAAGAAGCACCAGCTCCTCGTCTGCGCGGGTGCCGGCTGCGTCTCCTCCGGCTGCCACGCCGTCAAGCACGCCCTCCTCGCCGCCCTCAAGGACGCCGGCCTCGACAAGACGACCGCCGTCCACGAGACCGGCTGCCTCGGCTCCTGCCACCTCGGGCCGACGCTCGTCGTCCAGCCCGACGGCGTCCTCTACACGGAGCTGAAGCCCGAGCACATGAAGGGGATCGTCCGGCAGCACCTCGTCCACCGCGAGGTCGTCGAGCAGCACTGCTGGGTCGACCCCGAGACGAACCAGCCCGTCCCGCTCCTCTCGGACATCGAGTTCTTCAAGCGGCAGGTGAAGATCGCCACGGCGCGCTGCGGCTCGATGCCCTACGCCTCCATCGAGGCCTACGTCGCCTCCGACGGCTACCAGGCCCTCGCCAAGGCCCTCTCGACGATGACGGGCGAGCAGGTCATCCAGGAGATGAGGGCCTCGGGCCTCCGCGGCCGCGGGGGGGAGGCTTCCCCGTCGGCGCCAAGTGGCAGGCCGGGTTCAAGGCGAAGGGGACCGAGAAGATCGTCGTCTGCAACGCGGACGAGGGGGACCCGGGCGCCTTCATGGACCGCTCCCTCCTCGAGGGGGACCCGCACTCCGTCCTCGAGGGGATGCTCCTCGCCGGCTACGCGATCGGCGCGAGCCAGGGCTACGTCTACGTCCGTGCGGAGTACCCGATCGCGGTCGAGCGGCTCGAGGTCGCGATCCGCCAGGCGCGCGAGTGGGGCTTCCTCGGCCCGAACGTCATGGGGAGCCCGTTCGCCTTCGACGTCGAGATCCGGATCGGCGCCGGCGCCTTCGTCTGCGGCGAGGAGACCGCGCTCATGCACTCCGTCGAGGGGAAGCGCGGCGAGCCCCGGCAGAAGCCGCCGTTCCCGTTCGAGCGCGGCATCTTCGGCAAGCCGACGATCATCAACAACGTCGAGACGCTCGCGAACGTCGCGGCCATCGTGAAGCAGGGCGGCGCCTGGTTCGCGTCGCTCGGGACGCCGAAGAGCACCGGGACGAAGGTCTTCGCCCTCGCCGGCAAGATCGAGAACACCGGGATCGTCGAGGTCCCGATGGGGATCACGCTCGGCGAGGTCGTCCACGACATCGCGGGCGGCATCCCGAAGGGGAAGCGCTTCAAGGCGGCGCAGACGGGCGGCCCGTCCGGCGGCTGCCTGACGCGCGAGCACCTCAACACCCCGATCGACTACGACTCCCTCGTCCACCTCGGGACGATCATGGGCTCCGGCGGCCTCATCGTCATGGACGAGGACTCGTGCATGGTCGACGTCGCCCGCTTCTTCATGGACTTCGTCCAGGACGAGAGCTGCGGCAAGTGCGTCCCCTGCCGCATCGGCACGAAACGGATGCTCGAGATCCTCCAGCGGATCACGAAGGGGCAGGGCAAGGACGGCGACATCGAGCTCCTCGAGGAGCTCGCGGCGAACTGCCGGGAGACCTCCACCTGCGGCCTCGGCCAGACGGCCGGGAACCCCGTCCTCTCCACGATCCGCCTCTTCCGCGAGGAGTACGAGGAGCACATCCGCGACCGGCACTGCCGCGCGGGCGTCTGCTCGGACCTCTTCAAGAGCCCCTGCCAGAACGCCTGCCCGGCGGGCGTCGACGTCCCGGGCTACGTGGCGCTCGTCGCCGCCGGCCGCCCGCGCGACGCCTACTTCCTCGTCCGCCGCGAGAACCCTTTCCCCGCCATCTGCGGCCGCGTCTGCACGCACCCGTGCGAGGAGAAATGCCGGCGGGCCCAGCTCGACGAGCCCGTCGCCATCTGCGACCTGAAGCGCTACGCGGCCGACTACGTCTTCGCCAACGACGAGCCGCGCCGCGACCTCGTCTTCCCCAAGAGGGCCGAGTCCGTCGGCGTCATCGGCGCCGGCCCCTCGGGACTCACCTGCGCCTACTACCTCGCGCGCCTCGGCTACGGCGTCACCGTCTACGAGTCGCTCCCCGTCGCCGGCGGCATGCTCGCCTCCGGCATCCCCGAGTACCGGCTCCCGAAGGAGATCCTCGCGAAGGAGATCCGGCTCGTCGAGCAGGTCGGCGTGAAGATCCTGACCGGTGTCGAGGTCGGCAGGGACGTGACGTTCGAGGAGCTGCAGGAGCGCCACCAGGCGATCTACGTGGCGACCGGCACCCACTTCCCGAACAAGGCCGGGATCCCCGGCGAGGACAAGGCCGGCATCGCGCACGGCGTCTCGTTCCTGCGCGAGGCCAACCTCGGCCGGACGGTCGAGATCGGCCTGAACGTCGTCGTCATCGGAGGCGGCTCCACCGCCTTCGACGCGGCCCGCACGGTCCTGCGCCTCGGCGCGCAGAAGGTGACGGTGCTCTACCGCCGCCAGGTCGAGGACATGCCCGCCGACCCGCGCGAGATCAAGGAAGCGCGCGAGGAGGGGATCGAGATCATCCCTCTCGTCGCTCCCGTCGAGTTCCTCGGCAACGGCCACGTCACCGGCGTGAAGTGCGTGAAGATGGAGCTCAAGGGCTTCGACGACGGCGGCCGGCGCAAGCCCCGGACCGTCCCGGGCTCCGAGTTCGTCGTCGAGGCCGACATGGTCATCCCCGCCATCAGCCAGCACTCCGACCTCCCGTTCATCGACCGGGACGAGGTGCTGCTGACGAAGTGGGGGACGCTCGTCGTCGACAAGGAGACGATGATGACCAGCAAGCCCGGCGTCTTCTCCGGCGGCGACGTCGTCCGCGGCCCCGACGTCGCGATCCAGGCGATCGCCGACGGCAAACGGGCCGCCCGCTCCATCGACGTCTACCTCGGCGGAACCGGCGTCCTCAACAAGGGCGACGAGATCCCGATTCCCCGGCCCGTCGACGAGTCCGACGTCGCCGAGCACGAGCGATTCCCGATGCGCTTCCTCGAGCCCGAGAGCCGCAAGAAGGGGTTCCAGGAGGTCGCCGCGGGCTTCCACAAGCTGAACGCCATCGCCGAGGCCATGCGCTGCCTCCGCTGCGACCGGCGATAGGAAGAAGAGCATGACGAACCCCGTTCACCTCGTGATCAACGGCCGGTCCGTGAGGGCCGAGAGCGACTGGTCGGTCCTCGAGACCGCCAAGCACAACGGCATCAAGATCCCCCACTTCTGCTACCTCGAGGGCGTCCACCAGATCGGCTCCTGCCGCGTCTGCGTCGTCGAGGTCGAGGGGATGCGGAGCCTCCAGGCCTCCTGCACCATCCCGGTGCGCGAGGGGATGATCGTGAAGACGAACACCGCGCGGGTGAAGAAGGCGCGCGAGGTCCTTTACGAGCTGATGCTCTCCGACCACCCGAGGAACTGCCTCTCCTGCTTCCGGAACCAGAACTGCGAGTTCCAGAAGCTCGCCGAGGAGATCAAGATCCCCGACTGCCGCTTCGAGGGAGAGCAGTCGAAGGACCTCGTCGACGCCTCCACGCCGTCCATCTTTCGCGACACGTCCAAGTGCATCCTCTGTCGCCGCTGCGTCACCGTCTGCAGCGAGATCCAGGGCGTCGGCGTCCTCGGCGTCAACCACCGCGGCTTCAAGACGACGATCGGCCCCGCCGCCGACCTGCCGCTCGGCTCCTCCAACTGCGCCAACTGCGGGCAGTGCGTCATGGTCTGTCCCACCGGGGCGCTCCTGACGCGCGTCGACATGAACCCGGTCTGGAACGCCCTGTTCGACCCGAAGGTCCGCACCGTCGTCCAGACGGCCCCGGCCGTCCGTGTCGCGCTCGGCGAGATGTTCGGGATGCCTCCGGGGACGAGCGTCACGGGGAAGATGGCCCAGGCTCTTCGGCTCCTCGGCTTCAACGACGTCTTCGACACGAACTTCGCCGCCGACCTGACGATCCTCGAGGAAGGGACCGAGTTCCTGAACCGGGCCCTCTCCGCCGTTCGCGGCGAGGCGACGGTCCTCCCGATGATCACCTCCTGCTCGCCGGGCTGGATCAAGTACGTCGAGCACGAGTTCCCCTCGCAGCTCGCGCACCTCTCCTCGTGCAAGTCGCCCCACATGATGCTCGGCGCCCTGGCCAAGACGTACTACGCGCGGAAGATCGGCGTCGACCCGAAGAACATGTTCGTCGTCTCCGTCATGCCGTGCACCGCGAAGAAGTTCGAGATCACGCGGCCCGAGATGTTCATCGACGGCCGCCCCACGGTCGACGCCGTCCTGACGACACGCGAGCTGGCGCGGATGGTCAAAGAGGCCGGCATCGACTTCAATTCCCTCGAGGGGAGCGGCTTCGACGAGCCGCTCGGGCTCTCCACGGGCGCTGCCGACATCTTCGGTGCGACGGGCGGCGTCATGGAGGCGGCGCTCCGCACCGTTTACGAAGTCGTCACCGGCCGCGAGATCCCGTTCCCGGCGCTCGACGTCACGCCAGTCCGCGGGCTCTCGTCGGTCAAGGAGGCGTCGCTCACCCTCGAGGACGTCAAGCCCGAGTTCGGGGAGCTCGAGGGCTTCACCGTCCGCGTGGCGGTCACAAGCGGCCTCATGGGAGCGAAAAGACTGATGAAGGAAGTGGCGGACGGCACCGCCCCGTGGCACTTCATCGAGGTCATGGGCTGCCCGGGCGGCTGCATCGCCGGGGGCGGCCAGCCCCGCCCGACGACGCGCACCATCCGCGAGGCGCGGATGCGCGCCATCTACGCCGAGGACGCCGGCAAGCCCCGCCGCAAGTCGCACGAGAACCAGGCCGTCCTGGCCCTCTACGACGACTTCCTGGGCACGCCGCTCGGGCACCTCTCGCACGAGCTCCTCCACACGCACTACACCCCGCGCGGACGCTTCAACGAGCTGACGCCGAAGGGGAGCTGAACGGACGACGCTCCCACCCGCGCCGCCGCGAAAGCGCCCCGGTTCCCCGAACGGCCCGGCCTCACCGCCGGGCCGTCCCCTTTTCCCCCCGGCCCCGGCGGGCACCCGCCCGTAACCGCCCGGCTCCCCTATCATCGGGCGCCGCGCGGCCCGCGCCGCGCCAGTCCCGATCCGCCGGAGGCCCCATGCGTCTCGCCGCCGCGCTCCTCGCGCTCGCCCTCCCCGCCGTCGCCGCGCCTCCCGTCGCGCCGCCGCCCACCGAGGCGCGCCCGGTCACCGACGTCCTCCACGGCGAGTCGATCATCGACCCGTACCGCTGGCTCGAGGGGGACGCGAAGGGCGCGCAGACGCCCGAGGTGGCCGCCTGGACCGACGCGCAGCTCGCCTACACGCGGCAGGTCCTCGACAACCTCCCGGGCCGAAAGGACGTCGAGGCGCGCCTGCGCGAGCTGATGGAGGTCGGCTCCGTCGGCGCGCCGCGTATGCGCGGCGACCGCTACTTCTACGGCAGGCGCGAGGGGAACGAGAACCAGGCCCGCGTCTTCGTCCGTAACGGCTTCGACGGGACGCCCCGGCTCCTCCTCGACCCGAACACTCTCGACGCGAAAGGGCTCGTGACGATCGCCTGGACCGAGCCCGACCCGTCCGGGAAGCTCCTCGCCTTCGGCATGTACCGCGCCGGCGACGAGAACGCGACGCTCTACGTCCTCGACGTCGACTCGGGCCGCTGGCTCGCCGACGAGATCCCCGGCAAGGTCAGCGGCATCGACTGGCTGCCCGACTCCTCCGGCTTCTTCTACCGGAACCTCGAGAACGCGAAGGACCCCTACTCGGGGCAGGTCATGTTCCACCGCCTCGCCTCGCACCCCCGGCAGGACGTGCGCCTCTTCCGGCAGCTCACGAAGGCTGAGAACGCGAAGCTCGCGACGACGTACGGCCCGGGTTTCTCCGCGAGCGAGGACGGCCGCTGGGGTCTCCTCTCCTACGCGACGGGAACGAGCACGAACGACCTCTGGGCGGTCGACCTCGATCGCTGGGCGCGCACCGGCGAGTTCGTGAAGACGGACGTCATCGTCGGCTCCGAGAGCACCTCGCGCGGACCGGTCCTCGGCGACACCCTCTTCCTCCATACGACCGACGGCGCCAAAAACGGCCGGGTCGTGGCCGTCGACCTCAGCTCGCCCGCCCGCGCGGGCTGGAAGACGCTCGTCCCCGAGCGGAAGGACGTGTCGATCGGCGGCGTCTCGCTCGCCCGCGGCATCCTCGTCGTCAGCCTCCTCGAGGACGCCGCGACGCGGATCGAGCTCTACGCCCTCGACGGGAAGCCCCTCGGCGAGCTGCCGCTCCCGGGCATCGGGACCGCCCGGCTCTCGACCTCCCAGGACCGCACCGAGGCGTTCCTCTCCTATGCCTCCTTCAACGAGCCCCCCGGCATCTACCGCGTCGACCTCGCGACGAAGAGGAGCGAGCTCTGGGAGAGGCCGAAGGTGCCGGTCGACCCGTCGATCGTCGAGGTGAGGCGGGTCTTCTACGCGTCGAAGGACGGGACGAAGGTCCCGATGTTCGTCGTCCACAGGAAGGGTCTGAAGCTCGACGGGACGAACCCGACGCTCCTCTACGCGTACGGCGGCTTCAACGTCAGCTCGACGCCGAGCTTCAGCGCGACCCTCTTCCCCTGGTTCGAGGCGGGCGGCGTCTACGCGCTCGCCTGCCTGCGCGGAGGGGGCGAATACGGCGACGCCTGGCACGAGGCCGGGATGCTCGAGAAGAAGCAGAACGTGTACGACGACTTCATCGCGGCGGCCGAGTGGCTCGTGGCGCAGAAGTACACGACCCCCGCGAAGCTCGCCGTTTCCGGCGGCTCGAACGGCGGTCTGCTGACCGGCGCCGTCCTCACGCAGCGCCCGGAGCTCTTCGGGGCGGTCATCAGCGCCGTCCCTCTCCTCGACATGCTCCGCTACCAGTCGTTCCTCATGGCGCGCTACTGGATTCCCGAGTACGGCAGCGCCGAGAACGCCGACCAGTTCCGCTTCCTCCGGGCCTACTCGCCCTACCACCACGTGCAGAAGGGGACGAAGTACCCCGCCGTCCTCCTCACCGCCGGCGAGAACGACTCCCGCGTTCACCCGCTCCACGCGCGCAAGATGGCCGCCCTCCTCCAGGCCTCGACGGCATCCGACCCGAAGGAGAAGCCGATCCTCCTCTGGGTCGACCGCGACGCCGGCCACGGACAGGGGAAGCCTCTCGAGCTCCGCGTCCGCGACGCCGCCGACCAGCGGATGTTCCTGATGTGGCAGCTCGGGATGCTCTCGAATCCGGGAGCGATTCCCTCCTCGCGGAAGCCGGCGGCCCGCTCGAGCCTCTCCGACCTCGGCCTCCCCTGAACGGTTCTACCCAACGGGGTCTCCCTCGGTGGGGCCTGGTCTGTGCTCGGCTCTCTGCACACGCCAGGAACCCGTCCCGCACAGGACCGCGGCCGGTTCTCTCTCCTGACGGAATGGTCTCGAGATAACATCTCAGCTACTCGGTCAGACCGTTCCGCGCGCGCCCCCCGGTCTCGGGGAAGGGAGGACATGTCATGCCGATCCGTGTTCCGCTCGAGGTCCACGCCCTCACCGTCGTCGTCCTCGAACAGCGAATCGAGGCGAGGCAGATCCGCGTCGGCCCCACGATGACGACCCGTAACGAGCGGGTCACGTCCCGCCGCGAGGTGCCGCCCCGACAGGACCGGACGAGCTTCGACAGCGCCCTCAGATACTCGAACAACGTCTTCGCCCCGGCCGACATCCAGCTCTACGTCGCCTCGTTCGCAGCCGCGACCGAGGAGATTCCGAACGGCGCCGAACAGGTCGATTTCAACGGATTCCAGTACCTCGTCGGACGGTTTCCCCCAACGTCCGGCCTTTCGGTCCTCCTCGTGGCCGACTTCGAGCGCGCGGACCTCGGTGGCCAGGCGGTGGAGGCTCAGTCAGCCTGCATCGTCTGCGCGCTCGGCGACCCCGGCACGGGAAAAGTCCTCGCGCACGAGCTTGCGCACCTGATGGCTCTGCCCCACGTGGCGACGACCTCACCCCGGGCGAACTGGAACCTGATGTATCCGGCTCTTCGTGCGGGAGACGAACTGACGGCGTCACAGATCTCGCTCGCTCGGGGTTCCCGAACCGGGCGCCGTTTCGGCGGTCCCTGACGGGTCCATCAGCGCCCGCGGATCTGGACCGAAACCGCGGAGACCTGGTCGATTCTGACGACCGCGTCGAAGAACTCCCGACCGGACAGGTCGGAGAGGCGGACGAGCTCCTTCCCGACCTTCTGGAGCCTGCCGACGACCTCCTCGTTCGAACCAACCAGGCGCATGCGGACCGGCTTCCCCTCGAGCCTATTCAGAACGATCGCCATGCCGTCCTGCTCTTCGAACACCAGTCTCTTCTCCTGACCCGCCACCGGCTCCTGCCCCGGGCTCACCGGCGCCGCCAGCATCAGCATCGCGGCCATTCCGAGTCCGAGCGCGCTCCTGGTCCCCTCGAAAACCGACATCGGCCCCTCCTGTCGTCCTGATCCTCTCGTGATCACCTGCGCACGATGGCCCGAGACGCCGCCGGCGACGAGGCCAAGGCCTCCGGCCACAACCGCACGGCCTCTCCCTCCCTCATCGTCCCCTCGAACACGACCCGCGCGTAGACGCGACTCTCGCCCGGGTGGTCCTCCTGGTTTATCCGGTGGACCTTCCCGTCGGCGAACGAGGCGCGGATCTTCCCGCACGGGACGCAGTACGAGGACACCTCGAGCACGACGCCCCCTTCGAACTCCAGCCGTGCGCCGGGCACGACGAGGCTCCAATCGACTCCCGATATCGTCACGTTCTCGCCCGCCGAGCCAGGAAGGACCGGGTGCCCTTCTGCACGGAGCCGCCCGATGACGTCGAGCGAGAAGAGAGAGACGGCCCTCTCCGGACCGCCGTGGTAACGCAGGTCTCCCTGCACGTCGCCGCTCAGGCCGTCCTTCGTCACGTACGCCTCGGGCAAGGGGCGCTTCGGCACGCCACCTCCCGAGACGTTCAGGGAATGGACCCGGCCCGCCGGGGCGGCCGACATGTCGTCGCTCATGCCTCGAGGGCGAGCAGGGCGACGACTGTCGGTCGCTGGCTCATCGGCGGTGCCTCGGGGCGCAATTCTAGACGTGCCCCCGGGAGGAGAATCGGCCCGGGAGGCTCCTGATGGACACAGTCGTCTACACCCTCGT
The DNA here is from genome assembly GCA_963696015.1 of uncultured Holophagales bacterium. Lineage (GTDB taxonomy): Bacteria > Acidobacteriota > Thermoanaerobaculia > UBA5066 > UBA5066 > UBA5066. Next base: position 25,104 of record CAVOJA010000087.1, read on the forward strand.
TCCACCCCAGGGGAAGGCATCGACCGCGCTCTGGATCATGCCGGTCGTCCTCGCCGTCGTCCTCCTCGCGGTAGGCGTCCTCGTGACGAAGACGATCGCCGGGGCGAAAAGCTCGACGTTCTCGCTCTCTTCCGCGGGCCTGACGATCCGCGGCGACCTCTGGGGACGCAGCGTCCCGGCCGCGCACCTCCACGGCGCCGCCGCGCGCGTCGTCGACCTCCGAAACGAGCCCTCGCTCCTTCCGAGGCGCCGAACCGCCGGCACCGCGATCCCCGGCTACCGGAGCGGATGGTGGCGCCTCGCGAGCGGCGAGAAGTCCCTCCTCTATCTCACGGCCCCCGACCGGGTTGCGTACGTCCCGACGACGGAAGGGTTCTCGCTCCTCCTCTCCGTCTCGAACCCCGAGCGATTCGTCGAGCAGCTGAAACGCGTCGCACCCGCCGGCTGAGGAGTCCGTTCCCGTACCCCTGCTCCGTAGGACGGGACGACACTCGACGACGGACGTCTTGACGTCCGACGGCGCGGGAGGGCCCGATGGCTCTCTTCTCCGGCACGCGACTCGGTCCCTACGAAATCCTCTCCCTGCTCGGCGCAGGCGGCATGGGGGAGGTCTTCCGGGCGCGCGACACACGGCTCGGACGCGACGTCGCGATCAAGGTCCTCCCCGACCACCTCTCGGGCGACCAGAGGGCTCTCGCACGATTCGAGAGCGAGGCGAAGGCCGTCGCCGCGCTCTCCCACCCCGACATCCTCGCGCTGTTCGACGTCGGCGAGACGAACGGAGTCCACTACGCCGGCACGGAGCTCCTCGACGGGGAAACGCTCCGGAGCGCCCTGAGGCGCGGACCGATTCCCTGGCGCGAGGCTGCGGGAATCGCGGCGAGCATCGCCGAGGGCCTGGAGGCCGCACACGCGCACGGCATCGTCCACCGGGACGTCGAGCCCGAGAACCTCTTCCTCTGCTCCTCCGGCCATCCGAAGATCCTCGATTTCGGGCTCGCGAAGAAGAGCAGCCCGGCGGCTCACCGCGGACGACCCGGCCGACGTCGACCCCGCCTTCTCGCCCGACGGCCTCCACGTCAACTTCGCGTCGTATCGCGATACGACCCGCGCCGAGGAGAGCCGGCTCGCGGGGTTCGCCAGCCTCGATCCCGAGGGCCGGTTCCTCGTCGACACCTCGACGCGGGAGAACGCCGTCGACCTCTGGTCCCTCCGCCTCTCGGATGGCCGCCCCTCCGGCCCCCGCTTCGCATCACCGAGCTCGGTGGACGCGCTGCCTGCCCCGACGTCTCCCCGGACGGACGCTCCGTCGCGTTCTTCCTCGTGAGAGAGAAGGAGCGCGAGATCCTCGTCGTCCCGTCCGGCGGCGGCGAGCCGGTCTCGATCGCGCCCCACCCGGGAACCGACACTCAGCCCTCCTGGGCGCCAGACGGGACGCAGCTCGCCTTCGTCTCCGACCGAGGCGGAAGCGAGCAGGTCTGGACCGTGCCGATGCGGGACGGGAAGCCCGCGGGCGACCCGCGACGGCGAACGCGCACGGAGACGTGGGCCGCGTTTCCACGCTCTCTTCCAGGCGGCCGCCTCGCCTGCACGAGCGGGGACGCGGGCTCGCGGGACGTCTGGATCGTCGACCTCGAGGGCCGGCGTCTCGAGCCGGGCGAACCGCTCTCTGCCGAGGATCTCCGCCAGGTCGCACGAATCATCGTCCCCGACCCCCCGCGCCCCGCCCCCGGGCGCTGCTGGCCCCAGAAGCCCGGCGTCTGATCCCGGCGGGAAGACCGACACGTCGCCTCCCCGCCTGCTCGTCCTGATCCTCACGGGGCGCTGCAACGCCGCCTCTGCGTACGGCTTCGAGGCGGGACGCACGGAACGAGGCGACCTCCCCTGGGATGCCGCGCGCCGCGCGATCGACGTCCTCCTCGCCTCCCGCCCGCGCGAGGCGCTCCTCGCCTTGACCGGCGGAGAGCCAGTCCTGGCTCCAGGCCTCCTTCGCCGCTGCATCCGCCACGCCCGACGACGCGCGGATCCCGGCACTTCGCTCGCCTTGGCGGTCACGACGAACGGCCCCGTCCTGCCCCGCGACAGGGCACGCTTCCTCGCCGAGCACGACGTCGCGCTCGTCCCCGACTCGCTCTCCGGCGGACGGGAGCATTCCGTCACTCTCCTGCGCGCGCCCTTAGGCCGCGAGCTTCCTTCGTACGGGGATCTCTGGTGCAGCGCGGGCTCGCCCGACGGCCTCGCCGGAGAGCCGGACGGCACGGCGTGGGCCTGCCCCTGGTGGGCGAAGTCCCTCCAGCGGCTCCCGGCTGGCGGCGAGCCCGTCGCCGAGGCGCTCTCCCTCGGCGACGTCCGCGACGCCGGGTTCGACGACCGCCTCGCGGCCCTCCCGACACGGGCGGCAGGGGTCCGCGTCCTCACGCACCGGAGGTCCAGACGCTCTCCCCTCGCCGAGTGCGGCTCCTGTCCCGGGCTCTCCATATGCCCGGCTTGCCCGGCCAGCACCGTTCGAGAACCCGGGAACACGGACCCCGACCTCGTCCCGGCCGCGGTCTGCGCCCTCACCCGGGCGAGCGCGCGAGCACGAGCTTCGCTTACGTCGATCCTCCGCGAGCTCGCGGAGCTCTCCGAGCGGCTCTCGACCCTGGCGGCGCGGCACTCCTGAGGCGCGCCGGGGTCCTTCGTCCTGCCATCGCCCTTCTTCGTCGATCGGTCTCGTGGTCCGCGCCGGCGCCCGACCGTTCACGTCCTCGACGGTTCAGCCCTCGGTCGTCTCCCCCGCGACCTCCATCGCTTCCGCCGGAACTTCGAGCCGGAACCCCGAGTGCCACGCCGCGAACCGCGCGAAGGCGAGGACCTCCGGGCCGTCGTTCATCGACTTCTGCAGCCGCAGCGGACCGCCCTCACCGGACGCCTCCAGCTCGAACCAGTCGTCCCCGTCGTCGTCCGTCGAGAGCCTGACCACGAGCGTGCCTCCTCGTACGGCGCGGCGGCGGCTCCAAGGGCCGAATCTACGGCGACGCTCGACCTGACCCTTCGAGAGGACCCACGCGTCCCGCGCCATGGTGACCCAGAGGCACAGCGCGTCCACCAGGACCGTCGCGACGACCGCGGCCGTCGCGATACCGACGATTCCGTCGACCCGGCCCTTCCTTGCGAATGCCGCGGCGACCAGGGCGACCGCTCCCGCCGTGACGAGGACGCCAACGACGACGGCACATCCCGCGGCCTTCCGAGACTTCGCCGCCGGGGCGGCCAGGACGACTCCCCCTTCCGGGCGCGGCGTCGCCTGCCATTGGGAGGGAACGGCTGGCGCGACGACCGCGGTCGATGCAGACGGATCCGCCGTTGCGGCCGCAGCGGCAGCTGCACCTGTGCGATCGAGGCGCAGCGCGGCACGGAGCCGCCCCGCGAGCCAAGGGCCGATCTCTGGCGGCACGCCCGCGGAGAGCTGGATCTCCTTCCCTGCGACGACGGCGACGAGCTGCGATTTCCGGCGCCGGTCGACGATCGCCTCGACCGAGCCCGCCCGGAACTCCCGCGTCCTCCCGAACGGACCCGCGCAGCGCCGGTAGGTGAAGCTCCCCGGGCGCAGCTCGTACCGGTCGGACCCGGCGAGAAGCCTCAGCAGCTCCCAGGCCGCGGAGACTCCTCCCCAGGTCCAGAACGTCAGCCAGAGGGTCAGGAACGCGAGGACGGGCAGGGGGAGGCATCCGGAGGGGAGGGGAATGCGGCCGACGCTGAACGGGAGGACGTCTCGGACCGCCTCGAGGAAGGGGCCAGCGGCAGGACCGAAGAGGAGGACGAGAACGACGACCTCGCCGACGGCCCATCCGCAGAGCCAGGACGCCAGAAAGGCCGCCGGAAGGTACCGGAGCAATCCCGTCGGGCGGAGGACGACCTGTTCTCCATCCGGAAGCGAATGGACCTCGACGCGCCCGCCGCGCGTCGACATGGGAGGTGTCGAGGGGCCGAACCCGCCAATGGACCCTCCAGTCCCCTCCTGCCCGACACCGGTCCCGCTCTCGACGGCACCCCGCACGAACGGATCGTAATCTTGGAAGGCGTGAAAGCGCGCTCGAAGAAGTGGGCCGTCCGGGTGGGGTCCGCCGTGTGTCGTGCGCCCGTCGGCCCGGCCGCTCAGGGGCGGAACGCCTCGACGAGACCGTCCATCCTCTCGCCGGATCGAATCAGGCGGACCCTCTCGAAGCCGGCCTCGACGAGCCACGAGGCGATCTCCTCGAGCGTGAACGTGCCGCCTTCCTCCGTCCCGACGAGCATGTTCACGGCGAACAGGGCGCCCGCGCGCGGCGCGGTCCGGTCGGGCGACATGACGTGATCCCGGATCACGATCCGTCCGCCCGGGACGAGCGCGTCGTGCACCTTGCGGAAGAGGGCGACGTTTCCGTCGGGGCCGAGCATGTGAATGATCGCGGAGACGAAGGCGAGATCGTGCCCGCCCGGGAGCGCGTCGGTCCTCAGGTCGCCCGCGACGAGATCGACGCGATCGAGGAGACCCGCCGCGACGACGTTCCCCCTCGCCAGATCGATGACGGACGGGAGATCGAAGAGCGTCGCCGTGAGGCCCGGGACGGCCTTGACGAACGCGAGGGTGTAGGTGGCCGGCCCTCCCCCAACGTCGAGGAGACGGCGCGCCGCGCCCGGCTCCACCGCGGCGACGAGGCCGTCCGCCTGCGGCGCGGCGATGGCGTGCATCGCTCCGATGAAGGACTGCGTCCAGGCGTCGCGGTCCCCCGCCCCTGGCCGCGATCCCGCCACGACTTCCGTCAGGCGCGACCAGCGGTCCCAGAGGTTGACGGAGTGGTGGGCGAGAGGAAGGAGGCTCTTCGATCCGTGCGCCGAGAGGAACGGCACGAGCGCCGGGACGGTCCGCCATCGTCCGTCTGACTTCTCGATCAGCCCCATCGCGGCGAGAGCGTCGAGGAGGATTCCGAGGCCGCGAGGGTCGGCCCCGCACGCGGACACGACCTCCTCTATCGAGAGCGGCCCGTCCGCCAGGAGCGTGAACATGTCTATTTCGGCGGCCGTCAGGAAGACCCGCGACTCCATGAAGCCCCGGGCGAGGGCGGCGAGGGATTCGGGTGTGTGGGTGGTCATCGAGGAGGAGTTTAGGCCGGCCGGCTCAGGATTCCCGTAAACCGCCCGACCGCTTCACCGGGCCGAGGTACTTGTCCAGCCAGGCGAGGCTCTCGCGGACGACGTCGTTCCGCGGCGGTCCGTGGCACGCCCTGCGAGTCCGCCGTGCACTCCGACTCGATCAGGCGCGTCGCCGCGGCGGTCTGGCCGGGGTCGTCCCGGACGACGTACCGAACCAGGACGCTCGTGTCGAGCCCGATCAATGCCGGACCCGGGTTGCGCCCGCCACGATGGCGTCGTCCATCTCCGCGAGGGAGAGCGTTCGCCGCGGCTTCGGCAAGGCCCCTTTCAGGTCGCGCACCGAGCCGCCCACTTTCACGACCTCGAGCCGGTCGCCGTCCCGGAGGATGAGCTCGAGCTTCGTCCCGGCCCGAATCCCGAGCCGGCGCCGCGTCTCGGCGGGAATCGTCACCTGGCCCTTCGACGTCACCGTGGCTGTCATCCGTCTCCTCCGGTCGCCTTACTTCTGTTCCTTACATCGTATGCAACCTCGAGACGAGTCCACCGCGACCTCGAGCCCGAGAACGTCTTCCTCACGAAGGACGGTCACGCCAAGGTCCTCGACTTCGGCCTCGCCCGCCAGCGCCCGCCGCTGCCTTCGCCAGAGGACGACAGCTCCCCCACGTTCTCCGTTCTCACGGACGCCGGCACCGTCCTCGGGACGTTCGCGTGCATATCGCCCGAAAAGGCGAGCGGCAAGCTGGTCGACCATCGCTCCGACCAGCTCTCGCTCGGCGTCGTCCTTCAGGAGATGCTCACGGGCAAGCGTCCCTTCGCCGGCGCGACCGCCGCCGAGACGCTCGCGGCGGTCATCCGGGAAGAGCCAGAGCCGCTGGAGGTAGGAGCGCCGGAGGTGCCCGCGCCCGTGCGATGGCTCGTCGAGCGGCTCCTTTCGAAGGACCCTCATGGCAGGTACGATGCGACGGCGGACCTCGCCCGAGACCTCAGGACGTGGAGCCTCCACCTGTCGGAGGCTGGGACGTCGAGAGGGACGGTCAGCGACGCGGCACCCGGCAGAGCGGGAAAGAGGAGCTGGCGGACTCTCCCGGCAAGTGTCGCCGCCGCACTCGTCGCCGTCGCGATCCTCGCGGGGGCCCTCGTGACGGGCCCGTTCCTGAAGGGAAGGGTCCGCACGTCGGCTCCGGTGACGCGGCTGGAGATTCGACTCCCGGACGGGCACTACCTGTCCCGCTGGCGGCATTCCTTCGCCCTTTCCCCGGACGGCAGGCTCTTCGTCTTCTCCGCGTTCACGTGGAAGAAGCCGTTCGATGAGGAGAACGCTCCGCGGCTCTTCTACCGGCCCCTCGACAGCTTCGAGGCGCGATCGATTCCTGGGACGGTAGGCGGATTCCAGCCCGTCTTCTCCCCCGACGGACAGCAGGTCGCCTTCACCGCCACCTCAGATGGCAGACCCTTTCCGAAGCGCATCCCCGTCGCGGGGGGCGAGGCCACGACGATCTGCCAGAGCGATGCTCCCTTCGTTGGGGCGTGGTCCGCGGACGGGTCGATCCTTTTCGCGTCCATGACAGGATCACTGCAGAGGGTGTCCGAAACCGGCGGCACCCCCGAGGCGGCCACGACGCTCGACGCTTCGGAGGGAGAGGTCAGCCACCGGCTCCCGCACCTCCTTCCGGACGGGCGCACCGCGGTCTACACGGCCCTCCGCTGGGAGACGGAGTGGCTGTCGTGGGCCAAGGTCCGGACCATCGGCCAGCGGCGCGGCGAGAACGAGAGAAGCCTCCTGGTGGAAGGGGGGTCGGACGGCCGCTGGGTCCCTCCCGGAAACCTCCTGTTCGCTCGGGAAGGGAGGCTCTTCGCCGCCCCATTCGACGCCAGGGCGCTGCGACTGGGAGGCAAGGCCGCTCCAGTCCTCGAGGGGGTGAGCCAATCGACCTGGACGGGAGACAAGTACCTGGAGACCGCGTCCGCCATGCTGGACGTCTCGACCAACGCCTTCGCGTGGGTCCCCGGGTCCGTGACGCCGGAATTCCAGAGCTCCCTGGTCTGGATCGGCGAGTCGGGTAAGGAGACGCCTGTCGCCCTTCCGAAAGGGGCGGTCCTCTCCGGCCGGATTTCGCCGGACAGCGATCAGGCCCTCGTTTCCTACTTCTATCCGGGAAGGCAGGTCGAATTGATCGACCTGGCGCGCGGGGCTCGCCGCAACGTGACCTTTGAGATGAATCCGATCTGGGCCATCTGGGGGCCCGGACCGGCCCGGATCACGTTCGCCTCCGACCACGAAGGACCGCCGAGGATCTACAGCCGGAGGATCGATGCCGGCCCGGAGGAGGTCGAGACGCCCTGGAACGGGACGGGCCACGAACTCGGGCTCGGCTCCTGGTCGCGGGACGGGTCCTCCATCTACTACTTGAGGTGAGGGCCGAATTCCAACCGCGCCGTCCGGTTCCGCGTGGGCGGGACGGCCTCGGGAGACGGGCTCTCGCTCGGACGCCCGGCGAGAATCCCCGGGGAACGCGAAGGCGCGGCCTGGCCGGGTCGCTTCTGGGACGTATCCACGGACGGCCGCATTCTCGCGGCTAGGGGGCCGGACGAGACCGACGGCCGTGCGTGGATCGAGAAAAACCTCTCCGACCGGATCCGCATCGACCTCGGCGGCCTCCAGGCGCTCCTCGAGGGGGCCGGGAAGGCGAAGTGGGCCGGCCGGACACGCGGACGAGGAGGCCGAGCGCTACCGCACCGGACACGAGTCGGACGCTCGTGACGCTCGGGGCGTCGGCGAGACCCCGGCCGAGGGCCGCCCGGCAGAGCAGGGAGCTCGCTGCGAAACAGGTCATCGCAGCCGCCGTCAAGCCGAGGGTCCGGAGCGTCATGCTCGGTACCGTAACGGGAAGACCCGACCGCGGAGCGCTTCCGCAGCATCGAGACCAGGGCACATCCGGCCAGGCCGGAGGTCCGTAGAGACAGCCGAGGTCATCGCTGCCTTGAAACCCAGACGCTCCCTCCTCGTTTCCTGGCTCCTCGGCGCCTTTGTCGTCGCCCTGGTGACGTTCTCGTTCGACGCGCTCTCCGCCCGCAACGCGGCGTCGATTCGCTGCCCTGCCACAGGAGCGACGTCTTTCACGGGAGCACCGGCGTCCGCCACCTGTCCGGCGATGGAAGGACGGG
>CAVOJA010000088.1:0-88009 GCA_963696015.1 uncultured Holophagales bacterium
GGCCCATGTATTGCTGGCCGGCGCCCGGAATTGATCCTTACATGAAGAGCGGAATCCGTCGGCCGTCCCTGCCGGGGACAGTCCTCCTCCTCGCCGGGTGCGTCGCATCCCTCCTCCTGGGGGCCTTCGTCGCCCTCCCGGTCGCGGGCGCGGAAGGGCCCCAGGAGACGCCGCAGGCCGAGACCCCGGCGACGGCTCAGAAGTGGTACGAGGTGATCTCGGTCAACGGCTTCGTCTCCACGAGCTACTCGGACAACCTCAACCGGCCGGCCTCCGGGACGAACCGGTACCGCGCCTTCGACTTCGACGACAACACGTTCAAGCTGGACGTGGCCGAGCTCGTGCTCCAGAGGGCCGTATCGAAGGCGGGAGACGTCGGATTCCGTGTCGACGCCACCGCGGGGGGCTCGATCCCACGCGTCGCGGCGGCGAGCGGTCTCTTCCGCGACCCGGCGACGGGCGCGGCTGAGGACTTCGACCTCCAGCAGGCGTTCGTCAGCTGGGTCGCTCCCGTCGGGCGCGGACTGAGGCTCGACGTCGGGAAGATGGTCACGTCGGCCGGCTACGAGGTCGTCGAGGGGTACGACGGTTTCAACGACAACGCGACCCGCTCGTTCATCTTCGCGTACGCCGAGCCCGTGACCCACACCGGGGCAAGGGCGGTCTACGCGTTCTCGGACACGGTGTCGGCGAACGTCATGGTCGTGAACGGCTGGGACAACGTCAAGGACAACAACGCGTCGAAGACCCTGGGGGCCGGCGTGACGGTGAGCCCGAGCCCGAAGGTCACGCTGACCGCCAACTACCACTACGGACCGGAGCGGACGAACGACAACGCCGACGCGCGCGGGCTCCTCGACCTCATCGCCGTCCTGAAGCCGAGCGACGTCGTGACGATCGGTTTCAACCTCGACCGGGGAACGGAGGAGGGGCTGGCGGAGGGAGGAGGCACGGCGACCTGGTGGGGCGTGGCCGGCTACCTCCGCGTCGGCCTGACCTCCTCGTTCGCCACGACGCTGCGCGCGGAGTACTTCGACGACGCGGACGGCGTCCGGACGGGAACCGTCCAGAAGCTGAAGGAGCTGACCCTCACGCCGGAGCTGAAGCTCGGCGGAGGGCTTCTCGCCCGGGCCGACCTGAGGATCGACTTCAGCGACGCTCCCGTCTTCGAGGACTCCGACGGCGCCTCCACGAAGAAGGAGCAGCCGACGATCCTCCTGAACGTCGCCTACGTCTTCTGACGACGGGGCTTCCCGGTTTCGCCCCGCGGGGGCGGAACCGGGTGCGCTCCCCGATAATCGAGATGGTGCCGAGAGCCACCGACGACCGACGCCCCGACCCCGAGGCTTTTCTCCGAAAAGCGTCGCGGGACGCCCGTCTCGGGAAGCTCAAGGTCTACCTCGGGATGGCCGCCGGCGTCGGCAAGACCTACAAGATGCTCGACGACGCCCACGGCCTGCGGCGCCACGGGACCGACGTCGTCATCGGGTACGTCGAGACGCACGGACGGCCGGAAACCGAAGCCCGGATCGGCGACCTCGAGGTCGTCCCGCGCAAGCAGGTGAGCTACCAGGGGGTCGTCCTCCCCGAGATGGACCTCGACGCCATCCTGCGGCGCAAGCCCGACGTCGTCCTCGTCGACGAGCTCGCCCACACGAACGCGCCGGGGAGCCGGAACGAGAAGCGCTGGAAAGACGTCGAGGAGGTCCTCGCCGCCGGGATCTCGGTGATGGCCGCCGTGAACGTCCAGCACCTCGAGGGGGTCCAGGACGTCGTCGGCTCCGTCACCGGGATCGAGGTCCGCGAGCGCCTGCCCGACCGCATCGTCAGGGATGCCGACGCCCTCGTCGTCGTCGATCTCCCCGTCGAGGAGCTGAGGGAGCGGATCCGCGTCGGCAAGGTCTACACGCCCGAGAAGGCGGAGCAGGCCCTGTCGAACTTCTTCACCGAAGAGAAGCTGACGCGCCTCAGGGAGCTGACGCTCTTCCAGACGGCGGACCACATCGAGGCCGACGCGCACGACAGCGGCACGCTCGAGGCCCCCGCGCCCCAGGCCCGCGTCGCCGTCGCGATCCCGCTCGCCCCGGAGATCGCGAGAAAGCTGATCCTTCGCGCCTCCCGGATGGCGGGGCGGATGAACACGCGCTGGTTCGCTCTCCACGTGCGGCGGTCGCGCGAGCGCCCCGAGCGTCTCTCGGCGCGCCAGCACAGGGCGCTCACCGAGAACGTCGAGCTCGCGATGACGCTCGGCGCGACCGTCGTCGTGAGGGAGGCGGAAGACGTGGCCGCCGAGATCGTCCGCTTCGTCCGCGAGGAGAACGTCGCCGTCCTGATCGTCGGCCCCCCGTCACGTCGCGGCCTCTTCGCGCGCCTCGTCCCCGGAATCGTCGACCGCCTCCTCTCCCGCGCCGACGGCTTCGACCTGCTCGTCGCCGACGCCGGGGGCGACGAGGAGCCTTGAGAACGGCCCCTCTGCGATGATCCGTACGTGAGCGGACGCGTCGTCTATTCGAGCGAGAAGGGGCGGGTCTGCCCGACGTGCGGCTGGCCGGCGAACGACTGCCGCTGCTCGAAGAAGTTCGACGAGCCGGTGCCGGCGAAGGTGACGGCGAAGCTGCGCGTCGAGAAGAAGGGGCGTGGCGGGAGGAGCGTGACGGTCGTCGACGCGCTGCCCGACAATGGTCCCTTCCTCGAGGAGCTCGCGAAGGCGCTGAAGAAGTCCTGCGCGGTAGGCGGCACGGTGAAGCCGGGCGCCATCGAGCTGGCAGGGGACGTGCGCGAGAGAGTTCGGCCCCTCCTTCAGGCCCGCGGATTCACGGTCAAGGGCTGACGGCCGCGCCGGCGAGAATCGACTTCGCCGCGCCCTCACCCGCCGTTCTCCCCGTCGCCCACGCCCACTGAAAGTTGAAGCCCCCGATCGGGCCGGTGGCGTCGAGGATCTCCCCGGCGAGGAAGAGGCCCGGGACGAGCCGGCTCGCACCGCTGCCGGGGTCGACCTCCTCCAGCGCCACGCCGCCCGCCGTCACCTCCGCGGTGCGATAGCCCTCGGTTCCCTCGACCGGGAGCGGGAAGGCGGTAAGCGCACGGACGACCTCGCGCCGCGCCTCGCGGGAGAGACGGTGGAGCGGAACGTCGCCCGCGACTCCCGCCTCGCCGAGGACGAGGGCGACGACGCGATCCGGCAGCGATCGCCGGAGGACGCCCTGGACGGAACCGGAGCCGGAGTGGGCTCGAAGGGCCGCCTCACACTCCTCGGCGCTCCCGCCGAACGACACCGTCACGGCGAAGGGTCTGCCTTCCGTGAGCGCCCGCGAGGCGACGTGCGAGACGTCGAGGACGGCCGGGCCGCTCCAACCCTTGTGGGTGAAGAGGAATCCGCCGCGGGTCGTGACCGACTCGCCGCCGCTCGTGGCAGTGACGGCGACCTCCAGAGAGACCCCTGAGAGCGCTGCGTGAGCGGGCGATGAGCCGGTGAGCGGAACGAGGGCGGGGCAGAGAGGCCGGATCGTGTGGCCGAGGAAAGCGGCCCAGTCGAAGCCCGCCGCGTCGGCTCCCCCGGCAAGGACCGAACGGCCCCCGGTGGCGAGGACGACTCGGGAGGCGGAGAGGGAGTCCGCGTCGAGGCGGACGTCGAAGCCGCCGCCCTCCCGGGGCGAGACCGCCCGCACGGGCATCGCGGAGCGGACCTCGGCTCCGACGGCCCGCGCGTGCGCGACGAGAGCGTCGCGCACGTCCCGGGCGCGGTTCGACGGCGGGTAGAGCTTCGCCGAGTCCGGCTCCTCCCGGAGGGGCCCGCCGAGGAGCTCCTCGAAGAAGGCGCGCTGCCCGGCAAGCGGAAAGCGGTCGAGGGTGCGATCGACGAGCCGGCGCGGCGAGGAGGAGACGAACCGCGCCCGCGCCTCGCGCAGCGGGAGGACGTTGCAGTGGCCGCCCCCGGAAACCAGGATCTTCCTCCCCGGATCGCGCGCCGCCTCGAGAACGACGACCTGTGCGTCGCTTCCCGCTCCGCGCAGGCGGGCGGCAGCCGACGCGGCAGCGAGCAGTCCCGCGGCCCCGCCGCCGACGATCACGATGCCCGTCTCCATCGCGGAGATAATGCGGCTTCCCGGAACCGGGTCGCATGCCGAATCTCGTCCGCCTCTGCATTGACACGCTCCACTTCGTCGCCGCGTCGTTCGTGGGAGGCTTCCTTCTCCCCGCCGTCTCCGCGGCGGCGCTCGCCGTCGCTCTCGTTCGGGGGCCGAGGGGGCACGCCGCCGTCTTCGCCGCCCGGACCTACTCGCGGGTCCTGCAGAGGGTCCTCGGCCGGAGAATCGAGGCTGAGGGGGGCGAGCGGCTTGCGGATACCAGCCCTTCGGTCGTCATGGTCCGCCACCAGCCGAACCTCGACGTCATCGTGGTGGGAGAGATCCTTCCGCCGGGCGCCATCGCCGTCGGCAAGAAGCAGCTGGAGTGGATTCCTCTCTTCGGCTGGCTCTGGAGGGCAACGGGGAACATCCTGATCGACCGCCGGCTCACGGCCGTCGCGAAGGAGGCGATTCGCCGCGCGGCCGAGTCTGCGAAAGCGGTAGGAGTCTCCGTCTGGGTCGCGCCCGAGGGGCACCGGAACACGGGTGCCGAGATGCTGCCGTTCAAGAAGGGGGTCTTCCATCCGGCTCTCGGCGCGCAGGTCCCGATCCTCCCGCTCGCGGTCAGTCCTCTCTCGGCCGTCCTCGACGCGCGCCGCTGGATATTCCGGCCCGGGACGATCCGCCTTCGCGTCCTCCCGCCCGTGGCGACCGAGGGCCTCGGCCCCGGAGACCTCGACGAGCCGAGGGCGCGGGTCCGATCAGATATGGCGAACGCGCAGCGCGAGCTCGCGCTCGGCGCGGGCGAACCGATTCTCCCGTCGCCACACGGCGCATCCAGCGAAAGGGCCCACGCGTGAGGGGCCCGGTTCGCAGGGTCGTCGCACGGGTCCACTTCCTCCTCGCCTGTCTCCTCGGCGCGCTCTCCTTCGTCGCCGTGTCCGTGGGCGGCCTTCTCTACGTCGCCGTACGCCCGCGCGGGAATGCCTCGTTCCAGCTGTCCCGGAGCTTCCACTGGATCATGGTGACGCTCCTCGGCTGGCGGGTGACGGTGGAGGATCGCGGCCGCCTCGCCGAGTCGGCACCGGCCGTCCTCATGGCGACCCACAAGTCGAATCTCGACATCGTCGTCTACGGGGGGCTCTTCCCGAGGCGGGCCGTCGTCATCGGGAAGAAGGAGATCGAGAAGATCCCGGTCTTCGGCTGGTTCTTCCGGGCGGCCGGGAACATCCTCCTCGACCGCAGGGACCTGGCGAGCGCCATCGCTTCCATCGCCGCCGCCGCCGCGCGCGTGAGGGAGGAGCGGATCTCCGTCTGGGTCTTTCCGGAAGGGCACCGCAACGGGGGCCCGACGCTCCTGCCGTTCAAGAAGGGATCGTTCCACCTCGCGATCGCGGCGCAGGTCCCGATCGTGCCGATCGTCTGCACGCCCCTGCACGACCTCCTCGACGGGCACCGGCTTCTCGTCTTCCCCGGGCGAATCCGGCTACGGGTCCTCCCTCCGATTCCGACCGAGGGGCTGGGTGAAGAAGACCTCGAGACGCTCGTCGCCACGGTGCGCGGCCGGATGCAGGAAGCGCAGGAGCGCCTTGCGGCGGAGACGGCGTGAGATGATGCGTCCGGCGGCCGGTCCCGAAGGGCCGAGGCGCCAGAAATAGGACACCCGCGCATGAACGCGACAAATCGTCCCCGCATTCGTCCGGCTGCAGCCCTCGGCTTCGGTCTCGTCCACGCCGCGGCCCTGGGCATCCTGGCCCTCGACTTTTCCTGGGAAGGGGTCGCGCTCTGCCTCGGGTCGTACTCCCTCAGGATGTTCGCGATCACCGCGGGCTTCCATCGGTACTTCGCACACCGGACCTACCGGATGAACCGCTTCTGGCAGTTCGTCATGGCCTTCGTCGGCCAGACGGCGGCTCAGAAAGGGGTCCTCTGGTGGGCCGCGCACCACCGCCACCACCACCGCTTCTCCGACCAGCCCGAGGACATCCACTCGCCGGTCCAGAGGGGCTTCTGGTGGAGCCACATGGGGTGGATCCTCGCGGACGAGTACGAGGAAACGCAGTACGAAGCGATCCGCGACTTCACGAAGTTCCCCGAGCTCGTCTGGCTCGACCGGAACCAGTTCCTGGCGCCGATGCTCTACGGCCTCGGCCTCTGGCTCGCATTCTCCTGGACCGGCCTCTTCTGGGGCTTCTTCCTCTCGACGGTGCTTCTCTGGCACGGGACGTTCGCCATCAACAGCGTGACGCACGTCTTCGGCAAGCGGGTCTTCGAGACGCGTGACACGAGCCGGAACAGCTTCATCCTGGCGCTCGTCACGATGGGCGAGGGGTGGCACAACAACCACCACCACTTCCAGGCCTCCGCCGCGCAGGGGTTCCTCTGGTGGCAGGTCGACCCGAGCCTCTACCTCATCCGCCTCGGACGGCTGCTCGGGATCGCCAGGGACGTTCGCCCGGTCCCCGAGAAGATCGCCGGCCTCGCCCGCGAGCGGGCCGTCTGGCACTTCTCGTCGCGGACCTTCGAAAGGGCCCGGGAGGCGTTCGACGCCGCCCAGGCCGGCTGGGATGCCCGGGCCGAGCAGCTGTCGGCCCGCTGGGCCGAGCGCCGCGAGACGGCTCTGGCCTCGGCCTCCCACCGGCTCTCCGAGCTCGACGCTTCGCGGCTGCGCGCCGCGGCGCAGCTCGAGAAGCTGAAGGCCGAATACGCCGCCGCTCTCGCCGCCGCCGCGGCCGGCACGCGGCTGCGCGGCCAGCGGGCCAAGGCGCTCGCCGGGATCCGCGTGGAGGAGCTCCGTGCCGAGATCGAGAAGACCCGCAGGAGCCTCGTCGAGGCGCTGGAGCGGCTCGTCGAGGCGTCGGGCATGGGCGACGGGTTCCCCTCGCCGGCCTGATCCGTCCCGCCCGAAGGACTCGCAGGGGCGTTTCACGGAAGGAAGCCCTTCGACGCCCCGTTTCGCTAACATCCACCCCATGAAGAGCGCCCTCGCGGATCTCTACCAAGCGCACGTCGCCGAGCGCTGCCGGACCACGGAGCTCGCCCTCGCCGAGACCGGGTTCGACCGGCTCCTCCTCCATTCCGGAACGCCACACACCTACTTCGCCGACGACCAGGACGCCCCGTTCGTCCCGACGCCCCACTTCACGCACTGGGCGCCTGTGGACGGCCCCGGCCACGTCGTGGAGTTCCGGCCCGGGAAGAAGCCACGGCTCGTGAGGTTCGTCCCGCGCGACTTCTGGTACGAGCCGCCGCACCCGGCGCCCGATTTCGTCACCGCTGCATTCGACGTCCTCGACGTCGCCACACCCGACGCCGTCTGGGCCGCCGTCGGGACCAACGGCGTGAAGACCGCGTTCCTCGGTGGCGCAATCGAGGAGGCTGCGGCACGCGGCATTCCTGCAGAGGCGGTCAACCCGAGGACGCTCGTGTCGCGGCTCGACTGGGAGCGCTCGCACAAGAGCACCTACGAGGTGGAGACGCTCGCAGAGGCGACCGTTCCCGCCGCGCGCGGCTTCCGCGCTGCCGAGGCCGCGTTCCGCGAAGGCGCGACCGAGATGGAGGTGCACCACGCGTTCCTCTCCGCCGCGGCCGTCATGGAGCTGCAGCTCCCCTACCCGACGATCATCGGCTTCGACGAACGCTCGGCGACCCTCCACTATCACGGCAAGCGGGGGACCTGGGCCGCGCCCGGGAAGGTCATGCTCGTCGACGCGGGTGTGGCCGTCCGCGGCTACGGTTCGGACATCACACGGACCTATTCCGGAGACGGGTGCGACCCGCTCTTCCGGGACCTCATCACCGGGATGGAGACGCTTCAGAAGGACCTCGCCGCCGCTCCGCGGCCCGGGATGAAGTACCTCGACCTTCACGTTCGGGCCCACCACCTCGTTGGCGACCTCCTGCACCGCGCGGGCATCCTGAAGGTGGCGGGCGACGTCGCCGTCGAGAAGGGGCTGACGCGCCCGTTCTTCCCCCACGGCCTCGGGCACTTCCTCGGCATCCAGGTGCACGACGTGGCGGGCCACCTCGCGGACCGCGAAGGGACGCTCGCGCCCCCGCCCGCCGAGTACCCGGCCCTCCGGACGACGCGAACGATCGAGGAAGGGATGGTCTTCACGATCGAGCCGGGGCTCTATTTCATTCCGATGCTCCTCGAGGACCACCGCAGCGGCCCGAACGCCGCCGACTTCGACTGGGCTCTCGTCGACCGCCTGACGCCGTTCGGCGGCATCCGTGTCGAGGACGACGTCGTCGTCGAAGCGAACGGTATCCGCAACCTGACGCGCCCCGAATTGCCGTGACGATGATGTTTCCAGGGGGTTCTCGATCCCCCTGGACCCCGTGCGCGAGAGCGTGCCCGCGATGAAGACCTCCGGTGAATCTCCCCGCGCCGCGGGGTTCTCGCAGCCCGGCGAATGGGCGCCTCACGCGGCGTGCTGGCTCGCGTGGCCGAGCCACGAAGACCTCTGGGAAGTGGCGCTCGGGCCCGCGCAGAAAGCTCTCGTCGGCTTCGCGCGCGCCATCGCCGACCCCGGGCCGGACGGCATGCCCCGGGGCGAGAAGCTCGAAGTCCTGGCGCCGACGGCGGCGCGGGCGGAGGAGGCGCGCGAGCGCCTCGCCGGTCTCGGTGCCCGCATCCACGAGATCCCGTTCGGCGACATCTGGATGCGCGACATCGCTCCGATCTTCGTGACGTCCGAGGCGGGTGAGGTCGCGGCCGCCTCGTTCGCCTTCAACGGGTGGGGCGGCAAGTACGACCTGCCGGGCGACGCCGAGGTCTCGATGCGCGTCGCCGAGGCGGCGGGCCTTCGGACGTTTCGCGACGAGCTCGTCCTCGAGGGGGGCTCGGTCGACCCCGACGGCGAGGGTACGCTCCTGACGACGCGCCAGTGCCTCCTGAACCCGAACCGCAACCCGGGTCTCCCGCAGGCCGCCCTCGAGCGGCGCCTCGGCGAGGGCCTCGGCGCCGAAAAGGTCCTCTGGCTCGGCGACGGCCTGATCAACGACCACACGGACGGGCACGTCGACACGGTCGCCCGCTTCGTCGCCCCAGGCGTCGTCGTCTGCATGGAGCCTTCCGGCGGCGGCGACCCGAACGCGACAGCTCTGAAGGAGATCGTCCGCGACCTCTCGGCGATGCGGGACGCGCGGGGACGCCGGCTCGAGCTCTTCACGGTCCCCTCGCCCGGCGTCGTCACCGATCCCGAGGGAGAGCTGATGGCGGCGAGCTACGTGAACTTCTACGTCGCGAACACGACGGTCACCGTTCCGGTCTACGGGACCCCGAACGACGGCCCGGCGCTCAGACGCATCGAGAAGCTCTTCCCCGGCCGGCGCGTCTTCGACGTTCCGGCGCGCGAGCTTCTCCTCGGCGGAGGGGCCTTCCACTGCATCAGCCAGCAGCAGCCGGCCGGAGGGACACGCGGATGACGGGCGACCTCCTCACCCTCGCGATCGTCCAGTGCGCTCTCGGCGGGAGCCGCGAAGAGAACGTGGCCCGGGTCGAGGGGCTCGTGCGCGAGGCTGCCAGGCAGGGCGCCCGGCTCGTCGTCACCCCCGAGCTCCTCGAGGGCCCCTACTTCTGCCGCGAGGAGAAGGACGCGTTCTTCGAATGGGCCCGCCCCGTCGAGGGAAACGCCACGCTCGAGCGATTCCGGATCCTGGCGAAGGAGCTCGGCGTCGTCCTCCCCTTCTCGTTCTTCGAACGGGCCGGAAATGCGTACTTCAACACCCTGGCGATGATCGACGCCGACGGCGCGCTGCTCGGGACCTACCGCAAGAGCCACATCCCGGACGGACCGGGCTACGAGGAGAAGTTCTACTTCCGGCCCGGCGACACCGGCTTCCGCGTCTTCGCGACGAAGGCCGGCGCCGTCGGCGGGGCGGTCTGCTGGGACCAGTGGTTCCCCGAGTGCGCGCGCGCCCTCGCCCTCGGCGGCGCCGACGTCCTCATCTACCCGACGGCGATCGGCTCGGAGCCCGCGAACCCCTCCCTCGACACGCGTGACCGGTGGCGGCGCGCGATGGTCGGACACGCGGTCTCCAACGTCATTCCCGTCGCCGCCGCGAACCGGATCGGCGAGGAGGACGGCCAGCTCTTCTACGGCTCGTCCTTCGTCGCCGGGACCGACGGCGCTTTCCTCGCGGAGATGCGCCGCGACGAGACGGGCATCCGCGTCGTGACGCTCGACCTCGCCGCGGTTCGCCGCGAGCGCGCGTCCTGGGGCTTCTTCCGCGACCGGCGGCCGGAGCTCTACGGTTCCCTGATGACGGCCGACGGGCGCTCCTGAGCCCGGGGACGGGCGAGGTCAGAGAGCGGACGGTCCGGCCACGAACCGGAACGTCCCGGGCTCGGCGCCCGGCCCGTCCTCGACGAAACCACAGCGCGCCAGGACGGCGATCGAGGCCTGGTTGGCCCGCGTGGTGTGGGCGATGACGCGCGCCGCGCCGTTGCCGATCGCCCACGTCCCGAGGGCCCGCACCGCCTCGGTCGCGAAGCCGCGTCCGGTCACCTCGGGGAGGACGGAATAGCCGATCTCGGCGGTGCCGTCCGCGTCGGGCGGCCCGAGGAAGCCCGCGGCCGCGACGAGCGTCGGAGACGTGAAGGGCTCGTGCGCCGTGATCGCGTACCAGCCGAACCAGCCGGCGTCGGCCGGGGACGCGGCCGCGAGCCGGCCCTGGAAGTACTCCTGGGCGTTTCGGTCGTACTCGCCCGGAGGCCACGACGCGGAGACTTCGGCGCCGAGAAGCGCCCCGAGGGAGAGGGGCCCCGTCAGCTCCGCCTCGAGGTGGCGCAGCGTCGCGGCGACGAGAGTGAGGCGCGGAGAGTCGATCCTCAGCATTGGCACGATCGCGATTCTCTCCCGCGCGCGGGAGCGACGGATCCGCGCGATGGATCAGGCGAGGTCGAAGACGAGAAGCTCGGCCTCGGCCCCCGCGCCGCGAATTGTGAACGAGGTCTCGTCCGACGCCGCGAGGCCGTCGCCGGCCGAGAGCCGTTGCCCGTTCACCTCGGCCTCGCCGCGCAGCGCCTGGACCCAGAGGTGCCTGCCCTGCGCGATATCGAGGGAAACCCGGCTCCCACCGCCCAGGATCGTCGCGTACAGGTTCACGTCCTGCCGGATCGAGATCGACCCGTCGTCCCCAGTGCCCGAAGCGACGAGCCTCAGCTTCCCCCGCTTCTCCGCGTCGGCGAACGGCTTCTGCGCGTAGCGCGGCTCGTACCCCCTGCGGTCGGGTACGATCCAGATCTGGACGAAGTGGACCGGGTCGAACCTCGAGTCGTTGAACTCGCTGTGCTTCACGCCCGTCCCGGCGCTCATGTACTGGACGTCTCCCGGGACGATCGTGGAGCCCGTGCCGAGACTGTCCTCGTGCGCCAGCCGGCCCGAAAGGACGTAGGAGACGATCTCCATGTCGCTGTGGCCGTGAGTGCCGAAGCCCGCAGCCCGGGCGACGCGGTCCTCGTTCAGGACCCTCAGCGCCCGGAAGTTCACCTGCGCGGGGTCCCAGTAGTCGGCGAAGGAGAAGGTGTGGCGCGTGTCGAGCCAGCCATGGTCGAAGTGCCCGCGTTCGTCGCTCTTTCGGATCGTGATCATCGAAGGACCTCCCGGGGCGTCCGGATGCGGCCGCCCTCGTCACCTCCATTGCATTCCGCGGACCAGAAGAGGGCTTCCGTGCCCTCGCCGTATCGAGAATCCAAACCATTCCATGGCAACCTCTTGCGAATCTCCAGGCGAAGGCGAGCCCACCCTGGTCCACCGAATCGAGAGGGGGGGCCCTCTCGCTTTGAGATGATCCTGGCATGCGCGCCGACGATCTCTCGCTCGACACCCTTTTCGACGCCGATCCGAAGGGAGGCGTCTACCGGTTTGCCGGCGAGCGGGCTGTCCTTCTCGACACGGCCGCTCTCGGCCTCCTGCGCAGGGAGATCATCGACACGCTTTCGCTCGCCGCCGCCCGCGGAGTCCTCTACCGCTTCGGCTGGGCGCACGGCTTCCGGACCGCGGAAGCGATGAAGGGGGCATTCGACTGGGAGAGTCCGGAGGAATGGATCAAGGCGGGCGGGCGCCTGCACCGCCTGAAGGGGCTCGTCACGTTCCGACCCGTCCCGCGCGAGAAGGGGGCGCCTCCCCGGCACTTCTCGCAGGCGTTCTGGGAGGAGTCGTACGAGGCCGAGCAGCACCTCCTCCACTTCGGAGTCGCAGACGAGCCTGTCTGCTGGACGCTGACCGGCTTCGCGAGCGGCTATCTCACCGTCGCCCACGGCAGGCCGATCCGCGTCATCGAGGAGACGTGTGTCGGAAAGGGCGACGCGGTCTGCCGGATGGCGGGCGAGCCGGAGGAGGCGTGGGACGAAGCGACGCGGCATTCGTTCGCGAGCCTCTCCGACCTCTGCCTCGAGGGGGAGCTCGCCCGAGTCCGCGACGCCCTTCGCGCGACCGAGGCGAAGCTGAAGGCGCGCCGGAGCGAGCTGACGCGGCTGAAGGTCGAGGAGCAGCACGCGGGCGTCATCGCGCGGAGCCCCGGGATGCGCCGCGCCTTCGACCTCGCCTGCCGCGTCGCGCGCGTCGACTCGACCGTCCTCCTCACGGGGGAGAGCGGTGTCGGAAAGGAAGTCCTCGCGCGTGTGATCCACGAGCGTTCCGGGCGGGCCGGCGGGCCGTTCGTCGCCATCAACGGCGCCGCCCTCCCGGAGAACCTCCTCGAAGGCGAGCTTTTCGGTCACGCGCGCGGCGCGTTCTCCGGCGCCGCCTCCGACCGGGCCGGGCTCTTCGAGGCGGCCAACGGCGGGACGCTCCTCCTCGACGAGATCGGCGAGGTGCCCCTGGGCCTGCAGGCCAAGCTTCTCCGCGCACTCCAGGAGCGCGAGGTGCGGCGGCTCGGCGAGAACCGCAGCCGGAAGATCGACGTCCGCGTCGTCGCCGCGACGAACCGCGACCTCTCCCGGGACGTGGAGACGGGGCACTTCCGGAAGGACCTCTACTACCGCCTCCGCGTCATAGAGATCCCGATCCCGCCGCTCAGGGAACGTCCGGACGACGTCCTCCCTCTCGCGAAGGCGCTCCTCGTCGACGCGGCGCGGCGGACCGGCGCGAAGGTGAGCGGCTTCACGCCCGACGCCGCGCGCCTCCTCCTGCGCCACGACTGGCCAGGCAACGTCCGCGAGCTGGCGAACGCGGTCGAGCGCGCCGCCGTCCTCGCCGACGGAGTGCGCGTGGGTGCGGAAGACCTCCCAGATGAGATCGCACGTCCCGAACGCGGTGCCGGCGCCGCCGGCGACACCCTGGCCGACGTCGAGAAGGCGCACGTTCTCGCGGTCCTCGGTGAGGAGAACGGCCACCGCGAGAAGGCCGCGAAGGTGCTCGGCATAGGCGTCGCGACGCTCTACCGGAAGCTCAGGGAGTGGGGCGAGGAGGGCCGGTCGCCGGCGAGCCTCAGGCGTCCCCGTCCGCGCCGCGCCCGCTGAAGAGCGCCAGCTCGTCGGCCCCGGCGTCGTAGTCGAGGAGCTGCGCGAAACGCCCCCAGTTCACGAGCGTCTCGAAAAGGGCGTTCGTCGCCTCGGACGGGAGCCTCTCGGCGAGCATGTCGCGGACGTCTTCGCCGCGTGCCGAGGCCTCCTCGCGCCGGGCGAGCGCGCGGACGACGGTGACGAACGTCCCGAGGCCGAGGAGCTGGCGGCGGAAGAGGAGCGGCTTCTCCCTGGGGGCGGCGGCGACGAGGGCGCGGCCCGGGTCCGTCAGAAGGACCCGGTTCTTCGGGGTGTCGACGAGATCGAGGAGCTCGGCGCCCTTCACGACCGCGATCGTCCGGCCGAAGTCCCACTCGGTCAGGGCGTCGACGTCGAAAAGGTCCATCTCGCCGCCGTGGTCGGCGAGGATCTCGAGGAGGCCGAGCATCTCTCCGACCGTGGCAGGCGGGAGCGGGACGAACGGGCCGGTCGCGGCGCGACCGGGCAGGGCTGACGCCGGCTCCTCCTCCGGAAGGTGGACACCCGTGACGGCGTCGTGGATCTTCTCGACCATCCGGAGGAACTCTGGGTTTCGCGGCTCGCGTGGGTGGGGAAGCGTGTTCGCGATCTCGCGGCGAACCGTGCCCGGATTCGCTCCGAGGACGACGATCCGGTCGGCGAGCGTGACGGCCTCCTCGATGAGGTGCGTGACGAGGAGGACCGAGGACAGGCCGGTGTCGCCGTCGGACCATAGGCGGTAGACCTCCGCGCGCAGGAGCTCGGCCGTCATGACGTCGAGGGCCGAGAAGGGCTCGTCCATGCAGAGGAGCTCCGGGCCCGACACGAGGGCCCGCGCGATCCCGACCCGCTGCTTCATCCCGCCGGAGAGCTCCTTCGGCGTCGCGCGCTCGTGCCCGGACAGGCCGACGCGGGCGATCACGTCGTGGACGCGGGCGGCGGCGTCCGCCTCCGGCAGGTCCCGCCCCGTCAGGCCGATCCGAACGTTCTCCTCGACCGAGAGCCACGGGAAGAGGGCGAAGCTCTGGAAGACGAGCGCCGCGCCGGCGTGGATCCCCGAGAGCGGCGTGCCGTGCGCCAGGACCCGCCCCGCGGTCGGCTCGATCAGCCCGATCAGGATCCTCAGGAGCGTCGACTTCCCGCACCCCGACGGGCCGAGCACCGCGACGACCTCTCCCTTGCGGACCTCGAAGTCGACCCCTTCCAGGATGACGCGCTCGCGCCCTGACTCGTCCCGGAACGTCTTCCGGACGCCGCTCACGGCGGCGATGGGGAGCGGGGCGGCGCTCATCGGTTCAGAGCGTACCGCGTCGCCGCGAGCCGGTAGAGCCGGCGCCAGACGGTCCGGTTGAGAAGGACGAGGGCGAGGGACATCGTGAGGACGCCGGCGGCCAGGAGCGGGAAGTTCCCCTCGTGCGTGGCGCGGGTGATGAGCGAGCCGAGGCCGAAGGTCGTCCGCTCGCGGCCGCGGAAGACGAGAGTTTCGGCGACGATCGAGGCGTTCCACGCGCCCCCGGCCGCCGTGACGAGCCCGGTGACGAGGAACGGAAAGACGGCCGGCAGGTCGAGGGTCAGGAAGCGCTGGACGCCCGAGACGCGGTAGACGTCGGCCGCCTCGCCCAGGTCACTCGGGATCGCGCTCGCTCCGGCGAGAACGTTGAACAGGACGTACCACTGCGCCCCGAGGACCATCAGGACGGCCGCGATCCCGCCGAACGGCGCGCCGGCGAAGAGGAGGGCCGCCGTGACGAGCGGGTAGAGCATCGGCGCCGGGAACGACGCCACGATCTGAATGACGGGCTGGAGCCGGCGGGACCAGGTACGGGAGCGGCCGAGGAGGATCCCGACGGGAACGGTCCAGAGGACGGAGAGCGCGAGCGCCCCCGCCGTGCGGAGCCCCGTCGCACCGAGGGCGAGGCCGAGGACACCCCACTCGCGCGCCGGGACCCGGGCGAGGAGGCCGCCGAGACGCACGGTGCCCCAGAGGGCGGCCGCGGTCGCGAGAACGCCGCCGAGGACCGCCGCCGAAGCGCGCAGCACACCAGACCGGGAGACGCCCGCTCCCGGCAGGGCGCCGCGCGCCGCGGCCTTCGCCCGCGCCTCCTCCCGTGCGCGCCGAAGGGAGCGGAGCAGCTTCCGGAGGAGGCGCGAGCGCCCCAGGAGCGACACGACCCACGACGTCGGTGCCTCCCCGGAGCCCGTCTCCTCCACGCGGAATTTCTGGGACCAGACGACCAGAGGCCTCCAGAGGAGCTGGTCGACGGCGACGATCATCACGGTCATCGCCACGACCGCCCAGACCATGGCACGCGTGTCTCCCCGCTCGATGGCGACGGCCATGTAGGAGCCGACGCCCGGCAGGCGGAAGTCCCGCCCTCCGAGGACGAACGCCTCGTTGACGGTGAGGAAGAACCACCCTCCCGCCATCGACATCATCGAGTTCCAGACGAGGCCGATCACCGCCGACGGGAGCTCCACCGTCCGGAACGTCTTCCAGCGGGAGAAGCCGTGCAGGCGGGAGACCTCGTACAGCTCCGTGGGGACACTCTTCAGGGAACCGTAGAACGAGAACGCCATGTTCCAGACCTGCCCCGTGAAGATCATCACGACGCAGGCGAGCTCCAGACCGACGTTCGTCCGCGGGAAGAGGGCGACCATCCCGAGGACGAGGCCGGGAAGGAAGCCGAGGACCGGAATCCCCTGCCCGATGTCGAGCATCGGGATGAGGACACGTTCCGCACGCCGCGAACGCGCGGCGAGCGTCCCGACGACGATCGTGAAGACGAGCGAGAGGACGTAGGCTGCCAGGCCGCGAGAGAGGGAGAGGAGCGTGTAGCCGGGCAGCGCCGAGGGAGAGAGGTCGATCGGCACGGCCTCGCGAAGCGGCGACCCCCACTCCGCGGCGAGCGCGACGACGCCCGCGACGGAAGCACCCAGTACGCCGAGCAGGAGGAGGTCGATGGCGCGGACAGCCAGGGCCGACGGACCAGCGCGGCGCGAGGAGGCGGCCCCTGCCGCGACGGACGTCACGGCGGGAACGTAGCAGAACCGGGAGAATCCGGAGGCGGAAAGCTCCCTTCCGCGGGTCCCTCGTCCGGGCCGTGCGCAGGACGGCCCGGCGCGCGGACCACCTCCCTGTGAATCTCCGGTCTACGATCCCGCAGGGAGACCGCCAGGTACGAACACCGTGCCGAGCCCCTCCTGCCGCGCCGCGAATTCCTGCGCCGCGAGTTTCCCCACGCGGGAGCCAGCGGGGTCCTCGTCGGCGCGGCCTTTGGGCTGGGTGTCCTTGGGGACCACCTCTTCGAGGGGCTCCCCTGGATCGTCTCCCTCCTGAACGCCTCGATGATCCTGGGCGGGATGGGCCCCGTGGACCCCGTGAGATCGGAGGGCGGGAAGCTCTTCGCCTCCTTCTACGCTCTCTACAGCGGCATTGCCTTCCTGGTCGCGGCCGGCGTCCTGTTCGCCCCCGTGCTGCACCGGTTCCTCCACCGGTTTCACCTCGACATGGAGGAAGAGGACGGTGGGCCGGGTCCCATGGCCAGTTGATCCACCCCTCCCTCGGTACGGACCGCAGCCTCGGGGGCGACGCGACGCCGGAAGGCCTCGGGGGCCTCCCTTTGCTCCGCGCTGGGTTCAGCGCGCCGCGCCTCGCCTCTCGAGCCGAACGGGAAGCTTCACCGTGAACGTCGAACCTTTCCCGGGCTCGCTTTCCACGTCCAGGGAGCCGCGCAGCAGCTCGCAGTAGCCGCGGGAGATGACGAGCCCGAGGCCGGTCCCGCCGTAGACCGCCGAGGTCCCCGCGCTCGCCTGGGCATAGGGTGTGAAGACCCGCTGGAGCTGCTCGGGCGACATCCCGACACCCGTGTCGCGCACGCGAATCGTCAGCATGTCGTCGGCGTGGGCCGCCTCGATCCGGATCGTCCCCCTCTCCGTGAATCGGGCGGCGTTGCTCAGGAGGTTCAGGAGCACCTGCCGGATCTTTCCCTCGTCGGAGAAGACGGTCCCGAGCGCGTCGACGCCGTTTGACTCCAGGCGGTTGTGCCCCTTTTTCACGAGAGGCCAGGCGATCTCCGCCGCCTCGCG
This sequence comes from uncultured Holophagales bacterium, assembly GCA_963696015.1. Classification (GTDB taxonomy): domain Bacteria; phylum Acidobacteriota; class Thermoanaerobaculia; order UBA5066; family UBA5066; genus UBA5066. Next base: position 17,623 of record CAVOJA010000088.1, read on the forward strand.
GACGAGGCGTGCCGCGTCGAACTGGGTCAGGTGCAGCTCGGCCTTCCCCGCCTCGATCCTCCCGAGATCGAGGGCCTCGGTGACGAGGGCGAGCTGGTGCCCGGCTGCTCGTCGGATCTTCTCCAGATCGGCGAGGAGGTCGTCGGCGCCTCGGTCCCGGAGCTCGTCCGCCAGGAGGTCCGAGTAGCCGAGGATCGCGTTCAGCGGCGTTCTCACCTCGTGGGCCATGTGGGTGAGGAAGCGGCTCTTGCTCTCCGTCGCGGCCTCCGCCACGTCGCGCGCCTCCGAGAGCTCCCCCGTCCGCAGGCGGACGAGCGCCTCCAGCTCTTCCGCCCGGCGGCGCAGCGTGGTCTCCCGCACGCGGATTGCGAGGAGGCATAGAGCGGTGGCGAGGAGGGCCCAGAGGACGAGCGCAGCCGGCTGCCGCCACCAGCTCTGCGTCACCTCGAACGGCACGTCGACCGGTCCACTGACGTTCGCATCGGCGTCACGCCCCCACACGCGAAACGTGTAGTTCCCCGGCGGGAGGTTCGTGAACTCCCTTCGGTACGAAGGGACCCACTCCGACGCGACCGCCTCCCAGCCGACGAGCTGGCTCCGGTACCGGACGAGGGATTCACCGTGGAACGCGAGCAGGGCGAACTCGAACGCCACGTCCCGTTCCTTCGGCGACAGGCTCAGCTCGCCTGCGGCCCGTCGCGCCGCGCCGGACACCTCGACACGCTCGACGACGAGCGGGTGCGGGCCCTGCGAACGGCCCTGGGTCCGACCCGGATCGAGGACGGCGGCCCCCGCGTTCGTGGCGACCCAGACCCGGCCGACCGAGTCGACGAGGCTGCCCTGGTTGCACGCGGCGCTCGGAAGGCCTTCGTTCGTCCCGAACGCCAAGGCTTCCCGGGGATCCGCACCGACGGCGGACGGTGAGAGGCGTGCGACTCCGCGGTTCGTGCCGAGGTAGACGCGTCCGTCGCGTCCCGGGGCGACGATAAAGACGTTGTCGTTCGGCAGCGCGGGGCTGGTCTCGACCGAGAGGATGGACCAGGACGCACCCGGTTCGTCGAGCGTCCTCCACGCGACACCGCCTCGCGTGCCGACCCAGAGCTCACGCCGGCCGTTCGGGCGATGCACTTCCGCGAGGGAGAGGATGTTGTTGTTCGGGAGGCCCGAGCCCCGGTCGTAAACCGCTACGACACGATCGCCGACGATCTGCGCGAGGCCACCGCCCCGGGTGCCGACCCACACCGTACGTGCGGCCTCGCCTCGTGTCGAAAGGAGAGAGAGGACGGATTCGCTCGGAAGCCCCTGCGCGACGCCGAGAGACGTCCAGCGTCCATTGGAGAGCCGGCCCAGTCCCGACTTCTCCGTCCCGACCCAGAGCTCCGCCGACTCCTTTTCGCCGTCGACGGCGAGGAGAACCGACGCGTCTTCGGAACGGAAGGCAGGTCCGGCGTCGACGGCGCTCCAGCGCCGGCCGTCGAAGCGGTGGAGCCCGGAACCGACGACGCTGGCCCACACGGCCCAGACGCCAGCGCCTTCTCGATAGGAGGCCAGTGACCGGACCTGCGCGGCGGGGAGCCCCGTTTCGGGGCCGTGCACCGCGACCCGCCCGTTCTCGAAGACCGCCGCGCCCGAATTCGTCCCGATCCAGATCGCCTCGCGCCCTCCGGGGCGGCTTTCCTCGAGGAAACAGTAGACCTGGTCTCCGGGAAGGCCCGACGCGAGGTCCAGGGCCGCCCAGGGCGCTTCCTGGACCCTCAGGAGTCCGGAGACGCGCGTCCCGATCCAGAGCGTCTCGGCATCGACGCCGACGCCACCGGCGAGCGAGTAGATCTCCCTCGTCGACGTCCCGAGGACGACGGGTTCGAACTCCGCGCCTCGGGAGCGGAAGACACCCGCGTCGCGGGTGCCGGCCCATACGACCGGCGAACCTCCGGCTCCGGGAATTGCGGCGAGGCTCGTCACGAATCGGCTCGAGAGGCCGCCCTCCGGCCCGAACCGCGTCACGTGCCCCTTTTTCAAGCGCAGCAGCCCGGCGCCGAACGTCCCGGCCCAGAGAGCCCGCTCCTCTCCCTCGCCCGTCTCGAGGAGAGAGTTCACGCTGACTCCCTCCAGGGACGAACCGAGGTCGAGGCTCGTCCAGCGGTCCCCGTCGGCCAGCTCGGCGACACCCCCTTCGCACGCGGCCAGGAGCCGGCGATCCCCTCTGGCGCCTTTCCCTTCGAGAAGCTTCCAGACGCGCAGGTCGGGCAGCCCCTCGTCCACCGGGACGAAGCCCGCCCCCGTGAACCGGGCGACGCCCCCTCCGTGCGTCGCGGCCCAGATCCCGCCGTCGGCCGCTTCGAGAAGGTGATTCACCCGGCTCGCCGGAAGGCCTTCGGCCCGGTCGAACACCGTGGCCACACCCTCCCGCAACCGCACGACGCCGCCCTCTTCCCTCCCGAACCAGAGGCTTCCGTCGCGCGCGGGGAGAACGGTCCGGACGAAATTCGAAACTGTCCGGTCCGGCATGTCGACCCGCGTCCAGGCCCGCCCGTTGAACCGGGCGGCGCCGTCCTGGGTGCCGACCCACAGGAAGCCCTGCGCGTCGAAGGCGATCGCGTGGATCGTTCCCTGGGGGAGGCCGTCCCGCTCGGTGTAGGGCCTGACGGACGGACGGGCGAGGACGCGCGGATCGACCTCCGCGGACACGTGAACCGCCATCCCTGCGACGATGGCGACAGCTGCCGCGACGAGGGCGCGCATCTGCGCCGAGCTTACCGCGCGAAGCTGTCCTGCGGCGTGCCCGCGCTCACCTGGGAGCCGGGTCGCCGCGGAGGCGCTCGGCTTCCCCGACGAAGGGGACGAAGCGGACGGGAAGGACGCTGCGCTCGCGGAACCCGTCGGGGGTCCGTTCGATGACCTTCAGCTCCTGGTAGAAGCCCCCGACCGGGATGACCATCCGCCCTCCCGGCGCCAGCTGCGCGAGGAGAGGCTCAGGGACCGTCTCGGGGGCCGCGGTGACGACGATGCCGTCGAACGGCGCCTCCTCGGGCCATCCGTAGAAGCCGTCGGCCGTGCGGATCTCGACGTTCGCTGCACCGACCGCATTCAGGCGTTCCGTTGCCTCGGCCGAGAGCTCGGGCCGGATCTCGATGGAGAAGACCTTCCCGGCGAGGCGGGAGAGGACGGCGGCCTGGTAGCCCGAACCGGTCCCGATCTCCAGGACCCGCTCCGTACCGGTCAGTCTGAGCTGCTCGGTCATGAAGGCCACGACATAGGGCTGGGAGATCGTCTGCCCGCTCCCGATCGGGAGCGGATGGTCGTCGTACGCCTGAGAGGCCTGATCGGCCGGCACGAAGAGGTGACGGGGCACCTCTCGCATCACCCGGAGGACGCGCTCGTCCTTGACGCCTCGCGCCGCGATCTGACGCTCCACCATCCCGGCCCTCGCTCGGGCCGTCGGGTCGGGATCGTCCTTCGGGCCCGGGCACCCCGTCCCGAGGAAGCCTCCGAGAAGTACCACCAGAAGCACCTGCGCCTTTCTCCCGGTCCCGTTCACGAGAGCACCCGTCACGACCAGGCATTCTAGCGAGCAGCGTGCCGCCGCAGGCGTCTCAATACGAGGAGGGCGATTCCCGGCGGCGAGAATGATCCCGTCCGAGGCCCGGCGCCTCACGGCCCCGTCAGGTGGGACGGGCGACGAGAACCGTTTGGTCGTCGTACTGCGCGACGCCGCGCGTGAACGATTCCACGGCGGCGAAGATCCGGTCCTTCAGGACGTTCGGCGGCAGCGCACGCCCCGCCTCGAGGAGGTTCGTCAGACGCTCCATCCCGAAATCCTCGTCCTTCGAATCGGCCGCCTCGGTGATGCCGTCGGAGTAGAGGACGACCAGGTCGCCGGGCGCGAGCTCGACGCGGCTTTCGACCTGGGGCGCCAACGCGAACATCCCGATCGGGACGCCTTCGCTCGGGAGGAGCTTCACGCCCGCCTCCGAGATCCAAATTCCCGGGTTGTGCCCGGCGTTCACGTAGCGGAGGCTCCGGTCCGAGGGGTCGAAGACGGCCAGGAACAAGGTGACGAACTTGCGGGTCACCGAGAAGCGGGCGAGGTGGTCGTTCATCCGGGCGACGAGCCCCGTCAGGTCCGCGGCCCCCGCTTCCATGAGGAGGTGGATGCAGGCGTGGACCGTCGAGACGAGGAGCGCAGCCGGCATTCCCTTGCCCGAGACATCGGCGACACAGAAAGCGACCCGCCCGTCGGGCAACGGGTAGACGTCGTAGAAGTCCCCGCCGACCTGGCGGGTGGGACGGTTGCCCGCGGCGAGGAGGATTCCGTTCACGGCAGGCAGCGTCGCAGGGAGGATGGCTCTCTGGATCGATGCGGCGATCTCGATCTCCCGCTCCATTTTCTCTTTCTCGACCGCCTCCAGGTGGAGCCGGGCGTTCTCGAGCGCGATCGCCGCCTGGTTGCCGAAGAGCGAAAGGATGCGCGCGTCGGCCGGGCCGAAGTCGTCGATGCCCCCCGCGCGGTTCTCCTTGTCGGCGACGACGAGGAGACCGAGCGGGCGGCCTTCCGACGAGATCGGAACGGCCAGGAGCTTCTCGGCGGGCGCGCCCGCGAGCGCCGGGGGCCGGTCTTCCCGGCGGTTGCAGATGAGGACCCGCCCTTCCGGGTCGGGAGCGGCCCCGTCGTCGACGAGAGGCGTCCCGATGCTCCGGATGAAGACCTGGGGCTCTCCGTCGGGAGCGGCCCCGGGTCTCACGACGAGAGTCCCGCTCCGCGCGTTCAGCAGCGAGACGGACTTCATCAGGATCTCGTCCGCGAGGGATTCGAGGTCGAGGGTCCCGGCGATCGAGAGTCCGACGTCGTAGAGGCTCTCCAGCTCCCACACCCGATACTTCAGCTCGAAGTCGGCCTCCCGGACTTTTTCCGACATCCTCATCCAGGCGAGGAGAGAGGCCGCGTGCGCCGCGACGGAGGCGAAACCGCGGGGATCCTCCGGGGCCCGCTCGAGCGCGATCCAGGCGAGCGTGTCGTCCCCCGCCGTCAGCGGGACGATTCGGGGGTCCGGGAGCGGCACGATCCCCGCTGCGTCCGCGCCGAACATTCGCGCCAGGAGGGCGCGGTCACAGGTCGCGACGTGGCCGCTGCCGGAGGACAGGGCCAGCGTGAGAGCTGCCAGGTCACCCGGCTCCGGGGCGATACCCCGAACGGCAGGATGGCAACGGGACGCAGCATCCAGGGCGAGGCCCCTCGTTGCGCCGGCTCCCTTCAGCAGGGCGTCCAGGATCGGCGCTAGAAGCGCCGGGCCGACCGAGGCTGGCTCGATCGTCGCGAGGAGCGCGTGGGCCCCCGGGACGTCCGCGCCCACGAGGCGGCTCTACTCCGCCTCACCGCGCAGCCATGAGAGCGCCGGCTCGGGCGTCGGAAAGATCCTCGCGTACTGCGCGAGGCCCATGATCTGGAACGTCTTCTCGATCGTCGGGGTCAGGTGGCAGAAGGCGAGCCGCCCGCCCTGGTCGAGGACCTTCTCGAGGACCTCGATCAGGATCGAGATCCCGATCGAGTTGACGATCTTCGTCTTCTCGAGGTCGAGCAGGAGCCGGACCGTCCCCTCCCCGAGGAGCGCGTAGGCCTGGCGGGCGATTTCCTCCCCGCCGGTATTGTTGATGTATCCGTCCGTCCGGAGGATTGCGACCGCCCCATCGGGCTTCTCCAGGGTCACCTTCAGCGTCTCGCTCATCGTCGCCCTTCAGCGGTACTTCCGCATCACGATCATCGTCCCGCGCTCGCCGGTCACGATCCTGACGTCGTCCATGAGGCTCCGGATGATCCGGAGACCCCACCCCCGCTTGTGTGGGGCACGGAGCTTCTCGCCGATCCGGGGGACCGCCACCCGCGAAGGGTCGAACCCGTGGCCGTTGTCCAGGACGTCGACCTCCAGGAACGTCCGTCCGCCGTCCGCGCCGCTCTCCGAGGCGACCAGGAATCTCAGCTCCACCTTATGATCGAGGGTCCCGCTGTGCTCGAAAGCGTTGATGCAGGCCTCGACGACGGCCATCTTCACCTCGTCGATCTTGTCGCGCCCGAGCTCCATCCACTCGCCGAGGGCCGCGACCTGGGCCGTTGCGGCGATCTCCATCTCCGGCGCAACCGGGATGGTGAGATGGATCTCTCTGGGCTCGGCCGTCGACATCGACAAGAAGCGAACTCGTCAGAGCGTCAGAAGCGCTCGGTAAAGCACGGAAACGATCGAGGGCATGTTACCCGACGCCGCGAGCGCCGCGAACGCCACGATCTCTCCGGCGAGGAGGATCAGCACGCCGAGGGGAAGCCCCTGCTCGTCACTGGTCGCTTCCGACCACCCGGCAGCGTCCCGCAGACACTCCGCTCGCGAGACCGCCACCCGACGATTGAACCGATCCGCGCTGCGTTCCATCGACTCCTCCCGCGACGGAATGACGCAACACCTGCGCCAGAACAGACGGCAGACCGCAACGCACACTCAAACTATTTAGAATGAATGAGTTAGATGTAAAGACCAGATTCGGTCATCGCCGGCAAACGCGCCAAAATGCCTCATTGCATTCGGTCTCGCGAATTCACAGACGACAAGTCGCTCATTGGCAGCACTTTACTTACAGTGCGGCAAATTGGCTCAATATGCTAATTTGCCACGTTTTTCCGGTAGAGAGTGCGACGGTTGATCCCGAGAATCCTCGCAGCCTCGCTCTTGTTCCCATCCACCGACTCCAGAACGCGCCGGATGTGCTGGATCTCGAGCGTGGCGAGGTCGAGGGAGCCGTCCGAGCCCTCGGAAGGCCGGGAGGTCCCCAGCTGCAGGTCCCCTGCTTCGATCGTGTCGCCCGGGACGAGCGCCGTGGACCCCTCGAGGAGATTCTCCAGCTCCCGGACGTTTCCCGGGAAGGAGTAATCCAGGAGCCGGGCGACGGCTTCGCGCGTCAGCGTTTTGGGGCGTCGTCCCTCGCGCGAAGCGATCCTCGAGAGGAAGTGCCCGATGAGGCGCGGGATGTCCTCTCGCCGGTCCCTCAGCGCCGGGAGCGGGATCTCCACGACGCGAATCCGGTAATAGAGGTCTTCGCGAAAGCGCCGCTCGCGAATCGCCTTCTCGAGGTCGATGTTCGTCGCGGCCACGACGCGCACGTCGACGGGAATCCGTCGCCTCCCGCCGATCCGTTCGATCTCGCGCTCCTGGAGGACCCTGAGGAGCTTGGCCTGGATCGCCAGCGGAGCATCGGCAATCTCGTCGAGGAAGATCGTCCCGCCGCTCGCGAGCTCGAACTTCCCGAGGCGGGCCTCGACGCCCGTCGCAACGCCCCGTTCGATGCCGAAGAGCTCGGCCTCGAGGAGAGTCTCGGGAACGGCGGCGCAGTTCAGGGCCAGGAAGGGGGCGTCGCGACGAGGCGAGGCGGAGTGAAGGAGCCTTGCGACGAGCTCCTTGCCGGTTCCACTCTCGCCCCGAACCAGGACGCCGACCCGCGACGCGGCGGCCCTGAGGACGAGCTCCTTGACGCGCCGCATCCCCGTCGACTCCCCGACGAGCAGGTCGTCGATGCCGGAAGACCCCTTCAACGCCCGGTTCTCCTCGCGAAGGCGGTCGACGTCGGCCTCGAGCGCCCGGAGCTGCCGGAGCGCGTCGAGGGCCGGCGCCGCGAGCGCGGCGACCGACTCGAGGAAGCGCCGGTCTCCTTCATCGAAAGCGGCGCCGGGCCCCCCGCGGGCTTCCCGGTCGAGCGCGACGACGACGCCGAGGACCCGGTCCCTCACGACGAGCGCCGCGCCGGCGACGGTTCCGGCCTGGGTCCCCAGGACCGTCTCGTCCGTCCGGGAGAGCGGCCCGCGGGCCCGGCAGAGGTCGAGGACGAACGGATCCGAGGCCGCGGCCAGGGCGCCCGGAAAGGAGGGGAAGCCGACGGTGGCGACGACGGAGGGGCTGCCGTGCTCCTCGAAGACCACCCCGAAGCCCCTCTCGGCATCCAGCAGAGAGACGGTCCGCGCCACGATCTCGTCGACGAGCGCCTGCTCCTCCCGCAGGACGTTGAGTGCCCTGGAGACGTCGTAGAGGGTCTCGAGGCGGAGGACCTTCTTGCGAAGGTCGAACGACTCGCCGGCGCGGGCGTCCCGGACCGCCATGTCAGCGCCCGGCAGACCCCTCGGCGTCGGCGGCGCGCCCCTCGATCCGGGCGACCACGGCGAGCGCCGGAGCGAAGCGCGGGTTGATGGCGAAAACGGGCCGCAGCTCTTCACGAGCCTCGTCGGGCCGGCCGAGCGCGACGAGGGCGTCGGCGAGATGCACCCGCAGGCGGAACGTCCCCGGGTAGAACGGGAAGTCCCCGGCCTCCCGGGCCTTCTCGTCAGCGAGGTAGGCCCGGAGCAACCCGACGGCCTTCTCGCGTTCTCCCTTCGCACCCTCGAGAGCCGCCTGCAGGCCGAGAAGACCCTTCTCGAGGCCGTCCTTTTCCTTCGCCTCGAGGTCGCCGGGAACGTCGGGGAAAAGGGTCATCGCGGCCTCGGCCTCGGCGACCCTGCCCGCGAGCGAGAGTGCGACCGCTCGCGATCGGACCGTGTGGTGACGGAAGTAGAAGGTCTCCCTGGGAGAGAGCGCCGGCGGGGCGGCCGCGGCCTCGTCGAGCGTCGCGAGCGCGTCGTCCGGGCGACCCGCGTCGAGGAGCGAACTCGCCGCGGCGCCGACGTACATGAGCTTGTCCTTCCACGACTCCGACATCTCCGCCGCACGGCGGAAGTGACCGGCGGCGGCTTCCGCGTTTCCCCGCCCGACCTCCAGGGTCCCGAGATGGCCGATGGCCGCGACGAAGTCCGGTCGGATCTGAAGCGCCTGCTTCAGGTGCGCTTCTGCCTCGGCATAACGACCGGTGTTCGCGTAGAGCTCTCCGAGAGAGTCGTAGGGATTCGCCTGGTCGGGCGCGAGGAACCGGTACCGCTTGAGGTAATCCTCCCCCTTCACGAAATCCCGACGTCCGATGTAGTGGTAACCCAGCGAGTTGTAGGCCGTAGCCTGGTTCGGGTCGAGGGAGAGGAGCCGCTCGTAGGTTGCGAGCATCTCCTCGGTCCTCCCCTCGCGCATCAGGACGCCCGCCAGGCGGAAGTAGCCCTCCGGATCGTCCGGGAATCGGCGGACGTACTCCCGGATCAGCTCTCCGGACTTCTTCTGGTCTTTTCCGATGAGCTCGGCCTCGAAGATGGCGAGGAAGAGCTTCTCCCGCTCATTGAGGTTCCCCGGGTTGCGGGAGACGCACTGGACGAGCGACCGGGACCGCTCCCGGTCCCGGCTCGCGAGGTTGCCGGCGAGCCGGAGCGTGGCCATCGAGAAGTGGGGGTCGAGCTCGAGCGCCTTCGCGTACGCGGCGAGGGCGTCCTTGTGGTACATCCGCCGCTCGTCCTCGAGGCCCTTCTGATAGACCTCGTAGGCCTCGGCCGACGTCGTCGTCACGTCGCGCCCGCTCCGGGCGAGGACGGCCGCCGCGGTGCCCGCACCGAGCACCACGAAGGCAACGGCGATCAGGACGGTCTTCTTCGGGCGTGGCTTCGTCACGGGCGTGCGCCTTCCCGGGCCCGAGGGGCCCAGAAAACTATACGACTCCGGTCGCGGCGGGTTTCTCCCCCGTGACTCTCATGAGGACGAACGTCGCGTCGTCCGACTGCTCGGCGCCGAACGTGAACTGCCGGATGTCCTCCAGGATCTCCTCGGCCATCTCTGGCAAGGGTGCGGCGGAATGGCGCACGAGGGAAGCCTTCAGCCGCTCGTCGCCGAAGAAGGCGCTTTCGACCGACATCGCCTCGTTCAGGCCGTCGGTGTAGAAGAGGAGGAGGTCGCCCCTGCGGAGCCAGAAGGTCATCGCGTCGTAGGTCGTGTCCTTGAGCGCGCCGAGAGGCAGGCGGCTGACCGGGTGCGGGATCTCCGTCACCTCGCCCCCGCGGACGACCAGGGGCGACGGCTGCCCGCCGGCGGAGTAGTGGAGGGTCAGCTCGACCGGGTCGTAGAGGAAGTAGCCGAGCGAGACGAACATCCTCCGCTTGATCTCGTAGATCCGCCGGTTCGACTCGCGGAAGACCGTCGACGGCTCGGGGTCCTGCATGGCCCGGGCGTAGACGATCTCCTTGGCGGCGACCATCAGGAGCGACGCCGGGATCGACTTCCCCGAGACGTCGCCGACGACGAGCGCGACACGCCCGTCGAACCCGCCGTCGACCGGCAGGAAGTCGTAGAAGTCACCGCCGACGACCTTCGCCGGAATGCTGACGCCGTAGAGCTCGATTCCCGCGATCTTCGGCAGCTCTCGGGGAAAAAGGCTCATCTGGATGTCGCGGGCGATCTCGAGGTCGCGCTCGACCTCCGCCCGGCGCGTCAGCTGCTCGTGGAGCGCCGCCACCTCGAGGCCGAGCGCCCCCTGGTTGGCGATCGTCGCGAGGTGGTCGAGATCCTCCCGGTGGAACTCCTCCTCGGATTTCTTCGCCCCCGCCGCGAGGACGCCGAGGAGCCTCCCCCGCGTCGCCATCGGGACGAGGAGCCTGACGCCCCGGTCGAGCTGCGCCTTGAGGAACGACCTCGACACCGCGTCGAGCGCCCACGAGTCGAGGTCGCGAAGAGAGACGGGGGCGTTGCGCTCGACGAGCATTCGCCCGAGCGTCGCCCCGACCGGCAGGGCGAGCTCGTCGCGCCGCGGGTCGACGAGCGCTCCGTCCTCGGGCCGCGGGGTCATGAGGTCGAGGCGGGTCAGCCGAAGCAGATCCGCGGTCCGCTCCGTCAGGAGCTGCTGCATCTTGCCGCGGTCGAGCTGGGCGACGACCTGCCGGCTCATGTCGAGGAACGCGGTCTGGAAGTCGGCCCTGTCGCGAAAGAAGACCCGGTCGACGATCGCCTGCATCCGGCGTCGGAGCGGGTCGAAGAGGAGGACCACCGCGAGGCCGAACGCGAAGGCGAACGGCGGCGACGAGAAGAGCGCCTGCGAGGAGACGAGGGCATTCCCGGTGACGACGGCCAGCGCGTAGAGGCCGGTGACGATGGCCGTCAGGATCGCGTAGACGATCGACTTGCCGACGATGAGCTGCACGTCGAAGAGCCGGAACCTCACGATCGCGAAGGCGAAGGTGAGCGGCACGAGGGCCATCGGGACGACGCCCCACGCCAGGTACCGCTCGTCGCGGAAGAGCGACGGGAAGTAGACGGCGAAGAGGACGAACGGGACGATGCCGCCGAGCGTGCCGAGCAGCAGGACGAGGATCGGACGGCGCGTCGTCTTCTCGCGCGCCGTCCACCAGGAGTGCGCGAGGGCCAGGAGCCCGAGGACGAGGTAGTCGGCCAGGAGGATCCAGTTCGCCCGAGGTGCCCCGTAGACGAGGCCGGAGCGATCCCCGGTCCGCCTGAGCGCCGCCATCTGGAGGGCGTAGAAAGCGGGGGGAAGCGTGTAGAGAAGAACGAAGAGCGCGGGCGACCCGTTGAGAAAGCGCTGGATGAAGACGAGCGGTGCCGCCGGGGCCTCCTCTCCGGGACGCGGGTCGGCGAAGCGGAAGACTTTCCGGTGCGGGAAGAGGAGAAAGAAGTGGAGAAAGACCGCGCCGAGGAGAAAGAGGGCGAGAGTGCCGGCCACCTGGACGAAATAGTCGATCCAGTAGTAGCTCGAAGGGCGGAGACGGCAGACGAAGAAGAGCATGAAGAGGACGCAGAGGAGGAAGAAGACCTCCGCCGCGGCATCCCCCGCGCTCCGGGAGTAGACGAAGAGGCCGAGCCCGAAGAACAGCCCTCCGAGCAGGGCGTAGTAGACGTAGGCCGCCGAGCCGAGGCGGTAGGGCGACAGGACCAGCTGCAGCTCGAGGACCTGCTCTCCGCGCTTGACCAGGTAAGGGACGGTTTCCTTCGCTGCGTGCCGTCCGAGCTCGGAAGCCGCCTCGGCGGGAGAATTCAGCATTCTCCGCCCGATTCCGAGGAGGGTGTCGCCTGACCGGATCCCGGCCACCGCCGCCGGTCCCCCGGGCACGACGGCCCGCACCTGGATCGCGCCCTCGGCGTAGGGGTCGGGAACGACGCCGTCCCACGCCTTCGGCAGGAACATGTCGGCGACCGACATCAGCGCGATGAGCGCACCAAGAGCTCCGAAGAGGACGATGGCCCTCCGGCGGGCTGCGGGCGGGGCGTGGGTCACGTCCTGTTCCTCTCGTTCTGCGGCAAAGTCGGAAGGCCCTTCAGTATACGGAGGCCGTACTGGCCGGTTCGGCGGGGGCGTCGCCCTGCATGCGAGAATCGCGCCTCGTGAGGATCCGCAGGCTCGAGGGCCCCTTCGTCACCTTCGAGGGAATCGAGGGCTCCGGCAAGACGACCCAGCTCCGGCTCCTCGCGAGACGCCTGCGTCGCCTCGGCGTCCCCCTCCTCGTGACGCGCCAGCCCGGCGGCACGCCGACGGGAGTCCGGCTGCGCCGCCTCCTCCTCCACGCCGGTGAGATCGACCCTCGGGCCGAGCTTCTCCTGATGTTCGCCGACCGGAGGCAGCACCTGACGGAGTCGATCGAGCCCGCGCTCGCCGCCGGAATGGTCGTCCTTTGCGACCGCTACACGGACGCCTCGCGCGCCTACCAGGGCGCGGGGCGCCGGATCGGCGAGGAGCTCGTCGACCTCCTCCACGAGCGCTTCTGCGGCCGCGAGCCCGACCGGACCTACCTCTTCGATTGCCCAGCCGAGACGGGCCTGGCCCGTGTCACGGCCTCCCGGAGCGGGAAGGACCGAATCGAGCGTGAGGCGCTCGCCTTCCACCGCCGCGTCCGGGCGGCGTACCTCGACCGCGCCCGGCGCGAGCCGGGGCGCTTCTGCGTCCTCGACGGGACGAAGCGGCCGGACGCGCTGGCCGGGCTCCTGGCCGACGACTTCGACACCTTCCTGAAGGCCCGATGACCGACGTTCCCGTCCTGCTCCTGACCGGGCGCGGCTCCCGGCGCCTCGAGGCCGAGGCGCTCGACGTCGCGGCCGGGCTTCTCTGCCGGAGCGGCGACCGGAGCACGGCCTGCAACGACTGCCGCAGGGTCGCCCGGCGCGAGCACCCCGACCTCCTCGTCGCGGCCCCCGAGGCGAGCCGGCGCGCGAACACGCCCGCATTCGACGAATCTTCGGCCTCGAAGGAAACCACGATCCCGACGGCGCTCGTGAGAGCCCTCGCCTCGGACGCCTTCCGCAACCCGTACGAGGCCGCGCTGCGCGTCCTCGTCCTCCTCGACGTCGACAGGACCGAAGCGGCGGCCTTCAGCGCGCTCTTGAAGGTCCTCGAGGAACCCCCGTCCCGCGCCCGTTTCGTCCTCACGGCGGCCCGTCCGCGTCTCCTCCCCCCGACGATCCTCTCCCGCCTCGTCCTGCGGCGGCTTCCGTCCCCGTCGCGCGAGGCGCTCGTCGCCTCCCTCGTCGCGCGGGGGATGTCTCCCGAGGAGGCTGCCGTGCGCTCCGCCTTCCGCCCTGCCGGAGAGGAGGAGGCCCTCGATCTGGACCTCGCCGGCGCGCGCGCCTCGCGGGACGCCCTTCTCGAAGCCGCCTCGGGCCTCTTCCTGTCGGGCGAGGCCGGCTGGGCCCTCGTCCTGGCCGCGAGGCTGGCTGCTGAAGACGCCGCCGCGACAGCCGATCGCTTCGGCCTCCTCGCCCGGATCCTCAGGGACGCGGTGGCGGCGGGAACGGACCCGGCGGGCCGGACGGTCCTCCACGCCGAACGCTACAAAGACCTGGCGCTCCTCTCGAAAGCCGGGAGCAGCGTCCTCCTCGAGGCCGCGAGCCGGGCACTCCTCGAGGCCGCGGACCTGCCCGACTCGCGCCGGAATCCCCGCCTGGCGGCCGAAGCCTACGCCTTGTCGCTCCTCGCCCTCTAGACCCTCCGTTCACGAAAAAAAGGCGGATCGCGTCGAGAGAGACGCGACCCGCCCTCTGCCATTTCCGGCGGGAGTCTACTTTTCCAGCTCGATGACGACGTCGATGGATGCTCCCGGCTTCGCCTCGACGGTCACCGTCTTCGGTCCGTACCCCGGGCGGACCACCGTTACGACGTGTTTTCCCGGCTTCAAACGGAGGCCACGGCTCAGGTCACCGAGCTCCTCAGCGGTGCCGACGTATCGGTCGTCGACGTAGACCGCCGCGTCATCCGGCGCCACCTCGAACCGGAGACGCCCCTGCGCGGCCGGAGCGACATCTCCCCCCTGCGGCTCCGGGCCGCGCCACGCCTCGGCATCTGCGGGCGGCGCCGGCGGCACGGGAGGCCGGACGTCCTTGTCCGGGCCGTCGAAATCGACCTCGATGGGCTGTCCGTCGATGCCAGAGTCGGGCCCGCCCTGCACGTCGAAACGCCCGGTCTTGCCGCCTTCGGCCTCGTTCGTCCGTGCCCCCGGCTTTCCGAAGACCCGGCCGAGCGGCGTCCCCTTGTCTTCAGGGTCGACGACCTGGAGCTTCTTGATACCGGGAAGGAGCTTCATCTGGTCGTTCAACGCGATTGCCTGCCCCGCCCTGACTTCGATCTCCCTCACGATCGTCTCGTAGGACGGGTGGCGGAGCTCGAGGCGGTACTTCCCGGTCTCGAGGTAGAGATAGTCGGGAAAACCGTCGAAGTCGTCGGCCTGCCCGATGAGAGTCCCGTCCAGGTAGACCTCGGCAGCCTCCGGGTTCACGTCGGTGTCGACCCGCGCGTACTGGTTCGCGACCGGCGCGCCTTCGTTGATGACGTAGACACCACCACCGCCCCAACCCCAGCCACCGCCCCAGCCCCAGCCGGAGCCCCAGCCCCACCACCAGTCCCACGGGCCGCCCCAGAGCCACGACGAGCCGGCGTAGTAAGTGGGCGGGCAGTACCAGCCCCGGTGCCCGCCGTAGTAATAGCCGCCACCATGATGGCCTCCGCCGCCCGGATGGCCACCACCCTCACCCGGATGGCCGCCTGAGCCGCCTCCGCGGGGACCCGCGCCCGGCTGGCCCCTGGGGTTGCCGCCGCCTGGCGGGGGGCCGCCCTGCCCGCCGCGAGATCCTGTGGGCAGACCGGAGACGGTGCGGCCACCGGAAACGCCCCGGGAGCCCGACGAAGGGGACCCACCGTCTCCAAAGCTGCCGCGGGACGAGTAGGTCCCGGCCAGGTAGGACCGGTTCGTACTCGAGGTGCTGCGCGGTCCGGTCGAGTACGACCGACCGCCTCCCGACGAGCTCCTCGGCGCAGCCAAGTACGACCGGCTGCCTCCCGACGAGCTCCGCGGCGCAGCCGAGTACGACCGACCGCCTCCCAACGAGCTCCGCGGCGCAGCCGAGTACGACCGGCTGCCTCCCGACGAGCTCCGCGGCGCAGCCGAGTACGACCGACCGCCTCCCGACGAGCTCCGCGGCGCGGCCGAGTACGACCGGCTGCCTCCCGATGAGCTCCGCGGCGCGGCCGAGTACGAGCGGCTACCGCCAGAACTGCCCCGCGAGCCACCCGAGTACGAGCCGCCGCCGCTCGAGCCGCCCCGCGAGGAAGCGCCCCCTCCCCCCCTGTGACCTCCAGCGTCCAGCGGGAAGGAGAGGAGAACGAGACCGGCGGCGACGAGCAGTCCCTGCACGACGCCGGCCAACCGATGGACGTTTCGGCGACCCGGGACGGAAGGAACGGAACTTGCTGACATCGCGACCTCCAGGATGGCTCTCGGCGCCCTCGGAAGAGGTCGCCGGGTCACCCGCGAACGTACCTGCAATCTCCCTGCCGGGGACGGCCCGTCCTCGGGTCCGGACAGGTCAGGCCACCGATTCGACCGCGGTCCGAATCCCCTGCAGGTAGTCCCACCGGAGGAGGCGGTCGTAGGCGACGCCAGGGAATGGGACGCCGAGCGGGTCCAGGGCGCGGATGGCGCCCTCTGCCAGGCCGAGACGGAGCGGCCGCCGCCCGGTCCCGACCTTCGCTGCCTCCTCGAGGCCGAGCCAATGGGAGAGCTCGGGGTGCTTCCGGGCGAACGTCGCTGCCGCCGCGCCGGCCTTTCGCTGCCTGCGGCGGGAGGAGGCAAGGTCCGTCGGGTGGTTGTGCCGGGTTCGCGCCGCGGATCGGTAGACCATCCGGAGCGCCGGCGTCGCCCGTGTCGCGCGGTAGGCGAACTCGACGTCCTCCCATGCCGCGGACGGGAACTCCTCGTCGAAACCCCCGAGCGCCAGAAACGTTCCACGGGGCAGCGAGACGTTGGAGGTATAGAAGAAGTTGAACGGGACGTCGTCCGGATCCGGGATGATCGAGTAGCCGAACTGCGTGCCCTTCTCGTTGAGGTGCGTGAGGAACGGCGTGACGCGCATCCGCTCCTCGTCCCACGTCGTGTAGCCGAGGACGGCGAGGGGACCGGGACCGCCGAGTCGATGGGTCTTTTCGTGGACGGAAAGAAACCCGGGCTCCGGGACGGTGTCGTCTCCGAGAAACAGGACGATCTCGCCCCTCGCGGCCGCTGCCCCGCGGTTCCGGGCCCGCGCCGGTCCGGAGTTCTCCTGTGAGAGCGTCCTCGCTCCGGGCGCACGGGCGGCCCACTTCTCGAGAAATGCACTCGTCCCGTCCGCCGACCCGTCGTCGACGACGACGATCTCGACGCCGAACGGCAGGCCCGCACGATCCGATTCGAGAGCGGCGAGGGTCCGCCGCAGATCCGCGAGACGGTCGAACGTCGGGATGACGACGGAGATCCGGACGGCGGGGACGAAGGCGTCGGGCCGCTCGGGCCCGGCGCGGCGACAGAGGGCCGGCCACGAGAGGGCGACGGCCTCCTCGCGGGTCAGCTCGAGGAAGGCCTCCGCCCTCGAGATCCCCGCCGGAAGCGTCATCGCCCGGTAGACGTTGATCCCGTCGACGAGCGCGTCGAAGGGCCTCTCCGTCAGCTGGCTCGCGAACGCGGCGACCGCGGCGGACTTCCGCGCCGCTGCCGCGTCGACGTCGACGAGGCGGTTCGGGGCGAGAGGCGCGCTCACCTCGTAGAAGACGAGTCTCGCCGGCGCGTCGGGCCAGGCGCGTGCGAACGCGAGGTGCGCGGCCCGCGCGGCGGCACGGTGGTCCGGGTGCGTCTCGGCAGGTGAAGGGACGAGGACGGAATCCGGGCGGACCTCCGCGAAGAGCGCCACGAGCGCCGCCACGAGCTCTTCTCCCCGGGCCGGGAGCGAACGGTCGGGGAACCCGAGGGCCCGCGGCGGCTCCGTGCCGAGGATCTCAGCCGCCCGCGCCGATTCCGCCTGGCGGGTGGCGACGTATGCCGCTGCATCCGAGCTTTCCGAGAAGTCGCCCGCGCGGCCATCGGTCAGAAGGACGGGGATGACTCGCCCGCCGGCCTCCGCCACGAGCGCTGAAAACCCTCCGCACCCGAAGACCTCGTCGTCCGGGTGGGGCGCGAGGACGAGAAGGGTCTCGGGCCGCACCTCGAAAGCGCCGTACGGGACGAGAAGGCATTCCTCGTAGACGGGAGGGGACGACATCGACCCCGCTATGATGCCCGAGATGCGCGTCCTGCACGCCGTCCACGGGTTCGCGCCCGAGTTTCGGGGCGGGGTGGAAGGGTACGTGGAGGCTGTGGCGTCGGCGCAGAAGGCCCACGGAGAAGACTCTTACGTCCTTTCGGGCTCCGACCGCGGCCGGGCCCCGGCGCGCCTCTCGGAAGAAGACGTCACCGGAGTTCCCGTCTTCCGGCTCGAAGGGCTTGCCCCGCACACCGAACGCCTGCGCGACCGCCCTGACGGCGAGGCGCTCGTGGCCGACCTTCTCCGGCACCTCCGCCCCGACGTCCTCCACGTCCACTCCTGGCTCCGCCTCGTTCCGAACCTCGCTGCCGTCGCTTCATCGGCGGGAGTTCCGGTGGTCGCAACGCTCCACGACGTCGCTCTCTCCTGCCCGCGCGTCCACCGCCTGAAGGCCGACCTGTCGTTCTGCCGGGTTCCCGAGTCTCCCGGGCTCTGCACTCCCTGCGTGAGGCGCGACCCCTGGGAGACGGACGCCGAGGTCGAGGACGAGCTCTCGCTCCGGGCGCTTTTCCTCGAGCGGGAACGGTCCCTCCTGGCGACCGTCCTCGTCCCGTCCGAAGCGCAGCGCCGGCTTCTCGAGGAAGTCGGGGCCTTCCCCCCGGGCGTTCTCGCGGTCCTGCCCGTCGCCCTTCCCCACCTTCCCGTTCCGGCGGCCGCGACGACGCGCGCCACTCCCGGCCTCGACGTCGGCCACTGGGGGAACCTCCTCCCGGCCAAGGGGACGCACCTCCTCGTCGCCGCCGCAGCGTCCCTTCCCGCGTCTCTCGGCGTCAAAGTCCATCTCTTCGGCACGGCCCCGGACGCCGGGTTCGAGAGATCCCTTCGAGCTTCGGCACCTCCGGATCGCATCGTCTTCCACGGTCCCTATACCCCCTCGGACCTCCCCCGCTTTCCGCTCGACGCCGCCGCGTTCCCATCCCTCGCTCACGAATCGCATTCGTTCGCGCTCGACGAGGCGCTTTCCCTCGGTCTCCCCCTCGTCGTCTCCAACGCCGGGGCCCTGCCGGAGCGGGTCGGCGGGCGAGGACTCGTCGTGGGTGCCGGTGACGTTCAGGGCCTCGCGGACGCGTTCCGACGCCTCGCCGAGGAGCCCGGACTCCTCGCCCGGCTGCGTGCCTCTTGCCCGGCGGAATCACCGATGCTCTTCCCGGAGCACCTCGCCCGGCTCGACACCGTCTACCGGGCGGCGTGCCTGGCAGGAGCACCGGCCCTTCCGGCGCTTCCCACGGCCAGGGACCGCCTGCTCGCTCTCCAGC
The DNA here is from genome assembly GCA_963696015.1 of uncultured Holophagales bacterium. GTDB lineage: Bacteria > Acidobacteriota > Thermoanaerobaculia > UBA5066 > UBA5066 > UBA5066. Next base: position 36,362 of record CAVOJA010000088.1, read on the forward strand.
GACGGGCCTCCCGCCGTCTGGAAGAGGCCGCGGCAGCACGCGAGGCGTTCGATCGTCTGCAGGCCGAGGCGACGGCGATCGTCGAGGCGCGAGACGTCGAGCTCCAGCGCCTCTACGACGCCGACGTCGCGCTCCGCTCCCGAAGAGGCGTCCGGCTCGCTCTCAGGATCTCCCGGCTCCTGGGCCGGGGCTGACCGGCTCGGCCTTTCGAAAGGCCGTCGAGACGACGACTCTCCCCGAGCCTCTCTGCGTGACCCGAACGTAGACCGGCCCGGCAGGGACCCGGTCCCAGTCGGCCCCCGCGAAATCGAGGAAGCCCTTCTCGACGAAGCATCCTGCGGCCGGAGCTCCTTCGGGAACCGTCGTCATCTCGACGAGGGCCGGTCCCGGGCCGCCCCACTCGAGGCGGGGCGGCGTGCGGACGATGGGGACGGCGTCGTCCGGAGCAGGCGGCAGGATCCTTCCCGCCGCCCGCCGGAGCGCGCGGGCCGCCCCGGAGAAGTGAGTATCGAAGTAGTGCTGCTCTGACACCAGGAAGCTGGCGAGGGACCCCGCCGAGGAGCGCGCCGTACTCTGCCCGTGAAGGTGGACGACTCGCGAGGCGGGCACGAGGAGCGCGGAGAGCCCTTCGCGCGCGAGGCGGAGGGACCAGTCCGTGTCTTCGTAGAAGAGCGGATAGCGTTCGTCGAAGGGTCCTACCCGCGCCCAGACGTCGCGCGGGACGAGGATGAGGGCGCCGACGAGACCGGGAACCGCGATCGGGACGGACGCCTCCCACTGCGGGAGTGCAAGGGCGTGCCAGGCCCTGAGGAGCGGACCGCGAATTCCCAGGACCGAACGGGCGAGGATCTTCGCCACTTCCCCGCCCGGAGACGGGAGCCACAGCGGCGGAAGGAGCCAGCGTCCCTCCTCGTCCCACGTGAACCGGGGACCCGCCGCACCGGCGTTGGGTGTCCCCAGTGCTCCGAGCAGCGGCGAGATGGACCCGGACGCGAAGACGAGGTCCGGATTCGCGAGGAGCAGGACATCGCCCGTCGCCGCCTCGACTCCGGCGTTCAGGCCTCCCGCGTAGCCGGAGTTCTTCTCGACGGGCAGGTACCGGACGCCCTCGAGCGCTCCCAGAAGAGCGCGCTCCTCCGGCTCGGCACTGTTGTCGACGACGACGACCTCGAGCGGGACGCCGGCTCCGGCCGCCTCGCGGCAAAGGCTCGCGACGCAGCCGGCGGCGAGAGCCGCGGAGCGGTAGTTGACGATGACGGCGGAGAGCAGGCGCACGAGCGACCGCATTCTTTGGTAACGTCGCGGGCGAATGCAACCCGTGGACGCCCGACCGAGACGGACCGGCACCCGGGCCCGGACGGCAGCAGGGTGACCCACCTCGAGGTGAGGGCGTTCGCGCCGGGAGACCTGCCGGGCATCCAGAAGCTCTTCCAGCGTGCCTACGGCGCCGAGCTGACGAGCACGGAGTGGGACTGGAAATACGGCCGGAGCCCGTTCGACCACTTCGGGGTCGTCGGCGAGCGGGAGGGCGAGGTCGTCGCGTACTACGGCGGGTGGCGGTGGCGGCTTCACGGCGGCGGGCAGCGGCGCGACGCGCTCGTCTTCTGCGACATCATGACCGACCCTTCCGCCAGGATGGCCGGACGCCTCCCGCCGCTCATCCCGCTGCATGAGGCGGCGATGAAGCTCGCGGCCTCGGCCGGCATCCCGTACTTCTGCGGCTTCCCGAACCGCGGCGCCGCCCGCTTCGGAAGCCGGTTCCTCGGGTACCGATACGAGTGGATGGCCGCCTGCTCGACATCCTTGTCTTCCCTGTCTTCCCTGGCCTCTCTCGACGGCCCGGCTGGGGACAGCCTCGCCGTGGAGATCTCCGACACCTTCCCGGAAAGCGTCGACGAGCTCGCCGTCCGGCTCCACGCGCTCCCCGGCTTCCGCGTGGAACGGACCCGCGCCGTCCTCAACTGGCGTTATCACGCCCGCCCGGAACGCTACTACCGCGTCTACACGGCGCACGCCGGAAGAGTCGCGAAGGCGTTCGCCGTCGCCTCCACGGCGGGGCCCATCGCGGTGCTCGTCGACCTGCAGTCGGGTCAGCCCGGAACGGGAGAGGGGCTCGACGCGGTCTTCTCCGCCGTCAGCCGCGACCTGGCGCCCCGAGGAATCACCGAGCTGCGGGTCGGGGTAACCCGCTTCTCGCCCCTCCTCCCCCACCTGACGAACCGGTTCGGCTTCACCGTCGCCGACGACGAAAACCCCTTCGGCATTCTGCCCACGCCGACAGGGGGAACGGTCGACGTGAGCCCTGCGAACTTCGACGCCCGGTGGGGCGACAACGACGTTTTCTGATGTCCCGGATCCTCGTCCTCTCCCCCGAGCCCGCCCGAGCCCGGATGGCCGGCATGGGAATCCGCGCGTGCGAGATCGCGAGGCGCCTCTCCGCGGCCGGCCACGCCACGACCCTCGCCGCGCCCGGAGAGCCCTCCGAAGCCCCGCGATGGCTCGGTTCCTCGGGCGTGTCCGTCGAGCGGCTCGACCCGGGCGTGATCGCTTCGCTCGCGGCGCGGCACGACGGCGCCGTCGTCTCCGGCCACGTCTCGAACGACCTTTTCCGCTCCGCGGCGCCGATCCCGACGCTCGTCGACCTCTACGATCCGTTCCTCGTCGAGAACCTCGCCTACGCCGCCCGCCTCGGGCCCGGGGTCTTCCGGCACGACCACGCGACACTCTCCCTGCAGCTCGAGCGCGGCGACCGTTTCCTCGTCTCCTCGCCGCTGCAGCGTGCCTTCTACGCCGGCTTCCTCCTCGCGCTCGGTCGGGTGAACCCCCGGGTCTGGGCCGACGACCCGTCGCTCGAGCGGCTCCTCGCCGTGGCGCCCTTCGGCGTCCCCGCCGAGCCACCGGCTCCCGGGCCCGCTCTCCTCCGGACGCCCGAAACCGGCATCGGCCCGGACGATCCCGTCCTCTTCTTCGGCGGCGTCTACGACTGGTACGACCCGGCCGCCCTCCTCGCCGTCTTCGACCGCGTCCTGGCGAGCGTCCCGGCCTGCCGCCTCGTCTTCGTGGCGAGCCCGAACCCGGAGACGACGCCGCAGGGCGCCTACGCCCGGGCGGAGGAGACGGCGCGCGCGCGCGGCTGGCACGGCCGGCAGGTCCTCTTCGTCCCCTGGTTCCCCTACGACACCCGCGGTGCCGTCTACCTCGAGGCGACGGCCGCGATCCTGACGCACCGGCCCGGGCTCGAGACCGACCTGTCGCTCCGGACGCGCGGCCTCGACTTCCTGTGGGCGGGGCTCCCGATCGTCTCGCACCGGGGAGGCGCGATGGGACAGCTCCTTTCCGATTCGGGAGCCGGGCTCCTCGTCGACCCGGACGACGCGGAAGGGCTCGCGGCGGCGCTGGTGCGGGTCCTCACCGACCCGGCGCTCCGCGCAGGCCTTTCGGAACGCGGGCGCGCCGCGGCCGCGTCGTACCGATGGGAACGGACCCTCGCGCCCGTTCTCGACTTCGCCGCCGCGCCGGCGTTCGACCCGCACCGCGCGGCCGAAGGATCCGCTCCGGCAGGCGCCCTGCGCAGTCTGAAGGAGCGCCTCTCCGACACCCTGTCCGGGAGGCGCCCCCGGTGAGCGGCCCCGCCGTCTCGATCGTCGTCCTGACCCACGACGGACGGGAGCACCTCGCGACCTGTCTCGCCTCGCTCGCCCAGGACGGCTGGCCGTCCGCCGATGTGGAGATCGTCGTCGTCGACAACGGCTCGACCGACGGGACCGCCTCGTTCGTGAGGGAGGAGTTTCCGGCCGTCCGGCTCCAGACCGCGGGCCGCAACCTCGGCTTCGCTCCCGGCGTCCGTTTCGGGGCCCTCGCGAGCCGCGGCGAAACGCTCGTCCTCCTGAACAACGACACGAAGGTCGAGAAGGGGTGGCTCTCCACCCTCGTCTCGGCTCTCGACGCCGCTCCGAGCGACGTGGCGGCGGTGACCGGGCGGATCGTCAGCTGGGACGGGACGAAGGTCGACTACCGCGACACGCTCCTCGCCTTCGACGGGCACGCGTTCCAGAAGGACTTCGGCCGGCCGCTCGCGGACGTGCGCGACGACCCGCCCGGTACGGCGCGGCTCGCCCCGTGCGGCGGGAACATGGCAATCCGGAAGGAGACGTTCCTTTCGCACGGGGGGTTCGACGACGACTTCTTCGCGTATCTCGAGGACGTCGACCTCGGCCTGCGCCTGGCCTCGCGCGGCCTCGGGACGACCTACGAGCCCCGCGCCGTCGTCCGCCACCGGTCGGGCGCCACCGGCGAGGCCCTCGGCGTCTTCAACCGCGGGTTCCTGATCGAGAAGAACGCCTTCGCGACGTTCTTCAAGAACGTCGACGACGAGCTCCGGACCGCGCTCCTCCCGGCCGTCCTCCTCACGTTCCTCCACCGGACCGAGCGGATCCTCCGCGAGACGGCGCCCGGCGGCGGCGTCCTCACGATCGACCCGTACAGGGACGGCGGCCGCCCCGCGGAACTCACCGCCGGACCCCGGGGCCTCCGGCGGCGAGCCGTCCGCGCCGTCGCGCACCTCCTGCGGGTTCCCGTGCCCGAGTGCGGCCCGGATCTCGCCGGAGAGCACTCCCTCTCGAACCTCAGGGCCCTCCACCGGATCGCCGTCGACCTGCCCCGCCTCGAGGAGAAGCGGCGAGAGAACGAACGCCTTCGTACCGTCCCGACGCGTACGCTCTTCGCACGGTTTCCCCCGGTCATCGTCCCGACCTATCCGGGCGACGAGGAGCTCTTCTCGTCCGACGTTTTTGCGTCCCTCCTCCCGGCCGGCCTCGAGCTCCCGCGCCTCGCGCTCTCGGACGTCATGGCCTGCCCGGGCCGCTGAAGGCGGCCGTCCCCTAAGATCCACGCCGACCGCGATGAGCATTCCCGCACTCGCCTTTCAGGACCTCTCGAAGGTCTACCGCGTCTACCCGCGTCCGGCCGACCGGCTGATCGAAGCCATCACCGGCCGCCAGCGGCACGAGCCTGTGTACGCCCTCCGAAGCGTCTCGGGCCGGCTCGAGCGCGGTGAGGTGATGGGCCTCATCGGGGAGAACGGCTCGGGCAAGAGCACCCTGCTGAAGGTCCTCGCCGGGACGACTCCCCCCACGACCGGGGAGTTCACGGTCCCGGGCCGCATCGCCTCGATCCTCGAGCTGGGGGCCTCGTTCCACCCGGAGGTGACGGGACGGCAGAACGCGGTGCTGCAGGCGGCCCTGACGGGACTGTCGCGCTCTGAGATCGACGCCGCCCTCCCCGAGATCGAGGCGTTCGCCGAGCTCGGAGAGTTCTTCGAGCGGCCGGTGAAGACCTACTCCTCGGGGATGTCGATGCGCCTCGCGTTCGCCGTCGCCACGGCGGTCCTCCCCGACGTCGTCATCCTCGACGAGGCCCTCGCCGTGGGCGACGCACGGTTCCAGAAGAAGTGCATCGACCGGATCTTCGACCTGAAGAGCTCGGGCCGGACGATCTTCTTCTGCAGCCACGCGCTCTACTACATCTCCACGTTCTGCGACCACGCCCTCTGGCTGCGCGACGGCCTCGTCGCGGCCGAGGGTCAGGCGCAGAAGGTGGTCCTCGAGTACGAGCGGTTTCTCGCCGCAAAGGACGGGATCCGGGAAACCGCGAGCGCCATCCCCGACGGGGCCGGGACCCACGCGAAGATCCTCTCCGTGAGGCTCTTCGACGGCGACGGTCTCGAGCGAAACGAGTTCGCGCCGGGGGACGCCTGGGCGGCGGAGATCGAGCTCGCCGTCGACGATCCGGCCCGCCCCGTCCAGCTCCACCTCGCCGTCTCCACGCCCGACAACATCGTCTGCTTCACCGCCGACTCGCGCCTCGACGGCGCCGGCCCGTTCTCCGGCCGGGACCGGCAGCGCGTCCGGATCACCGTCCCGTCGCTTCCGCTCGGCAAGGGCGAATTCGTCGTCTTCGCCTACGTCGGAGACGAGACCTCCCTCGCGCTTTACGACCAGCGGAGCGACGTGCGGTTCCGCGTCGAGTCGCCGGTCTGGCGGAACGGCCTGATGCGGGTCGACGTTCGCTGGGACGCCGTGGGCTGACGCCCGCGGCCCGCCTCCGTCACCTCCGCCGCAGGATCCCGTCCAGCACGGCTTCCAGCGCGTCGACCGCCCGCCCGATGGTGAAGGTGCGGGCGACCTCGAGCGCCCGCAGGCGCCGGCGCGACCAGAGTTCCGGTTCGTCCAGGAGCCGCCGCGCCTCCCGGGCCATCGCGCGGGCGTCGCCCGGTGGTACGCGCGCCACGGCGTCAACGGGAATCGGGCGGAACGACGGGATGTCCGTCAGGACGACCGGAACCCCGGAGGCCATGGCCTCCAAGGGCGGCAGGGGAAAGCCCTCCGCGTGGAACGAGGGGTGGATCAGCAGGTCGAGCCCCGCGTACCAGGCCGGCATGTCGGCGGCCGGACGGCTCAGGTCGTAGGCATCGGGCGGGCAGAGGGCGCGCTCGGCGCCGGTGAGGGGCATCTGGCTCGCGCGGTGGAGACGAACGGCGCGGCCCTCGCGCCGCAAGTCGACGACGGCCTCGAGCGCGAAGCGGATCCCCTTCATCTCGGCTTCGAAAGGCCCGACGACGCCGATCGTCGGAGGGGTCCTCGGTGACCCGGGCCCCGGCTCGGCGGGGGCGAAGCTCGCCGCGTCGATCGCCTGCGGAATCACGTGGTACTCGCCGGGATAGAGCGGGGAGAGAACGTCGACGAGGTGCGCCGAGATGACGACCTTCGGAATGCGGAGCCGGTAGGCCTCGTCGATCCGGGACAGCTCGGCGAAGAGGTGCGGGTGGGGCGCCTCGTATCCCTGACAGAAGTGGACCGTGCGCGCGAGCCCGGCCGCCCGGGCCGTCGGCGCCACCGTCTCGTACCAGGTCGCGAGGTAGAGGTCCGCCGCCGGCAGTGTCTCGCTGGAGATCCCGGGGACGACGGTCACCGGGACCGGGATCTCCATCCACCTCGCGGGCGGCTCGAGCGAAAGGACGGTGGCGTCGTGCCCGCGCCGCCGGAGCTCCTCGACGTGCTCGACGATGACTCGGACCCCTCCGGAGACATCGAGGCTGGCGACGACGTAGGCGACCTTCATCCGGTTTCGGGATCGGTCCGCGTTCAGTCGAGCGTGAAGGAGGACCGCCAGTCCTCCGTCTCGACGACCTCCGGCTGCTCCTCGCGCAGGAGGACGTGGTTCTCGAGGACGAGGGCGTCCATCGACGTCCGCATGAAGCAGCGCCAGGCGTCCTCCGGCGTGCAGACGATCGGCTCGCCGCGCACGTTGAACGACGTGTTGACGACGACCGGGCAGCCCGTCCTCGCCTTGAAGGCGGAGAGGATCGCATGGTAGACCGGGTTCGTCTCGCGCCGCACCGTCTGGAGCCGCGCCGAGTAGTCGACGTGCGTCACCGCGGGGATGCTCGACCGCGGGACGTTCAGCTTCTCGATCCCCCAGAGAGCCCGCTCGGCCGCGGTCGTCTCGCGCCGCTGCTCCTTCCTCACGTCGGCCGTCAGGAGCATGTAGGGGGAGTCGCCGTCGTGCTCGAACCACTCCGAAACGTCCTCGCGCAGGACGGACGGCGCGAAGGGCCGGAACGACTCGCGGAATTTGATCTTCAGGTTCATGACCGACTGCATCTTCGGAGAGCGCGGGTCGCCCAGGATGCTGCGCCCCCCGAGGGCCCGCGGTCCGAACTCCATCCGCCCCTGCAGCAGGCCGACGACTTTCTCCTCGGCCAGGAGTCCGGCGACGACGTCCGGGAGCTCCGCGGGCGGCACCGTCCGGAACGGCAGCCCCTTCGCACGCAGCCAGGCGGCGATCTCGTCCGGGGAGAAGGCGGGGCCGAGGAACGCCCCCTTCATGCCGTCGGCGTACGGCGGAAGGCCGCCCCCCGTTGCCGGGGACGTCCACGTCCCGAGCCTCTCCGGGCTCGACCGCGGCCCACCCATCCTGCGGTGCCAGACCGCCAGGGCCGCGCCCACGGCCCCTCCCGCGTCCCCCGCAGCCGGCTGGACGAAGAGGTCTTCGAAGAGACCCGCGCGCGCCAGCGCCCCGTTCGCGACGCAGTTCAGCGCGACGCCTCCGGCGAGGCAGAGGTGCCTGGCGCCCGTGAGCTCCTTCGCGTGCCGGGCCATCTTCAGGACGATCTCCTCAGTGACGGCCTGCACGGACGCCGCGAGGTCCATCTCGCGCTGCGTCAGGAGCGACTCCGCGGCCCGCGCCGGCCCTCCGAAGAGGCGCTCGAACGCACGTCCCGTCATCGTGAGACCGTGAGCGAACTCGAGCTTGTCGAGGTCGAGCCGGATCGAGCCGTCGTCGTGCACCTCGACGACCTCCCGCCGGATGACGTCGGCGAACCGCGGCTCTCCGTAGGGCGCGAGCCCCATCAGCTTGTACTCGCCGCTGTTCACCTTGAACCCGCAGAAGTAGGTGAACGCCGAGTAGAGGAGGCCGACCGAGTGGGGGAACCGCAGCTCGAAAAGCATGTCGAGCGACGCGCCCTTCCCGTGGCCGATCGAGGAGGTCGCCCACTCGCCGACACCGTCCATCGTCAGGACGGCCGCCTCCTCGTACGGAGACGGGAAGAACGCCGACGCCGCGTGCGACTCGTGGTGCTCGGCGAAGAGGACCTCTCCGGGAAACGCGAGCTCTTCGCGGATCCGGTCCTTCATCCAGAGCTTCTCGCGCATCCAGAGCGGCATCGCCTTCAGGAAGGAGCGGAAGCCGCGGGGCGCGAAGTCGAGGTACGTCTCGAAGAGGCGCTCGAACTTCAGGAGCGGCTTGTCGTAGAAGGCGACGGCGTCGAGCGAGGCGGGCTCGACGCCCCCCTCCTTCAGGCTCCAGAGGGCGGCGTGGCGCGGAAAGCCGGCGTCGTGCTTCTTCCGTGTGAAGCGCTCTTCCTGCGCGGCCGCGACGATCTCGCCGTCGACGACGAGGGCGGCGGCGGAGTCGTGGTAGTAGGCCGAGAGGCCGAGGATGCGCTTCGGCACGTTCAGAAGAGCGTGTAGATGAACGGCGCCAGGACGCTCTTCTCGGCGAGGACGAGCAGGAACCCGACGAGGATCAGGAGGAAGAGGATGGGAGCCAGCCAGTACTTCTTGCGGTACTTCAGGAACTCCCAGAGCTCGGCGAGGACCTCGTGCTTGGCCATCAGAACATCTTCTCGAAGTGGCGCGGGTCGCGGTTGCGCTCCGGGTAGGGGACCCAGCCGGTCCGGCGCCGCCGGCGGCGCGCGAGCTCGTCGCGTCCTACCAGGCGGAAGGCGAAACCGAGCGGAGTGAGAACGAGGAAGAAAACGAGGCCGAGGAAGAGGGCCGTGTTCACGCGCCCGAGCACCCGGGCGAAGGCCATCCACCCACGGTGGAGGGGGCCGAGGAGGCCGGGTGCCGCCACACCGAGGACGAGCAGCAGCGCTCCCGCACCGCCCAGGATGGGCCCCGCGAGCCGCGAGCCGAGGAGGACGAGCGCCGAACCCAGAAGGGCGAGCGCTCCCCCGACGACGAAACCGAATTTTCTATCTTCGTTCATGGTGGCCGGGACCCGACACGACGGGCCCGGTCCCGATGTTAGCAAGGGGCGCGGCGGACGCGCCCGCGCGGGCCTTCTCGACCTCCACGGCGAGGAGCCGGGCGAACCGGTCCGAGCCGACCGCCGAAAAGTGCACCGGGTCCGCGAAGTCGGCGTCTGCGAAGCCCCCGGACGCGAAGGGGTCGAAGAACGAGGCGACGTCCTCGTCCGCGAGCTGCCGGGCAGCGGCGTTGTAGCGGCGAACGCCGTCGAGGTATCCCTTCCAGGTCAGCCCCGGTGTCCACGACTCGAGGTAGTCCCGGTCCGCTTCCTCCCGCCCCGTGCGAAGCCTCGCCGTCTGCGCGACGACGAGGGTCCGGGCCCCGAACGCGGTGGCGACGCCCGCCATCGACCGGAGGTTCCGGCGAAAGACGTCCACGCCCTCCTCCGGCATCGCGTCCCGGCGCGCGCCGCCTTGCCAACGCCACGCCGGCGCGTAGCCGCGACCGTCGACGCCACGGGTGCCGGATCCGATCCGGTTCCGGAGCCACTCCACGAAGACGAGGCGTGAGACGAGCGGTAGCGGAGGCGGCACCGCACCCAGGATCCGCGGGAGGATCTCTCCGTGCCCGACGGAGTAGTCGCGGAAGAAGGGGACGTGACCTGCAGGCTGGGTGTCGTTGATGCCGGAGAAGACGACGACGAGGTCCGGCGAGAAGTCGACGTCGCGCAGCTCGAGCGCGACGAGGTTCTGCACGCTCGTCCACCCGGGGAATCCACCGTTCACGACGTCGGCACCCGGGCCGAGAACCCGGGCGAGCCGCGCAGGCCAGGTGCTCGCGTCATCCGCGGCGAGAAGGTCGAAGGTCGTGGACCCCCCTTCGCAGACGACCCGGAAACGCCCCTTCGGCTTCGGCATCTCCACCTCGGGACCCCGCGTCCCGAACGAGTTGAAGGTCGCCACGTGCCCCGGCAGACGGAGGACCGCCCCCGGCCGGCTCGCGACGGAGAGAAATGGATGGAGGCTGTAAGCGGCGCCGATGGCACGGACCTGACGGGTGCCGCGCTCCTGCTCCGTGACGGGCCATTCGCCGCTGCCCAGCCGCCCGGCCACGCGCCATCCGACCTCGAGGACGGAGAAGAGGGCGACGGCGATGGCCGCGGGCACGAGCACGTTCGCGGCGAGCCAGCGAACCGGCTTCGTGAGCATCGGAGGGAGGATGCCACGGATTCCCGGACGCTGAGCTACGCTCGCCCGGTGACGAACCGCCGAAGGGCAAGCGGGAGCCACCGCCGCAGCTGGCGCCTGCCCCTCCTCCTGGTGGCCTTTATCGTCCTGACCGCGGACGACCGCCACGCAGGGAAGGTCTCCGACGGCCGCCAGACGATCGGGACCGCGGTCGCCATCGTCGAGACGGGCGAGATCGGACTGGCCCGAGGGGCGCCCCGCGGCGTCGACCGAGGTGTCGATTCGGTTTCACGGTACGGCCTCGGAACGAGCCTCGTCCAGGTCCCCGCGGCGTTCCTCGCGCAGGGCGTCGAGCGGAGACTGGGCCCCGGGACGTCGCAGCCCCTCTTCCTCCTCGCCCCGCTCGCGGCCGTCCTCCTGGCGGCGCTTTCCGCCGGCGCGACCGCCCGGTTTGCCGGGGCGTCGGGCCCCGCGGAGACGCTCGCTCTCGTTCTCTGCGTCCTCGGATCCCCTCTCGGCGCCTACGCGACCTCGGACTTCTCCGAGCCGCTCCAGGCCGCGGCGCTCGGCGGCGCGGCGGCACTCGCGTTCGGCGCGGCCCGGGCCGGGGACCCGGGGTCGGCCCGCCGCCTCGCCGCTGGAGCGGGAGCCGCTGCCGGGTTCGCCGTCCTCCTCAAGTCGAGCCTCGCGGCCGTCTCGCCCCTCCTGCTCCTTCCGCTCCTGGCGGTACCCGGCCGCCGCGTGTCGCTCCCGGCATTCGCCGGCGCAGGCTCTTTCGTGCCTCTCCTGACGTGGCTCGGATTCGAGATCTCCCGCTTCGGCAAACCGTTCGGAGGGTATTCCGGAGAGGGGTTCTCCCACCCCATCCTCGACGGCGCCTGGCGGCTCCTCGTCGGTCCGAACCGGGGACTCCTCCTCTTCTTTCCCGCCGTTGCTCTGGCCGTCGTCGGCCTCCTCCGCGCGGTCCGAGCGTCCGAAGACCCGGCACGCCGCTTCGCCGCGCTCGGGTGTCTCTCGGCCGCCCTCGCCCTTCTCGTCACCGCTTCCGCCTGGTGGGCGTGGCACGGGGTCGGCGGGTGGGGGCCGCGCTTCCTCGTCCCCGCGATTCCCCTCCTCGCGCCCTGGGCGGCTCTCGTCGCGGAACGGTTCTCCACGGGGTCCCGCAGGCTCCTTCTCGGCGCTTCGATCGCCCTGAACGTCCCGCCGCTCCTGGTTCACCCTTCGCTCGTCGACACGTATATCGCGAACTGCCGGCGCCCGGCCCTCACGCCCGATCTCGCGCGACAGGTCCCGGCCCTCGCCGTCGCGCCCGACGACGCCGGCCGGCCGAGCGTCCCGCCGGACCAGGTCCTGTCGACCGTGGCGTCCGCGTCCCCGCACCTCCTCTACCCCTGGTACTTCGCCGCATCGGCGGCGGGCTCGCCGGAGGCCGTCGCGGCGAGGCTCCAGCGGCCTCCCTGGTACGAGCGTCATCCCGAGCTGGGGCCGCGCCTCGTCCCCTTCCCGCCCGAGCTGGCTTCCATCATCGCGCCGCCCCCGCGATGGAACTTCTTCGGCCGCTCTCTGTGGAGCGGCGTCGCGGACCCCGCCTCGGGGTCCGTCTACCTCGCCTCTCTGACCGAGCAGGTCCTCCGCGCGCACGAGACAGGAGGCTTCGACCGGGCGCTCGCCCTCGCGGAGAAGCTCGTCCGTCTCTGGCCGGGCGAGACGAGCGACGCGCTTCTCATCGAAAGCCTCCGCCTCCTCGGACGAACGGAGATCGCAAAGACGGTCTTTCAGTCCCTTCCCCGTGATCGCGCGGGGAGCCCCTCCGTTCTGGCCGTCGTGGCCCTCCTCGCGAGGGACCTGGGCGATACCCCTCTCGCCGCGCGGCTCGGCGTCGCGACGGCGCGGTACTTCCCTCGTACGCCCCTCGCGAGGAACGCCAGCGCTCCCGCCGCCTGGCCAGCGACGTACGCCGCGCTCGTCCGCCCGGTGGACGATTGACCTGAGATCCGGTCACCCCGCGGCTTCCGCGGAACGCGACAGGTGCCGGCCGAGAGCCCTCGTCGCCGCAACGTGAGCCACGCGACGTCGACCGGCCCGGGAGGCGGAGCCGAACGTCGTGGATTGCGGCCGGGGATTCTCCTCACCCCTGCAATAGACTCCCCCGCCTGTATGGAGGCTCCATGACCATCAGCCAGCACAAGAACCTGGCGATCCTCGTCGGCGGCGGGCCGGCCCCTGGAATCAACAGCGTCATCAGCGCGGCCACGATCCGCGCCCAGCTCGAGGGAGTCACCGTTCTCGGCATTCGGGACGGCTTCCATTGGCTCATGCAGGGGAACATCGAGCACGTCCACCCGCTCACGATCGACGAGGTCAGCCGGATCCACTTCCGCGGCGGCTCGCACATCGGCATCGCCCGCGCGAACCCGACGAAGGACCCCCAGCTCCTCGAGAACGCGGTCATCTCGCTCCTGCGGCTCAACGTCTCGCGCCTCATCACGATCGGCGGCGACGACACCGCTTTCTCGGCGATGAAGCTCGCCGAAAAGGCCGACGGCCGGATCGCCGTCGTCCACGTCCCGAAGACGATCGACAACGACCTCGACCTCCCCCCCGACGTCGACACGTTCGGTTTCCAGACGGCGCGCCACGTCGGCGTCGAGATCGTCAAGAACCTGATGGTCGACGCGCGGACGACCTCCCGCTGGTACTTCGTCATCGCGATGGGGCGCAAGGCCGGCCACCTCGCGCTCGGCATCGGAAAGGCCGCCGGGGCGACCCTCACGCTCATCCCCGAGGAGTTCCAGGGGCAGAAGGTCCGCTTCCGGGCGATCGTCGACACGCTCGTCGGGGCCATCCTCAAGAGGCTCAGCTACGGGCGCCGGGACGGCGTGGCGATCATCGCCGAGGGGCTCGTTCTCGAGCTCGACCCCGAGGAGCTGAAGGGGCTCGCCGAGGCCGAGCGCGACGCCCACGGGCACCTGCGGATCGCCGACGTGAACATCGGCGAGATCCTGAAGATGGCCGTGAACGAGGAGCTGAAGAAGCTCGGCGTGAAGGCGACCGTCACCGACAAGAACATCGGCTACGAGCTGCGCTGCGCCGACCCCGTCCCCTTTGACCTCGAGTACACCCGCGACCTCGGCTACTGCGCGGCGAAGTACATCCTCTCCGGGGGAACGGGGGCGATGGTCTCGATGCAGGGGGGAAACTTCGTCCCGATCCCCTTCGCCGAGATGATCGACCCGCAGACGGGGCGGACGAAGGTGCGGATGGTCGACGTCCACTCGACCCGCTACGCCATCGCGCGCCGCTACATGATCCGCCTCCGCAAGGACGACTTCGAGGACCCGCACGAGCTCGCGAGGTTCGCGGCGACGTGCGGGCTGTCGCTCGCCGACTTCCGCGACCGTTTCGGCTACCTCGTCGAGAACGAGCTCCCGCCGATCAGCCTCGTCCCGGCCGGCCACCGCGACGACACCGGCCCGGGGAGCGCGTCGTACTTCGAGGGGGAGACGCTGTAGGGCGCTTCAATCCCCCCGTGCGGCCCGGGAGCTCCGAGGCCGCACGTCGAGCCGCTGAGCCAGGCTTCTGGCGACGATCCTGAGCGCGCGGGGAGAGGGGTGCCCATCCCCTGACAGGCAAAGTCCTGGCGCCTCGGGGTCGAACAGAGCGGAGAAGTCGACGACGTCGACTCCGAGCCGCCGGAGATGAGGCAGGATTCGAAGGCGCCGGTCGGGCGTCGGGTAGACAACGACGACGAACCTGCCCCGGAAGGTCTTCGAGTAGGCGTCGCGGGCCGCCGCTAGAATCCGCGCCGTCCTCTCGTAGTCCCTCTCGCCGATCCGGAGCGGTACGTCGACCCCCATCAGGCGCAGCGTTTCGCTCTCCGCCAGCAGCGCGAAGAGTCTCATCCGCAGCGGCCGGCTGCTCCGGAAGCTCCCGTCCAGGACGAGACGCCCATCCTCGTCCGCGTCGTAGCTCGGCATGCTCGCTCCCCACTGGGTCACGACGCGCATCGAGCCCACCACGCGCCGCTCGTGCCCGGCGAGGTACACGAAGACCGCGAGACCCTCGGGCTCTGCGACGCCGGACCGGAAAGACGGCTGCTCGAGACGGGACAGCGCGGCCTGCGGGCCGTAGCCGCAGAAGCCGTAGTTGTACGGGCGGTACCCCGGGGCTTCGCGGCCGAACCGCGACGGGAGGGTCTCGTCGTCCTCGACTCCTTCGCCGAACGTGAATGAGCAGCCGAAGAAGAGGGCGTGCCGGCTCCGCCTGTCCGGGTCGGGCACGGGCGACAGGCGGCGCGACAGCGCGTCGGTCGTGTACGTGACGTCGTAGACGACCTGTCCCTCCAGTCGACGGCGCGCCGACACGCGGTCCAGGCGCCGCGGAGCGTAGCCGAGCCGCAGATCCGGGACGAAGAAGTCCTCGAAGAACGTCCCTTCCTAGGTCGGCGTCCTCGCGTCCGCCCTCAGGTTGATCTCGAGACTCGCGACCTCGAGCAGGGCGATGACCGCGATCGGGAGAAGCGCACCGAGTGCGGTGGCAACGGCCAGAAACGCCGGCCGCGCCCTGGGGCGCCGCACGCCACCCCCGTCCCTTTCCGGTCCGGGCGCAGCGGCCGCCGTCAGGATGCCGCTCCCGGCCCGGACTGCCCCAGCAGGCGGACGACCGGCTCGACGGCGCGCCACCACGGGTCCTTCGCCCTCTCGAACTCGTCCTCCACCTTCGAGGGGAGCCCCGAGATCGGGAACGTCGTCAGTCGCCCCGCCTGGAACCCGAGATAGCAGGCCGCCGGGTCGTCCTTGACGCTCTCCTCGAGGAGGACCTCCACCGCGCGGGCCGCCGAGCGGGTCGCCACGATCCGGTCGAACGGCGTCGGGTCGCCCCCCTGCTGCAGGTGGCCGAGGATCGCCTGCCGCGCGTCGAACAGGTCCTTGCCTTCCTCCTCGAAGAGGCGCCGCAGGAAGTCCGTCGTGAAGACCGGGCTCGCGTGCTCGTTCCGGATGATCAGCGCGAGACGCTTCCCTTTCCGGAAACCCGCGACGAGGCCTTCGAGGTCCTTCTCGAGGCCCGCCATCGTGATCCCTTCCTCGTGCGTGAAGACCCGCTCGGCCCCCGTCGCCAGCCCCGACATGACGGCGAGGTAGCCGCAGTAGCGCCCCATCACCTCGACGACGAACGTGCGCCGCCAGGCCACCGCCGACTGCTTGATCTTGTCGACCGCCCAGACGATCGCGTTCAGCGCGGTGTCGGCGCCGATGGAGAGCTCCGAGCCGGGGAGGCTGTTGTCGATGCCGGCCGGGACGCAGACGATCGGGATGCGGAAGGGGGCGTAAGCGCCACGGGCGGCGTCCATCCGGAACGCCGCCTGGTAGGCCGCCCAGCCACCGACGAGGAGAATCCCCTCGACCTGGTGAGCGGTCAGGACCCCGGCCAGGACGCCGAGCTCTTCCGTCGAGGGGACCTTCCGGCTCGTCCCCAGCTCGGCCCCGCCGGCCGAGACCCAGCCGTGGACGCTCATCCAGTCGAGCTCCTTCACGTCTCCCGAGAGGAGACCGTCGAAGCCGCTCCGGGCGCCGAGGACGACGTGCCCCTGGTCGACGAGCAGGCGCACCGCCGCGCGGATCGCGGTATTCATGCCGGGCGCCGGGGCGCCCGCGTGGAGGACGAGGAGGCGCCGCCGGCGCTGCCCGTTCCGGGGGCCGTGCGGGAAGGCGCGGACGAGCGTCTTCAGTATCCGGAAGGCGTTGCGGAAGCCGGTCCCGCGCAGCTCCATGGCCCGGTCGAAGTCGCCCGACCGGATCGCCTCCCCCACCGCGCGCGCCTTGTCGACGTTCTCCATCAGGGGCACGCGGGCGATCCGGTTCTCGCGCAGGCCGATGAGGCACGGCACGTCGTCGGGCCCGTAGCGCAGGACCTCCTCCACCGCCGCCACACCGAGAAGGGTTCCCATGGTCCGGTCGAAGGCGCTCGGCGCCCCGCCCCGCTGGACGTGGCCGAGGACGGTCGTCCGGGTCTCGGTCCCGAGCCTCTCCTCGAGGAGCTTCCGGATCCGCTCGGCCTCGATCGGCCTCCCCTGCCGGTCGATGGCCCCCTCCGCGAGGATGACGGTCGAGTGCCGGCGCCCCGCCTTCCGTCCCTCCGTCAGGACCGCGCAGAGCTTCTCTTCCCAGTCATCGCCGTCAGGAGGCGCCTCGGGAATGAAGACCCACCCGGCACCCGTCGCCAGGGCGCTCATGAGGGCGAGGTAGCCGCAGTTGCGACCCATCACCTCGACGACGAAGGTCCGCTGGTGGCTCGCGGCCGTCGAGACGAGCGCGTCGACCGCTTCCACGACCCGGTGCAGTGCCGTGTCGGCCCCGATCGTCATGTCGGTCCCGGCCATGTCGTTGTCGATCGACCCGACGAGGCCGACGAGGGCGAGCGGCGCGGCCGCCTTCGCCGTCTCCGGCGCGAGCTCGCCCCTTGCCGCGAGCTCCTTGAGAAGGCCGGGCCACTCCCTCCGGAAGAGGTCGGCCCCCGTCAGCGACCCGTCGCCGCCGACCACGATCAGCGCGTCGATCCGTTCCCGCGCCACGTTCCGCGCGGCGGCGAGTCTCCCCTCGCGCGTGCGGAACGCCGGGCAGCGCGCGGTGCCGATGACGGTCCCCCCTTTCGCGAGAATTCCGCCGACGTCGTTCCATCCCATCCGGCGGATCCGCGAACCGCCGTCCACGAGCCCCTGAAAACCCTCTTGCACGGCGAAGACCTCGAGCCCCTTCTCCAACGCCGCGCGGACCGCGGCCCGGACGACGGCGTTCATCCCGGGGGCGTCGCCGCCACTCGTCAGGATCGCCACCCGCCGGGATTTCTCGCTCGCCATTCCGCTCTCCTTCGGGTCCGGGTCCGGGCACCCGGCACGCCGGGGATTCTAGGGGCCGGGGCGCGGCATCGCGGGCCGAGGGGCTCGCTCCGCCTTCACGCGTCCGATACCGGGAGGTCCGGTTTCGGCTCGCCGAGCGAGAAACCCTGGGCGAACTCGACGCCGAGCTCCCTGAGGATGTCGACCGACCTGGGATTCTCGACCTGCTCGGCGATCGTCTCCTTGCCGAGGGTGTGGGCCACGGTGTCGATCGCCTTGACGAGGGCCTGGTTGGCGAGATTCGTGTCGAGGTCGCGGATGAAGGAGCCGTCGATCTTCACGTAGTCGGCCGGGAGGCTCTGCAAGTAGGAGAAGGACGAGAACCCGATGCCGAAGTCGTCGAGGGCGAAGCGGCAGCCCAGGTCCCGCAGGCGCCTCATCCACTCCCGCGCCGCGATCATGTCCCTCACGGCGGTCGTCTCCGTCACCTCGAACGCGAGCCGACCGGGACCGACTCCGCTCTCCCGGATCCGCTCTTCGATCGACAGGAGGTGTCCCTCCTCGCCGAGACTCGCGCCCGAGAGGTTCACGAAGACCTCCACGTCCTCCCGCACTTTGAGGAGCCCCAGCACCTGGTCGACGACCCAGTTGTCGAGCTGCGGAAGAAGTCCGAACTGCTCGGCGGCCGGAAGGAACATTCCCGGTGCCACGAGCGCTCCGGTGTCGTCACGAAGCCTGATGAGCGCCTCGTAGTGGGCGGCCCTGCCCGTTGCGAGGCGGAAGATCGGCTGGTAGGCGAGGACGAAACGTCGGTCGCGAAGGGCGTCCTTCACCCGCGAGGCCCACACGCTCGCCTCCGAAAGAGGCGTGGGCGAGGTCGAGGCGTCGACGAGGACGACCCGGTTCCGGCCCCGTTCCTTGGCCGAGTAGAGGGCCGAATCCGCGAGGGCGAGGAGCGCGGCGGCGTTCAGCCGGCCGTCGATCGGGACGACCCCCACGCTGGCCCCGAGGTCGAAACGCCGGCCCCCGACCTCGAAGCGGTGCTCGTGAATGGCTTGCCGAATCCGCTCGGCCACCAGGCGCCCCGCCTCTCCCGGGATTCCCTCGAGGACGAGGACGAACTCGTCGCCGCCGAGGCGGGCGATCTCATCCCCCGGCCGGCGGAGCGTCCCGAGAAGGCGCGCGAGCTCGACGAGGACGATATCGCCCGCCGCGTGCCCGAGCGTGTCGTTGACGACCTTGAAGTGGTCCAGGTCGAGGAGGACGATCGACCCGGGCGTGCCTCGACGGGCTCGCGCCACGACGCGCTCGAGGCTCTCCTCGACCGCGCGGCGGTTCCCCAGGTCCGTGAGCGGGTCGTGAAGGGCGAGGTAGCGAATCCGCTCCTCGGTCTTCCTTCGCTGGGTGACGTCCTGCTTCACCGCGACGAAGTGCCGGATGGCACCGTCGGTCCCGGTGACGGGCGTGATCGTCTGCTCCTCGACGTAGATGGACCCGTCCTTGCGTCGGTTGTAGAGCTCTCCGCGCCAGACGTGCCCGCCCAGGATCGTCTCCCACATCTTCTCGTAGTAGAAGTCGCTCTGGATGCCCGACTTCAGAAAGCGGGGCGTCTCGCCCCGAACGTCGTCGAGGCTGAACCCGGTCAGGTCGGTGAAGGCGCGGTTGACCCATTCGACCCGACCGTTGCGGTCGGTGATGACGACGGCGTTCGCGGTCGCCTCGAGGGCCGCGGTCTGGAGCTCGATCCGCTCGAGCTGCTCGGCCTCGAGGAGCGAGAGGGCCGCCTGGTCGGCGATCCGCGTGATCGGCACGACCGCGCCGCCCCGAAACGCCTCCGGCCGCCGAGCGTAGCAGGAAAGGACTCCGAGGACTCCCTCGCCGACGACGAGCGGCACCGAGAGCGCGGCGCCGAGGCCGCTCGTCGCCGCGTCCTCCCTCCACGGTGCGATTCGCCCGTCTCGCAGGCCCTCGATGTAGACGGGGCGCCCGGTCCGGACTGCCTCCCCTGACGGTCCCCGCCCTTGGGGGGAGTCGTCCCAACGGAACGTCGAGCGCGTCACGAACGCGGCGGCCTCGCCCGCGACGGCCCGCGGCTCGATCCGTCCGTCGAGCACCTTCAGACCGATCCAGACGACGGGGAAATCGAAAAGACCCGCCACGCGCGTGCAGATCCGCCCGAGGATCACGTCGAGCCCCTCGCGCCGGAGGAGGCTCCGCTCGGTCTCGTGCTGGAGCCGCACGATCTCCTCGTCGTGCTTGCGGTCGGTGACGTCACGGCTCGTGATGACGAGCCCGTCCGGCTCCCCCTTCCCGTTCCGCGCGAGGGTCACGAGGGAGTCGACCCAGAGCCACCGTCCGTCCTTCGTCCGGAAGCGGTAGGTGAAGGAGGAGGAGCCGTCGCGCCGCGCCTTCCGCCCGAGCATCTCCCGGGAGAGCTCGACGTCCTCCGGGTGGATGAACTCGAGGGCGTTGTGCCCGATGAACTCCGCGGGCGACCAGCCCGTCGCCGCCTCGTAGGAGGGCGTCGCGAAACGCAGGACCCCTGTGAGGTCCGTCTCGGAGATGACGTCGAGCATGTTGTCGGTGAGGCGCTTCAGCTCGCGTTCGCGCTCGTGGAGCGCCCTCTCCCCCTCGACGCGGTCGGTGACGTCCCGGACGAGGGAGAGGACCGAATCCGCGTCGTGGCGGACGATCCGCCCCTCGAACACGCGCCGGCCGGCGGGAACGTCGAGCGTGTACTCGAGGATCTGGGTGCCGCCTCCGTCCAGGCATCGGCCGATCGCGTCCATCCAGATCGCTGCCACGTCAGGCGGGAGGACCCTGGGGACCGTGGTGCTGAGGAGGGTCTCGCCAGGGGCGGCGAGCGTCTCCGGACGCGCGGCGTGGACCGCCTTGTAGCGACCGTCCCGCTCGAGGACGAAGAGGAGGTCGGGCAGCGCCTCGAGGAGGGCGCGGTGACTCCGCTCGCTCTGGCGCAGGGCTTCCTCCGCCCGGCGGCGCTCGATGGCGAGTGCCACCTGCGACGAGACGAACCCGAGGAGGGCCTGGTCTTCCGCGCCGTATCTCAGGTTTCCGGCGTAGCTCTGGACCGCGAGGACCCCGATCGTCCGGTCGCCTGCCCGCAGCGGCACGCCGAGCCAGTCGATCGAAGCGGCCCCGATCGACTCCACCTCTCCGCGTGCCACGAGGGCGTCGAAGACCTCCGGCGAGGCGAGCAGCGGCTCCCCCTTCCGGAGGACGTAGCCCGTCAGCCCACGCCCGACCGGGACGGGCCCCGCGGGGGGCTCGGCGTCGATCTCGTCGCGAAAATAGGGAAACGTGAGGCTGCCGGTCGCGTCGTCCAGGAGCGCGATGTAGAGGTTACGGGCCTCCATCAGACCCGCGACGATCCGGTGGATCCGGGCGTAGAGATCGTCCAGGCCCTCGCTCGACGTCACCGCCTGCGCGATCGCGTACGTCGCCTCCTGGATGCGCCTCTGGCGGCGGTAGCGGTCCGTCCCCCCGCCGACCGTGGAATCGTCGCTCCTCATGCCCCTCCCGTTCGGCCCGATGTTAGCCGTTCGGGCACTCCGATGTGCTGGTCGAGGAGCGGAATAGGGCGTTTCTCTCTCCACTCGCCGAGTCCTGCCCGAGGCGCCAAACGAGCGTTCCGGAGACGCACCGGCCCCACCTCTTGACAGGGAACCACTTTATAACTATATTCGCATAGAGTAATCGAACAAGGGGCCCCCGAGCCCCTCGCAGGCAAGGAGGAGACATGCGACACGGAGTGGCGGTGGCGGTCCTGGGGCTCGTGGCCTCGGGAGCCGTCCGCGCGGACGGCCCGATCTCCCTGGGGGAGGCGATGAGCCGGGCCCGGGACGGAGCCCGCGAGGTGGCCGCCGCGAAGGCCCGGCAGGAGGCGGCGACGGCCCGCGTGAACCAGGCGTCGGCCTACCGGCTCCCTTCCCTGACTCTCTCGGAGACCTACATCCGGACCGACTCGCCCGCCGAGTCGTTCGCGCTGGAGCTGAACCGGAACGAGTTCTCCTTCCCCGCGTTCGTCACCGGCGACCCGAACGACCCCGGCTGGTCGGGGACGGCGATCACGCGCGCCGAGGCGATGGTCCCCCTCTTCACGGGCGGCGAGCTCTCCGGCCGGATCGACCAGGCCCGGAGCGCGTCCGAGGCCGCCGGGAGCCAGGCCTCCTGGGTCGCCGACAACGCCGCCCTCGCCGCCGGCGAGGCGTGGGTGATGCTCGCGCAAGCCGAGGAGCTCGTCTCCCTCCTGACGAAGGCTCGCGACACCGTGAAGGCCCACGTCGACCTGGCGAGGAACTACGTCGAGCAGGGAATGATCGTCCGCTCCGAGCTCCTCCGGGCCGAGGTCGAGCTGGCCCGGGTCGAGGACCTGCTCGAGGACGCGAAGGGGAAGGCCCGGGTCGCGAACGCGAACCTCGCCTTCCGGATCGGCGTCGCGCAGGACTCGACCTGGCAGCTCTCTCCCCTTCCCGCGCCGAAGGCGCTCGAGGGGGACGCCGCCGCCTGGGTCTCCTCCGCCGCCACGCGGCAGGACCTCACCGCCGCGCGGAGCCTCCTCCACGCCGGGGAGCTCGAGGAAAAAGTGAAGAAGGCCGCCTGGTGGCCGAAGGTCGGGATCTCTGCCCGGTGGGACCTCCACGACAAGAACCTCTTCGGGGCGAGCGGCTCGGCCGGGACGGTCATGGCCTTCGCCGCGATCAACGTCTTCCAGGGCGGGGCCGACAAGGCCGCCGCCGCCGCCGCGCGCCTGGATGCCCAGGCCGGCCGCGAGGACGTCGCCCGCTTCGCGGACGGCGTTGCCCTCGAGGTCAGGCAGGCCTACGAGGAGGCCGCGACCGCCCGCGCCCGTCACGCCACCGCCGTTAAGGCCCTCGAATCCGCCCGCGAGAGCGAGCGGATCACCGACGAGCGCTTCAAGAGCGGCGTCGTCAAGACGATCGACCTCCTCGACGCGGCCACCGCACGGCGCGAGGCCGAGACGCGCGAGCTCGTCGCCCGCGCCGACGCCCACGCGACGGCGCTCCGCCTCGCGGCGAAGGCCGGCAAGGCCCCGGAGACGGCGGTCCCGTGAGCGCGCCCGACACCCTCCTCCCCGATCCGACACCAGAGAAGAGCACGAAGAGCACGGAGGCTCGCATGACTTCCCGGAAGACCGTTTCCCTCGTCACCCTCACCGTGGCCGGCGCGCTCGCGCTCACCGCCTGCGGCGGCGGGCACGAGACCGGTGACGTCTCCATCCCCGCCCCCGTCTCCGCCTCCCTCGCGAAGGCCGAGTCGCGCGAGCTCCCCCAGCGGATCGAGCTCTCCGGCACCGTCGAGGCGGGCAAGTCCGCCATGGTCTCGAGCCGCGTCATGGCGTCCGTCGTCGCCGTCCCGGTGAAGGAAGGCGACCTCGTGGCCCCGGGCCAGCTCCTCGTCGAGATCGACCCCGCCACCGCGCAGGGACAGGAGTCGCAGGCCCGCGGCGCCCTCGCGCAGGCGAAAGCCGGGTTCGCCCTGGCGGAGCGGAACGACCAGCGCTTCCAGGCCCTCCACGAGTCCGGCTCGGCCTCCGAGCTCGAGCTCGACATGGCCCGGATGCAGTACGAGCAGGCCAAGGGGGCCGTCGAGCAGGCGACGGGCGCCGTCGGAGCGGCCGCCTCCGTCGCGAAGGAATCGCGCGTCGTCGCCCCGTTCGCCGGGCGCGTCGCGAGGAAGATGGTCGAACCGGGCGACCTCGCCGCCCCGGGCCGTCCGCTCGTCATGATCGAGTCGACGGCCGGCCGCCGCCTCGTCCTCCCCGTCCCCGAGAGCCTCGTCGCCGCATCGAAGCTCGCGGTGGGGACCACGCTTCTCGTCACCCTCGACGCGACGCCCGGCGCCCGGCCGCTCCCGGGCCGCGTCGTCGAGATGTCCCCGGGCGCCGACCCGGCGAGCCACTCGTTCACGGCGAAGGTCGACGTCGGAGGGGCGCTCGTCCCGACCGGCGTCTCCGGGCGCGCCCTCCTCGAGACGGGCCGCCGGACGGCCGTCGTCGTCCCCGCCTCGGCCGTCCTCGCGCAGGGCGGGATGAGCCTGGTCGTCGTGAAGGACGAGCAGGGGAAGGCGCGGACCCGCGCCGTGACCCTCGGTTCCCGCGACGGCGACGTCGTCGAGGTCCTCTCCGGCCTCAAGGGGGGCGAGGACGTTCTCGTCGGCCTCCCGGAGGCCCCGGCCGACGGTGCGGAGGTTCGCGGTCCCGCCTCGGGTGAGGTGAAGAAGTGAGCGAGCCCACTGGCGACGCCGGCACGAAGGCGTCGATCGAGGGTGCCTCGGGGGCCGCGGAAGGGGACCGGGAAAACCCGGGCCCGGGTTCCTCCGCGAACATCGCCGAAACGAAGCGCGAGGCGCTCCGCCTGAAGATGACGCGCCGCCCCGTCGGCGCCTCGGGCCGGATCGCGAAGGCCTTCCTCGAGTCCAAGCTCACCCCGCTCCTCATCGTCTGCTCGCTCCTCGTCGGCGCCTTCGCCGTCCTGGTGACACCGCGCGAGGAGGAGCCGCAGATCAAGGTCCCGATGATCGACGTCTTCCTCGGGATGCCGGGTGCCTCGGCCCAGGAGGTCGAGCGCCGGCTGACGTCGCCCCTCGAGAAGGCGATCTACGAGATTCCGAACGTCGAGTACGTCTTCTCCACGACGCAGCCCTCGGGCGGGATGATCATCGCCCGCTTCATGGTCGGGACCGATCCCGACCAGGCCGCCGTCCGCGTCCACACGAAGCTGCAGGAGAAAGCGGCCGAGCTGCCCCAGGGCGCGATGCCCCCGCTCGTCGTTCCCCGCGGCATCGACGACGTCCCCGTCCTCGCCTACACCCTCTGGTCCGCGGACGTCTCTCCGATGCAGCTCAAGCAGGTGGCCGAGGAGCTGAAGGTCGAGCTGACGAAGCACCCCCGCGTCGCGCAGGTGGCCGTCCTCGGCGGCGAGAAGCGCGCCCTGAAGGTGACCTTCGACCGTGACCGCCTCGCCGCGCACCAGGTCTCCCTCCTGCAGGCCTACATGGCGCTGTCCGGCGCGAACTGGAGCCTTCCCGCTGGGAGCTTCGCCACGGCGGACGCCGAGACCTACGTGGAGGTCGGCTCCCTCTTCCGCAACGCCGACGAGGTGGGCGGCGCGGTCGTCGCCGTCTGGAACGGCAAGCCCGTCTTCCTGCGCGACGTGGCGACTGTTTCCGACGGGGCCGACGAGCCTTCGCAATACGTTTGGTACATGACGGGAGCCGGGGGGGTCCGGGGGGCGCGCGAAGCCATGCCCCCCGGAGGTGCGGCGGGCCCCGGCGCCGCCCACCGCGGCATCGCCGCGTGGGCCGACACGGCCGCCGTCACCGTCTCGGTCGCCAAGAAGCCCGGGACGAACGCCGTCGAGCTCGTCGAGGACCTCGACAAGGTCGTCGCCGGGCTGAAGGGGAAGGTGATCCCCTCGAACGTCACCCTCACGAAGACCCGCGACTACGGCCACACCGCCGACGAGAAGTCGAACGAGCTCATCTTCCACATGGCGCTCGCAACGCTCTCGGTCGTCCTCCTGATGGCCTTCTTCCTCGGCCGGCGGGAGGCGGTCGTCGTCCTCGTGGCGGTCCCGATGACGCTCGCCCTCACGCTCGCGTCGTCGTATCTCTTCGGCTACACGCTGAACCGCGTCACGCTCTTCGCGCTCATCTTCGCGATCGGCATCCTCGTGGACGACGCCATCGTCGTCGTCGAGAACATCCACCGGCACTACGAGCTCGGCTGGGGCCCGCCGCGGCTGACGACGATCTACGCCGTCGACGAGGTCGGGAACCCGACGATCCTCGCGACCTTCGCCGTCGTCGGCGCGCTCCTCCCGCTCGCCTTCGTCTCGGGCCTGATGGGACCGTACATGCGGCCGATCCCGATCAACGCCTCGGCCGCGATGATCTTCTCCCTCTTCGTCGCCTTCGTCGTCTCCCCGTGGCTGACCTTCAAGCTCTTCCGCAAGTACGCCGAGGAGCACGCCGGCAAGGCCGGCTTCGAAGGGCACGCCGAGACGCCGCAGGAGGACAAGCTCCACCGCTTCTACCAGAAGCTCCTCACGCCGCTCCTGGCGAGCCCTGCGAAGGCCTGGGGTCTCGTCGGCGGGGTCGCCGTCCTCCTCCTCCTCTCGATGTCCCTCGTCTACTTCAAGGTCGCGAAGGTCAAGATGCTCCCGTACGACAACAAGAGCGAGATCCAGGTCGTCGTCGACATGCCCGAGGGGACGACGCTCGAGGCGACGAATTCCGTCGCCCGGGACCTCGCGCTCGAGGTGCGGAAGCTCCCCGAGGTCTCCGACGTGCAGGTCTACGTCGGCACCTCCGCCCCGTTCAACTTCAACGGCCTGGTGCGGCACTACTTCCTGAGGTCCGGCCCCCTCGTGGCCGACCTCCAGGTCAACCTCCTCCCGAAGGACCTGCGAAAGAGGGACAGCCACACGTTCGCGAAGGACGTCCGGGTCCTCCTGCTGCCGATCGCGAAGAGCCACGGCGCGAACGTGAAGGTGACCGAGGTGCCGCCCGGGCCCCCCGTCCTCTCCACGATGGTCGCCGAGATCTACGGCCCCGACATCGAGAAGCGGATCGGCCTCGCCGGCCAGGTGCGGAAGATCTTCGAGGAGACCCCCGGCGTCGTCGACGTCGACTGGCTCGTCGAGGACGAGGCGCCGAAGGTGGAGCTCGTCGTCGACCGCGAGAAGGCGGCCCGCGCCGGCGTCACCCCCGAGGTCGTCACCCGGACCCTCCGCGTCGCCCTGAACGGCGCCGAGGCGGGCCTCCTGCGGGACGAGAGCTCCAGGAACCCGGTCCCGATCGTCCTCCGCCTCGACCGCGCACAGCGCTCGAGCATCGACGGCCTCCTCCAGACCGCCGTTCACGGCGGCACCGGGCGTCTCGTCCCGCTCCGCGAGCTCGTGACCGTCGTGGAGACGAAGACCGAGCGTTTCATCTACCACAAGAACCTGCAGCCGGTGACCTACGTCCTCGCCGAGATGGCAGGCGTGTCCGAGGCGCCGGTCTACGGGATCCTCGACATGGGCGAGAAGGTGGCGGCGCTGAAGGCGCCCGACGGCTCGGCGCTCACGGTCATGTCGACGACGCTCCCGACCGACTTGACGAAGTACTCGATGAAGTGGGACGGCGAGTGGCACATCACGTACGAGGTCTTCCGCGACATGGGGATCGCCTTCGCGGCCGTCCTCGTCCTGATCTACTTCCTCGTCGTCGGCTGGTTCCGGAGCTTCGTGACGCCGCTCATCATCATGGCGCCGATCCCGCTCACGCTCATCGGCATCCTCCCGGCGCACGGGCTCTTCGGCATCTTCTTCACGGCGACCTCGATGATCGGCTTCATCGCGCTCGCGGGGATCATCGTCCGCAACTCCATCCTCCTCGTCGACTTCATCAACCTCGAGCTCGAGATGGGCGAGCGGCTCGAGGACGCGGTCATCCGGGCGGGCGCCGTCCGCTTCCGGCCGATCGTCCTCACGGCCCTGGCGCTCGTCGTCAGCGGCGGCGTCATCCTCCTCGACCCGATCTTCCAGGGGCTCGCGGTCGCGCTCATCGCGGGCGTCATCGTCGCGACGGCGCTGACGCTCGTCGTCATCCCGCTTCTCTACGACATGTACCTGAAGGCAGTCGGCATCGAGAAGGCCCTCCCGCCTCAGGAAGACGCAGCCTGACTTCCCCGGGGGGCGCTGCTCGCCGCCCCCCGGACCCCCCGGTTTCGTTGCGACCGGAGGGCTCTTCCTCAGAATCTGGAACCTCGAGGCGCGCCGGGGTCCCGCGGCCACGGCGTTACCGAACGACAGAAACCACAAGGAGAATGACCTCATGAACCTCAACGAATGGCTCCGGGCGATCGCCGGCTTCTTCGTCATCCTCTCCGTCGTCCTCGCCGTGACGGTCGACCAGCGCTTCCTCTGGTTCACCGGCTTCGTCGGGCTCAACCTCCTCCAGTCGGCCTTCACCCGCTGGTGCCCGATGATCACGATCCTGAAGAAGATCGGCGTCCGCGAGGCCTGACCGTGCGGATGCTGATGATCGTCGTCGACGACGGAAAGAAGGAGGAGCTCGAGGTCCTCCTGAGGAAGTCCGGCGTCGCCGGGTGGACCGAGATCGCGGGCGCCTCCGGCATGGGGACGACCGGCCCGCGCCTCGGCTCGGCCGCCTTCCCGAAGACCTCGGCCGTCCTTTTCACGGTCGTCGAGGACGAGAGGGCCCGCTCCCTGACCGCCGACCTGAAGACCTACTGCGCCGAGTGCGGGGAACGCCTCAGGATCACCTCCTGGGCCGTCGAGCAGCTCCTCTGAAACCTCGCTTGACGATCCCGCCGGTCGAGGCTATATTGCCGTATGGGAATATGGTTATGAGAAAGTCCGCCACGCTTCCGAAGGAGCAGCTGATGGACGGGATCGCGAGCTTCCTCAAGGCGCTCGCCGACCCGACGCGGCTCCGGATCCTCCACGCCCTCCAGGGCGGGGAACGGTGCGTGAACGACCTTCTCGCGGAGCTTCCATGCAGCCAGGCGAACGTCTCGAAACACCTGGCCCTCCTCCGGGCGGCGGGAATCGTCGAGTTCCGGAGACAGGGGGTCCAGATCTACTACCGGATCGCCGACCCGGCGGTCTTCGCGATCTGTGGCGTCGTCTGCGGGGCGCTCGAGCGCTCGCTGGACGGCCGGAGGGAAGGCCTGAAGGCGGGCAAAACGGCCTTCGTCGCGGGAGCACGCGCGTGAGCCCCGACCTCCTGATGATGGGCGGCTTCGTCGTCGTCTGGATCCTGCTCCAGTACGTCATCCTGCCGAAGCTCGGCGTCCCCACGTGAGCGGTGCCCACTCCGGCCGGCGGCCGGAGCTGCGCAACGAGTCCCGGCAAACCCGAAGTCACGAAGACGTTCCCCGACGTGAAGACCTCCCTGCCGGACACGGCTCCGGGAGAACGGGGACGAGAAGAGACACGGTAGAAGAGATGAAGAGCGAAAGCGCGAACGTTCCCGCACCCGTCGAGGAAGGCCGCTGTCCGTCCTGCGGCGAGGAGATCCTCCCCGTCCCTACGTGAGGCGGCATCTACCTCTGGCGTTGCCAGGGCTGCTGGAAGATGTACCGAACCGATCAAGTCTACCCCTCGGGCATCCCGGCTCACGTCTGGGAGAAGCTGACCCGGGGCTGCTGAGGAAGAACGATGCCCCTCTTCGAATACGGATGTGACGCCTGCGGCCGGACCTTCGAGGAGCTGCGCTCCTCGAGCGACGCCGACGCCGCGATCGAGTGCCCTTCCTGCGAATCGCGGCAGACGGCGCGGAAGCTCTCCAGGTTCGCCTCCGGCGCCAGCTCCTCGGGGTCGGCGAAGGGGGGCTCGTCGTGCGGGACTCGTTTCACGTGAGCGTCGTGAACCCGGGGGCCCGTCGGGCCCCTTCCGCCACGAGTCGGGATCCTCTCCCCCGGCCTGCGCACCGCCCGGGCACAAAAGGAGCCTCGCGATGAAAGACTCCCCAGTCGCTTTCCAGACCGCATCGGCACTCTCCTTCGACGACGCCGTCGCTGCCGTGCGGGCCGCTCTTGCGGCGGAAGGCTTCGGCGTGCTGACCGAGATCGACGTGCAGGCGACCCTGAAGAAGAAGCTCGACGTCGACCGCGAGCCCTACCTCATCCTCGGCGCCTGCCACCCGCCCTCGGCGCATCGCGCCCTCACCGCCGTCCCCGAGGTCGGCGTCCTCCTCCCCTGCAACGTAACCGTGTCGGTGGAGGGCGGGACGACCGTCATCCGCGCCATGGACCCGTCCGCCGTCATGGGCCTCGTCGGCGCGCCCGAGCTCGCTTCGGTCGGCGAGGAGATCGGCGGGAAGCTCCGCCGGGTCCTCGACGCCTGTCGCGGCTGAAGCCCGCGACCTACGCCGGGCGCTCGGCCAGGAGCTTCTCCAGGGAGACGAGCTTCCTGCGCATGTCCTGGCCCGCGCCCTCGACCGCGTCGCGCCGGGCGAGGAGCGACGCCCGGGAGACCTCGACGCCCAGGGCCTCGCCGATGGCCGGGAGTGTGGCGCGGGCGTGCTTCCTGAGGGCGCCCGCGAGAATCGCCCGCTCCCGCGTGAGGATCCGCGGATGCTCGCGAAGGTCCGCGAGGGTCAGCCCGAACGCCTGCACGAAGAGCTGGACGACCTCCGCGACCGACGGGGCCACGGGCTCTCTCTGCGTCCTCGGCACCTCGCGGTCCTTCCCGGGTGATTTCGTTTCCGCCCGCGCCGCTTCGGCGAACGACGCCGTCCCGAGATAGATCTGGCCGAGGACCTGTCGCCACGGGTCGTAGGAGGCCGCGCCCGGATCCTCGACGAACTCCCGGTATCTCGCCGCGGCCTGGGCTCGGCGGGAGCCGAACTGTTCCAGCAGGACGGATGTGTCGAGCCACGCCGGCGCGCTCTCGAGCCCCGAGGTCGCCCGGAAGCTGCTCCACGGCCAGTCGCCCGGGGACGCCACCATGCCGGCGCGGACCGGGTTGCGGACGACGTATCTGGCGACCTCGATCAGGTGAGTCTCGCGCTGGACGAGGATCGCCTTGAAGCGCCCCTGGAAGACGGGACCGTCGCGCCCGTGACGCCGGTTGAAGTGCTGGGCGAAATCGCCGTTGAGCTGCCGCATCCCGCGCGAAAGGGTCGCCTCGGGCGTCCCCAACAGGAGGTGGAAGTGGTTTCCCATGAGGACCCAGGCGTGCAGCTTCCAGCCGAAGAGCTCGACGGACCGCCCCAGCAGGCGCAGGAATTCGCGCCGGTCCTCGTCGTCGACGAAGACCTCGCGCCGCTCGTTTCCACGGGAGGTCACGTGCCAGAGAGCGCCAGCGTGGTCGAGGCGGAGCGGTCGGCTCATACCGAAAGTATAGGGTAGAAGGTAGACCTGACCCCGCCGGAGATCACTATGGGCGCCAGAGGGCCTCGGGCTCGGAGCGAACCTTCGCGGCCCAGCGGGAGAGGACGAAGAGGAGGTCGGAAAGGCGGTTGAGGTAGACGAGGCACTCCTCGCCGACCGCCTCCTGCCGTCCGAGGGTCGTGACGAGGCGTTCGGCCCGGCGGCAGACGGTGCGGGCCTGGTGGAGATGGGCGCCGACGAGGCCGCCTCCGGGGAGGACGAACGACGTGAGCTCCGGGAGGCCGGCGTTCAGCTCGTCGATCGTCGCCTCGAGGACCGCGACGTGGTGCGCCTCGATGACGGGCTGCTTCGGGTGGCGGTCGCCGGGAAGGGTGGCGAGGTCGGAGCCGAGGTTGAAGAGCTCGTTCTGGATGCGGAAGAGGATGGCGTCGAGCCGCTCGCGCGCCTCGGGAGAGGCGCCGGGGAGGTCGCGGTTCGTGACGCGGACGACGCCGAGAATGGCGTTCAGCTCGTCGACGGTGCCGTAGCTTTCGATCCGGATCGAGTCCTTGGCGATGCGCTGGCCGCCCACGAGGCTCGTCTCGCCCTTGTCCCCTCCCCGGGTGTAGACGCGATTGATCCGGATCGCCATACCTGTCTCCCCTTCTCGCCTCGCCACCGGACGGGCTGCTACCCTCCGCCGCGATGGCCGTTACGGATTACCACGTTCACACCGCGCGCTGCGGGCACGCCGGCGGCGCGACCCGAGATTACGTCCTCCACGGTCTTTCGCGGGGGCTCACCGAGATCGCGATCACCGACCACGTGCCGCTCTACTTCCTCCCCGGCGACGACCCCGACCCCGGGCTCGCGATGACCCTGGGCGAGCTGCCCGGCTACGTCGAGGAGGTCCTGGCGCTGCGGGACGAGTTCCGGGGACGGATCGACGTGCTGCTCGGCATCGAGGCCGATTTTGCCGAAGGGCATGAGGAAGCGCTGGCAGCGCTGCTGGCCCCGTACGACTGGGACGTCGTCCTAGGGTCCGTTCACTTCGTGGCCGGGGGCTGGATCGATGCGCCCGGTGCTGGCGCAAGGCACGAGGCGGAAGGTTCGGTGAACCTCTGGAACGAGTACGACCGGCTCCTGGCGAAGGCGGCGTCGTCGGGGCTCTTCGACGTGATGACTCATTTCGACCTGCCGAAGAAGTTCGGAAACCACCGCCCGCCGGAGTGCGAGGCGGCCGAAGACGCCGCGGTGGCCGCGGCGCGAGCCGCCGGCGTGGCCGTGGAGGTCTCGAGCGCGGGGCTGCGCAAGCCCGTGGGCGAGGAGTACCCCGGCTCGGCACTCCTTTCGAAGCTCGTCGCCGCAGGGGTGCCGGTCGTCTTCTCCTCCGACAGCCACGCTCCGGCCGAGGTGGCATGGGGCCGCGAGAAAGTCGTGGCCGCCGCGAGGGCGGCGGGGGCGACGGAGCACGTCACCTACCGCAAGCGCCTCCGTACCGCGCACACCCTGTAGGGACGCGCTTCGCTCGGTTCGGTGTGATCTCCTCAGCCCTTCCAAGGTGGTAAAGTATTGTAAACTGGTGACTTACCGTAAGGACATGCGCTTGTCATTGGCTTTCCGGCCTTTGTGACGGGCAGCTTCGGTTCTTCCCAGACGCGGAAAGCCACTTACCATGCGGGTTGCGGCCGCCGGCCACAAAGGAAACGGTCACCTTGAAAGCGCTGGTGTGATCTCCTCTTCCCACTGGTGCTCCCCCCACCGGCTGAGTCCCGTGCCGGGAGAAAAAAAGTGGCCCGGGCTGGTGGCCCGGGCCTAAGTGAGGGGTGAGCCCGACGTATTCGGGCTTGGGGGTCCTGTTTCAGGCTGGTTCAGGGCACCAGCTGGCCCGCGACGAAGGTCGCGTCCTCGGACAGGTTGTCGATGACCGTGGCGTAGGCCCCGACGAGACCGGTGCCACGCGGGCTGTCGATGACGACAGTGGCTCGGGACGTCTCGTCCGTGCTCATCCCGGCGAAGAGATCCGAGCTGTTGAGCTGAACGAACGGATTTGTGGCGTCGAGGCCAACGAACGAGATCTTCTTCGACTCCACGCCGAGAGCGTTCAAGACTCGGACGTCCACCTGGACGCCTCCCGTCGAGCCCGGCGTGAGGAAGAGCGCGACGTTCGTCCGGTACTTTGCGTTTGCATCCAGGCCGGAGAGGGCGAGCTTGCGGCGAGAGCCCTGCGCGCTCACACCGTCCTCGAGGACGAAGGCATCCACCTGGAGGCCCACCGAGCCGGCGCCGGAGGGCGTGTACGTCTTGCCGGTCACGACGAGCGGTTCTGCCGGCGCCGGGTCATCGGGGGCAGGCTCGAAGTCGACGTAGGACGACGCGTAGCCGTATGGATCGTCTTCTGCCAGCTCCAACCAGGTCCTGACGAAGTCGACTCCGACCAGCATCTCGTGTGCGGCCAGTGTGATGGTCCGCGACGCGTCGATGCGGAGAGTCGTGCCGCTTCGGACGTAGGAATAGGTGACCCGGATCTTCCGGGTGCTGACACCGGGGTTGAGGATGGCCACGTCGCTCACCCAGTACTTGTCGTTCTTTCCCTTCACCCGGACGATACCCGGGAGGCGATACGTCGGAGAGGGCCGTGGAGCGGGTGTGACGACGATGGAGTCTCCGGTGCCCGCGTCGATGACGGTTGCGTACGGGTAGACGCCCGAGCCCTTCTTGATGGTCACTTCGGCCGAGAAGTGGGCGGCGGTCCCGGAGTATCCGGCGCCGCCGATGGCCTCTGCCCCCGCAACCGGTGCCACGAGGGCGGAGTTGAGCTGCTTGACTCCGCGCGCCTCGACCGTGATACGAGCCGGAGACCCCAGGACGTTACCCGCGCCGTCGCGGAAGGTGACTTCGACCTCGGCCGTTTCGTCCTTGAGGTTGGCTACGACGAGGTTGGTGCGGAACGTCGCATCGTGGCGCAGGTCCGCCAGGAAGTTCCCGCCTGCGGCCGCTGATGCCGGCCTGACGCCGGACGCCACCGACATCGCCGGCACCGAAAGGCCGAATGTCCCCTTCGTCTCGGCATCCGCCGCGTTGTACGTGCGGCTCACGACGACCGGGGGAGTCGGGCCGGAGTCGGACCGGACGAGAACGACGCCGAATGCTCCCTTTGCGAGCCCGAAGAAGCCCCCCAGGACGTTCTGGAAAGCTCTCGTCTCCCCCTTTAGCAGCGGCGGGAGCGCCTTCCAGGCATCGGCGGGCACGCCCGCCCAGCCGGCCCCCGACACGAAGGCGATCGAGACCGCGGCAGTCTCGGTTCCCGGGTTGAAGATCGAGAGGTCCGATTGCCAGCGCTCACCGCCCTGGCCGTCGGCGTAGACCATACCGCCCGCCACCCAAAGGGGCGGATCGGTTACCTTGACGGTGAACGTCGTGGGCGATGGCGACGTCACCGGCGCCACGCCGGTACGGGAGGTCGTCAGCTTCACGGTGAAGTTTCCACCCCGGGTAAAGGTGTGCTCCTTCGGCGAGCCCTGGGTCTGAGCAGGGCTGGAGCCGGAGTTGTCTCCAAACTCCCAGACATACACATCCGCGTTGTCGGCTGCGGTGAACCGGATCGGCTTGTTCACCTCTACGTCCGACGGGTTCACGGTCTTTCCGTCGGCGTAGACGAAGCTGTAGGCCCCCGTCAGCGGGGCGCCGGTGGAGCCCTTGACGAGAACGTTTTTCGTTTTCGCCTTTCCGTCCGCCGACAGCGTCACGGCGTAGAGCTTGTCCACGGGCTCCGAGTAGATCTTGGTGGCGTTCGTCTCGGTGGAGCTGGTGCCATCACCGAAGCTCCAGGAGACAGCTCCCGTCGTACCCGTGGCTTTGAACCTGAGCATCTGCCCGCTCGTGACCGAGAACGCGCTGTTTGGCGGGTCCCACGCGACGGGCGTTTCCGTCTCCCCCACCACGGCGTAGACGCCGAAGTCGGGCCCGGTGGCCGGAGAGACGCTGAAGTTCCGGCTCACGGTGCAGGAGGCCCCGGACGTCATCGTGAGGGTGTAGTCGACGGCGGCGCTGGAGGTGTTGGAGTAAGAGAAGGTCTTCGGAGTGCCCGAATCGGTTCTCCCGTCGCCGTAGGCCCAGTTGACCGTCCCGGTCACGTCCGTGGCTTCCAGCCGGATGAGCTGGCCGCTGTTCACGTAGTACTTGTTGCCCATGCCCAGCTGAAGATCGAGCCCCTGCTGGGCGTCCTTCACGCTGAGGCTGCAGGCCGACGGCACTCCGCCGCCCCCCTGCGTGACGGTCACGACCCGTGCGCTGCTCTGGCCCGAGTTGAGCGCCGCGTCGCTGACTTGGCAGAAAGCGTAGTACGTGCCTGCGGTCGAATACCCATGGTTCGCCGTCGACGACGAGGAGAACCCCCGGGTCTGGCCGTCGCCGTAATCGAATCGGTACTGGTACGGCGGCGTGCCCC
Organism: uncultured Holophagales bacterium; assembly: GCA_963696015.1. GTDB lineage: Bacteria > Acidobacteriota > Thermoanaerobaculia > UBA5066 > UBA5066 > UBA5066. The sequence goes on from CAVOJA010000088.1 coordinate 71,229, forward strand.
CGTTCGCGCTGCACGAGAACGTGACCGTCGTCCCGGTCGCCGGCGACTGGTTAGAGACGCTGAAGCTCGAGACGCCGAGAGGGTCTCCGCCCCCACCGGAAGGCGCTGACACCGAGATCTGCCTCGTGACCGGGGACCCGTAGCCGTTCAGGGTCACCGTGTACGTTCCGGCCGTGGAGTAGGAGAACGAGGCTCCCTGGCCCGTCCCCGTCGCCCCGCTTCCGAAGGTCCAGCTGATCGGGGGAGGCGCGGGGTCCTGCACACCGTCGACGTAGGCGTAGGCCTTGCCCGTGAGTCCCGTTTCGATGGCGCAGATCTCCCCGTAGATCGGGTGATACGAACAAAGGGCGACGCCGCTCGAATTGGTGAGCTGGATCGTCGGGAGCGTCCTGCTCACTACGACCGGGGCCGCCGAACCGTCAGCCGGCCACGTCGCCGTGGACTTGCTCGCGCAGCCACCCGCCGGGGCGTACTGGTACCGGATCCGGATTCCCCAGGTGCCCTCCGCCGGCTTGGGAATCGACAGCGAGCCTCCGGCGAACGGATCGCCAGACAGGGCGAGTCCCGTTCCCGTGTAGCCGCCTTCCGTGCACGCGGCCCCGCTCCCGGAGCAGAGGTCGTAGGAGAAGCCGCTCACGCCGTCGCAGCCCTCGACGGCGCCCTTCAGGGAGGAGCTCGGAACGCTGAACGAGCCCGTGCCGACGTAGACGGTTCCAGGAACCGCAAAGCCGAGGACGACGTCGGTGACGGAGACTGTCTTCAGGGGGTCACCGCTGCAGGTCTGGCCGTCGCCGCTCAGGCCCGGGCAACCCGGGGTCGTGAAACCCCCGTCGTACGAAGCCGTGACCCAGTAGCGGTACGAGCCCGACAGCGAAAGGCCGGGGTTGCAGGTGTTTCCCGTGCATGAGGCCCGGAGGGTGAGGGTGCTGGCGCCCGGCGTCGAAGCGAAGTACCACTTGTATCCGGTGGGGATGGGGCTCCCCTCGGAGTCGTCCGTGACGATTCCGCCCGAGAGGATCGCCGTTGACTTCAGGCGAGCGGCCGGCACCTTCCAGTTGATCCGGTGCTCCGCGATCGAAGATGTTCCGGCCGGGTTCAGCGCGTTCCGAACCTCGAATGCGGTCTTCAGCTGCTTGGAGAATCCCGCGGCCGGATCCGGCGGGAAGTCCGCCGCGGGCGGGGCGCCCGTCGTCTGGGTGCTGTTGTTCGTCACCGACGTCCAGCAGGCGGTGCCGTCCGAAGGAATCCCACCGGCCCGGTTGTCGCAGGGCCCGTACACCGTGTACTGGGACAGCGGAACGGACGGTTCCGTGCCCGACACGTCTGCCTGCGCCAGATTCGGGACAGCGGCCGTGTAGTCGAGGCTGCCGAGGCCGTGGTAGTTGTAGTCGAGCCCCCAGTCGAGGAGCACCTGTGCCGACGGGCTGAAGGACGGCTCGACGCGGAGCTTGTCGCCCAGGAAGGCGGTGCCGTTGTCCGGCACCTCGACCGTAACTCCGGTCCGCGAGACGGTGCGGACCCTGAGTGTCGCGACGGCCGGTGTCGGGCCCTGGGCGCAAGTGACCTGCGCGGCCTCGACGTAGTCCGTATTCGCGAGGTAGAGCGTGTACTTCCCAACGCCGTACTTCTGTACCCTGAAGTCGTCGATCTTCGGTACGGACCAGGAGATGTTCTGGGCGAGGTCGTCGGTAGCGAAACCCGATCCCGACGGCCTGACGTGGAGCTTGGATACGGTGCTGCCCGGCGGGTTGTGGAGAAAGAACGCCAGGAGACCGGTGTCGGAGGGAACCAGTGCCCCCTGGGGCCAACCGATCGTGTTCGTTGCGGGCGTATAGACCCCTTGTACTTCCAGGACACCTGTTTCGGGGGTCATGCGGGAGAGGGACACCGCCACCGCATAGTCGCCCGTCGTCCCACCCGTGTAGGCTTCGGCGAGAATGTAGATTCCGCCGTCGACGGGATGAACTGCGAAGTCCGCCCAGCGGAGCTTCTTGTCAGCCGGAAGGCCGAGGGCCGCTGCGGAGAACTCGTACCAGACGAAATTGGTCGAGATGTTGGGGACGGCAGCACCCGGCGACAACAACTTCCCTATCGCAACGCCCCGGACCGTCGACACTCCCACGAACGTCTGGCTTCCGCCCTCGATGGGGGTGACGCGAAGGGTCGCCCAGGTCCCCACCATCCTGCGGGCGAGCTCGGAGGGGATCGAGTTGGCCGGCAGCGCGGGGACCGATGTCTGGATGTTCGTGACGTCCGCGACGTAGATCGAGCCGACGCTGTTTCCGGAGAACGCCAGGTAGCGGGGACCGGCGAGCTTCACGACCGCATTCGCCGACCCCCCGGGGGGGTAGTCCCCGCCTCCGCTGTAGCCGTTCGGCTTCAGTGTCATCGCCACGACGCCGAAGCCGGGGTCGTTCCATCCGGTCAGCGCGCGCGCGCCGTCGGTCGAAAGGACGGTCTCGCCCGAGCGTCCCCCCGAGTCCCCGCTCACCGGGTACTTCTCCGGGGCGTCCCGGAGGTCTTTCAGCGTCCACTCTCCAGGGGCCGGGGAGCCGTTCACCAGGTTCCAGGTCATGAATCCGTAGTTGTACTTGATCGACAGCATGGGGGTCGATCGATCCTGCGCGAGATTCAGGCTGAAGACGGTTGCACGCAGACCCATTCGGGGAAAGACCTGCGGCGGGGCGAACTGGTACGGTGCCTGCGTGAGGTCGCACTGAGCCTCAGCGGGGACCGAGGGCAGGATCGATACCAGGCCGAGCCCGAACGTCAGCACGCTGGCGACCCACGAACGCCTGAAGGCTACGATTCGAATCATGGAACCCCCTATGAAAGACACCCCAAAAGAAAATAGGAAAAGAATGCCCGTCGACCCGGTCAGTGGCCCGAGGGCGATGCAAAACCTCGGTGATTTTAGGAGGCGGGGGCCAGGGAAGCAAGCACGAACCCCTGCTCGGTCTTCTCCGCCCGAAGGGCTTCTCCACCCCTGGATATATGCGTTCGACTCGGTCCGGCTGCTCTCCGCGCTGGCGGCGAAATCGTGCCGGCAACAAATGGAATGAGGGCGGGCGGCAGAAGCCGCCCGCCCTCGGGTAAATCCAGAAATTACGAGAGCTTACTGGGCGTCAACAACGACGCCGGAGATGACGTTGCCAGCGTCGACGAAGATGTCGCCAGGGCAGAGGAACTGGTTGTCGAGAAGCGTGGCGCCGTGGCCGACGCTGAGGAACTGGGCGGGGGCGGAATGCTGGATACCGACCCACGCCTGGTTGTACTGACTAGCCCACTCGTAGGGGAAGTAGATCGAGATCCAGCCGCCCTTGAAGGTCGTGCTGAGGAAGATGTCCGTGTTGCCGGTGATGGCAACGCGCTGGGCTTCCCAGGGGATGTAGATACCAGGCTCGGCGCCCGGATCGTCGCCCGACGGGAGCGGGCCGCCCGGCTCGCCCTGGACCAGGTTCTCGTCGTTGTCGAAGATCGCGATGCTGACGGGCTGGGACATGAAGGTATTGCTGCAGAGGTTCGATGCGACGACCGGGCCCTGCGCGTCGACAACCGTGTCCCACAGGTCGGAACGCCACACCGTCGCCCACGTGGTCAGACCGTTGGCGGCGTCGTTGAGGTAACGGAAGCCGTAGGCGGTGCCGAGGGGCTCGCGGCCGTCGCCGTGGAGGAATGCGTAGGAGCCCCAGAAGGCGCCGGCGGGGACGAGGTCCGTGATGCCCGTGCCTTCAGACGTCGTGTGGCGGTTGAAACGGGCGTAGAAGGTCTTGTCCTCGTCGGCGCGCCAGTCGCTGAGACGGGCGTCGAACTCGAGGGAGACCATCGCATCGCCGGAGATGTTGCCACCCGGGTTCGCCGGATCGATGAAGAAGTAGTCGCCGATCAGGACGTTCGGGCCGCCGTTCGCGTCCCAGCCAACCGTCGCGATGGCGTCGTTGTAGTAGAACTGCGCTTCGTCGGGGAACCGGCGGGTGCAGAAGTTCACGACGTCGATCGTGATGTAGCCCGTGAAGTCGCCCGCGAGGGCGTCGGGCGTCTTGCGCGAAACGCCGCAAGCCGGGTTGTCCGTGTCGTTGGCACCGGGGCCGTTGAGCTCGGTGACGTCGTAGCTCTCGTCGAGGGAGTCCCAGATGTTCTTCTTGAACTCGCCGTCGAAAGCGGGGTTCAGGTAGACCGAGTACTCGGCGTCGGTGCGGTCGCCCGTCGGCCGGTTGTAGCTGTCGGGGTTGGTGAAGCGGATGTACCGGGTCTGGGTGTCGCCGTGCTTGGAGGGCGCGATGCACGGGTCGATCCCGTTGATGAGGACCTGGGTGTTGGTGTTGAAGTTGAGCTGGCCGTTGAGGATGTCGCGGACGCTCGCGGTGGCGACGTCGTAGCCCGTGAGGGGCACGTTCCAGTCGACGACCGGGGCGGACTGCTTGTTCCAGACGGTCCAGTGGGAGATGACACCCCACTCGGAGACGTTCGTGATGGCGACGAGCGTGTCGATGCCACCCGCCGGGATGCTGGGCGTGTCGACCGTGGCGCCATTACGGGACACCTTGAAATACGGCACGAGGAGAGTGGCACCCGGGACGTTGTCATACGCGCACGTCACGGCGTAGCCGGTCCCCGTCGCCGCGAGGAGAGCCAGGGCCACCAATACGGTGAACTTCTTCATTATTTCCACTCCTGCTGATTCGATGTGATCGATGGGAAAAGACGACGACTGAGAGCCTGATACGCCCCCGATACCGAATCACCTCCCGTGTATTCGATAGAAGACTGGTCGAAACCAACCCTGCGACCGGCAGAGCCTGTCTGGCGGGCCAATACGCAGGAGAAAACGGTCACACTCATGCTGCTGCTCGAAGGGTAGGGGCGCTATTCCGAAAAGTCAAGAGAATGGGAAGAGAAATATGCGAATACCCCATACGCCTCTCGGACGCTCTTTTCCGGACGTCAGCCAGGTCCGAGGTTCCGGAAGTAACGGAGCCCCCCGGCCCGGGTCCGGTCGGTGGACCGGTACTCGTACATGAGGACGATGTCATTCCTGCCGTCCCCGTCAACGTCGACGACCTTGACCGACATGGAGTGGTTCACGAATCGCGGTTGGAGGGAGGGGTCCAGCTCCTCGAATTCCCCGCGGGCCGTCTGGAAGAAGGTGCGGACCCTGCCCGTGGAGACGTCGGCCCAGACGACGTCGTCGCGGCCGTCTCCGTCGAGGTCCCCGACTCCGAGGCCCTTGGACTCGGTCCCCCCCTTCTCTTCGATGACCTTGATCAGCCGCTTCCTCTTCCAGTCCGTTCCATCCCTATAGTAGATGGAGACGCCGTGGCCGTTCATCGACCTGGCGGAGGCGACCGCTGGGTTCCCCTTGGCGTAGGAGACGAACGCCGCGGGCTTGCCGGCGTAGCTCCCCAGCGCCGCTCCGACGTGGAGGCTGTAGCGCTCGGCGATGTCCATGCCCCGAAGGACCGACGACCGCGCGGCCCGGTCCCATTCGTAGACGACGGACCGCCCCCCGATCCGCCGGCAGTCCGACACGAAAAAGGGCAGCCCGCCGTCCCGGGCCGGGGCCGCCACCTCGAGGCTGTAGCCGAAGCAGGTCCGCTCGAGGCCCTCGAGATTCTGCTCGTACCGGCCATCCGGAGAGGCGAGGAAGACGCGAAGGTCGTGGCCCTTCTCGTACGCTCCAGGCACGGGGGCCTGCGGCGTTGTGGACGGCGGCGGCTTCAGCTGCTGTCCCGGCCCCTTCATCCGCGAGGCCTCCGGCTCGTCCGAGAGGGCGATGACGTCGGCCTTCCCGTCCCCGTCGAGGTCCCCGACGGCGACCGCGCGGGAGCTCATCTCCTTGGGCAGCCCGCGCGATTCGACCCGGAAGCGGTACCCCCCCTGGTTGAGAGCGGCGACGGGACCGGCCCCGTGACCGGCCGAGAGAACGTCCGGCTTCCCGTCACCGTCGAGGTCGGCGACGGCGACCCCGCCGTACGCGAAGCCGAGCCCCTCTTCGGACTCGAGCTGGGGCTCGACGGCCGCCCAGCGGGCGCCGTCGAACCGGAAGATGCGGAACCCTCCCACGGCGAGACGCGGGGGCGTCGCGACGATCTCCGGGCGACCGTCCCCGTCCATGTCGGCCACGGCCATGTTCGAGCGCCAGAAACCGCTTTTCGGCAGGCCCTCGGACTTCTCCTCGAAAGACAGCCGGATGCGGGACGGGGCGGGCGTCACCGGCTCGTATTCCTCGGGCGGAAGCTCGACGATCTTCTGGAGGCCTTCGGGAGGCGCTTCCGTGCCGGCGGCCGTCGCGGACGGCGGGACCGGCTCCACCGCGTAAACGTAGTAGTACCGCTCGTCTTCGCGCACGAGCTCGAGCCCCGGCGAGCTCCGCGGCAGCATCGAATGCCGGACCTTGCCGTCGACGAGCATGATCGTCTGGTGCTTCGGGATGCGCTGGAGCTTCTTCCCCGTGGCCTCGTCCTCGAAGATGATCCACTCCTGGCGGGCCTCTTCCGCGTTCTCGCCGCTCGAGGGAGGAAGGCCCATCAAGAGTCGAGTCTGTTCGGCCAGCTGGCGCTCCCGCTCCACCACCTCGGGCGAGGGCGTACCGGGCTCGACCTTCGCCGACGCGGGGGGGGCTTCGGCCTTCGGCGACGACGAGCAGCCCGCCGCCACGAGGAAAGAGAGAGGGAGGACGAGAACGAGTCTTTTCACGGTAGCTCCTGAGACGCAGAGAAACCCCGGATTCAGGTCCGGGGTCCAGTGGAGACCTGGTCGACGCTTATCAGAGGACATCGGCGAAGCTCTTCCGGCTCCGCTCGAAAAGCCGACGCCCGAGAAATGCTAGCACGGCGAAAACAGCCGCCCAGGGCAGGATTCGCTCCAGAGGCGGCGCTTCGGTGCCAATTAGGCCTGCCCGGAAGAGCCCCACGACGCCCCGGACGGGATTGGCGTCGAGCGCCCAGGCCAGGGCCGGCGGAACGGCGGACTCGGGGTAGAGGATCGGAGTCAGGTAGAAGACGACCGTCAGGAGAGGGCCGATCAGCTGGGCGAGATCTCGAAACAGCACGCTGGCGGTAGCCAAAGCAAAGGCGGGGCCAGCCAAGAGCAGTGCCTGGAAGGCGAATCCGAGGGCGAGCGGGAGGAGGTGGATCTCCCCTGCTCCGAAGGCGCCGGACAGGATCGCGAAGACACAGAGGCCGGCCGCCTGAAGGACGAGAGCCGAAAGGAGGCTCGCCACAACGAGGAGCCCGACCGGAAACGACATTTTCTTGACGAGGTGCGCCTGGTCGGTCACCGCCGACGCGCTCCGGACCAGGGCGTCCTGCAAGCCCAGCCACGGCAGGAGGCCGGCCAGAAGGAACTCGGTGTAGGTCCCCCGGAAATCCGCAGGGGGCGCGATCCGGACGATAAGAGAGAAGACGAGGCTGTAAAGGCCGCACAGGATGAGCGGATTGAGGAGCGCCCAGGCGGCACCGCCGAAACTGCCCGCATACCGGACCGAAAGATCGCGGCGAACCAGCTCGGACAGGAGAAACAGATTTCGTCTCAAGAAGGGCGCAAGGCGCTCGCGGGTTCCGAGGATTCACTTGACAGGGACCCGGGAGAGCCTAATCTCAGCTTCGAGTACGTGTCGATGAGTGCCACCGTGCGCCGTTCGCAGATTATCGTGGTCGGGCAAAAGATCCGTCAAATACGGAAGAGCCGCCGCCTGACCCAGGCCGACCTCGCCGGCCGGATCGGCGTGACGCAGTCGGACCTCTCGCGGATGGAGAACGGCGAATACAAGGTCGGCCTCGACACCCTTTTCCGGATCCTCCAGGTCTTCGAGCTTTCGATGAGCCACTTCTTCGAGGAGCCGGCGATCGATACCGGAGACGTCGAAGAGGTTGCGCCGCCCGACGCCGCCACGGAGACGCAGATGCTCGTCGCCGACTTCGAGGAGCTGGACGAGACCTCGCGCCACGAAGTGCGCGACTTCATCGCCTTCAAGAAGATCCAGCAGCAGAACCGTCAGCCGCGGTGGCGGCCCGAAGAGGCCCCTGCCGAACCAGAGCCGGCCCCCGCCGGCCCGTTGCTTCCCTTCGGGCGCCCTGCCGGATCGGGCCGCCCCGAGTAAGGACGAGAGACGAGATGAGCGCTTCCCCCTGCGACGACGCCACCCTCCGAAGCCGGTCCGAGGGGCTGCGCTCGGAGGCCCTCGAACTCCTCGAGAAGGGCGAGTTCGCCGTCTCGCTTGCGAGGTACGACGAGGCGCTCGAAACTGCCCGCGAGACGGGCGATTCCTCCTTCGTCGACTGGATCTACTCGTGCCGCGCCGCCGCAGCCGCCGAGGCCGGCCCCGCCGACACCGAGCTCGTCGAGCTGAAGAGAATCCTCCTCCGCGCCCGCGAGAGCCAGACCACCTTCCGGGCCGCATTCGGAACGGCTCGAATCTACGAACTGAAGCGCGACTTCCGCAAGGCCGCGTTCTACGCGCGGATCGCCCGCCAGCACGCCGCCGCAATCGGCGACCCGCTCCTCCTCGCGAGCGCCGAGAGCACCGAAGGAATGCTCCTCGCCGTGGATAGCCGGTTCGAAGAGGCGGCGCAGTGCTATCGCCGCGCTCTCGAGGTCTCGGCTCCCCCCGCACGCGTTCCGGCCCTCGCCCGGGCGCTCTGGCAGGACAACCTCGGCTACTGCCTCATCGCCCTCGACCGCACGTCGGAAGGGCTACCTCTGGTCCACGAAGCCCTCGAGACGGTCGAGAAGGCCGGCGCAACCGCTTACTCGGTGTTCCCGCTCATGGACCTCTGCTTCGGCTACCTCAAGGGCGACCGCTACGAAGAGGCCCGCTACTTCGGCGAGGCGTGCCTCGAGCGCACACCCCTCTCCGGCGACGACACCGTCGAGAGAAACGTCCTCTACCTCCTCGGCGAAGCAAGCCACCTCGGCGGCGCCGAAGATGCCGCCCGCGACTATTTCGACCGCCTCGCTTCTCTCTATCCCGACTTCAGGAATCTGAGGGCCTACCTCGAGGTCTTCGATTTCCGGAACGTCATCAATCTCCGATCGTGAGGTGAGCGCCATGCGCCGTTCGCGTCTCGCCCTCTTCCGCCCCCTCGCCGCAGCCGTCGCTTTCGCAGGAGCCCTCCTCGGCGCTCCGGCCTTCGCCGACAGCGCGGTGGTGGCGGCGGACGGCACACTCTACGAGGTCTTCCCGGCGAACTACGGCGACCTCATCCCGCTCCCCGGCGGCGCGCCCGAAACGACGATGCCGGTCCTCGGTCTCCGCATCTCCCCTTCAGGCCAGCCGTCCCGCCTCGAGGTGGTCGACGGCACGGTCGACTACGAACGCGAGGGCTCCGTCTCGGTCGAGTTCGAGGAGACGACCGGAACGCTCTTCGTCGCCTTCACGAAGTCCCGCGGCATCGCGGCCGACATGCACGTCGCGGTGCGCCGCAACGGGGCCTGGTACGCGCAGGACATCCTATCGAACCTCGGCCAGTTCTACCTCTCGATCAACCCGAAGGTCGTCGTGACCCGGCAGCGCTACACCACCTTCGGCGAGGACGGGGCGGCCGTCACGAAGACCCGGTCGATCTTCTCCCTGGTCTGGTGGGAGGAGAGCGGACCGTCGCAGGCGCGGTACGCACCCATCTTCGTCGAGGACGGCGACTTCCGGACAGATTCCGTGCAGGGATGGAACCTGAACGCGCTCGCGGGCGCCGAAGGACCGACGGATTCGAGCGGCTATCCGGCGTCGGCCTACTCGCACCCCGGCGTCCAGGCCGACCCGGCGTCGAACGGCGGCGTCCTCGTGACGTTCGCGAACCTCTTCTCGCGCACGCAGCAGGTTCTGCGCATCGGCTTCCCCGACGACCTCGTCAAGCTCTCTCCACCGGGCTCCACGAAGGTCCCGGACGAGGATTGGGCCCGTGCCCACTTCCCGATCGGCCGCTCGGGCGGCGAAGGGCGGATCCCGTTGAACATGACCACCTCCTCGGAGATCGGCGCCACGATCTCGCAGGCGGGCGTCACGACCTTCCACTGGGTGGACGAGGGCTCGCTTCGCTTCGTGAGGTCCGACGACCCCGAGGGCGCGCTGCCGCGGCGCCTCGCCCTGCGGCCCGACTTTTCCGCGGAGAAGGCAGTTGCCCTCGTGAAGGCTCTCGCAGAGAAGAACTGACGCCGGCCCGCTGCCGGTCGTCGAACGCCCCGGTCCGCCGGGGCGTTTCGCTTTTCATCGGGTCTGCGACCCGGCGGCTGCACCAACCCCTCTCTCAGAACCCGCCGCTGAGATTCAACCTGTTCTGTCTCCGGAAGTGTCGTCCCTACTGTCGGTTGGGCTCTTGAGGAGTCTGTTGAACGAAGAATCGGCCCCCGCCAGGCGAAGAGCCGACGGGCGGCCTGATCGGGGACGATAGTACGTGCCGTGACTTACGGGCCAGACCAACCGAAGTCGCGCGGCCGCTGGGCGGCTCGCTTCGAGAGCCCTGAATACGGACCAGTCCTCGGTCCATTCTCTGCTATCGGGGAGATGGTGAGCCCTCTCCCCCCGGGGGAGACGACGAGGAACGCCCGGACGTAGACCGGGTTGCGCCCGAACGCGCGCCCCACCGCTGCTATATTTGAAACTCAAGACCCCGATCGGTCGCGGCGCCCGCAGGCGCCGTGTCGTGCCCCGCTCTGGGCGGTCCTGGTTCGTCGGTCATCGAGTTCGCCAGTTCTGCCGGGGCTAAAGCCAAGCACCAAAGCACGCAGAGGACGAGCACCGAAAGAGCGCCGCCTTCGGCTCCGGGCGGAGGGACGGTCGCCCTACGGGCTGGCTCAGCCCCTGCTGTCGCGGACCCGTCCTCATGCCTGTCCTTGCCCATGGATCCCCTCTCCTGGCTCACTGTACGTCCCCTCTTTCGTGTCCAGGAAAACCGGGAGCGCCCCACTTCGTCCATCGCCGCACCGTGCTCCGTGAGAGCCGGATGCCCTCCAGGGCCAGCGTCTGGGCGATTCGCAGCGAGCCGCCGAAGCCGGCCAGCGCCATGTTGAGCACCTGCAGTCGGACGAGTGCGGCGTACGTCCGGTCGGGCGGAGCCGGAGCCACGAGCGGGCGGTCGGGCCTTCTCGGAGCGACGGAGTCGATGACCCAGCGGTGGATCGTCGAACGCGGCACGGCGTAGAGGCGGGCCACCTCGCGGCAGAAGAGGTGAAAGACGTCCTTGTGCTGAAGGATTCGCCCGCGGTCGGCTTTCCGGTAATGCGGCCGATGAGCGGGAGGGACTCGGCCCAGGCGCTCCAGCAGGATGTCGATCGTCTGCCAGGCGAACGAAAGCTGAAGCTCCAGCTCCTTCGCTCGCGCGACGGAGCGCCCGACCGGATCACCCGCTCGCCGCAGCTCGGCGACCTGGAAAAGCAGCGCCGCCCCGAAGAGCTGGTTGGCGCGGCGAAGGGCGGCCATGAAGAAGTCCGCGAGACGGCTTCTCCCCATCACTGCCGCGAGCGCACGGGTCTCGAGATCGGAGGGGCAGGCGTGCGGGGAATCGCAGGGAACGAGGCGGGGCATCGGGGGAGGATGCCGCAGGAGTTCGGAGTCTGTTCGCGTCCCGGGTCAGAGAACCCAGCGCTTTCAAGGTGACCGTTTCCTTTGTGGCCGGCGGCCGCAACCCGCATGGTGAGTGGTTTTCCGCGTCTGGAAAGAACTGAAGCTGCCCGTCACGAAGGCCGGAAAGCCAATGGCAAGCGCCTGTTCTTACGGTGAGTCACCAGTTTACAATGCTTTACCACCTTGAAAGGGCTGGTCAGAGAACCCTCAGCTTGTGGGTTCCCCGCCCCGCACCCGGATCGGCAGCAGCCGGGCTCGCTCTCGGCGCTCGTCCACCGTGATCGCCGCCCATGCCATCAACTCCCCGTCCTCGGCCTCGGCCGACCCGCCGACGGACCAGTGCACAGCGTCGTGGCCGGCCTGTTGGAGGACCTCCGCCCATCGGGGCGAGAGGTTCATGTCGAGGCGGAGCTTCACGCCGAGGCGAGGGAGATCTCGACCTCGCCGGCACGCCATGCCGCGTACTGCAGCGCCTGGCGAATGTCCTCCTCCTCCAGGTAGGGATAGAGCTCGAGGATCTCAGCGCGCGAGTGCTCGGTCGCGACGAGCCCGACGACTGTGCTCACCGTGACGCGCATAGCGCGGATGCACGGCTTCCCTCCCATGACCTTGGGGTTGAAGGTGATGCGTGGTAGCTCGCCCATGGCATGCTGATGATAGCGGTTCAAGAGCGCCCGGGCGTCGTCCCGGACCCCTCCAGCCCGAAGAACCGCTGGATCCGGTCCAGCAGGCCGTCGGTGATCGCCTGTGGCCCGACGGCGCCCGCGGCCGGCGCTTCTGCGCGCGCCTGGGAACGCGAACGCTCCTCCAGCGCTTCTGAGAGGGCCTGCGCGAGCTGGCCGTCGTCGTGGAGGAGGGTGGAGAAGGCGTCCTTCTCGACGACGACGACCTGGACCTCGCCCAGCGCGACGACGGAGGCCGAACGGGGCTCGCCGGTCAGGAGGCTCATCTCGCCGAAGAAGGTCCCGGGCCCGAGGCGTGCCAGCTCGCGGGTGGACCCGCCCTCATCGGCCTTTTCCACGCGGACGTCGCCTGTGCGGACGACGAAGAGCGAGCGCCCGGCGTCGCCCTGGCGGACGAGCGCCTCGCCTGCCGTGTAGCGCTCGAGCCGCGCGTGGCGGGCGAGGCCAGCGACCTGCTCGTCGGTGAGCGGCCGGAACGTCTCGACGCGTCGGAGGACGTCGTAGCTCTCGGCGCGACCCTTCTCGAGACGCTCGTCGTCCCGGTTCTCGGAGACCTGGTGGAGAGCCACCTCTCTCTGCGGGAACGGGATCTCGAGGCCCGCGCGCCGGAGGGCGTACCAGGCGCGCGAGAGAGCCGCGTCGCGGACGGCGGCGACGCTGGCGAGATCGCCGGTCCAGAAACGAAGGTCGTACTCGACGGCCGAGTCGGCGAAGCGCGAGACGAGGGCCTCGACGGGCGGGTTGGCCGAGATGCCGGGAACCGCCGCGAGGGCGCTCTCCAGGACGGTCTTCACCTCTGCCGGCGGATGGGCGTACGCGACGCCGATCGTGGCGTGGAGCATCACCGCGGGTCCGGGACGCGAGTAGTTGGCGATGTCCTCGCGGGCGACGCGGGCGTTGGGAAGCACGACGTGGTGGCCGTCGCGGGAACGCAGGGTGATCGTCCTCCAGTTCATCTGGACGACCTCGCCCTCCTTGTCGCCTACGCGGACCCACTCCTTCGGGGCGATCGGACCCTCCATCTGGAGCGCGATGCCTGCCATGAGGCTCGAGAGGACGTCCTGAAGCGAGAGGCCGAGGATGGCCGAGAGGACGGTCGACGTGACGAGCAGGCCGGTGAGATTGAAGGAGTAGAGGACCTTCAGGAGCGTGACGGCGACGCCGGCGAGAACGAGGGCGTTGAAGATGTCGAAGAGGAGGCGCGGGACGGAGATGTGCCTCGGCTTGAGGATCCTCTCCCAGACGACGTGGTCGGCGATCTGGAGGACGACGTGAACGGCGACGAGGACGAGCGCCGCGAGCGCGGCCTTCGAGAGCGCCTCCCGGCCCGGATGGCGGGCCTGGCTTTCGAGGAGGAGGACGGCGGCGAGGAGGCCGAGGACGGCGAAGGCGAAGCGGATGCGGGAGACGAGCCCCGACCGGTGCGAGAGCCGGAAGACGGCCACGACGAGGATGGTCACGCCGGCGGCCTCGAGAACAGAGAGGAGTGCGGGAGACATCGCGGGGAAGATACCAGCGGGCCGCAGGCGGCTCCCACCCGGGCAGCCGCGCACGCTGCGTCGCGGCATCCTCTGATAACATTTCCCGATGGATACGTCTCACTTGGGAGGTCACGAGGCGGAGCGCGAGCCGCGCGGCCGCCCTGGGCCCCCGCCGACCGGTCTCCTGGGACGGACATGAAATCCTTCGGTCACCCGTCTCCGCAGGGCCTGTACGACCCGGCCAACGAGCACGACGCCTGTGGGTTCGGGTTCGTCGTCGACGTTAAGGCCCGCCCTTCCCACGACATCGTCCGCAAGGCGCTGGAGGTCCTCTGCAACCTCGAGCACCGCGGGGCGACGGGAAGCGAGAAGAACACCGGCGATGGCGCCGGACTTCTCACGCAGATCCCGCACACCTTCGTCGCGCGATGGGCGAAGGCGAGCGGCATCGAGGTGCCGCCGCCGGGCGACTACGGCCTCGGCATGCTCTTCCTACCGGTCGAGGCGGCGAGCCGCCAGGTCTGCCAGCGGAAGCTCGAGGAGATCGTGGCGGCCGAAGGACAGAGGGTCCTCTGCTGGAGGGACGTCCCGACCGACAGCGGGTCGCTCGGCGCGACGGCCCGCGCGAGCCAGCCCGTCATTCGGCAGTTGCTCGTGGGCCGGGGCGTGGACACGGAGGCGGGCGACGCCTTCGAGCGGAAGCTTTTCGTCATCCGCCGTCTCGCGGAGAAGGCGGTCTCGCGGTCCGCCCTCGCGGGGCGCGACTCCTTCTATTTCGCCAGCCTCTCGGCGCGGACCGTCGTCTACAAGGGGATGCTGAACGCGGACCAGCTCGGGGCGTTCTATCCCGACCTCTCGGAGGAGTCGTTCTCCGCGTGTCTCGCGATGGTCCACTCGCGTTTCTCGACGAACACGTTCCCCAGCTGGTCGCGCTCGCACCCCTACCGCTACATCTCGCACAACGGCGAGATCAACACGCTGCGCGGGAACGTGAACTGGATGCAGGCGCGGCAGCGGATGTTCGCTTCGCAGCTCTTCGGCGACGACCTGAAAAAGGTCCTCCCCGTGATCGACACAGAGGGCTCCGACTCGTCGATGTTCGACAACGTCCTCGAGCTCCTCGTCCTCGCGGGCCGGTCGCTGCCGCACGCGCTGATGATGATGGTGCCGGAGCCGTGGAGCCGGCACGAGTCGATGAGCGCCGAGCTGAAGGCGTTCTACGAGTTCCACTCCTGCTTCCTCGAGCCGTGGGACGGCCCGGCCTCCATCGCCTTCACGGACGGCACGAGGATCGGCGCGATCCTCGACCGCAACGGCCTGCGGCCTTCGCGATGGGTCTCCACGAAGGACGGCCTCGTCGTGATGGCCTCCGAGGTGGGCGTCCTCGACGTCCCGCCGGAGAAGGTCGAAGCGAAGGGGCGCCTGCAGCCGGGGCAGATCTTTCTCGTCGACACCGCGGAGGGACGGGTCGTCCCCGATCGCGAGATCAAGGAGAAGCTCGCGGCGGCCGCCCCCTACGGGGAGTGGCTCCGGGACCACCTCGTCCGCCTGAAGGACCTGCCCGACCCGCCCGGCGTCCGCGAGCCCGACCACGAGACCGTCCTGACGCGACAGGAGACGTTCGGCTACACGCTCGAGGACGTGCGAATGATCGTCAACCCGATGGCCGCCGCCGGGACGGAGCCGATCGGCTCGATGGGGACGGACATTCCGCTCGCCGTCCTGTCGGAGGGGCCGCAGCTCCTCTCCGACTACTTCAAGCAGCTCTTCGCCCAGGTGACGAACCCGCCGGTCGACGCGGACCGCGAGGCGATCGTCATGGCGGTCGACACGGCGATCGGTCCGGAGGGGAACCTCCTCGAGCCGACGCCCGAGGCCGCGCTCCACTTCGAGCTGCCGACGCCCGTCCTCCAGAACGTCGAGCTCGAGAAGATCCGCTCGCTCGAAGGCGGCCCCGGCTCGCGCGGCTTCCGGTCGATCTCGCTTCCGATCCTCTTCAAGGTGAAGGATGGCGGGAAGGGGCTCCGGAAAGCCATCGAGGAGCTTCGGCGCCGCTGCTCGGAGGCGATCGCCGAGGGGCACAACATCCTGATCCTCTCCGACCGCGGCCACGACGCGACCGACGCGCCCATCCCGGCGCTGCTGGCCCTGTCTTCGGTGCAGCACCACCTCCTGCGCGAGGGCTCGCGGACCCGCGTGGGGCTCGTCCTCGAGTCGGGCGAGCCGCGCGAGGTGCACCACTTCTGCCTCCTCATCGGGTACGGCGCGAGCGCCGTCAACCCCTACCTCGCGTTCGAGACGATCCACGACCAGGTCCGGCAGGGGCTCCTCGCGGGCGACCCGGAAGCCGCGGAGAAGAGGTACGTCAAGGCCGTCAACAAGGGAATCGTCAAGGTCATCTCCAAGATGGGGATCTCGACGGTCCAGAGCTACCACGGCGCGCAGGTGTTCGAGGCGCTGGGGCTCTCGCAGGACTTCGTCGACGAGTACTTCTGCGGCACGCCGACGCGGATCGGCGGCATCGGCATCAAGGCGATCGCGCAGGAGGTGCGCCTCCGGCACGACTTCGCCTACCCCTCGCGCCCGGTGAAGCACACCACGCTCGGGACGGGGGGGCGCTACCAGTACCGGCGGGACGGCGAGGAGCACCTGAACTCGCCCGTGGCGATCCACCTCCTCCAGAGCGCGTGCCGGAACGGGGACGCCAGGACCTGGAAGCAGTTCAGCGATCTCGTGAACCGGCACGGGAAGCACCCGGTGCGAATCCGCGACCTGATGGACTTCCGGCCTTTGGCGAAACCGGTTCCCCTCGAGGAGGTCGAGCCGGTCGAGAGCATCCTCGCGCGTTTCAAGACGGGCGCGATGTCGTACGGCTCGATCAGCCAGGAGGCGCACGAGGCGCTCGCGATCGCGATGAACCGGGTCGGCGGGAAGAGCAACACGGGCGAGGGGGGAGAAGACCCCGCCCGCTACCAGCCCGACGCCAGCGGCGACTCGAAGAACAGCGCGATCAAGCAGGTGGCGTCGGGGCGGTTCGGGGTGACGAGCCAGTACCTC
>CAVOJA010000089.1:0-25396 GCA_963696015.1 uncultured Holophagales bacterium
TCTGGATTCGGGCGTGTCGTCCACGACGAGGATCCGGGGCCTCTCCAGCTCGGCGAACGGCGACGCCAGGACGAGGCGATCGGGAAGAGGCGGTTCCGCTGGGACAGCGCACATCGATGACGACGATTGTAGAGGATGGAGAGAGACCGCTCCGCCTGACGATTCCGGGTCGTCTACGAGACCTCCGGCTTCAGCCGATGTGGTCCGAGAACTCCTCCCATTCGCTCTCGTTCCACCACTCCGCCTCCACCCCCCGGCAGGTCGTGCCGTACGACGGGCAGACGACGCACCCCTCGCCGCGCACGCCACCGGCATCGACCGTGAACGGCCAGACCGCGGCGAGACGCTCGCCTTCCGCGCGTGCCGCAAGCTCCCCGTCGGTCGGCACGCGCCCCTCGAGCTCGAGGATGGACGCCTGCCTCAGTCGGACGTCGCTCTCCGGGAGGAGGACCGAAGTCTCCGCATCGATGTGGCGCCCCAGCTCGCGCGTGTCGTCCGTGACGAGGTCGACGAGGCGCCGCGCGTCGTCCGCACCGAGCGGGTCGCGGTCGAGGAGCGGGTCGAGCTCGTCGAGCACCTTCGCGAGCTCGTGGTGCTGCTCGACGAACGCGGCGATCGGCCCGTGCGCCCGCGAAGGTCCGAAGCGATCCGGCAACCCGGTCGACGAGCTCGTGCTCGGCGCGCAGCTCCTCGAGGAGGCGCACGGCGGATTTCAGCCGCGCTCGGCGGCCAATTCTTCGACGAGCGCGACGTACTTCGTCATTGCGTCGTCCTTCCCGGTCCCCTTCGCCTTCGCCCAGGCGTCGAACTTCGCCCGCCCCTTCAGGTCGAGCATCCCAGGCCGCGAACCGGTCACGTCGCCGTCCGTGGCCTGCTTGTAGAACGCGTAGAGCTCGAGCAGCTGGTCGTTGGACGGGCGCTTCTTGAGCCCTTCGACCCGACCCTTGGCCTCGGCGAACTTCTCCGCCAGCGGCTTCTCCTTCTTCGTCGCCATCGCTCCCCTCCCGCTTCTCCCTTCCCTCGGGGTCTTCCCTTGGGGTCAGGTCCCAGATCGTGTATTGTTCACGCCTCTCGCCCGGCCTCGCCTGATTTACGCGCGCAACAGAGCAGAGTCAAACCGGCTGGGAACCGGCTCTACCGTCTCGGTGGCGCGGGCCGCTCGCGGCGGACGAGAACCTTCCGGCCTCTCACCGTCGTCTTCCGGAGCGCCTCGATGACGGCGTCGGCCGACTCCCCCGGTACCTCGACGAGCGAGAACCGGTCGGCGATCTCGATGGCTCCGATCGCGCGCGAGGGAATTTTCGCTTCGTTCGTGATGGCGCCGAAGAGGTCCGCCGGGCGGATGCCGGCGTCGCGGCCCGCGCCGATGAAGAGGCTCACCGCGCCGGGCAGCCTCGGCCCGCGGCGGACCGGGCGGGTCATTCCCGAGGTCTCGGCCCGGGGAACGAAACGGGGCCTGTCCTGCGGCACCGGGATCGCCGGGATCTCCTCTTCCTCGCCGGGCGAGCCTGCCGCCTCGTGGGCGAGCTTCACGCCCGCCGCCGCGACGTCGAGGATGTCGAACTCGTCGGCCAGGGAATCGACCGCGACGCGAAACGTCTCGAGCCCTCCGCCGAGGATCGTTTCCCTCAGTGACGCCCGGGTCAGCTCGAGCCGCCGGGCCCTGAGGTCGGCGACGGTCGGGACGGTCGCCCTCTCGATCTTCTTCTTCGTCAGCCGCTCGACGTTGGCGAGGAGCCACTGCTCGCGCGGCTCGAAGAGGGTGATCGCCGTCCCCGACCGGCCCGCGCGCGCGGTCCGTCCGATGCGGTGGACGTACGCCTCGGCCTCGCTCGGGACGTCGTAGTTGAAGACGTGCGAGATCTGCTCGACGTCGAGGCCACGGGCGGCGACGTCGGTTGCGATGAGGAGATCCGCCGCACCCGACCGGAAGCGTTTCATCACGCGGTCGCGCTGGTCCTGCGTGAAGCCTCCGTGGAGCGCCTCGGCCCGGCGGCCCCGCGCGTTGAGCTTCTCGGAAATCTCGTCGACCTCGGTTCGCGTCCGGCAGAAGACGATGGCCGACGTCGGGTCCTCGAGGTCGAGGATGCGAGAGAGGGCCGCCAGCTTGTGGGCCCGGGGGACGACGTAGGCCGTCTGCTTCACGCGGATGCCCCCGTCGTCCTTCGCCCCCGGCTCGCGGGCCGATCCCAGGCGCAGCTCGACCGGCGAGGAGAGGCGCCGCCCCGCCAGACCGGCGATCCGAGAGGGGAACGTCGCCGAGAAGAGCGCCATCGGGTGCCCCGGCGGCGTCGCGTCGAGGATCGCCTCGAGGTCCTCCGAGAAGCCCATGTCGAGCATCTCGTCGGCCTCGTCGAGGATGACGAGCTTCACGCCCGAGAGCTTCAGCGACCCGCGTTTCACGTGGTCGAGCGCCCGGCCCGGCGTCGCGACGACGACGTCGACGCCCCGCTCGAGCGCCCGGAGCTGAAGGCCCATCGAGGAGCCTCCGTAGACGGCGAGCACTCGCACCCCGGTCCCCCGGCCGTAGCGATGGATCGCCTCGGCCACCTGCATCGCGAGCTCGCGGGTCGGGACGAGGACGAGGCCGAACACGGCCTTTCTCTCGCCCCCCTCCCGGATCAGCCGATCGAGCATCGGGAGAGCGAAGGCGGCGGTCTTTCCCGTTCCCGTCGCCGCCTGCGCGAGGACGTCTCGCCCCGCCAGGAGCGGAGGGATCGACTGCAGCTGGATCGGAGTCGGCTCCTCGTACCCGAGCGAGGAGAGCGCCGAGAGAAGGCGCGGGTCGAGGCCCAGGGAGGAGAATCCGCCGTCGAGGGGGGCGCCGGCGTCGGGGGCATCGGTGGTCGGAGGAGATTCGGGCGCGTCGCTCACCCCTCCATGCTACGCCCCGGACATCCGGGGCGACGTCCGCCTCAGCGCCTGTACGGCGATCCGGCCTTCCAGGGAACACCGCCCCCCCGCGTCGCGATCTCCTCGATCACGAGCTCGACGACCCTGGCGAGCTGCGCCGTCCCGGTCAGCTCCCACGCGGGGTCGAACTCGTCCTTCGGACGGTGGTAGCGCTTCGCCCGGTATTCCTCCCGGCGGGCCAGGCCCGTGCCGGCAGGGGTCCCGACGAGGTCGTCCCCGAGGTCGATCCAGATTCCAGGGATGCCTGCCCTCGCAAAAGAGTACTGGTCGGAACGGTAGAAGAAGCCCTGCTCCGGCGCCGGCTCGGGAGCGACCTTCAGCCCTTCCTTCCTCGCCACCGCCTCGACGACGGAACCGAGCGCGCTCTCGCCGGCCCCGATGGCGACGAGGTCGCGGGCCGGGCCCCAGACGGCCGACATCTCGAGATTGAGGTTGGCGGCCATGCGCGAGAGCGGCACAGGCGGCTGGGCGACGAAGCGGTCGGAACCGAGGAGTCCTCCCTCCTCGGCTGCCGGGGCGAGGAACAGGACGTCGACGGGAAGCTCGCCGGTGCGCGCGCCGATCCGGCGCGAGAGAGCCAGGAGGACGGCGAGCGCCGAGCCGTTGTCCATGGCACCGTTGTAGATGGAATCGCCGCCCTCGGTCGTTCCGA
Organism: uncultured Holophagales bacterium; assembly: GCA_963696015.1. Classification (GTDB taxonomy): domain Bacteria; phylum Acidobacteriota; class Thermoanaerobaculia; order UBA5066; family UBA5066; genus UBA5066. The sequence continues at coordinate 3,566 of CAVOJA010000089.1, forward strand.
TTCCGAGGTGGTCGTGGTGCGCGCTGACGACGACGACCGGCGACGTGTCCGCCGGCCCCTTCCCTCGAACGAGGCCGGCGACGTTCCCCGAAACGATCGTCTCGTACTTCGGGTTCGCGCGCGCCTCCATCTTCACCGCGAGGGGTCGCGGGCGGAAGTCAGGCCGCCTCGCGGCGGCGCGCAACTCTTCGGGCGACTCGCCCGCGGCCCGGATGGCCCGGACAGCCGCGGGGCCGGAGAGCCATCCCTCCAGGAGGAGCCGGGCCTCCGCCGGGTCGTAGGTGACGGGACGGGTCCAGCCGTTCCGGACGACCTCCCAGCCGTAGCCCGCGCCCTCCTTCGTGTATACGAAGAGGACGCCCGCCGCCCGGTGGCGCGCGGCCACCTCGAGCTTGGTCCGCCAGCGGCCGTGGTGCGTCAGCGTCTTCCCCGCGAAGAGCGCCGGGTCGTCTCCGCCGGGTTCCCCGGCGAGGAGAAGAAGGACCTTCCCCGCCACGTCGACCCCTTTGAAGTCGTCCCAGCCCCACTCCTTCGCCTCGATTCCGTAACCCGCGAAGACGAGGTCCGCGGAGACCCGGCCGGCCGCCTCCGGTTTCGGAAATCCGACAACGAAGTCGTCGCCGAAGCGGCCCGCCGACTCGCTCCCCACCGCTCCGGAGAAGTCGAGAGTCGTTTTCGGGTCGGGCGACACGAGGCGGATCGGGACATCCTGCCTGAAGCCCGGGCCGAAGGCGGGGGTGAGGCCGTTCCCGCGAAACGCCGCTTCGATGTACGCCTGCGTCAGCCGGTCTCCGCGCGTCCCCGGGGCGCGCCCCTCGAGAAGGTCGTCGGCCAGGAACCGGATGTGCGCACCGAGCTCGGCCGGGGAGACGGGCGCGACGGGCCCGGCCGCCGGGGCCGGGGTGCTCAGGACGGCGGGAAAAAGGAGGAGAAGGAGGGAATACGAAGCGCCACGCACAGGAGGCGGAGTATAGGAGAGCGGCCCGGGCCCGGCCCTCTATTCTCCTTCGTACATCTCCTCGATCCTGTCGCGGTGGAGCTCGGCCGCCGCGCGCCGGCGGACCTTCAGGGTCGGCGTCATCGAGCCTCCCTCCACCGAGAACTCCTTCGCCAGGAGCGCGAACTGGCGCACCTTCTCCCATGGGGCGAGGTCCTTCGTCCGCTCCTCGATCGTCCGCCGGATCAGATCGAGGACCTTCTCGTGGCGGACGAGCTCCTCGCGCCCCGTGAACGCGATGCCCGCGGCGCGCGCCCACGTCTCGAGGGCCTCGAAGGCCGGAACGACGAGCGCCGTCACGTAGCTGCGCCCCTCCCCGATCACCGCGACCTGCTCGACGAGCGGATCGGCGCCGATCGTCGTCTCGACCTGCTGCGGCGCCACGTACTTCCCGCCTGCCGTCTTGATGAGGTCCTTGATCCGGTCCGTGATCCGGAGAGTCCCATCCTCGCAGATCTCGCCGGCATCTCCCGTCCGGAACCAGCCGTCCCGGAAGACGGCCGCCGTCTCCGCGGGCCGGTTCCAGTAGCCCTGCATCACCGTCCGCGCCTTCACCAGGACCTCCCCTTCCTCGGAAATTCGCACCTCGATGCCCGGCAGCGGCGAGCCGACCGTCCCGACGCGGAAGTGCGCCGGGTCGTGGCACGTCACCGTTGCCGTCGTCTCCGTGAGGCCGTACCCCTGGCAGACGAAGACGCCGACCGAGTGGAAGAATTCCTCGATGGCCGGCGAGAGCGGCGCGCCGGCGCACGGCAGAAGGCGCGTCCTCCCGCCGAAGCCCGCTCGAATCTTCGAGAGGACGAGCCGGTCTGCGACGGCGTGGCGGAGCGCGAGCGGGCGCGGGACGGGAAGGCCGTTGCGCTTCTTCAGGCTCACGGCGCCTCCCGTCCTCACCGCCCACGCGAAGAGGGCACGGCGGACGACGGAGGAGGCCGACACCTTTTCGTGGACCTTCGCGAAAACCTTCTCGTAGAAGCGCGGGACGGCGCACATGAGCGTGGGGCGCACCTGCGGCAGGAGGACACCCACGTCTTTCGGGTCCTCGCAGTACGCCGTCACGGCGCCGCGGTAGAGGATGTAGAAGGTCCAGGCCCGCTCGAAGATGTGGCTGAGCGGGAGAAAGCAGAGCGAGACGTCGTCGGCGCCGATGGGCGGGAGCCGCAGGTCGTGGTACGTGCAGGTGACGGTGAAAGCGGAGTGAGGGAGCATCACCCCCTTCGGTTCGCCGGTCGTCCCCGACGTGTAGAGGAGCGTCAGGAGGTCGTCGGGTCTCGCGCGGGAAAGGCGCTCGGCCACGTCCCCTTCGCGGCCCGCCTCGCGGCCCCTGCGAAGGAACCCTTCGAAGCGGCCGAAGCGCTCGCCCTCCGGCAGATCCGCGTCTCCGAAGACGACCACCCGCTCGACTCCGGGGCAGTCGGGAAGGACGGTTGCGACCTTTCCGGCGGGCTCGCCGGCTCCCGCGAAGACCATCCTCGAGCCGGAGTCCCTCAGGATGAACCCGATCTGCGCGTCGCTGCTCGTGGAGTGGATCGGCACGGAAACGCCCCGCACCCTGAGAATCGCGAGGTCGGCGAGTGTCCAGGCGGGCTGGTTCGACGCCAGGATCGCCACCCTGTCTCCCTCGCCGATCCCGGCGTCGACGAGCGCCGATGCGAGCGCGCTCACGGCCTCCTTCAGCTCTCTCCACGTGACGTCGCGCCACTCCCCGGCGACGAGGTGCCTCAATGCCGGCGAGTCGCCCCTCCCTGCCATGACCTCGTCCAGGACGTGGGCGACGTGTCGCGCCTCGACGTCGGGGGGCGACTGTGCCGGTGAGGGATTTGGGCGAGGGGCGGTCAGGGGCGCACTCACGAAGGCATCGTACGCCAGGGTTCAGGGCCGCGACGGGCCCCGCTCAGCGCCGCTCGATCTCCCGCCCGAGGAGCTTCAGGTCGATGCGCGGCACGAAGCGGACGCCCTCGCGAACGCCGTAGATGTCGTAGAGCCCCGCGATCGGGACGAACGCCACGTCGTTCGTCACGACGCGCATCGCCTCCTGGAGCAGCTCCCGCCGGCGAGTCATCACGAGCGAGAAGGCCGCCTCCTCGATGAGCGCGTCGGCCCTCGGGTTCGAGTAGCGGGAGTGATTCGTGTTGCCGTAACCTCGCGCCTCGTCGCGCGTGTGAACGAAGCTGTCGAGAACGTCGCTCGCCTCGCCCGTCTGGGCGACGACCCCCCCGAGATAGAAGCCAACCTCCCCGCGCCGGAGTCGGGAGAAGAGGTCCGTCCAGACCGACTCCTTCGGCGTCACGCGAAGCCCGATTTCACGGAGCTGGGCTGCGAGAATCTCGCCCCGTCGCCCCGGCCGGTATTCCATGACGACGTCGAAGCCGTCGGGATAGCCAGCCTCGGCGAGCAGCCGCCGCGCCCGTACGACGTCCCGCGTCGTCGGCTTCAGGTCTGCGGCGTAGCCGAAGATCCCGGGAACGACGAGCTGGCCGACGGGTTGTCCCAGGCCATGGTGCGCTTCGGCGACGTAGGCGGCACGGTCGATCGCGAGGTCGATCGCCTGCCGGACCCGTCGGTCTCGGAACCGGGGATCGAGCAGCGAGAGGTGCAGGTACTCAACGATGGAGCCAGGTCGGACCGCCGCCCGGCAGCAGGCCGAGCCGCGAAGGACGTCCACGGCATCCTCCGAGAGTCCCGCGGCGACCTCCACCTCCCCGGAGAGGAGCTTCTCGAGGCGCTTGCGCGGGTCCCGTTCGACGACGAACGACAGGGGTCCCCGTCCAGCCGGACCGCGCCAGTCCGCGTGGACGGGAGCCAGGTCGATCGAACCACCCGCTTCATACCCCAGGAAGCGATACGAGCCGGTGCCGACGGGCACGGTAATCGTCTCCGGAGAGTTGCGCGGAACGATTTGAACAGGGGAGAGCTTGACGAGGAGGGCGGCGAAGGGGCGCCGGGTCCGGACCTCGACGGTCAGCGGGCCGAGCGCCTTGACGCTCTCCACCTCGACGAGGTAGCTCGCGAGGCTCGTCCCGGGGTGGGTCCTTGCGCGCAGGAGGCTGTAGACGACGTCCTTCGCCGTAAACGGCTGACCGTCGTGGAAGCGCACGCCCGGTCTCAGCTGGAAGACCCACGTCCGTTCGTCGGGGTTCGTCCACGTCGCGGCGAGCGCCGGCCGGATCCGGGATTCCTCGTCGAATTCGGTCAGGCCGTCGTAGAGGTTGGCGAGGACCGCCGACGTGAGGACCTCGTTCTGGAGGTGAGGGTCGAAGCTCTGGACGGCGCTGTGGATGGCGATGCGCACGGGAAGAGGAGGTTTCCGGCAGGAGCCGGGACCTGCGGCCGCGAGCGCGACGACTAGAGTAAGCCCTAGCCTCCTCATGGCCCGAGTATGCCAGCGAGTCGCAGTCCCTCGCGCGAAAGAAGAGCACAGAAAAAGGGGAACTTCTTAGGGTTGCTTAGTCGATTCTCAGGTGGTCCTCCCCCGCCGCAGGCCGCATCTTCACAAGCATCGGGAACGCCCGTTGCGCTCCTGTCCGACAGGCGCCCTGCGCCGAACGAGAGGTGAACGATGTCTACGAGCTCCGCCTTCCAGAACTCTGCCACGCTCCTCGAGCAGATGATCCTCATCCGCTCGTTCGAGGAACGAAAGGCAGCCTCTTTCGCCGAGGGACGGTTCCCCGGCACCTGCACCTTCGTGGGACAGGAGGCCTCCGCCGTGGGCGTCGTCGCCGCCCTCCGGCCGGATGACCTGATCCTGACGAACCACCGGAGTGCGTAGCCCGGTTTGTAGCCGCGCTGCCGTGCGACCGGCCGGATGACCTGATCCTGACGAACCACCGGAGCGCGGGCCACCTCATCGCACGCGGCGCCGACCCCGGGCGCCTCATGGCCGAGGTCATGGGGCGCGCCACCGGCTACGGTGGCGGCAAGAGCGGCACGCTGCACGTCTCCGCGAAGGAGCGGGGCGTGATTCTCACTTCGACGATCGTCGGCGGCGAGCTCTCTCTCGCGCCCGGGGTCGCTCTTTCGCTCTCGACGAAGGGAAGCGACGCCGTCGTCGCCTGCTTCTTCGGGGACGGCGCCGCCTGCGAGGGGATCTTCCACGAGGCCCTGAACCTCGCCGCCGTCTGGAAGCTGCCGGTCCTCTTCGTCTGCGAGAACAACGAGTGGCAGGCCTTCGTCCACCGCCGCGATCGACCGGCGCGTCACCGACCGTCTGGACACCGCCTTCGCCTTCGCCGCGGACTCCCCGTGGCCCTCCCTCGACCAGCTCACGACCCACGTCTACGCCTGAGAAGGACGCACGCCATGAGAACGATCACGCCCTACGAAGCCATCGGAGAAGCCCTCGCCGAGGAGATGCGCCGCGACGCGACCGTCCTCGCCTTCGGGGAGGGGATCGCCACGAAGCGCCACGACCTCGTCGCCGGGTTCGGCGCCGCGCGCGTCCGCAACACGCCTCTCGCCGAGGGAATCATCGCGGGCACCGCCGCCGGCGCCGCCGCCACGGGCCTGCGCCCCGTCGTCGACCTCCTGTTCGCCCCGTTCCTGACGTTCTCGATGAAGGAGATCGTCAACAGCGCCGGCAAGCTCCGCATCCTCTCGGGAGGGCAGTTCTCCTTCCCGATGGTCGCCATGGCGATGACCGGTGCGGGCTGGGGCGTCGGCGCGCAGCACAACCACAACGTCGAGGCCTGGTTCGTCCACAGCCCCGGCCTGAAGGTCGTCATGCCCTCCGCGGCGGCCGACTTCAAGGGCCTCATGAAGGCGGCGATCCGCGACGACAACCCGGTCCTCTTCTTCCTCGACGTCGCGCTCCTCCACACCCCGGGCGAGGTCCCGGAGGGCGACCACGTCGTCCCGCTCGGAAAGGCCGCGATCCGGCGGCCCGGCACCGACGTCACACTCGTCTCCTACGCCAAGACGGTCCACAACTGCGTCGCCGCCGCGGAGACGCTCGCCGCCGAAGGCATCTCCGCCGAGGTCATCGACCTCCGCTCGCTCAAACCCTGGGACGAGGAGGCGGTCCTCGCCTCCGTGCGGAAGACGGGCCGCATGGTCGTCGTTCACGAGGCGAGCCGGACCTGCGGCGTCGGCGCCGAGATCGCCGCCACCGTCGCGGAGAAGGCGTTCGATTCCCTCCGCGCCCCCGTCGTCCGGCTCGCGGGGCCCGACGCGCCGGCCGCGTCGAGCTGGGTCCTCGAGCAGGCGTTCGTCCCGCAGGCCGACGCCGTCGCGGACGCGGCGCGAAGAGCCGAGACGCGGGCGCTCGCGCTGGCGACGGCCTGAGGCGGCCACGACCTCGCGGACGGGCACGGGGGGTCCGGTAGACACGGGTCAGGACCACGTTCTACACGGGACCTCCGTGCCCGTCGCGGACTTCGGAGGGAAGGAAGCGAGCCCTGCGGAATGCTCTCGCGGCCACGCGACCCGCCGGCTGCCGATCGACGCGACCTCCCGCGCGCGCCTATGATCCAGGAATGTTCAACCCGGTCCTCGCGGGTCCGCCCCCTGCCATGGGGGCCTGTCCGGATGCCGCATGAAGCCCGGCGACCACGTCGCGCGGTTCGAGATCCTGGGCGAGCTGGGCGCCGGAGGCATGGGTCGCGTGTTTCGCGCCCGCGACCCCCGCCTCATACGCGAGGTCGCCATCAAGCTGCTCGCGGAGCGCTTTTCGCAGAGCCCCGAGCACCTCCAGCGCTTCGAGCACGAGGCGCGCGCCGCCTCGGCCCTCAACCACCCGAACATCATCACGGTCTACGAGATCGGGACGCACGACGGGTACCCCTGGATCGCGATGGAGCTCGTCGAGGGAAAGAGCCTGAGGGAGGCCGTCCTCAAGGCCCCCCCGTCGATGCGGCGGCTCGTTCACATCGCCGCCCAGGTCGCGGAAGGGCTCGCCGCCGCGCACGAGAAGGGAATCACCCACCGCGACCTGAAGCCCGAGAACATCATGGTCACCCCGGCCGGCCTCGTGAAGATCCTCGATTTCGGGCTGGCCAAGCAGGCGGCCCCCCGGGTCGGGCACGACCAGACCACCGTCGACGCCTCCCTCGCCACGGGGCCGGGCCACATCGTCGGCACGCTCGGGTACATGTCCCCGGAGCAGGCCCGGGGATGGCCCGTCGACTACCGCTCGGACCAGTTCTCCTTCGGGACGATCCTCTACGAGGCGCTCTCCGGCCGCCGGCCCTTCCGCGGGGCGAGCCAGGCCGACGTCCTGAGCGCGATCCTCACCCACGCGCCGGAGGAGCTCACCCGCGTCCACCCGCGCGTGCCGACGGCGCTCGCGAAGATCGTCGAGCGCTGCCTGTCCAAGGACCCCGAAGACCGTTGGGCCTCGACCCGCGACCTGGCGCACGAGCTGGCCTCGATCCGCGACCACATGACGGAAGCCGGGAGCCTCGTCACGGGATGGAGCTACGTGGCGCAGGCGCCGCGCCGTCGGCCGGCGCTCGTCGCCGCCGCGGCGATCGGAGTCCTCGCCCTGGCGGGCGGGCTCTGGCTCGCCCGGCGGGCCGCGCCCGCCGCCGGCTCATCCGAAAGGGTCTCGGACGGCCGCCGCGTCGTCGTCCTGCCCTTCCGCGACCTGAGCAACACGCCGTCGGGTCCGCTCATCGGGGAGGGGTTCGCGGAGACGGTCAGCACGCTCCTCGCGTCCGGCGGCGGCGTGGCGGTCCTCCCCTCCGACGCCCTGGAGGGCCTGACGGGCGACCTGGCCTCCGTGGTCCTCAGGACGGGCGCGCAGGTCGTCATCCGCGGGGCGCTGCAATTCCAGGGAGACCGGGTACGCGCCACCTGGGCCGTCCTCCAACCCGACGGCCGACAGGCCTCGTCGGGCCTCTCGGAGGGCTCCACGAGCCGGCTGCTCGACCTCCAGGACGACGTCGCCCGGCAGATGGCCGCGGCCCTCGGCGTGCCGACCGCGGTCCCCGCGGCGCGAGGGGCTCAGCCCGCATTCGCCGAGGACCGCTACCTGCAGGCGCTCGGCCACCTGCGGCGCTACGAGAACGAGGCCGAGGTCGATGCCGCGACACGGATCCTCGGGGACCTCGGAGAGTCCGGAGCGATCCAGGCCGCGCTGGCGCGTGCCTACCTCGCCAAGCGCACGATCACGGGCGAGCGATCCTGGGCCGAGCGGGCGATCGAGGCGAGCCGCCGCGCGGCCCGACTCGAGCCCACCCTCGGACCCGTGATGGAGACCCGGGGCCGCATCGACCTCCTGCTCGGCCGGCCGGACGAGGCCGCAAAAGCGTTCCGCCAGGCGCTCGCCGCCCATGCCTACTCGGTCGAGGCGCAGCTCGGCCTCGCGACGGCCCTGAACCGGCTCGGCCGCAACGAGGACGCCGCCGGGATGTTCCGGCGCGCGGTCGCGACCCAGCCCGGATGGTGGTCCACCCACAGCCACCTCGGCGTCTTCCAGCTGACGACGGGAGACCTCGCCGGGGCCCTCGAGAGCTTCCGCACGGCGCTCCGCCTTTCGCCCGACAACACCAGGGTCCTGGAGAACCTCGGCGTCGTCTATCAGCAGCTCGGCCGCCACGAGGAGGCGGTCGTCGAATACCGGCGCTCGATCGGGATCCGGCCCACCGCCTCCGCCCTCTCCAACCTCGGGACCTGCCTCTTCGTCCTCAGGCGCTACGGCGAGGCGGTGCAGGCTTTCGAGCGCGCCTCCTCGATGAATCCGGGAGATGCGGCGCTCTGGGTGAACCTCGGCGATGCCTCGCGCTGGAACGGGACTCCCCGCGAGCGGACCGTCCTCGCCTATCGGCGCGCGATCGAGATCCTCGAGGCGGACCTCGCGCTGACGCCGCGTGACGCCGACCGCGAGACGAACCTCGCGCTCGCGCTCGCCAGGACAGGGGAGCACCGCCGCGCGAGGGACCACGCCGACGCCGCGATGGCGATCGACCCCGGGAATGCCTACGTCCTCTACCCCGTCGCGCTCGTCCGCCTGGCGGCCGGCGAGACCACCCCGGCCCTCGACCTCCTCGCCCGGGCCGCCGCTGCCGGCTACCCGGCCGGCGAGATGAAGCGCGACCCCGAGCTGACGCCATTGAGATCGGACCCGCGTTTCGTCAGAATCGTCGGCAAGCAGACCGGATAGGTGTTTCCGCGGAGCAATCCGCCAAGGAGGGGTTCATGGATCGACACGTTCTCGTGTCCGCGTTGGCGGCTTTCGTCCTGACGGCGGGTTGCGCGACGGCTCCGACGAGAGAGCCCGCGCCGGCCTCGCCGCCGATTCCCGTCGTGGAAGAGACCCGGCAGGTCTCGCCCTGCACGGTGATCTCGGACCCGGACCGGATCGCGCTCTTCAAGGTCGACCCGGCCGGGACGATCACCCCGGACTGCTTCGAGATCACCAAGAAGAACGACACGATCGTCGTCTGGTCGGGCCTCAGCCCGATCGAGGCCCTGAAGATCACGTTCAAGGAGTGCGCCGGGGAACCGAAACCCGACAAGCTCCCCGACGCCCCCCTCTGCGAGGAGTTCGTCTGCGTCCTGGGCCCGAAGGCGTACAAGGACGTCGCGAAGACGAAGAAGACGACCGTCTGCTACTCGTACCTCGTCACGCTCCCCGGGCAGGCCCCCAAGTCCTACGACCCGAGGCTCATCATCAACCCGTAGCGCCCCGGCTTCACGGGACGGCCCCGGCCCCCCCCACCCGCTTCCGCCCGTTTCGTTGCATCATCCGCGGTCGGGCTCGGCCGTCCCGCCGGCCCGCGGCAGGGGGATTCGTGTACCAGATCGTCAAGCGCGAGCAGTTCTCCGACGTGACCTTCCTCTGGGACGTCCACGCCCCGGACGTCGCGAAGTCGGCCCGTCCCGGCCACTTCGTGATGGTGAGGCTGAACGAGGGGGGCGAGCGGATCCCCCTCACCGTCGCCGACTACGACCGCGACTGGGGCACCGTCACCATCGTCATCCAGGCCCTCGGCAAGACGACGAGGGAGATGATGCGGGACTTCAAGGAGGGGGACTCCTTCTCCGACTTCGTCGGCCCGCTGGGGCTCGAGAGCCACATCGGGAAGGTGGGGCACGTCGTCCTCGTCGGAGGAGGCCTCGGCGTCGCGCCGATCTTTCCCCAGCTGCGCGCCTTCAAGGAGGCCGGGAACCGCACGACCGGAATCATCGGTTTCCGCAACAAGGACCTCGTCTTCTGGGAAGACCGCTTCAAGCGGTACTGCGACGACCTCATCGTCTGCACCGACGACGGCTCCTACGGCAAGCCCGGCTTCGTGACGGCCGCCCTGAAGGAGGTCCTCGAGAAGGAGAAGCCCGACCTCGTCGTCGCCATCGGCCCCCTCCCGATGATGCGGGCCTCGAGCGAGACGTCCCGGCCCTTCGGCGTGAAGACGATGGTCTCGCTGAACGCAATCATGGTGGACGGCACCGGGATGTGCGGCTCGTGCCGCGTGAGCATCGGCGGCGAGACGAAGTTCGCCTGCGTCGACGGCCCCGACTTCGACGGCCACCTCGTCGACTTCCCCGAGCTGCAGCTGCGGCAGGAGCGCTTCAAGCCCCAGGAGACGAAGGCGAAAGAGGATTTCTCGAGGGTCTGCTTTATCGAGGAGCAGCTCTTCGACCTGAACAAGAGGAACTACAAGAAATTCAAGGAGCTTCCCGAGCACGCCGTGAAGATGCCGGAGCGCAACGCCCTCGAGCGCTCGCGCAACTTCGAGGAGGTGAACCTCGGCTACACGCTGGCCGACGCCCTCGTCGAGGCCGACCGGTGCATCCAGTGCGCCCGCCCCACCTGCATCGCGGGCTGCCCCGTCTCGATCGACATCCCCCGCTTCATCCGGCACCTCCTCGTCCGGGACCTCCCGGGCGCCCTCTCGGTCATCCAGGAGAGCAACCTCTTTCCCTCCGTCTGCGGCCGCGTCTGCCCGCAGGAATCGCAGTGCGAGATCCAGTGCATCCTCGAGAAGAAAATGGAGCCGGTCGCCATCGGTCGGCTCGAACGCTTCGTCGGCGATCACGCCCCGCTCCCCGACGTGAAGCCGCCCGCGAATGCGGGCCAGATCGGGAAGGTCGCCGTCGTCGGGTCCGGGCCCGCGGGCCTCGCCTGCGCGGGCGACCTCGCCCGCAAGGGAGCCGACGTCACCGTCTACGAGGCGCTCCACGTCGTCGGCGGCGTCCTGAAGTACGGCATTCCCTCGTTCCGCCTCCCGCGGACGACGATCGACCGCGAGGTGAACGCCCTCGAAAAGCTCGGCGTGAAGTTCGAGACGAACAAAGTCATCGGCAAGACCTTCACGATCGCCCAGCTCCGGGGCGAGATGGGCTACGACGCCGTCTTCATCGGCACGGGCGCGGGCTTCCCGATGTTCCTCGGCATCCCGGGCGAGCAGGCCGGGCAGGTCTACAGCGCCAACGAGTTCCTGACCCGCATCAACCTGATGCACGGCGACAAGTTTCCGTTCGAGGACACGCCGATCGCCATGGGGAGAAAGGTCGCCGTCTTCGGCGCCGGGAACACCGCGATGGATTGCCTCCGGGTCGCGCGGCGCCTCGGGGCCGAGGATGTCCACTGCATCTACCGGCGGACCGAAGCCGAGGCCCCCGCCCGCGTCGAGGAGATCCGCCACGCGAAGGAGGAGGGGATCCACTTCAACTGGCTGATGAGCCCGACGGAGATCCAGGTCGACGAGAAGGGGGACGTGAAGGCCGTCGTCGTCGAGAAGATGCGGCTCGGCGAGCCCGACAAGTCGGGCCGGCGCCGCCCGGTCCCGACGGGCGAGCACGAGACGTTCGAGTGCGACACGGTCATCTACGCCCTCGGCACCCGCGCCAACCCCGTCATCTCCCGCTCTGCGCCGGACCTCGGGGTCCGCGGCGAGGGGTACGTCAACGCCGACCCGAAGACCCAGGCGACGAACCTGCCCGGCGTCTTCGCCGGCGGCGACATCGTCACGGGCGGCGCGACGGTCATCCTGGCCCTCGGCGCCGGCCGGCGGGCCGCGAGGGCGATCGAGAAGTACCTCACCACGAAGGACTGGCCCGTCGTCCTCGAAGACGAGGCCGCCCCCGGCACGGCGCCCGTTGCCGTACCGGTCGAGGCGGCCTGCTCGAAGTGCCGGCGCCCTTTCGAGCCGGGCGACGAGGAGCACATCTGCTGCGCCGGAGAGCGGATCACCTGGACCTGCACCTCCTGCCAGAAGGTCTCGGAAGGATTCGCTTTCCCCTACGGCCTCTGCCCCGCCTGTGGCGGCACGCTCGAGCTGGGACACGACGTGACGGTGGAGTCCGAAGCCTCGGTGCAGGCGATCCGGCAGGCCTTCGAGATCGAGCTGGGCGGCATCGCCTTCTACTCCCGCGGCGCGAAGGAGATCGAAGCGAAGGACCCCGACCTGGCCCATCTCTTCGGCGAGCTGTCGGAGATGGAGAAGGGGCACCTGGAGATCCTCGCCCGCCGCTACCACGTTCAGGCTCCCGAGGCGGCGCTGACCCAGACCCTGACGCCGGCCCAGGTCGCGATCTTCGCGGGGGCTGACGTGAAGGACTACACCGGCGCCTCGCTCCTGCGCCTCGCCGTCCACCTCGAGAAGCGCGCCCGAGCTTTCTTTCTCGACGCCGGCCGGAAGTTCCCGACCGGCTCGCACGAGTGGAAGCTCTATCGCGAGCTGGAAGCCGAGGAACGCGAGCACGTCGACATGCTCTCCACCGTCCTCGCGCGGATCGTGGCGGAGAAGCCGGTCGTCGTCTGAGCCGCCCGTCAAGCCCGGAGGGCTCCCCTTGCCGCGTACACCCCCACGAGGGCGATCAGCAGCGTGAAGCCGGCGAGGGCGGCGCCCCCGAGGGGGCGTACGACGGCTTCCGCGGCCACTGCCGCGCCCGACCTGAATTCCGCGCCGACGACGTTCCCGAGGCCGGCGATGGTCACCGTCTGCAGGAGGGTCCCGGTCTTCGAGTACTGGAAGAGCTGGCCCGCCGTGTCCCAGGCGCCGGGAATCCAGAGGGTGTCGTCTGCCGGATCCCACGCGAGGTCGTAGCCCCCTCCCGAGTGAACGGCCGGGAACTGTGACAGGACGGTCCCGGAGAGGCTGACCTGCTGTACCTGGTCACAGCCGCCGACGTTGTTCGTGATCCAGAGGGAGCCCGTGCTCGAGTCCCACGTCACGCCGCTGCTCTGCCGGGCGGGAACGAAGCGGATCTGGAGGTCCTGCCAGCTCGCGTCTCCCTCCACGAGGGCCTGGCCGATTTCGGAGTCGTCGTGCGCGATGCTCCAGTTCCTCGTGCCGTCCGAGGCGCCGTCGTAGAGGCTGTCGTAGGTCGGGTTCGGATACGTTCCGGCGAGGAGAGCTCCCGCGAAATGCATTAGCCCCGCCGCGCGCATCGGGCTCGTCTGTCCCCCGCGAGGTCAGCCAGGGACGCGGCGGATGGGCCGCCCCGGCCCCGGTCAGTCCTTCAGCCCGAGCCTCCGTGCCAGGTGGTGGAGGTTCGAACGATGCATCCCGAGCTCGCGCGCCGCGGCGGCCTGGTTGCCGCCGTGTCGGACCACCGCTTCGCGGATGAGCCTCCGCTCGAATTCCTCCACCTGGTCCCGCAGGGGCCCGCCTCCCGGGACCGGCGCGGCGGGCGCGGCCGGCTCCTCTCGCTCGGGAGCCGTCGCCACGTCCACGTGGGCGAGGCCGACGACGATCGTCGTCCCCGGTGGTCTTCCGGCTGCGGCCCTCAGAACGGCCCGGCTGACGACGTTCTCCAGCTCCCTCACGTTGCCCGGCCAGTCGGCCGCGGCGAGCCTCTCACGGACATCCTCGTCCAGCCGGAGCGGGCCGAGGCCGAGGCGCCGGCGGGTCGAGCCGGCGAAATGCGTGGCGAGCAGGGGGATGTCCTCCCGCCGCTCGCGGAGCGCGGGCACCCGGATCGGATAGACGGCCAGCCGGTGGTAGAGGTCGGCCCGGAAGCGGCCCCGCTCCACCTCCGCCAGCAGGTCACGGTTCGTCGCCGCGATGATCCTCACGTCGACGCGGTGAAGCCGGTCGGACCCGATCCGCTGGATCTCCCCCTGCTGGAGCGCGCGCAGGAGCTTCGGCTGCAGCGAGAGAGGCAGCTCACCGATCTCGTCCAGGAAGAGCGAGCCCCCGTCGGCCACCTCGAACTTCCCCGCCCGGTCGCGGGCGGCCCCCGTGAAGGCCCCGGCCACGTGACCGAAGAGCTCGCTCTCGGCGATCGACTCCGGGAGCGCGGCGCAGTTCACGTGGATGAGCGCCTCCTCGAGGCGGCGCGAGAGGGCGTGGACCTGGCGGGCGACGAGCTCCTTTCCGACGCCCGTCTCGCCCGTGACGAGGACCGGAAGGTCCGAGGCCGCGACGACCGAGATCTCGGAGAGGAGGCTGGAAATGGCCGCGCTCGTTCCGAGGATGGCCGCGCCGCTCGACTCGTCGGCGCTCCGCTGCAGCTCGCGCGCCACGCGGCTCCCACGTTCGGCGCGCTTCTCCAGGGCTTCGATGAGGGTTGCCGTCCGGAGCGCAGCGCCGGCGAGCGCGCCGAGGGTCGCGAGGAGGCGGGCGTCGAGTCCGTCGAAGGCGTGAGGGTCGAGAGCGTCCGCCGTCAGCGCGCCGACGACCTCTCCGCCCGACGTGAGCGGGCAGCCGAGGCAGGCGTGGATCCGTTCGAGCGCGTGAGGGTCGGCGGTGAGGAGACCGTCGAAGGGGTCGGGGAGCGCGGAGTCGTGGGGGAAGAGGATCGGCGCCGGGGCGCGCAGGATCGCGTCGAGGCGCGGATGCCGGTGCCGCGGGTATGGCCGCTCGAGGGCCGCCGGCACGAGTCCGTGCGCGGCGAGCGGAACGAGCTCGTCTCCCTGGAGCCGCAGCAGGCATGCGGCGTCGAATGGAAGGACCCGCCGGACGGCTACGAGCAGTCGCTCGTATCGGTCGAGCGAACCGAGAGACGCCGTGAGGTCCCGCCCAATCTCGAGAAGGACTTCGAGGGCGTCTGCTCGTTGCGATCCTGACGACGCCGTTGCGGATTTCACGACATCCCCTGCTACGAACTTCATAACACACGTTCTCAACCCATTGTCCTGTCACCTCTTGGCCAACGGCACGCCTCGTGCGATGCGGTCATCCGGAGGTCGACATGAACACTCCCCTTCAGCCCTCTTCGACTCTCGCCGATCTCGCGGTTGCCTGCCCCGCCGCTTCCCGCGTCTTCCGCCGTCACGGCCTCGACTACTGCTGCCACGGGCGACGCCCCGTCTCCGAAGCCTGCGCCGAGCGCGGCCTCGACGCGTCCGCCCTCCTCTCCGAGGTATCCGCCGAGTCCTGGGTTGCCTCGGACGCAGAGACCTGGTCCGACCGGCCCCTTCCCGAGATCGTCGAGCGGATCGTGGGCTGGTACCACGCGCGCCTCCGGGCCGAGCTGCCGCTCCTCCTCCAGATGGCCCGTAAGGTCGAGGCCGTCCACGCCGAGAAGGACACCGTGCCGGCCGGGCTCGCCGAGCACCTCGAGGCTCTCGCCCGCTCCCTCCTCGATCACCTGGAAAAGGAGGAGCAGGAGCTTTTCCCGATCCTTCTCTCCGGACGGGCCGGCGCACCGTCCGTCACGATCGTCGCCCTCGAACGGGAGCACGAGGACGTCGCCGTTGCGCTGCTGAGGACCCGCGCTCTCACCACGGACCTCGTCCCTCCCTCCGAAGCCTGTACGACCTGGCGCGCACTCTACCTCCGCCTCGACGAGCTGGAGGCCGAGCTGATGGAGCACGTCCACCTCGAGAACAACGTCCTCTTCCGCCGCGCGCTCTGCGCCGACCTCTGATCGAAAGGAAACGATGAGCACTTCCGTCCCGGCCAACGACATGCGCCGCTGGGCGCTCCTGGGAGGCACCCTCCTCTTCACGTTTCTCGTCCTCGGCTTCTTCGGACGAGAGGTCTACCGGCAGGCCCCGCCCATCCCGGAGCGCGTCGTCACCCCCGACGGCGCCACCGTCATGACGAAGGACGACATCCTCACGGGCCAGCAGGTCTGGCAGTCGACCGGAGGCCAGCAGCTCGGCTCCATCTGGGGCCACGGCGCCTACCAGGCTCCCGACTGGACGGCCGACCACCTGCACCGCGAGGCGACGACTCTCCTCGACGTGCGGGCCGAGAACGAAGGGGCGAAGGACTTCGCCTCGCTCTCCCCCGACCGCCAGGCCGCGCTCCGCGCGGGGCTCGTCCGCGAGATGCGGACGAACACGATCGACGCCGCCGCGGGAATCGTCACGATCACGGCCGAGCGGGCCGAGGCGATATCGCGCGTCGCCGCCCACTACGACGCCCTCTACGGGGGCGCCCCCGCGCTCAAGACTCTCCGGCTGGACTACGCGATGTCGGAGTCGACGGTCCCCGACCACGCGCGCAGGAAGGCCCTGACGGCCTTCTTCTTCTGGACGAGCTGGGCCGCGACGACCGAGCGCCCCGGGCAGTCGATCACCTACACGAACAACTGGCCGCACGAGCCGCTCGTCGAGAACGTCCCCTCGGGCGCGAACGTCGTCTGGTCGCTCGTCTCGATCGCCCTCCTCCTCGCCGGGATCGGCGCCGTGGTCTGGTGGACCGCCTTTCGCGAGAAGCCGGAGCCGCCGGTGACGCCGCCCGTGACGGACCCCTTCGCGGGACTCGCGCTCACCCCCTCGATGCGCGCCTGTGGCAAGTACGTCGGAACCGTCCTCGCGCTCCTCGCCGTCCAGGTGGGCCTCGGCGCGCTCACCGCGCACTACACCGTCGAGGGGCAGGCGCTCTTCGGACTTCCGATTGGCCAGTGGCTTCCCTACGCCCTCACCCGGACCTGGCACGTCCAGACCGGCGTCTTCTGGATCGCGACGGCCTTCCTCGCCGCGGGTCTCTTCCTCGCCCCGGTCGTCGGCGGGCACGAGCCGAAGTTCCAGCGCCTCGGCGTGAACGTCCTCTGGGGCGCGCTCCTCCTCGTCGTCGCCGGGTCGCTCACCGGGGAGGTCCTCGCGATCCACCAGGTCCTCCCGCTCGACCTGAGCTTCTGGTTCGGCCACCAGGGCTACGAGTACGTCGACCTCGGGCGCGTCTGGCAGATCGCCCTCTTCGTCGGCCTCGTCCTCTGGCTCGTCCTCATGCTCCGCGCGATCCTCCCGGCCGCGCGCCGCCGCGACGACGCCCGTTCGCTCGTCCTGATGTTCACCGGCGCCACGACCGCCATCGGCCTCCTCTACGGCGCAGGCTTCTTCTTCACGGCGAAGACGCACCTCTCCGTCATGGAGTACTGGCGCTGGTGGGTCGTCCACCTCTGGGTCGAGGGCTTCTTCGAGGTCTTCGCGACCGCGGCGATCGCGCTCCTCTTCGCGAAGCTCGGCCTCGTGGACAAGAGACACGCGGGCGCGGCCGTCATCGCCTCGTCGGCCCTCTTCCTCTTCGCCGGCATTCCCGGCACGTTCCACCACCTCTACTTCAGCGGCACGCCCGTCTCCATCCTCGCCGTCGGCGCGAGCTTCAGCGCCCTCGAGGTCGTCCCGCTGACCCTCATCGGCATCGAAGCGTTCCGGACGAGCCGCCTGCAGGCCGCCGCCCCCTGGATGTCCGCCTACCGCTGGCCGATCCGCTTCTTCGTCGGGGTCGCCTTCTGGAACCTCGTCGGCGCGGGCGTCTTCGGCTTCCTCATCAACCCGCCGATCGCCCTCTATTACATGCAGGGCCTCAACACGACACCCGTCCACGCCCACACCGCGCTCTTCGGCGTCTACGGCCTCCTCTCGCTCGGCCTGCTCCTCGTCATCGCGCGCAAGCTCTCGGGCGTCCGCCCCTGGAAGGAGACGCAGCTGAGGTGGGCGTTCTGGGGGATGAACGTCGGCCTCGGTCTCATGGTCGTCCTGAGCCTCCTCCCGATCGGCCTCGCGCAGACGTGGGCGAGCGTCGAGCACGGCCTCTGGTACGCCCGCAGCGCCGACTTCCTGCAGCTCCCCGCGATCCGGGCGCTCCGCTGGCTCCGCATCGTCGGCGACACGGTCTTTCTCGGCGGCGTCGCGCTCCTCCTCTGGTTCTTCACCGGGCTGCTCACGGGGTGGAGCTACGAGAGGGACGAGGCGTCGACCCTCGAAACGAATGATGCGCTTCCGGAAAGCGCCTAGATTGCGGACCTGAAGGAGAGTAGAAATGAACCGGACCACTTCCCTGCTCGTTCCCGCCGTACTCGCTGCCGCGCTCCTCCTCGCCGCGCCGACGGCCAGCGCCCACTGCGACTCCGTCGACGGTCCCGTCGTCGTCGACGGCAAGGCCGCGCTCTCGAAGGGCGACGTCGCGCCCGTGCTGAAATGGGTCTCCTCCGCACAGGAGCCCGGGATCCGCGAGACCTTCCGGCAGACTCTCGCCGTCCGCATGCTCGGCGCCGACGCCCAGCAGCTCGCCGACAGAGCCTTCTTCGAGACGCTCGTGCGGCTCCACCGCGAGACCGAGGGCGCCCCCTACACCGGCCTGAAGACCGGGGCCGGACAGCCCGCATTCATCGGCGTTCTCGACACCGCTCTCGCCTCCGGCTCCGTCGACGACTTCGCCGGCCTCGTCGGCGAGCACGCCGCGGCCGGCGTGAAGGCGAAGTTCGCGAAGGCGCTGGAGGCGAAGAAGAAGGCCGAGGGTACGCCCGCCGAAGGGCGGACGTACGTCGCCGCCTACGTCGACCTGATGCATTACACCGAGGCGGTCGTCGAAGCCGTTCACGCCGAGACCCGGGCCGAGGCTGCGCCACACGGGGCCGGTCCGAAGGGAGCTGGTCACAGCTGCGACTGATGGCCCGGCTCGGTCGCCCCCGGGAGGGCGGTGTTCCCTCGTGCCCGGTGGACGAAGGCGACTGCGCCCGCGACCGGGACTAGAATCAACCGAGAAACCGGGGATCGACAGACGAGACGTGAGCGGGCAGCCGAGACCCGCTCCCGGGCTCGTTCGGGGCAGACGGCGGCATCGATACACGGGAGGGTCCCGTCGACCGGACCGGCGCGTTCCCGGGATGGGGTGACAGTCATGGCCTACACTCAGGATCAGCGAAAGATCTCCGTCAAGACCCCTCTCGGAAAGGACGTCCTTCTCTTCCGTGGCATGACGGGCGAAGAGGGGATCTCCCGGCTCTTCCGGTTCGAGGTGCTCGCCCTGGCGGAGAACAAGACCCAGGTCCGCTTCGAGGGCCTCCTCGGCAAGAAGGTGACCGTGCAGATGAAGATGGGGGACGACGAGACCCCCAGCTACCTGAACGGCCTCTGCAACCGGGTGAGCCAGGGGGGACGGGACGAGGACTTCACCACCTATCGCCTGAACCTCGTACCGGAGCTCTGGCTCCTCACCCGTACTGCGCAGAGCCGCATTTTCCAGCAGATGACGGTCCCGGACATCCTGAAGAAGGTCCTCGCGAAGATCGACGTCACCTGGGAGCTGAACGGGAAATACGAGCCCCGCGACTACTGCGTCCAGTATCGCGAGACCGACTTCAACTTCGCGAGCCGGCTGATGGAGGAAGAGGGAATCCTCTACTTCTTCAAGCACGAGGACGGCAACCACAAGACGGTCGTGGCCGACTCCCCGTCGAGCCACTGCGACGTCACGGGCAAGACGGCCCTGATCTACGACGAGCTCGCGGGCGGTGTCCGCGAGGACGAGCGCATTTTCGCCTGGGAGAAGCACCAGGAGATGCGCTCGGGCAAGCTAACGCTGTGGGACCACACCTTCGAAGTCCCGCACAAGCACCTCGAGGCGGAAGAGCCGATCCTGTCGAGCGTGCAGGTGGGAACGGTCACCCACAAGCTGAAGGTCGGCGGCAACGAGGGCCTCGAGGTGTACGACTGGCCCGGGGAATACGCCCAGCGATTCGACGGCGTCGACCCGAGCGGCGGCGAGCGGCCGGCCGACGTCCAGAAGGTCTTCCAGGACAACAGGCGGACCACCAAGCTCCGGATGGACGAGGAGACCCTCCCGTCGATCGTCATCCGCGGCGAGAGCAACGCCAAGCATCTCCGCTCGGGCCACAAGTTCACGCTGGAACGACACTTCAACGCGAACGGGAGCTACATCGTCACCGAGACCGTGATCGACTCCCAGCAGACGGGCGACTACCGCTCGGGTGTCGCAGAGCTGCGGTACTCCGCGTCATTTTCCTGCATCCCGGACGGGCTGATCTTCCGCCCGTCCCGCGTCACCCCGAAACCGATGATCGCGGGGACCCAGACCGCCGTCGTCGTCGGCCCCAAGGGTGAGGAGATCCTCACCGACAAGTACGGCCGGGTGAAGGTGCAGTTCCACTGGGACCGGGACGGAAAGCACGACACGAAGAGCTCGTGCTGGGTCCGCGTCGCGCAGCTCATGGCGGGCCGGCGATGGGGCACCTCGTTCTGGCCTCGGATCGGTCAGGAGGTCGTGATCGCCTTCGAGGAAGGAGACCCGGACCGCCCGATCATCGTCGGGATCGTCTACAACCTGGACCAGATGCCGCCCTATCTCGGGAACGGTCCCGACGGCAAGCACAAGAACGACAACAAAGTCTCGGGCTACAAGTCGAACGTCACGCTCGGAGGAGTCGGCTTCAACGAGTGGCGCTTCGACGACAGCAAGGGCAGGGAGCAGGTCTTCATCCACGCCGAGAAGGACATGGACGTCCGCGTGAAGAACGACCTGAAGGAGCGCGTCCTGAACGACCACCACCTCATCGTGGGAGGAGAGAAGGACGGCAAAAAGACCGGGGACGACCTCGAAAAGGTCTTCCGCGACCGCTTCGCCGAGATCAGGCGCCACGAGGAGAAGAAGGTCGGCGGCGACATGAAGCTCAAGATCGGCGGGGGCGACGAGGGGAAAGGGAACCTCGACACGTCCATCGCCGGGAAGCGGACGACGACGGTCGGCGACAAGGACGACCTCCACGTGAAATCCGATGCGCGGACGAAGGTCGACGGAGGGCTCTCCGTGACCGTCGGCGGAGGCACGCAGGAGAAGACCGGCACGAAGTGGGCTCACGAGGCCGGGGAGGAGATCCACCTCAAGGGCGGTATGAAGGTCATCATCGAGGCCGGTGTGCAGCTCTCGCTGAAGGGGCCGGGAGGTTTCATCGACATCGGCCCTACGGGCGTCTCGATTCAGGGAACGATGGTCCTCATCAACAGCGGTGGCGCCGCCGGCAGCGGGAGCGGCTCGAGCCCGTCGAGCCCTGACGACGCAGCCGAAGCCAATCCGAAGAAGCCGGCCGAGGCGGACGACGCCAAGACCGGCCAGAGCTCCTGCTGAGGCCACCAGCGATGCCTCCTGAAGCGCGCATCGCCGACACGCATACGTCTCCAATCGTCGATCCGGCCTCTTTCGTTCCACACGCGGGAGGCACTGTCCTGCCGCCGCGCTGTCCCACCGTGAAGATCGGGTCCATGCCCGGCGCCCGCGTCGGCGACACCTGCGGTATGGAGTCCGGATAGCCATGCCTCCGTCCGCACGCGTCGCCGACTCGACGGCCCACGGGTCCCCCCTGGCCCCCGGCCCGGGCAGCCTGAACGTCCTGATTGGGGCCATGCCCGCCTGGAGAGCGCTCCCCTCCGCGATGGCGAACGCGGTCGAGGGGATCTCGACGTCCATGAGCTCCTTCATGATGAGGCCCCAGATGACGCCCGCCGACGCCACGGCGAGCCTCTTCGACATTTCGCAGAAGCTCATCCAGGGAGGCGCCGCGGCGGCCGGATGCGGGAACCCCGCGGTGACGGGAGTCGCCACGGGTATGGCCGCCACGATCACCGCCACCAACGTCGCGCTGACCACGACGTGGACCGCGGCCTCGGTCGTCCCGGGGGGACAGCCCGCAGCGAACATCGCGTACACGGAGGGGATCAAGGCCGTGACCGCGGCCGCCGCGAGCGCGGTGATGTCCGC
>CAVOJA010000090.1:0-66694 GCA_963696015.1 uncultured Holophagales bacterium
ACGTTCTCCGTCGGGCGCGTCCTCGGGAGGGCTGAGAGGACGCTCGTCCACGAGCTGCGCGACTGGCGCAACAAGTGGGCGCACCAGAAGCCGTTCTCGAGCGACGACGCCGACCGGGCGCTCGACTCGATGGCCCGGCTGCTGACCGCGGTCTCGGCGCCGCAGGCCGACGAGGTCGAGAAGATGAAGATGGAGCTGCGCCGGCTCGTCTTCGACGAGCAGGTGCGCAGCGAGAAGCGCAAGGCGGCGGGCATCGCTGATCGAGAGCCGCCAGCGGCACGCCTCAAGCCCTGGCGCGAGGTGGTGACGCCGCACGCGGACGTGGCCAGCGGCCGCTACCAGCAGGCCGAGTTCGCGGCCGACCTCTGGCAGGTGCACCTGGGCGAGGGCTCGGACGAGTACCGCGACCCGGCGGAGTTCTTCCGCCGCACCTACCTGACCGAGAGCCTGAAGCAGCTGCTGGTCGGCGCGCGTGCAGCGGCTCGCCGGCAAGGGCGGCGACCCGGTGGTGCAGCTGCAGACCAACTTCGGCGGCGGCAAGACGCACTCGATGCTGGCGCTCTACCACCTCTTCTCCGGCGTCGCGCCGAGCGAGCCTGCCGGGCATCGATGCGGTGCTGCGCCGAGGCGGGGCGTCGAAGAGCTGCCCCGCGGCGAAGCGCGTCGTGCTGGTCGGCAACAAGATCTCGCCCGGCAACCCGGTCACGAAGCCGGACGGCACGGTGGTGCGCACGCTCTGGGGCGAGCTGGCCTGGCAGCTGGGCGGCAAGAAGGCCTTCGCGCGGGTCGCAGGCCGACGACGAGAAGGCGACGAGCCCGGGGGACGTGCTGCGGGAGCTGTTCAAGGAGTACGGCCCGTGCCTCATCCTGATCGACGAGTGGGTGGCCTACGCCCGGCAGCTTCACGACCAGAGCGACCTGCCGGCCGGGGAGCTTCGAGACGCAGTTCTCGTTCGCGCAGGTCCTCACCGAGTCGGCGAAGCTCGCGAAGAACTGCCTCCTCGTCATCTCGCTCCCGGCGTCCGACACGACCGGCTCGCCGCACACGCAGACCGACGACGTGGAGGTGGGGGGCGTCCGCGGACGCGAGGCGCTCGACCGGCTCCGGAACGTGGTGGGGCGGCTCGAGGCGTCGTGGCGGCCGGCCACGTCGGACGAGGGGTTCGAGATCGTGCGGCGGCGCCTCTTCGAGCCGCTCGACGGAGCAGCCAGCGTTCACTCAGCGCGACCTGACGGCTCGCGCCTTCGGCGACCTCTACCGGGCGCAGAGCGCGGAGTTCCCGCCCGAGTGCCGGACGGCCGACTACGAGAAGCGGATCCAGGCGGCCTATCCCATCCACCCGGAGATCTTCGACCGGCTCTACGCCGACTGGTCGACGCTCGCGAAGTTCCAGCGGACGCGCGGAGTGCTGCGCCTGATGGCGGCGGTCATCCACAGCCTCTGGGAGAAGGGGGACAAGAACCCGCTCATCCTCCCGTCGATGATCCCGATCGACGACGGGCGCGTGCGCGACGAGCTGACGCGCTACCTCTCCGACAACTGGGTTCCCATCCTCGAGAAGGACGTCGACGGCCCCGGCTCGCTCCCGCTGAAGATCGACGGCGAGGTCCCGAACCTCGGGAAGCTCCACGCGACGCGTCGGGTGGCGCGGACGATCTACCTCGGCTCGGCCCCGACGACCTCAGCCGCGCACCGCGGCCTCGAAGACCGATGGGTGAAGCTCGGCTGCGTCATGCCGGGCGAGCCTCCGGCCGTCTTCGGTGACGCATTGAGGCGGCTCGCCGCGGCGGCGACGTACCTCTACCAGGACGGCCCGCGCGTCTGGTACGCGACGCAGCCCACCGTGACCAAGCTCGCCGAGGACCGTGCCGAGCAGCTGAAGCGCGATCCCGACAAGGTGGCCCAGGAGCTGGACGATCGCCTTCGGGCCGACCTCCGCAAGAGCGGCGACTTCTCGCGCATCCACCCGCTCCCGCGGACGGGCGCCGATGTTCCCGACGACCTCGAGGCCCGGCTCGTCGTCCTCCCCGCCGAGCAGCCCTACGGCAAGGAGGCCGGATGCCCGGCCGAGGTGGCGGCGAAGGCGATCCTCGCGTCACGCGGAAGCGCGCCCCGCCTCTTCCAGAACACCGTCGTCTTCCTCGCGGCCGACAAAGTCCGCCTGCAGGACCTCGACGAGGCGCTCCGGAAGTTCCTCGCCTGGGAGTCGATCCTCGCGGAGAAGGAGACCCTCAACCTCGACCCGCACCAGGTGCGCCAGGCCGAGATGCAGAAGCAGGCGGCCGACGGGGCGGTGA
The DNA here is from genome assembly GCA_963696015.1 of uncultured Holophagales bacterium. Taxonomy (GTDB): domain Bacteria; phylum Acidobacteriota; class Thermoanaerobaculia; order UBA5066; family UBA5066; genus UBA5066. The sequence continues at coordinate 2,299 of CAVOJA010000090.1, forward strand.
CGGCCCGCCTCCCGGAGACCTACCAGTGGCTCATCGCCCCCGGCCAGGCGAACCCGCAGGCGCCCGTGAAGTGGGAGGCGGTGCGCCTCTCAGGCACCGACGCTCTCGCCGTCCGCGCGTCGAAGAAGCTCCGGAGCGACGAGTGGCTCGTCACGAGCCTCGGATCGACGGTGCTCCGCAAGCACCTCGACGACGTCCCGCTCTGGCGGGGCGATCACGTCGCCGTCCGCCAACTGGTGGACGACTTCGCCCGGTATCTCTACCTGCCGAGGCTCCTGGGGCCGGAGGTGCTGGCGCACGCCGTCAGCGACGGCGTGCGCCTGTTGACGTGGCAGGTCGATACGTTTGCGTACGCCGAGAGCTTTGACGAGGCCGGGCCGCGGTACCGGGGACTCAAGTGCGGGCAGGTCGTCGCCGTGTCGCCGGACAGTGGGGGGCTTCTCGTGAAGTCCGACGTCGCGCGGAGGCAGATTGACGAGGAAACGATGGCGGCGGCAGCGGCCGCCGCAGCTGCTGGGGCAGGTTCCACCTTGGCGGCGGGTCCGGGTGGAGGCGGCGCCGCAGCTCGGGTTGCTGCCTCGACGACGGGCGCAGCTCCGCCGGTCGCCCCGGTGCCCGCCGGCCCCGTTCCGCCGAAGCGCTACCACGGCACGGTCAAGCTCGATCCGGCTCGCGCCGGACGCGACGCGAGCCGGATCGCCGACGAGGTCATCGCGCACTTCGCCGGCCTCGAAGGCGCGGACGTGACCGTGACGCTGGAGATCGAGGCCACGATCCCAGCGGGCGCCACCGAGCAGCTCGTGCGGACCGTGACTGAGAACAGTCGGACGCTGAAGTTCGTGAGCTTTGGATTTGAAGTGGAGTAGGGGAACCATCTTGTGCGGCGGCCTCGTCGAGCCGCAGCCGGGAGAGGCCTCCGGCGGGCGGCCACCCGCCCTCGGTCTCCGCCGGAGCGCAGTGCTCGCCTCCGGCGTCCGCCTGCGGCCGTCCGGCGGTACGATTCACCTCAACACCGCACGCCTACCGAAGGGACGGTCATGAGCGGCGCTCTCTTCGCGTCCTTCGACGTCCCGCGAAGAGAGCGCCATATGTCACGCTCTTAAGAGCACCGGTAAAGCAGCCGCTGGCTCCGTCAGAGTCTCGACCGGGCGTCAGGCGTTCGAAGGCGTGAGCCTCGACGCGCAGGAGGCCCGGCTCCGGGCCTGGGCGGCCGGGCAGGGCCTCACGCTCGCGGCCGTCCTCGTTGACGCGGGCCTCTCCGGCGGCCGGGCCGACAACCGGCCGGGCCTGCAAGAGGCGCTCGCCGATGCCGCCGGCTCCGGGCGCCGCTCGTCACCGACTCGCTCTCCCGCCTCGCCCGGTCGACGAAAGACGCCCTCTCGATCGCGGAGCGCCTCGAGAAGGCCGGTGCCGACCTCGTCTCCCTCTCGGAGTCAATCGACACGACGAGCGCCGAGGGGAAGATGGTCTTCCGGATGCTCGCGGTCCTCGCGGAATTCGAGAAGGACCTCGTCTCCGAACGGACGACGTCGGCCCTCGCATTCAAGCGCCGGCAGGGCGAGCGCATCTCCGGGAAGATCCGCGACGACTCCCGCCTCGAAGCGGGCGCCCTCGTCGCCGTCGAGGACGAGCAGGTCGCCATCCGCTCGATGGTGTCGCTCGGGGTCGACGGATTCTCCCTTCGCGCGATCGCCGAGGAGACGGAACGGCGTCAGGTCCGGCGTCGGAATGGCTCTCACGTATGGCCGTCAAACGTCGTCCTCATGATTCTCCGCCGCGCCGAGAAGCTCGCGGCGGCCGCCTGAGTAGAGTGAGAGTCGCGGTGAGTCCGACACACGCCGGGCAGCTCGACCAGCTCGCCGAGATCCTTCGGAGGCTTCCGCCCGAGAAGATCGAACGGAGAGACGATGCTCCTCCGAGCGATGGTCCGGAAGGCCGTCGCCTGGAGATGGGTCGACCGCGACCCGCTCCCGTCCGGTGCGTTCGCACGCCTCCCACGAGAGCGCGGGCGCGTCGACGACCTCGCCCCGGAGGGATGGCGCGCCCTCCGCGACGCCCTCGAGGACGATCTCCGGCCCGTTTTCCAGACACTCCTCGACTCGGGGAGCAGGCTGAACGAGGTCCTCTCTCTCACCTGGGGGGATGTCGACCTGCCGGGCCGGAAAATCACGTTCACCATGAGGAAGGTGGGAGGCCGGCTGAAGTCGCGGCGAATCAGCTCCGCCCTCGCCGCAGTCCTCGAAGCCCCGCCCCGCGGCATCGGCGCCGCTCCAGTCTTCACGCGTGCCGACGGGTCGCCCTGGCCGGACCATGAGGTGAAGCGCCGATACTACAGGGCCGCCCGGAGGGCCGGCACGCGATCGACGTGGACCATGCACTCGGTCCGTCACGCGTCCGCGTCCTGGCTCGCGATCGACGGCGTTCCTCTCCGGACGATCTCGGAGCTTCTCGGTCATTCGTCCGTCGCCATGACTTTCCGCTACGCCCACCTCTCTCCGGCCGATCTCCAGGAAGCCGTAGAACGCATCGAAAACGTGGGAAAGTCAGGTCCGAAGCGATTCGGGCGCAACCGAGAGGCCGCTCCGGACGCCGTGTCTCATTCGAGGGACTGAGGTTTGAAGCCGCGCCAGGTCCACGCGACGAGAAGATCCTTGGTCCATGTCGTGGACGAAACCAGCCGGATCTCGGGGCGTGAGGAGAACCGTCGCGTCGACGTCGGCCGTCAGCCGGGGAGAGCCCCGATGTTCACGGCCTGCGCTCCGAAAGGGAACCATCGGCTTCCCCAGCGCGAGAGGACGCCTGCGAGATCGCGGAGGAGCTCAGCGGGGGCGGGAAGTTCCGGCCCGACGGATCCTCCCGGCGAGGTGGACGTGAGCGTCGAGGTCGTCGATGCGGTTCTCCTTCGACGGCCATTCGGGACTCGCCGCGAGAACCGACAACCGAAGAGACTCGGCGAGACGGATCCGGTCGGCCGCGGAGAGATCTTCGGACCAGTGCCGTTCCTTCGACTCCCTCACCGCCGCCCAGTCGCGCGCCATGTCCTCGCGGAGACCGTCGGTGAGGACCACGGTCACATCCCGAGCATCACCCTTGCCATCTTGGACATCATCCCGGGGTTCCAGGGCGGGTCCCAGACGAGCTCGACCTTGGCCTCGGAAACGCCGTCGACCGACTTCACGGCGCGCTCCACCTCGCCGGGGAGCGTGCCGGCGACGGGACAGGCGGGGGCGGTGAGGGTCATCGTCACCTGGACCGCGCCGTCTCCGGCGACGTTGACGGAAGAGACGAGGCCGAGGTCGTGGATGTTGACCGGGATCTCGGGGTCGTAGATCTTCTTCAACACGGCGACGACCTTCTGCTCGAGGTGGGTGCCGGGCGCGGCGGGCATCGGGTCGGGCATCGCGACGGACATGGCGTTACTCCGTGGAAGCGGGCGAGCCCCGGTGAGGGCGGGGAACGCCCACTGCAAGGTCTCCGTGAGCAGCGCTTCCGCCCGAGGCCGACCCCTGCGGTCCGCGCCGCGCAGACGCCACCGCCGCCTGAGAGTGGTGGGCCTGCGCCGGCACAGGTCTTGCGCTGTGACCGGACTGCGATGCGGAAACAGGCGGGTGCGAGCTGATCGCAACGCCGGGCGTGTTCGCCGTCGTGGAAGGCTGGGAACTCCGGGCCGAATCGGGAGGGCGAGGTTCTGATGAAGAAGAAGCGCGCGGGGCTCCTCCTCGCCGTCACGACCCTGTTCGGCTCGCTGGCGCTTTCCCAGCAGGGCGGGCCTCCGCCTGCGAGCGGAGCTTCCCCGACGCGGACCGAGGCGCCCCGCTTCGTACAGTCGGCGGTTGTCGACCTCGTCAGCTTCGAGGTCTCGGTGACCGACGCCCACGGGCCGGTCCTCGGGCTGACGGCTTCGGACTTCCGGGTGATTCACGACGGGAAGCCGGTCGAGCTCTCCAACTTCTCCTCCTACAGGCGCGAGGGAGAGGGCCGTACTCCCGCGATGACAGCGGAGTCCTCGAAACCGGACGCGCCGGCCGCCGAACGTCCCGTCGTCGAGGAGCGGCCCGGCCTTTCCCTCAACTTCTACGTCGACAGTGCCAATCTCGCGACTGCGACCCGGGGCCCCGTGCTCGACGCCGCGATCGACTTCGTCCGCACGCGCGTCGGTCCGGGGGACCGAGTGGCCGTGACGACCCACGTCGGGGGGCCGAAGATCGTCCAGGGACTGACCGGGGACCGGGAGCTGGCGGTCTCTGCCCTGCGGCGGCTTCGCGACGAGCCGGGGAGCTGGTCGATCACGAGCGTGGAGCGGATGCGGGTCAGGGCGAACCTGCGGATGACGGCGGCGATCCTGCGGCAGGTGAGCGGCACGGGGCGACCCGGCGACGGCGCGCAGGCCGCGGCCGTCGCCCAGGGTGCCCTCGACGAGGTGCGCACCTTCGAGCAGATCGAGCGGGTCGCCACGCGCGACGCGACGCGGGGCCTCAGGGCCGTCGTGACGGCGATGAGCGCGATGCCGGGCCGGAAGATCCTCGTCTACATCTCGGACGGCCTCGCCGGCACGCCGGGCCAGGCCGGGTACCGCGCCTTCGAGGAGTTCTTCCGCGAGTTCCCTGCCGCACGCAGCCAGCTGAACGACGCGCGCATGGCGATGACGGGCGAAGGGAGCGAGCAGAAGGTCTTCGACGACGTCGTCGTCAGCGCCGCGGCGGCGGGAGTGACGCTCTACACGATCGACGCGCGCGGGCTCGTCGCGCCCGGGGACGCGGAGAGCGCAGGCGCCCCCTCGGCGACGTGGAGCCAGGACGTGCGGAACGACCAGGAGCCGCTGCAGAAGATCGCCGCCGAGACGGGCGGTTCCGCGTTCGTCAACGGCGGCGACTTCAAGGCGGGGCTCGATCGCTTCTCCCGGGAGCTCGACAGCTATTACCTCCTCGGCTACCCGTTGCCGCGCGGGGGGCGCAATCCCGTCCACACCGTCGAGGTCGAGCTCGTGAACCGGAAAGGGTGTCGCCTCGACTACCGTCAGCGCTTCGTCGAGAAGTCGCTGCCGGCGCTCGTGGAGGACCGCGTCCTGGCCGCGCTCAGCTTCGACGCAACCGAGAACCTGCTCGGCATCGCGGCGTCGGCGGGCGCGTGGAGGAAGGGCGCGTCGAAGACGCGGGAGCTGCCGGTGCGGATCTCGGTCCCGATCGGGAAGCTCGCCCTGCTGCCGGAGGGGGACGAGATGGTCGGCCGGGTCACCGCGTACTACGTCACCCGCGGATCGGACGGAAAGCAGTCGGCCCTGCTGAAGGCCGATCATCGCGTCGCCGTTGCCAGAAAAGAGTACGAGTCGGTTCGGGCCAGGACCTGGCCCATCACCGCGACCCTGGTCGTCAGGCCGGGCAGCTACCGGATCTCGGTCGCCGTCCGTGACGCGCTGACCGGGTCCGCCGGCTACGCCACGCTCGAGGTCCCGGACGACTCTGGCTCTGGCGACTCCGGCGCTCGGGATCGGTGACCGACGTCGGTCCGGAATCCCACTCCTCTTCGTGGCAGGACATCTCGGCGAACTCCGGCATCGCGCCGTCGATCGTCCGGACGTGCCAGGGCAGGAGGACGAGGTCCGTGTTCTCCCTGGGCGAGTTGCGCCGGGGCGCCCTCGAGATGGCCGGAAGCGAAGGGCTCTTCGCCGCGCCCGAGGGCGATGCCTTCCGGGTCGCTGCGGGGAAGATCGACCCCGGCGAGCGGGTCGTCGTCTTTGACACCGGAACGGGATACAAGTACGTCGAGTAGAAAAGGAGACGGAACATGAAGCCCACCCCTCCGGGATGGCCACGCATCTCTCAGGCGCTCTACTACGAGGACGCCGCGAAGGCGATCGACTTCATCCGCGACGCCTTCGGTTTCGAGGTCCAGATCAAGGTCGTGGGCGAGGGCGGACGTGTCGAGCACTCCGAGCTCGTCTACGGCGGGGGCCTCGTCATGGTGGGGGACGTCGCGGGCCGCGAAGGGAAGTACCCGTACCGGCGCAGCCCGAGCCAGGTCGGCGGCATCAACACGCAGAGCCTCATGGTCTACGTCGACGACGTGGAGGCCCACTACGTTCGTGCGGTGGCGGCCGGCGCGAAGGTCCACGCGGAGCTGGCGACCGTGGACTACGGCGAGGAGTACTGGAGCGACCGCGGCTACGAGTGTGAAGACCCGGGCGGTCATCACTGGTGGTTCTACCAGCGGCTCCGGGATCCGAAACCGAACTCCTGATCTGCGGCGCGGCCTTCAGAACGAGTTGCGGTCGATCGTCGAAACGGCCTGGCCGGCGGAATTCACGTAGTCGCGTGTGTTGCCGCTCACCCTGTCCGTCACCCGGACGGTGAACCCGGCATCCGTGAGGGCGGAGATGTGAATCCAGTAGTGGCCGTTCTCGATCCGCCCGTCGAGGATCTTCACGACGACCTGCGGGTTCTGGTTCCAGTCGAACCAGAAGAAGCCGGACTTCAAGGTCAAAGGAACAGCGGACGCGGCCCCGTCAGGCCCGAGAACGCCGACCTGGAAGCGACCGCTCTCGAGGCAAAGAGTCGTGGAGTTCGGCGCGCACGACCACGATGCGTAGAAGAACGCGGCGGGCAGGGTCGCGCGAGCTCCATCCGGGTTCGTCACGGTCACATCCCCGAGCCCGGAGGCATGGGTGCCGGTGCGGACGCGGATCCCCTGCGGGCTGAAGAAGGTGAACTCGGTGGTCGGCGAGCCCCCGACGGAGACGACCGAATCCGGGCGGAACCCGTCTCCCGAGAGAAGAACGAGCGTTCCACCGCCCGTCGAGCCACTGGCGGGAGAGATCGCGTCGAGGCGAAGAGGAGCGGACAGGTCGCGGACGAAGAGGCCCGAAACCCCGCGTCCCCGGGTCGTGACCGCGAAGAGCATCGGCGCGCCGCGAGCGTCGAGGAGAAGCTGATCGACCCCGACGGCCGGGAGGCCTTCACTGACGGATTCCCACGTCGTCCCGCCGTCGCTGGTCTCGTAGACCCCACCAGGGACCCGGACGACCCTTCCGTCCCCGTAGTTCAGGTCGATCGTCAACGCCGATAGGAAGAGCCTTCCCGTCGAAGGCTCCAGGGCAAGACCGGTCGCCGCGGGGCGAAGCCTCGTCTCCTCCCAGGGCAGATGGTCCGTCGGCAGGTTGCCGCTGACGTCCACCCATGAGTCGCCGTCGTCGAGGCTCCGGAAGACGCCGGCACCCCTCACCGCGGTGTAGACCGCTCCGGTTCGCGTGTCGATGGCGATTCCCGTCACGACCCCGAAGCCTTCGCCATAGCGGAACTCGCGTTCTGGCAAGGGGAGCTTCGACCACCCGCCGCTCCCACGCTTGCGATACAACGCGTCGCCGCCGGCCCAGACGGTAGCGGGATCGCGTGGATCGAACGGCACGAACTGGATCGGTATCGGTCGCGGTCCGATTCCCGGGATCCCCTCGGAGGAAACCGTGACGCCTCCGTCGCGGCTCCGGTAGAGGGCGGTGTCGAACGGGTCGACCGCGTCGACCGTGTCCACGAGGGCGCGGCACACGCCGGGCGTGTGGTCCCCCGCGATCGACAGGTAGAGGTCTTTCGGGTCGACCGGACTCACGGCGAGAGCCTCCGGCCCGATGAAACGGCTCGGACCGGCAGGTGCCCACGTCGAGCCGCCGTCCGCGCTCCTGAAGAGCGGCTCGCCCGGATAGCCGCCGAGAATGCCGTAGACGGTGCCAGATCCCCGGGGATCGGCCGCGACGACGGTGAACGACGCACACCCCGAATCGGCGGCCTCGGGCGTCGCCACTCGCCACGTCGCCCCGCCGTCCCCCGACCGGAGGAGATCTGGCGGCGTCGCGAGAAAGAGGGCTCCGGGGCCGGACGGGTCGAGCGCCAGCGAAATCACCGGCGCGGCGGCCAGCGCCCCGAGCGATCGCCAGGAGGAGCCCTCGTCGTCGCTCCGGAGAGCGCCGCTCGCGGGCGTTCCCGCATACACGGTCCTGCCGTCGCCAACGAGGACGAGACGCGAGACACCAAGCGGCCAGCATCCTGCCGGCGGAACGACACGAAGGCCCAGCCAGGTCGTTCCCTGATCCGAGCTCCGCCAGACCCTTCCGCCGTCATCGGTCGCAAAGACTGCCGACGTCACGGCGTCGACCGAGAGCCGTCGGATGCGCTCGTGCGTCCCGACGATCTCTCCCGTCGCCGCCCAGTGGGCGCCTCCGTCCAACGAGAGGTAGACGGCTCCTCCAGGGAGCCCTGCATAGACCCGCGAGGGCGCATTCGGATCCACTGCGACTGACCAGGGATCGATGATGAATGGGGAGGCGGGCAAGCCGGTGTTGGCCCGCTCCCAGTGCGCCCCCCCGTCGAGGGACCTCACCACCCCCCATGCCATCACGACGGCATAGAGGTTGGACGGCGTCGAGGGGTCGATGGCCAGGGAGAAGGCGCTCGTGTTCACGTGCCCGCCAACGTCGATCGGAACGAGCGCCCAGCTCACGCCATCGTCGGTGCTCCGGTAGAGCTCTTGGCTGGCCAGGCTCCAGACGGTCCCGGTCTCGGAGCCGCTCACGATGAACTCCTCGATGCTCGCCTTGAAGCCGTTCCATGTTGGCGGCAGCGCGGAAAGGTGGGACCAGCTCGCCCCGTCGTCCAGGCTCCTATGGAGCTCTTCGCCGCTCGCCGCGAGAAGGGTTCCCGAGCCGGGGAGGACCGCGAGGGCCGCGACCGGGGAGACGGCGAGCGGCAGCCGGGACCAGGACTCGCCCCCGTCCGCGCTGCGGAAAAGGCCGCTGGCCTCGGCGTAGACGACGCCGGGACGCTCCGGATCGACGGCGAGGATCCTCACGTCCCCCCCCGGCGGTCCCGAAGCTCGGAAGTCCGCCGCAGGGAGCGGGGCCGCGGACACGAGCAGGAGAGCAAGGGGCAACGACAGACGAAGTGCAATCGCCATCAGGTCCTCCCCGGGAGTTTCTGCAAGAAGTGTCCTTGGGGGCGCTGAACTCCCGCAGCCTTCCTCCAAGGCCAGGGAGCCTGTGGAACCGCTCATAGAATCCTCCTGATCCCGACCCGCCCCGCCGGATTCAGGAGGTCCCTCATGACTCGATCCCTGCCCCTCGCCGCGACCGCCGTCTTCGCAGCACTCACGCTCGCGGCTCTGGCGCTGCCTGCCACGGGAGCGACCGCTCCGGCCGCCGCAGAACTGCCGTTCTCCGTCGTCGAGGCGACGATTCCCCGGATGCGCGCGGCCATGGAACAGGGGCGCGTGACGTCGCGGGAGCTCGTCACACAGTACCTGCTGCGAATCGCCACGTACGAGGAGTCACTCAACGCCCTCATCGCCGTGAACCCGAAGGCGTTGGCCGAGGCCGACGAGCTCGACCGCGAACGGCGCGACGGAAAGGTGCGCGGGCCCCTCCACGGGATCCCGATCGCGCTCAAGGACAACATCCACACCACGGACATGCCGACGACCGGTGGGGCGCTCGCCTTCGAGGGCTTCGTCCCGCCGTACGAGGCCACGCTGGTGAGAAACCTGCGCGACGCGGGCGCCATCATCATCGCGAAGACCGTGATGACCGAGCTCGCGAACTGGATCGCGGGCTCCCCGACCCCGATGCCGACGAACTACAGCGCCGTGGGTGGCTACGGACGGAACCCGTACGACCCGCGCCGGGACCCGCGCGAGACCACCGCCGATGGACGGCCGGCCCTGGCCACGGGCGGATCGAGCTCGGGCATCGGCACGGCGGCGAGCTTCTGGGCCGCCAGCGTCGGGACGGAGACGTCAGGGTCGATCCTCAGCCCGGCGAACCAGAACATGCTGGTCGGCATCAAGCCGACCGTCGGGCGGATCAGCCGCCGCGGGATCATTCCGATCACGGCCGACCAGGACACGGCCGGGCCGATGGCGCGGACGGTGACCGACGCGGCGATCCTACTGGGTGTGCTCGAGAGCGCGGCGCCCGATCCCGACGATGCGGCCACCCGGACGTGTACGCCCCCGCCGGGCCGGGACTACACGAAGTTCCTGAATCCGAATGGGCTGAAAGGCGCGCGCATCGGGATCCCACGCGCGTACTTCTACAACGAAGCACGGGTCCCGGGGCGCGAGAAGCCCTCCGGCGGACTGAACAGGGAGACGGCAGCCCTGATGGACGAGGCGATCGCCGTCCTCAAGGCCCAGGGCGCGGTCATCGTCGACCCGGCGGACGTCCCGAGTGTTCTCGAAGCCGATCCGGCGAAGAACTTCCTGAGCTGGAGCACCTGCTCGGGTGCGGACGGCGCCAAGGGGAAGGACGCCTCCTGCTCGGTCGTATTCAAGTACGGCATGAAGCGCGACTTCAACGCCTGGCTCGCGTCGCTGGGCACGGCGGCGCCGGTGAAGAGCCTGAACGAGCTTCGGCTCTGGAACCTCGGGCACACCCGCGCCGGTTCTCTCAGGTACGGCCAGTCGAACCTCGACATCTCGGACGAGATGGACCTCGTCGCAGACGAGAACCGGTACGAGGCAGACCGCACCAGAGACCTGGCCCTCGCGGGCACGAACGGCATCGAGGCCGTAATGAAGGCCCACCAGCTCGACGCCCTTCTCTTCCCGGGAGGCAGCGGCGCATCGATCGCGGCGAGGCCGGGCTACCCGACGGTCATCGTGCCGATCGGGTTCGTACCGAACGCGCCGCAGACTTCGCCGTTCCCGGCCGGCTTCGACGCCAGGCCCGCACCCTACGGCGCGAGCTTCACGGGGCTGGGCTGCAGCGAACCCCGCCTGATCGAGATCGCCGACGCATTCGAGCAGGCCACGAAGAGGCGCGTGCCGCCGCAGCTCGGACGGTAGCGCGCAGGAACTTCCATCCGCCGGGTTCGTATTCTGTCTGGTGTCGCCTTCAGTGCCGAGAATCCGTCCGGTCCTCGCCGTCCTGTTGCTCGTCTTCTGCCCCCTGGCGTCCGGGGCGGAGCCGGGTCTTCCCCCATCGCTCGCCGTGCCGCGGGCCACCGGGCCGATGACCGTGGACGGCGATCTCGGCGACCCGGCCTGGCAGGGCGCCGCGGTCATCGACACGTTCTGGGAAACCAATCCGGGCAACAACGTGCCGCCGAAGGTGAAGACGACGGCCTGGGTGACGTACGACGACCGGTACTTCTACATCGCGGTGAAGTGCGACGACCCGGAGCCGCGGAAGATCCGGGCCCCGTACGTCGACCGGGACAACGTCATCGGCACCGACGACAACGTCGCGATCCTGCTCGACACCCGGAACGACCGGCGGTCGGCCGTGGAGCTGCGTGTGAACCCTCGCGGGATCCAGGGCGACGCCATGTTCAACGACGCGAACGGGAACGAGGACTTCTCTCCGGACTTCTTCTACGACACCGCCGCCCGCGTCACGGCCGAAGGGTGGCAGGTCGAGCTCCGGATCCCGTTCTCTTCGCTCCGATACCCGACGGCGGACCCGCAGACGTGGGGAATCCTCGTCTGGCGGAACTACCCGCGCGAGTACCGGTACGCCATTCATTCGAGCCCGATCCCGCGCGGCGGCAATTGCCTCGTCTGCCGGTCCCTCGAGATGACGGGGATCACCGGACTTCCCTCGGCGTCCCACCTCGTCGCGGCCCCTTTCGTCACGGCGAAGGGGTCGGGCGTGCCCCGCGACCCCTCCGACCCGTCTGCAGGCTTCGTGAACGAGCCCGCGGAGCTCGACGCCGGGGTCGACGTGAAGTGGACGCCGAGCGCAAGCCTCGCGATCGACGGGACGGTCAACCCCGACTTCTCCCAGGTCCAGGCCGACGTCGCGCAGATCTCCGTGAACACGCGCTTCGCCCTCTTCTATCCCGAGAAGAGACCGTTCTTCCTGGAAGGCGTCGACCTGCTCGACACGCCCATCCAGGCGGTCTACACCCGCACGATCACTTCGCCGCGCTGGGGTGCCCGCGCGACGGGAAAGTCCGGCTCCACGGCCTTCACGGCCCTCGTGACGGAGGATCGGGGGGGGGCCTCGTGATCGTGCCGGGGCCCACGGGAAGCGAATTCGCGCCGCAGGACTTCGGCTCGTATGCGGCCGTCGCGCGCGTGCGCCACGACCTCGGGGGCTCCTTCGCCGGGTTCCTCGTCACGGATCGCGAGGTGGACGGCGGCGGGTACAACCGCGTCTTCGGGCCGGACTTCCAGTGGCGGATGGGCGCGGCCGACCTGCTGACCGGGCAGGCGCTCGTCAGCTTCACCGAGACCCCGAACCGGCCCGACCTCTCGCCGGACTGGGACGGATGGAGCTTCTCGTCGCGGGCGTTCAAGCTGAACTACCAGCACAGCTCCGAGACGCTGGACTGGGGGGTCCTCTACCGGGACTATGGAGACGGGTTCCGCGCCGACGTCGGGTTCGTGCCTCTGGTGGGATTTCGGGAAGGCCAGGCGGGCGGGGGGTATACCTTCTATCCGACGGGGTTCTTCAGCAACGTCCGGCCCTACGTGCAGGCCCAGTACCAGGTCGACACGGAGGGAGCCCTGCTGACGCGCCGGAGCTTCGTGGGGGTTCTCCTGCAGGGCCGCCACGCCTTCGGGGGCGAGCTCGACCTGACCAGCGAAGCCGTCCGGGTGCAGGGAAGGCTTCTTCCGAAGCAGCAGCTCGTCTACTTTGCGCAGATCGACCCGTCGCGCCGGTTTTCGCGGATCGGAGTCGCCGGCTTCCTGGGCGAGGAGATCGACTACGCCAACGCCCGCGTCGGGAACGGAGGCCAGTTCGGCCTCAACGCCACGGTGCGGCCGACGGATCACCTCGAGCTGGCGGCGATCACGGACCTCCAGTGGCTGAACGTGACGAACGAGGCGGGGCTGCGAGGCCGGCTCTTCACGGCCTTCGTCGGCCGGCTGAAGGCGACGTACAACTTCGGCGCGCGGACGTCCCTTCGTGTCATCGGGCAGTGGGTGGGCACGGATCGAAATCCGGACCTGTACACCTTTCCCGTGCCCGAGACGGACGGAGTCTTCACCAACTCCGCCCTCTTCGCGTACAGGCTGAACTGGCAGACGGTCTTCTTCCTGGGCTACGACGACAATCGAGCGCTCGACGGCTCGCAGGTCCTCCAGCCCCAGGGGCGGCAGGTCTTCCTGAAGGTCTCGTACGCGTTCCAGATGTGAGAGTCCGCCAGGGTCCGGGGCCTCGTCTCCGCTGGAAGGCGTGGCACGACCCGAGCGAGGGCTCACGGTCCCCGGTGTCGCTATATCATCCTGCGGCCTTCGACACGCGGACACGAGATGGTCTTCAGCTCCCACGTCTTCCTCTTCTTTTTCCTGCCGGTCGTCCTGGCCTGTAATTACCTGCTCCCGTTCCGGTCGCTCTCCGCCGTCCTGACGGTCCTGAGCTACCTGTTCTACGGCTGGTCGAATCCCGTCTGGGTCCTCCTGATGCTGACCAGCTCGTACATCGACTACTTCTGCGGGCTCGGGCTCGTCCATTTCGGAGGGCACTCCCTCTCCGGTGGCGACCTTCCCTTCCTGCCGAAGGGGGAGCCGCGCACTCGCGCGCAGAGGCTCTGCCTCGTGATCTCCCTCGTCTCCAATCTCGGGATACTCGCGTTTTTCAAGTATTACGACTTCGGCGTCACGAACCTGGAGGCGGCCGCCGGCGCGCTGGGCCTCGGCCCGATCGGGCTGCCCGTGCTCAACGTCGCCCTCCCGGTCGGGGTCTCCTTCTACACGTTCCAGTCGATGAGCTACGCGATCGACGTCTATCGCGGCGCGGCGAGGCCGCTGAAGAACCCGATCGACTTCCAGCTTTTCGTCGCGCTCTTTCCCCAGCTCATCGCCGGGCCGATCGTCCGCTACCAGACGGTCGCCGAGCAGATCCGTCACCGGACGTTCAACGTCGACAAGTTCGCCCGCGGCGTCGCCTTCTTCTCTCTCGGCCTCGGCAAGAAGATCCTGCTGGCGAACCCGATGGGTCACGTGGCCGACGCGGCGTTCAACGCCGGGAGCCTCGTCTGGTACGACGCCTGGTACGGGATCGTCGCCTACGCCTTCCAGATCTACTTCGACTTCTCGGGATACTCCGACATGGCGGTGGGCCTCGGGCTGATGCTCGGCTTCGCCTTCATGAAGAACTTCGACGACCCCTACCTGGCCGAGAGCATCACCGACTTCTGGCGGCGCTGGCACATCTCCCTGTCCACCTGGCTCCGCGATTACCTCTACGTCCCGCTCGGCGGAAACCGGTCCGGCGAGGCCCGGACCTACATGAATCTCCTCACCGTCATGCTCGTCGGCGGGCTCTGGCACGGCGCCTCGTGGAACTTCGTCATCTGGGGTGCGATACAGGGCCTCATGCTGGCGGCCGAGCGGCTCCTGGACAAGGACAGCCCCTACCGGCGCCTGCCGGCGCCGCTCAGGATTGCCGTCACGTTCGGAGTCACGTGCCTCGCGTGGGTCTTCTTTCGGGCCGAGACCCTTCCCCAGGCCGTCAGCTACTTCCGCTCCCTCGGTGCGCTGTCCGACGTTCCCGCGGGAGCTCTGGCCGTCGCCGCCACCATCTACACCCCCTACCACCTGGCGATGACGCTGCTCTGCGCGCTCGTCGTCTGGTCGTTCCCCCAGGTCTGGGACTTCACGCGCCGGCTGACCCCCCTGAAGGCCGTCGCCTGCCTCGCCGTCCTTTTCCTCAGCGTCATGATCATGTGGACCCAGACGAGCAATCCGTTTCTCTACTACCAGTTCTGAGGAGCCGTTCCGAATCGAGATGGCGAAAAGGCACGCATCCTTTTCCGAAAGCGAGAGCCTGGAGGACCTGCTCGGGACCCGGGTCGAGCGATCGTCGGCCTGGATCCTCGTCGGACCGTTCCTCCTGATCCTCTTTTCGGTGCCTCTCCTGCAGATTGGCGGTTTCGGGCCGGGCTCCGGTCGACCGGACGCCGGGCCCGCGAAGGCGGCTCTGCGGGAGTTAGCCGGAGCGGCCCAGCCGGTTCATGGCCAATCCCGCGCAGGCGCAGTTGCTCTCGGTTCCCGGATCCTCGGCGCGATCCCCTCGGCCGAGACTCTCCGTTCGTGGGAATCCCGGCTGGAGAGCGGCAGCGGGCTGCGCGGCTTCGTTCAAGGGAGGACCCAGTCGTTCCTGACGGGCGTCCTGGGAGTTGGCAACAGCAAGGTCTTCGTCGGCGAAAAGGGCTGGCTCTACTACCAGCCCGGCCTCGATTTCGTGGCGGGGCCCGCGATCTCCGACCCCGACGCACTCCGACGTCGAAAGAAGAAGATGGTCGACCGGAGCCTCGAGGCGGAGCCGAGCCCGGACCCGGGGCCTGCGCTCCTGCGGCTCCGCTCCGACCTGGCGGAGCGAGGCATCGAGCTCGTCCTCTTCCCCGTGCCCGACAAGGTCTCGATGGAGCCGGTGCACCTCGGCCGGAGGTTCGAAAGGTCTGCGCCGGGTTTCCGTCCCTCGAATCGCGGCTACGATCGCTTCGTCGAAGGCCTGCGCCGTGAAGGGGTCGAGGTCTTCGCGTTCGATCCAGCGACCGCTTTCGAGCCGGGCCACCGTTACCTGCGTGCGGACACCCACTGGACGCCGGGGCTGATGGAACGGGCCGCTCGCGACCTCGCGACCCTGCTCCGGAAGAGAGTCTCGCTCCCGGCTGCCGTCGTCCCGTCTCCGTGGGGCGTCCGCGACGAGGTCCGATCGAGCGGAGGCGACCTCCTCGGGATGCTCCGCCTGCCCGTGGGCCAGACGGTCTTCGCGCCCCAGGCCGTGGTCGCGCACCGGGTCACCAACCTCGAGAACGGAAGCCCCTGGACCGCGTCGGCCGGATCGGAGGTCGTTCTCCTGGGGGACAGCTTCACGAACGTCTATTCCGACGATTCCCTGGGCTGGGGCACGGGCGCGGGTTTCGCCGAGCACCTGTCGCTCGCGCTGGGCCTGCCCATCGACGTCGTGGCGATCAACGGCGGGGGAGCGGATGGGGCCCGGGCAGAGATCGCGGGACCCGGCGGCCTCGAACGGCTCGAGCGGGCCCGGGTCGTCGTCTACGAGTTCGCCGACCGGGACCTGACGACCGAGAACTGGAAGGTCATCCCGATTCCACCGGCCCCGGCCAGGAATGCGGCCGTCGCGGAAAGCGGCCCGCCCTCTGCCGCGCCGCCGGGCGAGCCGATCGTCCTGCGGGTACGCGTTCTGGAGGTCTCTCCGGTCCCGGCGCCCTACAGCGCCCCGTACGAGGACTGCCTCTCCACCACGAGGCTCGAGGTGCTCGCCGTGGAGTCGGGCCGCTGGTCCGACCGTTTCGCGATCGCCGTCTTCTTCGCGATGAAGGGGAACGAATGGCTCGCGCCCGCGAGCTTCGAACCGGACACGCTCCTGCGGGTCCGGCTCGTGCCCTTTCGGGAGGCCGGCCCTGAAGTCCGGGCGATCCGCCGGGTCGACGACCTCGACGACCTGGAGCGGATCCCCTACTACGTCACCTCATGGGAGAAGCAATGAACTCCTGGACCGCCCTGCCGCTCGGCGTCCTCCTCACCGTCTCGTCCTTTCCGGCGGCGTCGAGCACGGCGCAGAACCCACCGGCCTCCTCCCGGACCGCCCGGCCGGCGAAGAGCCCGACCGACCCCGCGCGCCCGCGCGAGAAGAGCATCCTCGACTCGAAGGGCCTCGTTCTTCGCCAGCTCGCCGCGTCCGGCACCGGCTCCTGGGACGAATGGAACGCCTCCGTCGAGCCGTTCCGGGTGGCCCTCCGGAAGAGGATCGCCGCGGCCACACCGAACAACCCCGGGGCGAAGGGACCCACGGAAAGCCGGTACGAAGTGCTGGAATCTCTCGGAGATCCCCCCCGGTTCGAAGCGTGGCCGTCGAGCTATCTCAGGTACCTCGCAAACGCGCCCCTCTCGACGTCCGAGTTCATTTCCCGGACGGCCTTCGTCCCTTCGATCGCCGCGATCTCGCGATGGCTCGCCTCGCGCGGCATCGACCTGATCTTCGTCCCCGTGCCGAAGATGACGGAGGTCTATCCCGACCAGTTCGTCCGGGAGACCCCTGCCGATCGGATCGTCTCCCCCCCGATGCGCCGCGCGATCCACGACCTCCTCGACCAGGGCGTCGAGGTGGTCGACCTGCTGCCGGTCTTCCTCGAGGCGAGGAAGAAGAAGGGCCCGTCGCTCTACCAGTATTGCGACCCGCACTGGACGTGGGAGGGACAGAGGATCGCCCTGGAGGAGATCGCCAAACGGCTGCGGCGCTACCCCGTCGTCCGAAGGGCGCAGGGCGAACCGCCCCTCTATCGGGCCTTCACCCAACGCCGGGACGTCGCGAAGTCCTCCGCGGCGCTGGGCGCCCTCACCGCCCGCCAGGCGATGCGGGTGAAGCCGCTGCTCACGTACGAGTTCGAGGTCGTCGAACCGCTCGGGAAATCTCCGCTCGCCTCGGATTCCTCGCCGATCGCCCTGGCCGGAGACAGCTACAACAACGGTCTCGAGGCGAACCTCGCGCATCGGCTCAATCTCCCCATTCGCGACCTCCACGCCGCCGGGTCCTCCTCTCCCTTCAAGGACCTGCTGCGTGACCCGGAATCGATGAAGTCCATGAAGGTCCTCATATTCCTGGTCTCGACTCCGGGCCTCTGGGAGTTTCCCGCCAAGCTCCCCGGAGAGATCGCGACGTTCGCGGGCAAGCCTGACGGGAAGTGAATCGGACGTCTCGGGGTCCGGGCGAGACCCCGGGCTCGGCTGATGTCGACGGGATCCGGACGCTCCTGCGATGAATCGGTATTCTCCGGACCTGATGAGCCCGAGACGAAGTTCCGCATCTGAAGCGGGCGCTGACGCGATCCCCTGCGCCGTCTGTGGCTCTCCGATGGGGCGGGAGCGGCGTCCGTGGCAGCACCGGTGTGCGACCTGCGGCCTCCGGACGGCGACGCTCGCCAGGTCCATCGAGGGTGACGGCGAGGGTTCGAAGATCGACGAAAGCGATCGCGAACGTGCGCTCGAACCCCTGAGACGGGCCAATTTCGAACGAGAGCTGGACGCCATCGCCGCGTTCGGAGATCTGCGAGGCCGGGAGCTGCTCGATGTCGGATGCGCACATGGTTGGTTCCTCGACGCCGCGTCCAGACGGGGGTGCATCACCTCCGGCATCGAGCCGGACGCCGGGATGTACGGCTTCGCGAGCAGGAGCGGGCACAGGGTCTCGAAGGGCTTCTTCCCTGAAGGGCTCCCAAAAGGAACCACCTACGACGTCATCACGTTCAACGACGTCTTCGAGCATCTGCCGGACGTGAACGCCGCCCTCGAGGCGTGCCGCGAGAGGCTTCGCGAGGGCGGGCTCCTGGTGTTGAACCTTCCTGACAGTCGGGGCACGGTGTTCCGTGCCGCAGCGCTTCTGGATCGAATCGGGTTACACGGGCCGCTGGACCGGCTCTGGCAGAAGGAGTTTCCCTCTCCGCACCTCTTCTACTTCAACCCGGATTGCCTGGCGGCCTTGACGCAGCATCACGGGTTTCGGGAGCTGCATCGAGGCGAGCTGGCCACGGTCGAGCTACGGGGGCTCTGGCAGCGCCTCAGGTACGACAGGACGTCGTCCCTTCCGGCCGCGCTCCTCAGCTGGCTCGCCATATCGCTGGCGTTTCCCGTTCTGCACCTCCTTACCTCCGACATCTCGCTCCAGGTGTTCGTGAAGGTGCCGCAGGAAGGGACCTGACAGGATCAGCCGTCCTCTCGGGTTGGAGGCCCACGGCCTATCGCTTCGGGGCTTGCCAGCTCGCCAGCGTCTTCTCCAGCCCCTCGGTGTACTCCTTCGGCGGGCCCCCCTTCCTGGAGAGCTCGATCGCCTTTTCCATGAGGGGAACCGCTTCCGCGGTCTTGCCGGCGTCGTGAAGGAGGAGGGCCTTCAGCTCGTAGTTCCAGAAACTCTCGCGGGTGGCGATCGACCGGTCGAGCCAGACGATCGCTTCGTCGAGGCGCTTGCGGTCCTCGCGGGCCCACCGGGCCGCCTGGAGCGGCGTCTGCCAGTCGTCGGGCTTCGCCTCGGCGAGCGCCTTGTCGACGCCGGCCCAGACGAGGCGCGACACCTCGACCACCACGGGGAACGAGAAGCGGAGCTTCTCCCAGGCCCAGTCGACCCGGGCGGAGGTGGCGCCCGTCGGGACGATCCCGAAGGTCATCCACTCCGTCGCCTCGCCCGCGGCGGGCCTCACCTCGAACCTCAGCTGGTCTTCCTTCGGGTCGGCAAAGTAGGCGCCCCACTGCCGCGCCTTCCTGTTCAGGACGAGCGTCCAGCTCTCCTTTCCCGGAATTGCGAAGATGGCGTAGGTCCCGGCCGGCACGTCGTGTCCCGCCACCTTGACCGGGTCGGAGAAGGAGATCGTCGTCGCGTCGTTGGCGCCGAGGCGCCAGAGGGCGCCGTACGGGACGAGCTCTCCCCAGATCCGGCGCCCCTTAACGCCGGGCTGGTGGTAGCTGATGGCGACGGTCGTGATCCCGATCGTTCCGGAGACGGTTGCGGCGGGGCTCGGCTGGGGGAGACGGACGTCGGCCGCGAGCGGGGTCGCCGCCGAGAAGAGGATGAGAGCGGCGGAGAGAGCGGTCTTTCGCATGTGGCGATTCTCCTTCGGCGCCGTATCACGTCTTCCCGCCCTGCCGCGAGTCCGGAGCCGCCGAAGGCTGCGGAACCCTTCCTCTGCTACTCCTCCGTCGGTGCGGTCCGGCCGCGAACACCTGGCGACCGTTCTTCCCGGGCGAGCAGGCGTTCGAGCTCGGGCACGAGGTCGCTCTGCCCGAGCGCCTCTTCCAGTTCGGCGAGGAGCGATCGCGCGTCGGCCATCCGCAGGCTCTCGGCGGGGCCCAGCCTGTCGAGCCGCTCGGCGAGAGCGGCCTCCTTCGACTCTCTCACCGCCGCCCAGTCGCGCGCCATGTCCTCGCGGAGACCGTCGATGGGCCCTTCCTACATCCCCAGCATCACCCGGGCCATCTTCGACATCATCCCGGGGTTCCAGGGCGGGTCCCAGACGAGCTCGACCTTGGCCTCGGAAACGCCGTCGACCGACTTCACGGCGCGCTCCACCTCGCCGGGGAGCGTGCCGGCGACGGGACAGGCGGGGGCGGTGAGGGTCATCGTCACCTGGACCGCGCCGTCTCCGGCGACGTTGACGGAATAGACGAGGCCGAGGTCGTGGATGTTGACCGGGATCTCGGGGTCGTAGATCTTCTTCAACACGGCGACGACCTTCTGCTCGAGGTCGGTGCCGGGCGCGGCGGGCATCGGGTCGGGCATCGCGACGGACATGGCGTTACTCCGTGGAGGCCGCGGCGCCGCTCCCGGCGAGGGCCGAGTGGAGCGTGTGCCAGGCGAGCGTCGCGCATTTGACGCGGACGGGGAATTCGCGGACGCCGGAGAAGACCGCGAGCTTTCCGAAGCTCTTCGCGTCGGTCTTCACGTCGGGCGGTCCGGTCAGGAGGTCGTGGAAACGGGTGAAGAGCGCCTCGGCCTCGTTCGTGGTCTTTCCCTTCACGGCCTCGGTCATGAGCGAGGCCGACGCCTTCGAGATGGCGCACCCCTTCCCCTGGAAGCCGATCTCGCGGATGACGCCACCGTCGACGACGACGTAGAGCGTCAGCTGGTCGCCGCAGAGGGGGTTGTGGCCGAGGCCGGAGTGGGTCGCCCCTTCCAGCGCCCGGAAGTTCCGGGGCGACTTGTTGTGGTCGAGGATGACCTCCTGGTAGAGGTCGGTCAGGGCCGTCATGCGCCGAAAACCTCGAGGACCTTCCGGAGGCCGGCCGCGAGCGCGTCGACCTCCTCGCGCGTGTTGTAGAGCCCGAAGGAGGCCCGTGCCGTGGCGGGGAGGTCGTAGCGGGTCATGACCGGCTGCGCGCAGTGGTGGCCGGTCCGGATGCAGATTCCTTCCTGGTCGAGGATCGTTCCGACATCGTGCGGGTGGATGTCGCCCAGGACGAAGGAGACGACGCTGGCCTTCTCCCGGGCCGTTCCGATGATCCGGAGTCCGGGGATTTCGGAGAGGCGGGCGGTGGCGTAGGACAGGAGGTCCTTCTCGTGCGCCGCGATCGCCGGCAGGCCAAGGCCCGTCACGTAGTCGAGGGCCGCGCCCAGAGCGACGGCGCCTGCGAGGTTGCCCGTCCCCGCCTCGAGCTTCGCCGGCAGCTCGGCGTAGGTCGTCTTCTCGAACGAGACGGAGGCGATCATGTCGCCGCCCCCCTGGTACGGAGGCATCTTCGAGAGCCACGACTCCTTGCCGTAGAGGACGCCGATGCCGGTCGGGCCGTAGACCTTGTGGCCCGAGAAGGCGAGGAAGTCGCAGTCGAGAGCCGTGACGTCGACGCCGAGGTGCGGGATCGACTGGGCTCCGTCGAGAAGGACCGGGACACCCTTTCCGTGGGCGTAGCCGACGAGCGCCTTCACCGGATTGATCGTGCCGAGGGCGTTGGAGACGTGGACGACGCCGACGAGCTTCGTCCGCTCGGTCAGGAGGCGGCCGAGGTCGTCCAGGATCAGGTCGCCCCGGTCGTCGAGCGGGATGACCTTCAGCTTCGCGCCGGTCCGTTCGCAGAGGAGCTGCCACGGGACGATGTTCGAGTGGTGCTCCATGCCCGTGATCAGGATTTCGTCGCCCGCCTTCACGAACGCCTGGCCGAAGCTCGTGGCGAGGAGGTTGATCGACTCGGTCGTCCCGCGTGTGAAGACGATCTCGCGGGTCGAACGGGCGTTCACGAATCGGCGCACGGTCTCGCGGGCGCCTTCGTAGGCCGCCGTCGCCTCCTCGGAGAGGCGGTAGGTCGAGCGGTGGATGTTCGCGTTCTGCTCGCGGTAGAAGCGGTCGGAGGCGCGGATCACGGCCTCGGGCTTCTGCGTGGTGTTCGCGCTGTCGAGGTAGACGAGCGGGTGGCCGTGAGCGTCGCGCGCGAGGAGCGGGAAATCGCGCCTCACGGCGGCGACGTCCAGGCCGGAGGCCGGGGCGACGGTCGTGGTCATGGGGCCTCCGAGCCGCTGCCGGCGAGCCAGCTGAGGA
Organism: uncultured Holophagales bacterium; assembly: GCA_963696015.1. Classification (GTDB taxonomy): domain Bacteria; phylum Acidobacteriota; class Thermoanaerobaculia; order UBA5066; family UBA5066; genus UBA5066. The sequence goes on from CAVOJA010000090.1 coordinate 24,273, forward strand.
CGCGTTCGGTCAAGTGCTCTTTCAGCGGTGCCACCGGGATGCGGTCGACGATCTCGCTCGCGAACGCGAGTGTCAGGACGCTCCGGGCCTGCTCCTCGGAAAGGGCGCGGGAGCGGAGGTAGAAGAGGGCGTCGGCGTCGAGCCGTCCCGTCGCCGAGCCGTGCGTGCACTTGACGTCGTTGTTGTAGATCTCGAGCTGCGGCTTGGCGTCGATGCGGGCCGTGTCGGAGAGGAGGAGGTTGCGGTTCTTCTGGTGGGCGTCGGTGAAGGCGCCCGCGGGGCGGACGATCACCTTGCCGTCGAAAGCGCCCCGCGCGCTCCCGTCGAGGATTCCCTTGTAGTACTGCTGGCTCCCGCAGTGCGGCCGGGCGTGGTCGACGAGCGTGTGGTTGTCGACCTGCTGCTCGCCGCGGGCCAGGAAGAGCCCGTCGAGCGTCGCCCCCGCGCCGTCGCCGTGGAGCCGGACGGTCAGCTCATTGCGAACGAGCCGGCCCCCCAGCGAGAGGACGTGGCTGAAGAGCTGCGCACCGGGGCCGAGGTGCGCGTCGGTCGTGCCGACGTGGAACGCCTCGGGCGATTCCTCTTGGAGCGTCGTGTGGTCGAGGTGGGCGTGAGCGCCGAGGACGATTTCCGTCACCGGGTTCGCGAAGGCCTCGCCGGTGCCGCAGTACGCCTCGACGACTGTCGCGTGCGCGTTCTCGCCGAGCGAGAGGACGACGCGCGGGTGCGCGGCCACGGGGCCGGCGCTCCCGTCGGCGACGTGGACGACGAGGAGCGGCTCGGCGAGGACGACGCCGTCGGGGACGTGGACGAAGGCGCCGTCGAGGAGGAACGCCGCGTTCATCGCGACGAACGGGTGGGTGCGGTGGCCGCCGAGGAGGCCGAGGCGCTTCTCGAGGAGGTCGGGCGGGACGGCAAGGAGGCGCGAGAGCGCGTCGAACATTACGCCGGGGGGCAGGCCGTCGAACCGCGAGAGCTCGGTGTCCAGGCGCCCGTTCACGAAGACGAGCTGGTGGGGATTCCGTCCGGCGAGGCCGAGCGGCCCGAGGGAAGAGAGCGCCGCCCGGGCGGCGGAGGAGCGCGCGGACGGGGCCGGGGAGGCGGAGGCGCCGAGCACCGCGTCCGGGCCGTAGAAGCCGGGGAGACGCCTCGTCAGCGTCGCGACGCTCGTGTAGCGCCACTCCTCGTCGGAGGGGCGGGGGAATCCGAGCCTTCCGAGCGCGTCGGCGCCAGCGCGCCGGAGGTTCTGGAGAAACAGCGGGCTCGTCGCCGCCTCCCTCGCGCCGAAGGCCCGGGCGCGCTCGAGGGCGCCGCCGGTCCCTTCCGAGAGGGCTGTCGCCAGGGTGGTCGCGGGGGCCGAGGCGCTCAAGACGCCGTCCCCGCCCCGATCGTGGCCTCTTCCTCCAGCCAGCCGTAGCCTTTCTCCTCGAGGAGGAGCGCGAGCGACTTGTCGCCCGTTCGGACGATCCGGCCGTCCGAGAGGACGTGGATGACGTCGGGGGTGATGTAGTTGAGGAGCCGCTGGTAGTGGGTGATGAGGAGCATCGCCCGGTCCGCGGAGCGGAGCGAGTTCACGCCCGAGGCGACGACGCGCAGGGCGTCGATGTCGAGGCCCGAGTCGGTCTCGTCGAGGATCGCGAGCGTCGGGTCGAGGACCGCCATCTGGAAGATCTCGTTCCGCTTCTTCTCGCCGCCCGAGAACCCTTCGTTCACGTTGCGCGAGAGGAGCGCGTCCTCCATCTCGACGAGCGCCGCCTTCTCCTCGACGAGGGCGAGGAAGTCCATCGCGTCGACCTCGGGGAGGCCGCGGTGCTTCCTCACGGCGTTCAGCGCCATCCGGAGGAAGTAGGTGTTCGCCACGCCCGGGATCTCGACCGGGTACTGAAACGAGAGGAAGACCCCTTCGCGGGCTCTCTCCTCGGGCGGCATCGAGAGGAGGTCCTTCCCCTTGAAGAGGACGGTGCCGTCGGTCACCTCGTAGCCCTCGCGGCCGGAGAGGACGTGGGCCAGCGTGCTCTTGCCCGAGCCGTTGGGGCCCATGATGGCGTGCACCTCGCCCGCGTTCACGGTCAGGTCGACCCCCTTGAGGATCTCCGTCCCGTCCTCGGCGATACGGGCCTTGAGGCCGCGGATCTGGAGAATCGTCGTCGTCACGTTCAACCCACGCTTCCTTCGAGGCTCACGCCGAGGAGCTTCGTCGCCTCGACGGCGAACTCCATCGGGAGCTCCCTGATGACTCTACGGGCGAAGCCGTTGACGATGAGCGACACGGCGTCCTCGTTCGTCAGGCCCCGCTGGCGGCAGTAGAAGAGCTGGTCCTCCCCGATCTTCGACGTCGACGCCTCGTGCTCGATCTGCGCGGTCGAGGTCTTCACGTCGAGGTAGGGGAAGGTGTGCGCCCCGCACTTGTCCCCGAGGAGGAGCGAGTCGCACTGGGAGTAGTTGCGGGCGCCGATGGCCGACTTCGCGATCGATACGCCGCCGCGGTAGGTGTTCTGCCCGTGGCCGGCGGAGATGCCTTTCGAGACGATCGTCGAACGGGTGTTCTTCCCGATGTGGATCATCTTCGTGCCGGTGTCGGCCTGCTGGTAGTTGTTGGCGAGGGCGACCGAGTAGAACTCGCCGACGGAGTCGTCTCCGAGGAGGATGCAGCTCGGGTACTTCCAGGTGATCGACGAGCCGGTCTCGACCTGCGTCCAGGAGATCTTCGACCTCTTCCCGGCGCACTTGCCCCGCTTCGTGACGAAGTTGTAGATGCCGCCCTTGCCGTCCTTGTCGCCGGGGTACCAGTTCTGGACGGTGGAGTACTTGATCTTCGCGTCGTCGAGGGCGACGAGCTCGACGACCGCGGCGTGGAGCTGGTTCGTGTCGCGCTTCGGGGCGGTACACCCCTCGAGGTAGGAGACCGAGGCCCCCTCTTCGGCCACGATGAGCGTCCGCTCGAACTGCCCCGTGTCGGCCTGGTTGATCCGGAAGTAGGTCGAGAGCTCCATCGGGCAGCGGACCCCCTTCGGCACGAAACAGAAGGAGCCGTCGGAGAAGACCGCCGAGTTGAGCGTCGCGAAGAAGTTGTCGGTGTACGGGACGACGCTCCCGAGGTACTTCTTCACGAGGTCGGGGTGCTGGTGCACCGCCTCGGAGAAGGAGCAGAAGATCACCCCGACCTTCGCGAGGCTCTCGCGGAACGTCGTCGCCACCGACACGCTGTCGAAGACGGCGTCGACGGCGACGCCCGCGAGGATCGCCCGCTCCTCGAGCGGGACGCCCAGCTTCTCGTAGGTCCTGAGGAGCTCGGGATCGACGTCCTCGAGGCTCGTCGGGCCGTCCTTCGTCGACTTCGGCGCGGCGAAGTAGCGAATGGCCTGGTAGTCGATGGGCGGGTAGGAGACCTTCGCCCACGTCGGCTCGGTCATCGACAGCCAGTGGCGATAGGCCTTCAGGCGCCAGTCGAGGAGCCACTGGGGCTCCCGCTTCTTCGCGGAGATGGCCGCCACGATCTCCTCGTCGAGACCGGGCCGGAAGACCTCCGAGTCGACGTCGGTGACGAACCCGTGCCTGTACTCCTGGTTCGTCAGCTCGGAAAGGACTTCGTTCGAGCTCATGGTGCGGTGCTCCTGGGAAGCGAAGCGATCATCGGGAGGAGCGGGGCGGGGCAGGGCGCCTGGGGTGGCACGGGCCGGGTCATCTCCTCGAGCGTCAGCTTCGAGAGCGCCTGCTGGATCACGTCGTTCACCGCGGCCCAGTTCGGCCTGGCCACGCAGCGGCGTTCGTGCTCGCACGCTCCCGGCATGCTGCACTCGGTGATGGCGAGCGGCCCCTCGAGCGCCTCGATGACGGCCGACACGGGAACCTCTTCGGGGAGCTTCGCAAGGGCGTAGCCCCCTTTGGTGCCGCGCTGGGAGACGAGAAGACCCGCCTTCAGAAGGGTCTTCAGGAGCTTGACGACGGTCGGCTGGGGAATTCCCGTCCGTGCCGAGAGCTCTCGCGCGCTGATTCCCTGCGCCGGTTCGCGCGCGAACGTCGTCAGGAGTACGACCCCGTAGTCGGTCAGCTTGTTCATCCGGATCATGGCTGTTTCGTCTTCCTGCCCCCGCCCTAATCGAGACGGTGGCTCAATTAGGACTACGACAGTACTGTATTTCCGGATCTCGGGGGTGTCAAGGGAGGAGGAGGTGGGGGCGGGATGCTGAAGCCGGGGTCGCAAAGAGCGAAACGCCCCGGCGCTTCAGGGCCCCGGGGCGCGAGGAGCGGTTCGGACCGTCCCTGCTACGAGAGCTTGAAAGCGACGGTGATGGCCAGATGGACCCTCACCGGCTTCCCCTTCTTCGTCGCCGGCTTGTAGGTCCACTTCTTCACGGCCTCGATGGCCGCGTCGGTCAACATCGGGTCGGGGGACTCGACCGCCTCGACCTTCGTGACGCTTCCCTTCTCGTCGATTACGGCCTGGAGGATGACCTGGCCCTCGACCCTGCTCTTCCGCGCCTCCTCGGGGTAGGTCGGCTGGACGCGGGTCAGCTCGACCGGCTCCTTCACGTCGCCTCCGACTTTCAGGACCTCGTCGTCCTCGGAGGCACCCTCCTTCACGCCCCCCTTCGCCCCTCCCTCGATGCCTCCGGTCACACCGCCGCTCACACCGCCGCCGATCCCACCGGCGATCCCGCTCTCGACGGCGTTCTTCGACGCCTTCGCCGGGTCCGTCGTGGCCGAGGGCTTCGACGGAGAGTTCCCGAACGGGAAGGCCGCGGCGCCGGCGGCGGCGACGAGGAGGAGAAGCGCCACCGCGCCGGCGGAAGCAAGGGAAACGCGAGTTCGTGACATCGGGACCTCCTTTGCCAGGTGGGCCACCCTTCGGACGAGATGGCTCCGCGTGTGGAAGGGGAGCGCGGCCGCGAGGGACTCCTGGCTCAGGCGGGCCAGAGAGGTCATGGCGCGCAGGTAGGCCCGCCGATTTCCCGTCGATTCGACTGCGGCGTGATCGACGGCCTGCTCGCGCGAGAGCGCGATGCCGGAGAGGACCCCCCAGGCGGCGGGTTGCGCCCAGAGGAGCGCCCGGGCGCCCTCCTCGAGGAGGAGAGCCCACGAGTCTCGCCGCTTCACGTGGAGGAGCTCGTGACAGGCCACGGCTTCCTGCTCGGCGTCGTCCAGCAGCGCGAAGCCCACGGGCAGGAGGATGGCCGGAGAGAACCAGCCGAGACTCAGCGGAGACGCGACCTCCGGGGAAATGCGGACCTCCGCCGTCGTACCGATCCGCGCCATCGCGGAGGCGATGGGGCGCGGGAGGGGAGCGAGCGGACGGGAGCGGCGGCGAAGGGACCCGAGCCTGCGAAGCCCGATTCCGAGCCACGCGAGACGCAGCGCGGCGCCCGCGACGAGAAGGGCGAGGACCGCCGTCTCGACGGAAGTCGCGGTGGCCGTCGGCTCGCCCGTGACGAGGATGGCGAGCGCGAAGGCTTGCGCGGTCCCGGCGGCGCCGTCCGCCTCCGAACCGTGAACCGGCTGAAGGAGGGGCAGGAGGATCGCCGTCGCGAGAAGGAGCTGGCCGAGCCGGAGCCGGACACCGGGGTCGCGCAGCCGGACGGCGAATGGCAGCACGACGCCCGCCCCGAGCAGGAGACCGGCCTGCAGCCACCAGGAGGCGAGATCGGCGAGGAGGGGTGTCATTCGTCCGCCTCCGCGAGTCGCGCGATCTCTTCGAGGTCGCGCTTCGAGATCTTCCTGTCCTTCAGCAGGGCGAGGACGAGCGGACGCGCAGAGCCGTGAAAGACGCGGGCGACGAAGTCGTCGAGCATCTTCGAGACGACGCGTCCCTTCGGGTGGGCTGGCCGGTAGACGAAGGCCTTTCCCGACTCCTCCCGCTCGAGGTGGCCTTTCTTCGCGAGGAGGCCGAGCATCGTCATGACCGTCGTGTAGGCGACGGGGCGGCGGGCCGAAAGGACGTCGTGGACCTGCTTCACCGTCGCCGTGCCGAGGCCCCAGACGACGTGCATGATCTCGAGCTCGACCTCGGTCAGGGGGCCTGGTCGGCGGGTCGTCATACTATGAACTTAGTACTACTTTCTTCGGATGTCAAGGGCGCGGTCCGGACGCGGAGGCCCGTTGGAAGGGATCTCCGGCGTCGCTCCCGGCCGGGCCCGGGTCGTGGCCGGATCGAAACATCCCGACCGCGGCGGCGTATCCAGAGGCCATGCACCAGTTTCCGCGGGGCTCTTCGTGACCCCGGCTCTCGAAGTGTCCGGACTGCGCAGGTCCTACGGCGGCGTCCCTCTTGCCGAAGGGCTTTGGCGACAGTTCCGTACGCGCGTTCTTCGGTGCCGGCAAAATCCCCGAGATGGCCCTCCTCGTCGACCCGTCGCGCTCGACTTCGGCATCGCCTTTCTCCTCGAGAGGCAGGGCGGAATCTGGAAACGGCTGCGCGCCGCGCCGCTCTCGCGCTCGTCTCTCCTCGTCGGCAAGGCCCTTGCCGGCGCCCTCGTCGGCCTCATCTCGGTGGGATCGACGTTTGCCTTCGGAATCGTCGTGCTGGGAATACGGATACAGGGAAGCATCCCGGGCTTCTCCTGCTCCTCGTCTCTTCGGCCCTGATGGCCTCCTCGTTCGGCCTCCTCCTGGCGGCGCTGGGGAAGACGCCCGGCGCCGCCCGCGGCACCTCGATGCTCGCCGTCCTCCTTCTCGCGATGCTCGGGGGCGGCTGGGTTCCGGCGTTCGTCTTTCCCGAGTGGCTGCGGACGGTGACGCTCGTCCTGCCGACGCGCTGGGCGATCGACGGCCTCGATGCGGTGACGTGGCGCGGCGCCGGCTTCGTGGCCGGTGCCCTTTCCGCTGCGGCGGTCCTTCTCGGCTATGCAGCGCTTTTCCTTCTCATCCCTCGTCTCCGGTTCCGGTGGACCGACGAGTAGGATCGTGCCCGTGACGCGCCGCCTCGCAGTCGTCCTGTCCGTGGCCGCCGGGATCCTCGTCCTCTGGGGTGTCGGCCACGCCTTCGTGAAGAGCGAAGGCGGCACGGCACCCGAGGGCCCGGCCGGCGTCGTCCTGGCGCCGCCCCCGGATGCTCTCGTGGAGGACGCCGGGACACTCAGCGCGTCGGAGGCGGCGATCCGGCTCGCCGATCTCGCGTCGAGGAATCCGGCGCGCCCGCGTGTCGCGCTCACCCTCTCGCGGGATGGCCTGCGCGTCGTCCTCGTCCTCGATCGCGGGGCCGGCACGATCGAAGAGCGGAGGGCCGGACGATCGGGCACGCGCGTGGCGTCCGTCTGGAAGGGGAGCCTGGAGGCCCGCCTCGCGGCTGCAAGGGAGAGCGGGACGTTCGATGGTCCATGCCTTGCGCCCCCGGAGGAGAAGAACCTCTACCACTGATCCGGGACGGAACTGCGTCGCCCGGGACGTGCGGTGCCAGGCGTGCAATCGTGTATTGTCGTAGACAATACACGATTGCACGCCTGGCACCGGTCTTCGGGGCCTTCGGTCTCCGGGCCGGTCAGAGGAGCCGGAACGTGAGCGTCACTCGCAGGATCACCGCCACCGGCGTCGAGCCGATTCGCGCGGGGACGTAGCGCCAGCGCGAGACCGCTTCGAGGGCGGCCCGGTCCAGGAACGGGCCCATGCTTCTCTCGATCTCGACGTCGACGACCCGCCCGTCGGCGGCGATCGTCGCCGAGAGGACGACGGCGCCTTCCATCCGTGCGATACGGGCCGTGTCGGGATAGCGGGGAGTGGGGGTCTCGAGCGGAACGGGCAGGACGATGTCGGGCGGCACTCCTCCGCCGCGGACGTCGATCGGTCCACCCGGGACGCCGCCCCTGATCCCGCCCCCTCGCTCGGAACCTGTCTCCTCTTCGACGCTGCCGACGTCGTCGGAGTCCTCCGAAGGCTCGAACTCGGGGACCGGAGGGAGGTCGGCCAGCATGGACGTTGGCTGGACGTTCGGAGCCGAGGGTGCGGCCGGGAGACCGTCGCGCCGCGCGGCCGTGAGCCCTCCGCCCGCAGGTCCGCGCGGAGGGCGGTCCTGACGAGCAGGGCTTCGCAGGTCGACGACCTTCACGTCCCGCAGGAGAGAGAGGTCGGGCTGGGTGACGACCCACACCTCTCCTTGCCAGCCGGGCGCGAGCGGAAACGCGAGCAGGGGAGCGAATCCGAAGGCGGAGGCCGCGAGGACGTGGATTCCGATCGAGGCCAGGAGCGCGGGCCGGGGGGGCTCGGGGGGCGTCACGAGCTGGAGCATCGTCCTCCTCCTCCTTCGTTTACCTCTGTGACCCACCGCCGGCTCCGGAAGTTCCCGCGGCACTTCGGCTATCGTGACCTCGCCATGGAGCTGAGCCTCACGACCCCCGCGCTCCTCTTCCCCGCGGTTTCGCTCCTCCTTCTCGCCTACACGAACAGGTTCCTCGCTCTGGCCTCGCTCGTCAGGAGCCTCCACACCCGTCACCGCGAGCATCCCGACCCGCTCATCCCGAAGCAGATCGACAACCTCAGGTACCGGATCCACCTGATCCAGAGCATGCAGGCCGCGGGCGTCTCCAGCCTCCTCGTCTGCGTCCTGTGCATGTTCGTGCTCTTCTTCGGGGAGGTCGTCCTCGGAAAGGCGCTCTTCGCCGCGAGCCTCGTCCTGATGATCGTCTCGCTCGCCCTTTCCGTGCGGGAGATCCAGGTCTCGGTGACGGCTCTCGACCTGCACCTCCTCGATCTCGAGGAGCGGCCCTGACCTCGAGCCGGATCCTCACGCGCCCCTTCGTTCTCCTCGTCGCGGCGACGGCGGTCCTGTTCTTCGGCTTCTACTTCCTGATACCCGTTCTGCCACCCTACGCGGCGGCGCGCGGTGCGTCGAAGAGCGAGGTGGGGATCGTCATCGGCCTCGCGTCGATCGCCGCGGTGACGACGCGGCTTCTGGCGGCGCGCGCGATCGACCGGCGGGGTCGGCGGCCGTTCGCCCTCGGCGGGCTCGCCCTCTTCGCGACGGCGACGGCCCTCCTTCCGCTCGCCGCCTCGCTCGGGGCGCTCCTGGCCCTGCGCGCCGTGCAGGGGGTCGGCTGGGGATTCGCGACGACCGCGATCGCCTCGCTCGTCGCCGACCTCGCACCGGCCGCCCGCCGTGGAGAGGCAATCGGCATCTGGGGACTGGCGCCGACGGTGGCGATGGCGCTCGGGCCGGCGGCGGGAGGTGGGCTGGTCCGTCTCGGCGGCGCGCCGGCGGCGTTCCTCGGCACGGCCGCGCTCTTTCTCGTCGCGCTCGGCCTCGTGGTTCCGATCGCCGAACCCCGTCACGCCGCAACCTCGTCGAGAAAGGTGAGCTTCCCGCCCGGCGCCCTGCTTCCGTGCAGCGTTCTCTTCCTCTCCTCGCTCTCCTACGGGGCGATCATCGCGTTCGTCCCGGTGGAGCTGGGCTCCGGGCCGGGCCGGACAGGGGCGTATTTCGGCTTCTACGCCCTCTCCATCCTCGTGGTTCGGCCGTTCGCGGGGCGGCTGTCCGACCGGCATGGGCGGCGGACGGTCATTGTTCCGGGGCTCCTCGTCGGGGCGGCAGGGGTCGCGCTCACGGGGCTCGCGCGCGGGCCCGCGGCCGTCGCCGTGGCGGCGGCCCTCTACGGAATTGGCATCTCGGGCCTCTCGTTCCCGGCCCTGACGGCCTGGACGGTGGACCGCTCGGGCGAGGCGCGCGGAGCGGCGATGGCGGCGTTCTACGGCTCCTACGACCTGGCCATCGCCCTCGGCGCCTTCGCCTTCGGGCCGGTCTACGAGCGGTTCGGCTTCGCGGCCGTGAACCTCGCCGGGGCCGCGGGCATCGTGGCGGCGGCAGTCCTGGCCGGCGTCGTTTCACGGGGTCCTTCGGACCCGGCGACGGGAACCGGGAATCCGGACCCCTCCCTGCTGCGTTAGGTCGTTTGATGAACGTGTCCTCTCTCGCCCTCCTCTTCGGTGGCCTCCTCGTCCTCACCGGCGTCGGTGGCTACGCCGCATACCAGACCCCCACCGCGTTGATCCCGGCCGGGTTCGGCGTCCTCCTCGGAATCTGCGGCGTCGTCGCCCGGAAGGAGCACCTGCGCCGGCACGCCATGCACGCGGCGGCGGCCATAGCGCTCCTCGGGTTCGTTCCGTCCGTGTCGGGGCTCCTCGGGATCCCGGCCCTTCTCGCGGGAGAGGCGGCCCGTCCCGCGGCCGTCGTCCTCCGGAGCGTCATGGCGCTCCTCTGTGCCGGATTCCTCGTCGTCGCGATCCGGTCGTTCCTCGCGGCGCGGCGAGCCCGGGCGGCCTGAGGGGCGGCGAGGCTTCCGGGTCCGTTCGCTCCTCCAGCGGGCTCGGCGGCGCTGTCCCGGCCCTAGAATGGCCGGGAGGCGCTCGTTGTCCGTTCCTCATCCGAGTCATCTCGGCCCGTACGAGATCGTCGGCTTCGTCGGTGCCGGCGGGATGGGGGAGGTCTACCGGGCTCGCGACCGGCGGCTGTCGCGGGATGTGGCGGTCAAGATCCTCCCGAAGGACGTTCTGCGCGATTCGGACGGCTTCGCCCGCTTCGTGGAAGAGGCCCGGGCGGCCTCCGCCCTGAACCATCCCGGGATCGTCACGATCCACGACTACGGCGAGGAGGACGGCCAGCCCTACATCGTCATGGAGCTCGTGGAGGGCGAGAGCTTGAGGCAGCGACTCGTCCCTGGGCCTCTCTCGTCGCGGGAGGCCGCGGCCCTGGGTGCCCAGATTGCCGAGGCGCTCGCGGCGGCTCACGAGCGGGGCATCGTCCACCGAGACCTCAAGCCCGCGAACGTCGTCGTCACCCCCGAGGGGCGCGCGAAGGTCCTCGATTTCGGCCTCGCGAGACGTGAGCCGTCTCGCACTTCGAGGCCAGAAGACACGGTCGCGACGCGGATGAAGGAGACCGCGGCAGGGCTCGTCGTCGGAACCGTCGACTACATGTCGCCCGAGCAGGTTCGAGGAGACGCCGTGGACGGACGATCCGACATCTTCGCGCTCGGCACCGTCCTCTTCGAGCTCCTGTCGGGAAGCCCCCCCTTTTCCCGTGCGACGCCCGCCGACACGATGGTCGCGGTCCTCATGGACGAGCCGCCGGATCTCTCGGGGAACGTCCCGCCGGTCGCACCCGGCCTGGAGCGGCTCGTGCGGAGATGCCTCGAGAAGACGCCGGCTCTGAGGTTCCAGTCGGCGCGCGACGTCGCGTTCGCCCTCGAGGCGGTCGGGGCCGCGAGCGTCCCCCGGACGACCGCCGCCGAACGACCCGTGGTTCCCTCCCGTCGAAGGGGCCGGGTCGCCGTCATTGCGGGGGCCGTAACGGGCGGCTTTGCGCTGGCCGCGGTCCTTCTCGCTGCGGGCTGGTGGGTCGGTCGCCACGGAGCTCCGGCAGGGCCGCCCGGGATGACCCGCCTCTCCTTCTCCCGCGGGAGCATCCGCTCCGCCCGGTTCGGGCCAGACGGGAAGACCGTCGTTTTCGGGGCCGCCTGGGATGGCGCTCCGATCCGCCTCTTCGTCACCCAGCCAGGGAGTCCCGAGCCGCAGCGGGCCGAGCTGCCCGACGCGGACGTCCTCTCGGTCTCGCCGTCGGGAGAGATGGCCCTCTCCGTCGGGCGGACCTTCCGGTCGCTCTTCGACGCCTCGGGCACCCTCGCGCGGGCGCCCATCGGAGGACGCGCCCCGCGCGACATCCTCGAGGCGGTCCGCGAAGCCGACTGGGCCCCCGACGGCGAGACGCTTGCCGTCGTGAGGGACGTCGAGGGGAAGACGCGGCTCGAGATGCCGATTGGCAAGGTCCTCTTCGTGACGGACGGGTGGGTCTCTCACCCGCGCGTGTCGCGCGACGGAGAGCGGGTCGCCTTCGTCCACCACCCGCTCCGCTGGGACGACCGGGGCTCGGTGACGCTCGTCCAGGGCAGGGGAGCTCCCATCACGCTGGGCGGAACCTGGCAGAGTGTCGGCGGGCTCGCGTGGTCTCCTTCGGGAAGTGAGATCTGGTACTCGGCCGCTCCAGCGGGGGCCGGTCGGGAGCTGCGTGCCGTCGACCTCTCCGGCCGCGACCGCGCGCTCCTGCGCGTCTCGGGAAATCTGACGCTGCACGACGTCTCGAAGGAGGGCCGCGTCCTCGTCTCGGACGACAAGTGGCGGCGGCGGGTCTTCTACCGGGCCGCCGGGGCCGTGCGCGACGTGGAGCTCTCGTGGCTCGACTGGACCTACCCTCGCGGGGTCTCGGCCGACTGGTCGCGCCTCCTGTTCGACGAGCTGGGAGACGGGGGCGGGCGCGACTACGCGATCTACATCCGGACGACCGACGGCGGTCCGGCGACGCGCCTCGGCCGGGGCAACGCGCTGGCGCTTTCCCCGGACGGGAAGTGGGTTCTCTCGGCGACTCTCGACATCCCCGCCAAGCTCGTTCTTCTCCCCACGGGTGCAGGCACGCAGCGGGCGCTTCTCTCCGGCGCTCTCGACCACCGAGTTGCGAGCTGGCTCCCCGACGGCCAGCGCATCGTTTTCGGAGGGGGCGAGCCCGGCGCGCCCGCCCGGCTCTACGTCCAGGACCTGGGGTCCGGGTCTCCCCGACCGGTGAGCCCTGAGGGAGTCGTCTTCGCGGCGGGCGCGACGTTCCCGGTATCGCCGGACGGCCGATTCGTCCTCGCGTCGCGGGCCGACGGCACGACGTGGGTCCAGCCGCTCGACAGCGAGCCGGCTTCGGGAATCTCGGGGCTTCTCCCCGGCGATCGCGTCGCCGGCTGGGCGGACGGCGGGGCGCTCTTCGTCGTTTCCTCCTCGGCCCTGCCCGCGCGCCTCTTCCGCCTGGACCCAGTCACGGGCGCCCGCAAGCCTGCGGCCGAGATCTGGCCGGCGGACCCGGCGGGGGTCGTCGCGGTCGGCCCGATCCTCGTGCGCCCCGACGGCAAAGCCATCGTCTACGGCTGCCCTCAGATCCTCTCCGACCTCTACCTCGTCGAGGGGCTCCGGTAAGAGACGTCGGCCGGTCCGCTCATTCGGGCCCGGAATCGGTGTAGCGTTGAAGACGTGAGGCTCGCGAGCGCGGCCCTCGAGACCCCGGTCGGACGGCTCCTCGCCGTCGTCTGGGACGGGCGCCTCTGCACGCTCACGTTCGACGCCGATGCGCCGTCCACCCGCAAGCATCTCCTCGCCCGGTTCGGGACCGACCTCTTTCCCGCGCAGCGCGACCCGGGTGGGGTCCTCTCGCGCCTGCGTGCCTACTTCCGCGGCGACCTCGAGGCGGTCGATTCGATCGAGATCGACCTCGCCGGGACGCCGTTCCAGGAGAAGGTCTGGGCCGAGCTGCGACGGATCCGCCCCGGCTCGACGCGCGCTTACGGCGACGTGGCCGCCGCGATCGGCGAGCCGAAGGCCCTGCGGGCCGTGGGGATGGCCGCGGCGCTCAACCCCGCGGTGATCGTGGTCCCGTGCCACCGGGTCCTCGCGCGCGACGGCGGCCTCCACGGCTTCTCGGGCGGGATCGAGCGGAAGCGCTGGCTCCTCGTCCACGAGGGGGCTCTTCTGGCCTGAGGCCGGCCGACGGTAGAATCCGCCCCCCGGACGCGCCGCGCCCGCACCCCTGAACGAGGAGAACCGAAACATGAAGAACTCCCTCCGCAGGACGCTCGCCGTCCTCGCCCTCGCGACGATCACCGCCACTCCCGCCCTCGCCGCGACGAAGTACGGGAAGGGCGTCTCCGAAGCGACCCCCGTCAAGCTCTCCGAGCTGATGGCAACGCCGGACGACTACGTCGGCAAGGTCGTGAAGGTGGAAGGGCTCATCACCGAGGTCTGCCCGAAACGCGGCTGCTGGATCGACGTCGCCGGCGACAAAGAGTTCCAGACCATCAAGATCAAGGTCGAGGACGGCGTCATCGTCTTCCCGCTCACCGACAAGGGAAAGAAGGTCGTCGCCGAGGGGACCTTCAAGAAGATGGAGCTGACGAAGGAGCAGGCGATCGCGCGGGCCGAGCACGAGGCCGAGGAGAAGGGAACCAAGTGCGACGCCAGCAAGATCACGGGCCCGCAGACCGTCTACCAGATCATGGGTGTCGGCGCCGTCGTCGAGTAGGCCCGTCCGGTCTTGAACTGGCGCAGGCTCAACAACGTCCTGCACCGCGACGTCGGATATCTCGCAGCCGGGCTGACGCTCGTCTATGCGATCTCCGGGGTCGCGCTGAATCACCGCGCGGACTGGAACCCCAGCTGGAAGCTCCAGGTCGAGACGCGGACGTTCGAGCCGGTGCCCGTCTCCGACCGGGACACGATGACGGCGGCCCTCGTCGAGCGTCTCGCGCTTCCCGGGCCGCCGAAGTCGTCGTTCCGCACCGCCCCGCACCTCGTCGAGCTCTTCTACGAGGGGTGGAGCGTGGAGGCCGACGCGACGGCCGGGACCGCGACGATCGAGAAGCCCCGTGGCCGCTTCGCGCTGCGCGAGATGAACTTCCTCCACCTGAACGAGCCGAAGGGGCTCTGGACCTGGGCGGCCGACGTCTACGCCGTGATCCTCGGCTTCCTCGCGATCTCGGGTCTCTTCGTCCTCAAGGGGAAGAACGGGCTCTCGGGCCGCGGCAAGTGGCTCGCCGGACTCGGGGTCGTCCTTCCGATCCTCGCGCTCTTCTTCCTGCTGTGGCGGCCGGGCGACCGCGGCCCGCGAGGCGAGGGGGAAGGAGCTGGCCGGGCGGGCGGGGGGCGCGCGGGGGATCGGCACGCCCGTTCCCCAGCCCCGCGCGTAAACTGACGGGACGGCCCGCCAGGTCCGGCCGGGAGGCTTGAGGATGCCGTCGAGCGCCTCCACGCGCGTGCTGCGCTCCATCTCGAGGTTGCCGTTCCCCGGGCTCTCGCTACTCCTCCAGGTGAGCCGACGGCTGGGGCCTCGCTCGACCTCGAAGAGGTGCTCCAGACGGCGATCGAGAACGCGGTGCAGGCGCTCGGCCTCGACACCGGGGCGATCTACCTCAGGGAAGGGGAAGACCTGGTCCTCGGCGCCACCACGCCGCCCCTGCCACCGGGCTTCCAGGAAGCGCTTCGCCGCGCGCCCCTCGACGGGCATCCCCACGGCCGAAGGTGCGTGCACGAACGGGAGCCCCTGTCGCTGGAAGACTGGAAGCCGGACGGGCTGACGGAAGCCGAGCGCGCCGTCTGCGAGACGCGCGGGCTTCGTTCGCTCCTGTTCGTCCCCGTCCTGGCCGCCGAGGACGCCGTCGGGGCGTTCATCGTCGGCACGGTCGGACGGGTCCGCAACTTCGGGGAGGGAGACGTGCACCTCTGCCGCACGCTCTCGCACGAGATCGGCCTCGCCCTCTCGAACGCGCAGCTCTACGAGTCGCTCAGGAGAGGCTCGCTCCTCCACGACATCGGGAAGATGGTCGTCCCCGACGCGATCCTACGACCCGGCCGTCGTCGCGGCGCTCTCGCGGCTCCGGGGCGGCGCCGAGCGCGAGCCGGTCGAGACGATCGAGGCGTGACCCCGGGCAGCAGGGACCGAGCGCCGCGTCCTTCACCCTCCAGAACCCCGCTTCAGCCGGCAGGCGTGTCCGCGTCTCGCCTTCGTCCGGGCTGCGGAAGAGATCCCAGAGGCCGATGAACCCGAGCTCCGCCCGCGCGAAGAGCGCGCCGTCCGTGGCGAAGACGAGGTCGACGACGTGGCAGGGCTGCCGGCTCCACGCTCGCCAGGAGGCGCCGCCGTCCGTCGAGCGGACGAGGCCGGGCGGCTCGCAGTCCTTGCTCTGGCGGCTCGGCGCGTAGACGTACCCGCGATGGTTCGGGTCGAACGAGATCGCACCCGGGCCGAAGGGAGGCGTCGCCAGCGTGTCCCGGAGAGCCCAGGTCACGCCGCGGTCGATCGTGTCGTAGAGCTTGCCCGACGCGTGGAGGACGAGGAGGCGCGAAGAGTCGAACGGGTCGACGGCGACATCGCCGAAGGACGGAACCGGCGGAGGCGGCGGTTCGGTGGCGCGGGCGCACGGCACGTTGACGGGAGAGACCGCGAGCAGGATGCGGACGAGCAGATTCAGAGGGCGGGGATCACGACTCGGAGCTCCGGCCGAGCGACGCCCCTCTCTGCGGAAGTGGTGCGCGTCGAAGAGACCCCACGCTCCCGTCCGGGCCGGAGTGGTCTTCCGCCGGCTTCCATTCACGGCGGACCTCTCTGCCGGGGCGCCGGCCGAAGCCGTCCGTGCCTTCAGGCCGCCGGTCCGTCGCCGGAGCGCGCGAGCGCTTCCTCGACGGCGGCCGCGGGCTCGACGACGCCCCAGCCCTGACGGTCGACCGGGACATGGGGGAGCCGCTGCGCCGTCGTCACGAGGATGGACTTGACCTCGTGCGGGCGCAGCGCCGGGTTTGCCTCCAGCATCTGCGCCGCCAGCGAGGAGACGATGGGCGCGGCGAAGCTGGTGCCGTCGACGTGCTTGTAGGCGCCGTTGATGACGTTGTTGTCGCGGAGCTTCGCCTCGACGAGCTGCCGGATGAGCGGAGGCGCCAGGTGCCGGGCCGCGTCGAGGGCGGCGTCGATTCCGGCGTGGGCGTCGAGGACGACGTCCAGCTCGTCGTCGCGGGCCGTCGAAAGATGGGTGTAGAGCACGGCCTCGGTTGCGGTCGGCGTCCCGGGAAGGATGGGTGCGGCGAGCCAGATGGCGGGTGCGATGACCTCCGGCTTCTGCAAGCCGTCGATCGTCGGGCCGTAGCTGCCGTGGTAGATGTCGTGGCCCACGCGGTGAAGCCGGTTCTTGTCGTCGAGCCCACCCACCGTCAGGACCGAGGGGGCCGAGGCCGGGGGAAGGACCGTGTGCCCCGCCGAAAGGCCGAGGTTCCCTGCCGCCGCGACGACGAGGATCCCAGCGCGGGTCGCCTTCTCGGCGGCCTGCGAGAGGCCGTCGAACAGGTAAGAGGCCTCGTAGTCCCCCCCGCAGGAGACGTTGCAGATCCGGATTCCGTAGCGCTCCCGGCTCCTCACGACCCATTCGAGGCCGCGGCGGATGTTCTCGTGCGTGATTCTCCTCGCGGTGCCCACCTTCACGAGGACGACGTTCACCTCGGAAGCGAGACCCCGGTAGAGGCCTCCCGAGAGAGTGCCGTTCCCGCACGCGACGACGGAGGTCATCATCCCGTGCCAGCTCGATTCGTCGGGCCGGAGGATGCGCGGGTAGGCGGCGCGGGGGTCGGTGACGTCGACGTACCGGATGATCCGGTTGCGTGGCTCCACCAGGTCGGGGTGGGCGTAGAAGCCCGAATCGAGGAAGGCGATCGTGACGCCCCGCCCGCGGAAGCGGTCGTCCGCACCGAGCCTCAGCGGCGTCGGGAGGATCGGGCTGGCGGAGGGTCTGTCGGGCACCGGTCTTCGACGCTAGCGGCGTATGGTCGCTCCGTCAATCGCCGGTGGTAGAGTTTCTCCTCGGAGTCCGTCTTCTCACGTTCCGGCCCGAGCGCCGCCGCGGGAGGGAATGATGCCCCAGCACTTTCGTGCCGTCGCGTTGGACTACGACGGGACCCTCACTTCGACGGGACGGCTCGACGAGACGATCCTTCAAGCCCTTCGAACGCTCCGCAAGGAGCGGCTCAAGCTCGTCCTCGTCACCGGGAGGATCCCGTGGGAGCTTCTGGAGCTCTGCCCGCACGCGGAGGAGCTCTTCGACCGGATCGTATGGGAGAACGGGGCCGTCGTCTGGGGCGTGCGGGGCGCCCGCGTCCTGGCGCCGCCGGTGCCGGCCGAGCTGGAGGAGGCGCTGGCGCAACGCGGCGTCGTCCTGCGACGCGGGCAGGCGATTCTCGCGGGGTACGCCCGAGACGCCTTCGCCGCCCTCGAGGAGATCGGACGGCTCGGCCTCGAGGTCCAGGTCGTCAGGAACCGTCAGGAGCTGATGCTCGTCCCGGCGGGGGTCTCGAAGGGAACCGGCCTCTTCGACGCCCTCGGCGACCTCGGCATCTCCCGCCACTCCACGCTCGCGGTCGGCGACGCGGAGAATGACCACTCCCTCCTCGGCGCGTGCGAGCTGGGCGTCGCGGTCGCCAACGCGGTCCCGTCGCTGAAGGAGGCCGCCGACGTCGTCATTTCCGAAGCCGGAAGCAATGGGTTGTCGCGGTTCCTCCTCGGCCCTGCGGTTCTGAGCGACGAGACACCGGAGCCGCGGCGTTTTCAGGCCGTCCTCGGGACGTACGAAGACGGCTCGGCTGCCAGGATCCCGGCCTCCGGGGTCAACGTCCTCGTCACGGGCGGGACGATGTCGGGCAAATCCCACCTCACAGGGCTCCTCGCAGAGCGGCTCCTGGGCCTCGGCTACTCGCTCTGCGTCCTCGACCCGGAGGGGGACCACGTCTCCCTCGGGAGGCTGCGCGGGGTTCTCACGGTCGGAGGCAACGACCCTCTCCCGGGGCCGGAGCAGCTTCCACGGCTCATCGAGCACCGGTTCGGGAGCGTCGTCGTCGATCTTTCCTTCCTCGAGCCCGACGAGAAGATGGCCTACAGCCGGGCCGCGCTCGAGGAGCTCTCCGCTCTCTGGAACGACACGGGCCTGCCCCACTGGCTCTTCATCGACGAGGCCCAGGTGGCGCTGAACCTGGCCCACGAACGGGTGGAGGGGTTCGACCCGCGCAGGCCCGGGACCTGCCTGACGACCTGGCTTCCCGAACACCTTCCTGCCGAAGTCCACGAGAGCCTCGACGTCGTCCTCGACCTCGGCGCCGAGGAGACACCGAACCTGCCGGCCTGGGCCGCGTCGGGAGGAGTCCGGCCCGCAGCGGGCCGGGCTCTCCTTTCTCGCCGCGGGGGGGCCGGGCCGCGCACGTTCACCGTGGCGCGGAGGGTGAGCCCCCACGCCCGCCACCTTCACAAGTACAGCGCCAGGCCGCTTCCGATCCCGCAGCACTTCTTCTTCCGAGCCGGAGCGGAAGAGACGGGGCGTTCCGCGGCGAACGTGGAGGAGTTCCACCGCGAGATCCGGAGAGCGGAGGGGCGCGTCGTGAGGCACCACGCCCTCCACGCCGACTTCTCCCGTTGGATCGCCGACGTCCTGCGCGACGAGGTCCTCGCCGAAGCGGTTCGCAAGGGCGAGCGGGCGCTCCGCCACCGGGCCTCGGCTTATGAGATCGAATCGCTTCGGACGGCGATCCTCGCCGCGATCCAGGATCGTTACCAGGGCTAGGAAAGGCCACCTGCGAGGCTAAACTCGCAGGATGATCGACGCACACGCACGCCGGGACCTCATCTCGCAGTGGGCCTTCGATTCCCGCCCGGTCCTCGGCCGCTTCCACCTCTGGCTCGAGGACGTCGAAGAGCACCGCATCGCGGGGGAGCCGGCGCAGGACCTGTCGTTCGTCGGGACGTCCCTGGAGCGGTGCCTGATCATGACGGCCGGCGTCACGGCGCTCGGGACACGCCTCTTCGGGCGCTGGGGCGAGGGGAAGGGGCTCGACGCCCAGCAGACGAACCACGTGAAGAAGGACGCCGACGCCGTGTCGGCCTACGCCATGAGCGAGGGGCTCTGGTACCTCACGCGGTCCCTCCCGGAGAACCACGCGATCATGGTCTGCCTCGGAGAAGGGCTGATGCCGAAGGGGGGCGAAACGCCCGACATGGGCTCCAACCCGCTCCTCGGCTTCGGGCGCGTTTACGCCCGTCCCTCGGTCGCGAAGTGGCTCGACCGGCGCGTCCACCGCTTCATCAACGACCCCACCTACGACTGGAAGGCGTTCTGGACGGAGCTCGTCGCCTCGCGCATCACCGTGTGGGGTGCGGCGATCGACACGCTCGAGAACACGTCCCGCTTCGCCAAGGGTGCGCCGACGGGACCGACGACCGTCCTCCATCTCTTCGACCAGCCGCTCCGGATCGCCCGCCCCTACGAGGGGTATACGGGGGCGATGACGCTTCCGAAGAGGGTGTTCGAGGCGGCGGCCGACGCCTCCGTCCTCCTCGACTTCCTGGCGCCGCGCGAGCTCGTCATTCAGGCGATCCGGAAGGCCTACCCCGGCATCGAGCCGCAGGACGTTCACGTCTGGACGCTCGGAGGCCCGACCCGCGTCCCGCGGATTGGCCGGCTTTGGGAGGAATGGAAGGCGATCGGCGTGCACCTCGTCGAGGACGGATGGCCCCTCCCGAGCGGGCTGGGCGCGTTCACCGACTCGGGAACCTACGCACCGACCTACCGGGTCGGTCCGTTCACCGGCGCCGACGGTCGTCCGCAGCTCTTCATCACCGACGGCTACGCCGCGTCCGCCGAGGCGCTGCAGGCCGCGAGCCTCGACCCGATCCTCGGGAACCAGACCTCGATGTGCCTTTTCACGTCGAAGTTCGAGGTCTCCTACGAGAGGGAGCGGCACCTCCTCCACCTCGACCCCGCCGCCCCCGACTTCCCGCAGCGGCTCGCCGGGACGCTGGGTCGCGAGGTCACGGCGAAGGACTGCCTCGGATACGCGTCCATTCTGAACAACGCGCGCGAGGCCGCGATGCCCGTCGGAAAGAAGACGATCACCGCAGACGACTTCTTCCAGAAGAAGGAGTGGCACGTCCTCTCCCTCATGGGGAGCATGCTTCCCGAGCCGTATACCGGGCTGCCGGGCGTCGAGCAGGTCCGGCCGGGGGTCTACCGCGTCACGACCCGCGCGTCCTCGGACGCCGGGATTCTCGACGTGACCCTCACCCTTCGCCTGATGGAGTCCTTCGACCAGACCGGCCTCGTCTTCTCTCCGCTGCTCGACCGCTTCTACCGCGGCCAGGACTGGAAGACGCGCCCCGTCAAGGTCTCCGACTCGGGCCGGATCCGCAACGAGCTCCAGACGCTCGTCTCCGAGGCGCTCGAGTACTTCGGCGACAACGGCATCCGGATCCACTTCGACCGGATCGACGACGCGGTCCTGGCGCCCGACAAGAAGGAGCTCATCCGCGAGGTGCTGATCTGGTACCGGGCCCACCACCCGACCTGGTTCAGCTGGCTCGAGATGGTGTGAGGGGCCGGAACCGGACATGGCGTTGATTCCAGTAGAGCTTCCCTGGACGAAGACCGAGGTCCTCGAGGGAACGACCGTCGGCGAGCTGTTTGACGCCGGCCCGACGGAAGGCCTCGACATCGTCGCCGCCTGCGTCAACCGTCGCGTCGTGGCGCTCGACTTCCCGGTCGAATGCCCGAGCCGCGTCGAGCCCGTCGACGCCGCTTCTCGCGAGGGGGAGGAGGTCGTGAGGCGCACGGCCACCCTCCTCCTGCACGGCGTGGCGCGAAAGCTCTTCCCCCTGGCGCGCCTTCACGTCGGCCAGAGCCTGCGGGGGGGCTATCACTACGGTGTCTCCGGCGAGCATCCGCCGCTGACCGAGCTCGCCGCCGCGCTCGACGAGGCTCTCCACCGGGAGGCCGACGCGGGCCGGCAGGTCGTCCGGCTGGAAGTCTCGATCGACGCCGCCCTACACCTCTTCGAGCAGGAAGGGGAGACGCTCAAGGTCCGCCTCCTGCGCGTCTGGCCGTCGCACCGCGTTCCTCTCGTCTCCTGCCTCGGATTCACCGACGTGAGGCACGGGCCCTACGCCCTCTCGGTCCGCTGCTGCCGGAGCTTCCACGTCGAACCGTACGGGCAGGGGCTCCTCCTCGTCTTCGACCGCCAGGCCGGGGAGCCGCCCGTGGTGAGAGAAGAAGGGCGGGTCCTCTTCAACGCCTACACCGAGACGAAGCGCTGGAACGAGCTGATCGGCGTCGGGACGGTCCCCGACCTGAACGACCTCTGCCTCGGCGACCGGATCAAGCACGTCATCCGGATCGCCGAGGGGCAGCAGGAGAAGAAAATCGCCGAGCTGGCCGACCGGATCGCGGCGCGGCGCGACGAGCTCCGCGTCGTCTGCATCGCGGGGCCGTCGTCCTCCGGCAAGACGACGTTCGTCAAGCGCCTTTCCATCCAGCTCGAGGTCAACGGCATCACGCCGCGGACCCTCTCGCTCGACGACTACTACGTCGACCGGGAGAAGACGCCGCTCGACGCGGACGGGGACTTCGACTTCGAGGCGCTCGAGGCGATCGACCTCCCGCTCTTCCTTCCGCACCTGAAGGCGCTCGTCGACGGCCAGGAGGTCCTGACGCCGGTCTACGAGTTCCGCGTGGGGCTGAGGAAGCCCGAAGCCGAGTGGAGGCTGCGGACTCTCGGGGAGAACGAGGTCCTCCTCATCGAGGGGATCCACGCGCTCAACCCCCGACTGACCGAGAGCGTGGCCGAGAACCAGAAGTTTCGGATCTTCATCAACGCCCTGACGCAGCTCTGCATCGACGACCACAACCGGATCCGGACGAGCGACGGGCGCCTGCTCCGGCGGCTCGTCCGCGACCGGAAGTTCCGGAACTACTCGGCCGAGACGTCGATCCTGCGCTGGCCCAAGGTGAGGGCCGGCGAGGAGAAGCACATTTTCCCGTTCCAGGAGCGCTGCGACGCGATGTTCAACTCGGCGCTCGCCTATGAAACGGCGGTCCTGAAGAGCTTCGCCTACCGCTACCTGCTCGAGATTCCGTCCGATTCGCCCGCGCAGACCAAGGGGTACCAGCTCCGCCGCTTCCTCGAGCTCTTCGTCCCGGTCTGGCCGGACGACGTCCCGACGACGAGCATCCTGAGGGAGTTCATCGGCGGGAGCGGCTTCTCGTACAAGTAGCGTCGCTGGCGCGCCCTGCGCACCGGTCGATACGGGACCGCCACAGCCCTCTTTCTGCGGGGCCTTATGTGCTTGCTCGAGGGGGGCGGGTAGCGTAGGGTTCCGCGCCGGGGAGCGGGCCGTACCCGACGCGCTGCAAAGATGTCCGCGGCCCCGTGGAGGAGGTACGACTGTGCGGATTCCATTCCTTTCGCTGTTTCGGCGGCAGGCGGCGCCCATGAGCACGAAGCGCCTTGCGGCCTTTGCCCTCCTGGGAGGCGGCGCGTTCGTCCTGTCGCCGGTCCTTTTCGGCTCGGGAAGCCCCGAAGCGGTATCCTTCAAGCCCTTCGCGCTCTTCTCCGACCCGCGCTACACCCCGCTCGAGATCGGGGCCCTGATGGCGGTCCTCGCGGTCGCGGTCGCGGGCCTCCTCTACGCCTGGTACCTGGCGCGGCAGGTCCTCGCGGCCGACACCGGGACGCCCAAGATGCAGGAAGTGGCGGCCGCGGTCCGGGAAGGCTCCAACGCCTACCTGGCGGCCCAGTTCAAGAAGATCGGGCCGCTCATCATCGTCCTGACGTTTCTCCTCTTCTTCACCTACACGGGGAGCGAGTCGGCTTTCCGCTGGGGGCGCGCGGGCGCGTTCCTCGTCGGGGCGCTCTTCTCGTGGACGGTCGGTTTCGTCGGGATGCGCCTCGCCACGAGCGGCAACCTCCGGGTCGCCGCGGCCGCGCGGTCGAGCTACGGCGAGGCGATGCAGCTCGGCTACCGGACCGGGACGGTCACCGGCATGCTGACGGACGGTCTCGGCCTCCTCGGCGGCACCATCATCTTCCTGATCTTCAGCGAGAAGGCCTACGAGGCGCTCCTCGGCTTCGGCTTCGGCGGGACGCTCCTGGCGCTCTTCATGCGCGTCGGTGGCGGCATCTACACGAAGGCCGCGGACGTCGGCGCCGACCTCGTCGGCAAGATCGAGAAGGACATCCCCGAGGACGACCCGCGCAACGCCGCGACGATCGCCGACAACGTGGGCGACAACGTCGGCGACTGCGCCGGCATGGCGGCCGACATCTTCGAGAGCTACGAGGTGACGATCGTCGCCGCGATGATCCTCGGTATGGCCACCTTCGGCCACAAGGGGGTCATCTTCCCGCTCCTCGTCCGCGGCATCGGCGTCCTCGGCTCGATCATCTCGACCTACACGGTCAAGGCGGGCCCGAACGACACGTCGGACACGGCCCTGACGAGCGTCCACCGCGGCTTCTGGATCGGCTCGCTCATCAGCATCGCCGGCTTCTTCGGGCTCGGCTTCTCGTACCTGCGCTTCGACGAGGCGTATCTCGCCGGCAACCCGATGGCGAGGGCGGGCTTCCCGGGCGGTGACCCGACGGCCCTCTCGTCTTTCTTCAACTTCGGGATCGCGGGGCTCGACCTGAGGCCTGCCCTCACGTGCCTCATCGGCGTCTTCCTCGCGATCGCCCTGAACAAGGTGACGTCCTACTACACGCACACGGGCCACGCGCCGGTGAAGGGCCTCGCCCGCGCCTGCCAGACCGGGCACGCCACGAACATCATCCAGGGCATCGCGGTCGGCTACGAGTCGACGGTCATGGCGATCGTCGTCATCGCCGGCGCCATCGGCCTCGCGGTCCTCTGCTACGCCGGGACGCCCCCGCTCTTCATCGCCTACGGCGTCGCGATGGCCGGCATCGGGATGCTGACTCTGACGGGGAACACGATCTCGATGGACGTCTTCGGGCCGGTCGCCGACAACGCGAACGGTATCGGCGAGATGGCCTACGACGTCAAGGAGATGGACGCGAAGGTCCCCGGCTCCGCCAAGCGCGCCCGCCAGATCCTCGCGGACCTCGACGCGGTCGGGAACACGACGAAGGCCGAGACCAAGGGGATCGCCATCGGCTCGGCGGTCATCGCGGCGGTCTCCCTCTTCTCGAGCTTCATCGCGGTCATCGCGGTCGGGAGCGAGGAGAAGATCCACCTGATGACGACCGAGATGTACCTCAAGGAGGCGGGCAAGCTCACCGTCGCCGACCCGAAGGTCTTCATCGGTTTCCTCCTCGGCGGAGCGGTGCCGTTCCTCTTCTCCTCGATGCTCATCCGCGCCGTCGGGCGCGCCGCCTTCTACATCGTCAACGAGTGCCGTGTGCAGTTCCGTGACGCCGCGATCTGGGCCGGGACGAAGAAGCCCGACTACGGCCGGGTCGTCGACATCTGCACGAAGACGGCGCAGAAGGAGCTGATCGGGCCAGGGTTCCTCGCGCTCATGGCGCCTCTGCTCGTCGGCTTCCTCCTCGGGCCCTACGCGCTCGGCGGCTTCCTCGCCGGGATGATCCTCGTCGGCCAGCTTCTCGCCGTCTTCATGGCGAACGCGGGCGGCGCCTGGGACAACGCGAAGAAGCTGATCGAGGACGGCATCTACGGCGGCAAGGGCTCGGAGGCGCACAAGGCGGCGGTCACGGGCGACACCGTGGGCGACCCGCTCAAGGACACCGCCGGCCCCGCCATCAACCCGCTCATCAAGGTCATGAACATGGTGAGCCTCCTCGCCCTCGGCCTCGTGCTCCAGTACAACCTCCTGTCGCCGTCGAGCGGCACGCGAGTGACGGGCGTCGTCATCGCGTTGATCGCGATCGCCGCGATCGGCTGGGCGATCTGGCAGAGCAAGCGCGAGGACGAGGGGACCGAAGGCCTCGAAAAGTAGTCCCGTCGACCTCTCCTGGATCGACCGGGGGCGGCCCGCGAGGGTCGCCCCCGGTTCGTCTCCGGGGCTGCCGAGCCGATGACGGGCCCGTGACATTCGGGAGCTACCATCCGGTCCGGATGGAAGGCGCCGTCGACGTCACCCGCACGCTCACGAAGGGCGAAGAGCTCGCCAACGCCGTCACGCACGGCGCGGGCCTGGTCGCCAGCCTCGCGGCGTTCCCCTTCCTCGTCGCCGCGGCGGCGCGGCGCTGGGGGATTCCCGAGGTCGTCGGAGCGGCCGTCTTCGCGTCCTCCCTCGTGGCCCTGTACCTCGTCTCGACGCTCTATCACGCCCTGCGGCCGTCCCGGGCCAAGGAAGTCCTCCAGAAGCTGGACCACACGGCGATCTACCTCCTCATCGCGGGGTCGTACACGCCGTTCACGCTCGGCGTCCTCCGGGGGCCGTGGGGCTGGACGCTCTTCTCCCTCGTCTGGGCGATCGCGGGGACGGGGATTGCCCTCGAGTTCGCCTTCGGCAAGAAGGTCCACAAGCTCGCGGTCGGCCTCTACGTCGCGATGGGCTGGCTCGTCGTCGTCGCGGCGAAGCCCCTTCTCGCGGCGGTCCCGTGGCCGGGGCTCGCCTGGCTCGCAGCGGGCGGCCTCCTCTACACGGGTGGCATCGCGTTCTACGCCGCGAAACGGGTCCGCTACGCGCACACGATCTGGCACCTCTTCGTCCTGGGCGGGAGCGTCTGCCACTTCGTCGCGATCCTCGGCTGGTCCGGTCGGGCCTGACGCCCGCGCGTTGCGACGGGCCACCCGCGGGCAGACAATGGACCCATGCTGAGCCTCCTCTGGACCATCCTCATCGGGTTCGTCGTCGGGGTCATCGCCAAGCTCCTCCACCCGGGCAAGGAGGACATGGGGATCATCGTCACGACGCTCCTCGGCATCGCCGGGTCCCTGATCGCGACGTTCCTGGGCCGGCTCGTCGGCTTCTACAAGGAAGGGGAGGCGGCAGGTTTCCTGATGGCCCTCGTCGGGGCGATCGTCCTCCTCGTCCTCTTCGGCATGGTCAGGGGGAAGCCGAAGGTCGCCTGATTCCGTTCGGCGGGCGCTCCAGGCGCCACCGGACGCGCGTTCGATCTCTCCTGCCGATGGAAGGTGGTTCCCATGCCGAAGAACCCTGACCGCGTGCCGCCCGTCCGCGCGAACGCCGAGGAATCTGCCGAGACCTTCGCCGCGCTGAGGAAGGTCCTCGCCGCCCACGCGAAGGGCCTGAAGGTGACCGCCGACGGCCCGAAGGGCTATTCCCTGAACACCCCGTACGCGGAGGCGTGGAAGAAGGAGCTCTTCTTCGGCGGGGTCCAGGTGATGAAGAACTACGTCTCCTTCCACCTGTTTCCCGTCTACATGTTCCCCGACCTCCTCGACGGCATCTCCGCGGGCCTGAGGGGGAGAATGCAGGGGAAGTCGTGCTTCAACTTCCGGTCGCCCGATGCCGCGCTCTTCAAGGAGCTCTCGGTGCTGACGAAGGCGGGGCTCGCGAGGATGAAGGCCGAGAAGCTCTTCTGACGGGTCCGGGGCGCCGCCCTCGCCGTCCCGAGGTGACGAGGGCCACGGTTTCGGCCTCCCGTCCGGGCGAGAATCGACCCAACCCCGGTGCATCGGTCACCGCGCGGACGGTCCCGGCCGGCCGCGGCGGTGTCGTGCGGGAGGACCCGGACCGATGGGAAGGAGGCTTCGATGGAGACGCCCGGCCAGCCGTCGGCGAGCGGGCGTTTACCCGTCTCGAGTTCGAGGCTGGAGCTACGAGACAGAGCTTCGACCTGCCGGAAGAGGGGGCTGAATCGATGACCGACACCGGGATTTCCGGGTCGCACGGAGAAGTCTCCGGTGATGCCTTGCTCGAAGCGCTCCGGGGACTGGGAGACGGGCGGCCCGCTCCTGGCACGATTGGACCGCTCGGGGCCGTCGACGCCGGCGGCGTCCTTCACCAGGCCGATGCCGTTCCCGCCGCCCGCGTCTGCGAGGCGTTCGGGTGGCTCCGCCCCTTCGCGGTCTCTACCGGCCTCCACCAGCACGGCTGGCGGCTCCTCGTCTGGAGCGCGGACCTCGCTGATCCCTGGAGCCGGCGGATCGCCGTCGAGCCGCCCCGCATCGCGGGGCGTCCGTCGAGGTATGGCTCGAGGACCGGCCCGAAGGGCCGCTGCCTGCCGTCGTCGCGGGGGCATCTCCGGCGTACGACCTCGAGGTCTACGCGGCGCACATCGTCTCCATCGGGCCGGAGCGCAGAAGCTCGTGACGGACTGAAGCGCGACGGGCGAATCGCTCTCGTCCGGGACCGGTCAGCGCCCGTGCGCGGTCTGCGATCTCGTTCTATCCTGCCGGAGCCGGACGGAGACGAATGCCCGGCCGGGAGACGTGACTCGTTCCGACGCGAGTGAGGGCCGCGAGGCGGCGCCGTCGAGGGAGGTCGAAGTGAAAACGAAGACGATCGTGGGCCTGCTCCTCATCGCGCTCGGAGCCGTGGCGCTCGGGTACCGGACGTTTCGCTACACGAAGAAGACGCACACCGCGAAGGTCGCGGGCCTCGAGCTCTCCTTCAAGGAGAAGGGAAGCGTCGAGATTCCCGTCTGGGCCGGAGCCGGAGCCGTGGTGGCGGGGGTCGTCCTCCTGCTCGCGGGGCGGAAGGAGTAGGCAGGAGCCGTGGCGCAGACACCGGTCACGGTCCTCATCGTCTACCAGGCGCAGCCCGGGAAGGAAGACGCCAGCCTGGACGCCCTCGTGAGCCTCGTCGCGACCGTGGTGGCGGAGGAGCCCGCATGCCTTGGGCTCACGATCCACCAGGACGCATCCGACCCTGCCCGGGTCCTTCTCCTCGAGGAATGGGTCGACAAGGCCTCGTACGTCGGGCCGCACATGCAGACCCCGCACATCCGGGCCTTCATCGAGAAGGCGCCGCAGCTCTACGCCGGGCCGCCGGATATCTCCTTCTGGGAGCTCCGCGGCGGGACGCGGACAGGTTGAGGCCGCGGGCGCGGCGGTCATCACGATCGCGATCCTCGACGAGGCGGACCGGGAGGCGGGCCTCTTCCGGTCGCTGGTGACGAGCGACCCGGACCGGCTCGAGGTCGTGACGACGTCGGATGCGATGCTCGATGCCTATCGCCGCGGAAGGCTCGGCGTGCTCCCTGGAATCGAGGGGGAAAACCAGATCGGGGACTCGAACGCGGACGTGGCGCGCCACGGCGGTCTCTCGGCCTTCGGCGTCGACGTCGTGAAGGAGATGAACCGCCTCGGGATGCTCGTGGATCTCTCGCACGCCTCGGACGGGACGGCGGGCGACGCCCTGGACGGGGCCTCCGCGCCGGTCTTCCTCTCTCACTCCTCGGCGCGCGCGCTCTGCCAGACGGCGAGGAACGTCCCGGACGACCTGCTGCGGCGGGTCGCGGCGAACGGCGGAGTCGTCATGGTCAGCTTCCGACGGGATGGACTCCAAGGTCCTCGGGCTCGAGGACGCTTCGACGTTTCCGCGGCTCCTCGAGGAGCTCGCCCGCCGCGGCTGGAGCGACGAGGAGCTGCGCGGCCTCGCGGGAGGGAGCTTCCTGCGCGTGCTCCGAGCCGTCGAGGCGTTCGCGAGCGTGTCCGGAGCCCGTCCGGCCGGTGGCGGACCGGCGGTTCCCTGCCGGGCCGGGAAGGGCACCGGGCCACGGGGCGCGCCGGCCCCCCCGTATCGTGCAGAATGAGGCCATGAGCGAAGCCGCCGTCGAGCTGTGGGGATTCCTCTCCGAGGACGTCGAGTCCGTGCGCGAGGACGTGGAGCGGCTTCTCGGCGTGAGGTTCCGGCTGCACGAGAGCGCGTCGATCGGGCCCTACTACTTCGCCGAGCTCGACGAGCCCGAGGCCGACCTGATCCTCCGCCCGAACCTCGAGGCGGGCTTCGACGAAGAGGTCGACGACCCCGAGGACGCCTGTGCCGAACCCGATTTCCCCGACTTCGGCGTGCTCCTCTACGTGGAGCGGAAGGACGAGGGAAAGCCGGGCGGCGGGCGGCTCGCCGCGCTCGGAGGCTCGGCCCAGCTCCTCCTCGTGGAATAGCCGGGCTCTCCGCGGGGAAACGAAAGGTCGGCCGCGGCGCGCGGCCCGAAAGGCGAGCCATGAGCAACGACCCCTCCGTGACCTCCAACCTCGTCCGGGATTTCGTCGCGCAGAAGCGCCTGGCGCTGGCGGGCGCCTCGCGCTCGGGGAAGAAGTTCGGGAACGTGATCCTGCGCGAGATGAAGGAGCGCGGGTACGATGTCGTCCCCGTTCACCCCGAAGCGGTGGACCTGGAAGGGATCGCCTGCGAGAAGAGCCTCCCGGTACTCGAGGGGCGGGTGGACGGCCTCGTCGTCGTGACGTCTCCGACCGAGGCGGCCCGGCTGGTCGGCGAGGCGGCCGCGGCGGGAGTGAGGCGGGTCTGGCTCCAGCAGGGGGCCGGTTCTGACGAGGCCGCGAGGATCGCGCGCGAGCGGGGCGTGTCGCTCGTCCACGGACACTGCCTCCTGATGTTCCTGCCCGGGGTCCGTGGGTTCCACAGGTTCCACCGGGGGCTCTGGAGTCTCCTCGGGAAGCTCCCCGCGGAGGCGGCGAGAGCCTGAGCCCCGGTGGATTCCTCGTTCACCTCGTTCGTCCTGGCGTTCTCGGCCGGTATCGTCGCGTTCGGTGTGGCCTCCGTGGCCCTGGCCGCCGTCTTCGTCCAGGGACGCTTCGAAAAGAGCCGTCTCTTTGGTCCCTCGGCCGGGCTGGTGGCCTGCGGCCTTCTGGCCGGGTTCCTCGCGATCGTCGCTTCGTCCGGGGGAGCTCCGTGGGGGCTCGTTGGAGTCCCGGCGGTTCTCACCGTCGGCCTCTCCGTTCTGGGACTCTTCCTGGCCCGCGGAATGCCGGCCTTGCCGGGCTACGGCCGGATCGACCTCTGGCTCCTCACGCTCTGTCTTCTCGGGTCCATCGTCCTCGTCGGCCTCCTCGTCGCGCTCTTACTCCGGTCGACCGGTTGAGGGTGAGATCTCCCGGGTTTCGGGTGCCCCCAGCCCCGGGATTTCGGGTTGGCCCCGGGGGTGTCTTCCCGGGGACGCCCCCCTCTGACAGCCCCCCAGTGAATTGAAGCCCTTTTTCAGGCATAGTAACGATCCCGTGAAGAGGCTTTCCTTCATGCGTTACGCACTGCCGGCCCTCCTGACTGCATTTCTCGTCGCCGCCCCGTGCTTCGCGCAGGAGGCCACCACTTCCTCTGCAGAGGACAAGGCGCAGGCCCTGGCGCTCGTCAAGCAGCTCGAGGACGACCCGCTCGACTCGGGCGCGGAGAACGCCAGACAGTGGCTGACGAGCTTCATCGTCAACGCGCCCGATCTCTTCATCTCGACGTGTCCGGAGCTCCTTGGTCCGCTGATCGACCAGGGGAGGAACGGGGCGCCCGCCCTCATCGCACAGCTCTACTTCGGGAACGCCGCCTGGGCGATCCAGAACCCCGACAGGGCGACGGATCGCGAGGCGATGCTCGCCGGCGGGCTGGAGAGCACGATCCGCCTGTACGAGGGTCTTCTGAAACAGAAGTCCCGGTGGCGGTGGCCCCTCCTCGAGGACCTTCGCGCCAGGGTGAAGAAGGGGACGCTCGCCGACTACGTCCGCGAGAATATCGGCAAGTGCCAATAGGCCCGGGAGAGCGGTGATTCGCCGCCTCGTCCTCACCGCTGCGCTCATCCTGCTCGGCCCGGTGGCCGCCTGTGGGGGCGGGGTTCCGTCCACCGCCGTGTTCGCCACTCGCGGCGAAGCTGGAAGCGCGGTCCCGGCTTGGGTGCCCTCCGCGGCGACCGACCTGAAGTCGCAGTCCGACGAGCGGAGCGGCGCCTTCTGGCTCCGCTTCCGACTCCCCTCCGCAGAGCGTGGAGCCGTCGAGGCCGAGCTGCTCAGGATTCCGGACGAGCAGGTCGCCACGCTGACATTCCGTGCGCCGAAGGGGGCCGACTGGTGGTTCAGGGGGCTCGTCCAGGTCGTGCCCGCGCGGGCGACGACGGTCGTGGCGGCCGACGTCTACTCCGGGGCCGGCCGAGCCGTCCCGCTTCGGACGTTCGTCGCGTTCGATCGCGCTTCCGACACCGTCTACGTCTGGTCCGCGGGGCGGTAGCTGACTCAGCCGACCTGGCGCAGCGCGGCGGTGATCTTCGTGAAGGCCGCCCGGCCCGCCGGGAAGAGGCCGCCGAAGAAGCCCATGACGAGCGAGAAGACGAGTCCCGTCACGAGGAGCTGCGGCGTCAGGCGGAAGGCGAAGACGACCTCGGCGAACGTCGCGAAGTTCGTCGTCCCCGTGACGCCCGAGAGGGCGAGCTTCACGAGGAGGAACGCGAGCGCGCAGCCCACGACCCCCCCGAGGAGGGCGAGGGCGATCGACTCCAGGACGAACGAGAAGAGAATCGAGAGGCGCGAGAAGCCGAGGGCGCGCAGGGTTGCGATCTCGCGAGTCCGCGCGGAGACGGCCGCGTACATCGTGTTCATGGCGCCGAAGCAGGCGCCGATCGCCATGACGACGCCGACGAAGACGCCGAGGAACTTGATCGGCGCCGCCGTCGCCGTCTGCTCGTCGTAGTAGGCCCGCTCGATCTTCCCCTCGAGCGCGAGGCGGGCGTCCCCGGCGACGCCGGCGACGACCTGGTCGCGCGCGGCACGGTCGGTCGTCCGCGCGAGGATCGAGGAGAAGCCGCCCCGCTGGAACGTGTTCAGCATCCCCTCCGAGTCGGTCCAGATCTCGCTGTCGGGGGCGGTGCCGCCGGCGTCGAAGTGGCCGACGACCTTCCAGCGGTAGGCGCCGAAGCGGATCTCCTGCCCGACTTCCGCTCCCTTGAAGCGGCGCGCGACGCTCTCGGCGACGATCACCTCCGACGTTCCCGGGACGAACATCCGCCCCTCGGTCAGCTTCATCTGCGGGCGAAGGGCCATCCCCTTCTCCTCGACGCCGCGGATCGTGACGTTCGAGGAGCCCCCGTCGCGCTTGTCGAGGTTCAGGACGACGACGAGCTCGGCGGAGACGAGGGGCTTGCCGTCCGCGTCCTTCTCGATGCCGGCGAGCGCCCTCACGAGCTGGGCCTGGTCCCGCCCGATCCCCGACTGGAGCTCGGACTGCGAGTTCTGGCGGAGGACGAGGACGTTCTTCTCCGAGCCCGAGGCCGTGAAGACCCGCGTCAGCCCCTCGCCGAGCGCCATGACGCAGAGGAAGACCGCCACGACGAGCGCGATGCCGAGGACGGTCAGCGTCGTCGTGACCTTCCTGACGAAGAGGTTCCTCACGTTGTACTTCAGCGGAATGCCGAGCATCAGAGAGTCCTTCCTACCCGACCTGCCGGAGGCCGTCGGGGATGGAGCGCTGGGCGGAGCGGATCGCCGGGACGATCCCGGCGACGAGGCCGACGAGGAGCGTGATGCCGATCCCCGTCAGGAGGACCTCGGGGAAAAGCTGCATCCCGGCGGCGAAGCCGGCCATCGGCGAGCTCAGGAGCCCCTCCTTCAGGACGGGGAAGGCGAGGCGGAAGAGGCCCAGGCCGACGACGGCCCCCGTCGCGGAGAGGAGGAGGCTCTCGGCCAGGATGAGCGTCAGGATGAGCGGCTTTCCGAAGCCGAGGGTCCGGAGGACGGCGATCTCGGTGACCCGCTCGCGCGCGGCCATCGACATCGTGTTCGCCGAGATGAGGAGGATGACGAGGGCGATCGCCGTCGAAATGCCGATGACGACGGCCTTGACGTTTCCGAGCATCGAGACGAAGCCGTTCTGGAACTCCTTCTCGGTCTCCGTCTTCGTCGGGAAGGAGGCGTTCTCGAACATCGCGTCGATCTCGCGGGGGAGCCGCTGGACGGCGTCCGTCGACGCGGCCTTGATCCAGAACGTCCCGACCTGCCCCTTCGCCCAGGGGACCCCTTCCTCGATCGCCTTCCGGTCGAAGTAGACGCCCGTCTCGTCCGGGCCGCGGTAGACAGCGCGCACGGTCAGCTCGAGCCGGACCGGGTAGACGTCACCCTTGAGGACGAACTTGTCCCCGATCTTCCAGCCGTACCTCTTCATGAGCCGCTCGCCGACGAGGGCGCCGCTCCGGTCGGAGGTCCAGTCGGCGGCGGTCCCCTCCACGAGCGTCACCTCGTCGAGGATCCCCAGGAGGCGCTCCGGCTCGCAGCCGAAGCGGGCGAACATGTTCTCGGGGCGGTGGTCCTTGTAGGTCCCCCCGAACCAGTTCAGGATCGTGACGTCCTCGACACCCGGGAGCTGCGCGATCCGCTCGCGGTACGCCTCGGGAATGAAGTTCGCGAGGGAGACCTTGTGCCGGACGATGAGGCGGTACATCCCCCTTCCGGCCGAGGGGTCGGCGTCGAGGGCCGCGAGGAGCGTCCCGAGGACGCAGATGACGAAGAAGGGAAGGACGATCGAGGCGATCGTCAGGATCGAGCGCGTTTTCTTTCGGAAGAGGCTGCGGAAGACGTAAGGGACGTACTTCATGACTCTGCCTCGAGGGCTACGCGACCTGCCGGAGCCCTTCCGTGATCGGCCGCTGCGCCGAGCGGATGGCCGGGACGAGGCCGGCGAGGAGGCCCACCGCGACGGTGACGCCGAAGCCCAGGGCGAGGACCTCGGGGAAGAGACGGATGCCCGCGGCGAATGCCCCCATCGGCGAGTTGACGAGGCCCTCGCGGAAACCGGGCAGAAGCAACACGAAGAGGCCGAGCCCGAGGCCGCCCCCGAAGAGGGAGAGCGCGAAGCTCTCGCCGAGGACGAGGCCCAGGATCTTCGCCCTCGTGAAGCCGAGGACCCGGAAGACGGCGAGCTCCGTGACCCGCTCGCGGGCCGCCATCGCCATCGTGTTCGCCGCGATGAGGAGGATGACGGCCGCGATGATCGTCGTGATCGACCCGACGAGGAGCTTCACGTTCCCGAGCATCGAGACCCACATGCTCTGGAACTCCTTCTCGGTCTCGGACCGCGTCGGGTACGAGGAGTTCTCGAACATCGCGTCGATCTCCTCGGGGACCCGCTCCGTGTCGGCGACCGAGGCGGTCTTCAGCCAGTACCAGCCGACGTAGCCCTTCGCGTACGGGACGGCTTCCTCGATCGATTCGTGGTGGAAGTAGACGCCGCTCTCGTCGGGCGCGGCGAAGACGGCCCGGATCGTCAGCTCGAGGGTGACCGGGTAGATGTCTCCTTTGAACGTGACCTTCTGCCCGAGCCGCCAGCCGTAGCGCTTCATGAGCTGCCGGCCGACGAGGAGGCCGGAGCGGTCGTTCACCCACTCCGCCTCGCTCCCCTCGACGACCTTCGCCTCGTCGAAGACCGTGAGGAGCCGGTCCGCGTCGGACGTCGAGAAGCGGGCGAACTGGTTCTTCGCCGACTGGTCGATGTACGAGCCGCCGAACCAGTTCATCCGGAGCGTCTCGACGACGCCGGGGAGGTTCCGGATCTTCGGGTCGTAGGCGCCCGGGAGCCAGTTCGTGATCGAGACCTTGTGCCGGACGATGAGCCGGTACATCCCCTTCCCGCCGGAGGCGTCGGTCTCGAGGGCCCTGAGAAGCGTCCCGAGGATGCAGATGACGAGGAGAGGCAGGACGATGGAGCCGATCGTCAGGAGCGACCTCGTCTTCTTCCTCAGGAGGTTCTTCAGGACGAGCGGGAGGATCTTCACGCGCTACTTCCCGGCGGCGATCGCCGCGGCGGCCGCGACTCCGATCTCTCCCGTCGCCTCCTTCGCGCGGACGTCCTCCTTGAGGACCCCCTTGTCGAGGTGAACGAGCCGGTGGGCGCGGGCGGCGGCCTTCGGGTCGTGGGTCACCATGACGATCGTCTTCCCGAACTCGGCGTGAAGCCGCTCGAGGAGGACGAGGATCTCCTCGCCCGACCGCGCGTCGAGGTCGCCCGTCGGCTCGTCGGCGACGAGGAGCGTCGGGTCGGTCGCGATGGCCCGCGCGATGGCGACGCGCTGCTCCTGCCCGCCCGAGAGCTGCCGGGGGTAGTGGTCCAACCGGTCGGAGAGGCCGACGACGGCGAGGGCCGTCTCGGCCTGCTTCCGCCGTTCCGCCCGCGAGAGGCGGGTCAGGAGGAGCGGCAGCTCGACGTTCTCGAACGCGGTGAGGACCGGGACGAGGTTGTAGAGCTGGAAGATGAACCCGACATGCTCGCTCCGCCACTTCGCGAGGCCTCCCTCGCTCATGGAGGAGACCTCGTCCTGCCCGACGTGGATGCGGCCGCTCGTCGGACGGTCGATGCCGGCGACGAGGTTCAGGAGGGTCGTCTTCCCGGAGCCCGACGGACCCATCAGGGCGACGAAATCGCCCTTCTCGACCTCGAGCGACAGGCCGTCCAGGACGGTGAGGACCTGCGTGTCGCGGGTGTACTGCTTGACGACGTTCTCGATCCGGATCAGGGGTTCGGCCATGCGTCCCTCGTCAGTCCTTCTTCACGCGGACCTTCTGCTCCGCCCGCCACTTCACGTTCGACCCGGCCGCCTCGGCGACGATCTCCTCGCCGCCCGACGCGCCTGATGCGACTTCAACCTGGCTCCCGGTTTCCGGCCCCAGCTCCAGCGGGCGGAAGAGCGCCTCCTCGTCCTTCATGAGGAGGACCCCCTTCCTGCCTTCGACCTCGACGACCGACGCCGCCGGGACCATGACCTTCGGCTTCGCCTCTGTGTCGACCTTCGCCTCCGGGTTCAGGAAGACGACCCGGCAGGACATCTCGGGGAGGATCCGCGCGTCCCGGTCGAGGATCTCGATCTTCACCTTCACAGAGCCCTTCTGGCGGTCGGCGGTCGGGACGATCTGCCGGAGGCGCGCCTTGTAGGGCTTTTCAGGATAGGCGTCGAGGGCGACCTCGGCGGGTTGCCCGATGCCGAGGCGCCCGAGGTTCTGCTCGTTGATGTCGGCCTCCATCTCCAGCGAGCCGAGGTCGACGATGACGGCGAACGTCGCCCCCGCCGAGCCGGCGCCGCCGAAGCCCTGCGGGGCGACCGTCTCGCCGACGAACGCCTTCTTCACCGTCACGACGCCGTCGATCGGGGCGTAGATCTCGGAGTTCTTGATCAGCTCCTCGACGTAGCGCACCTGCGCCTCGATGGAGGAAACCTGCGCCTCGAGAGCCTTGACGCGGGAATCGGCGGCGTCGAAGGCCTGCTGGCTCCCCACGAGGTCCCTGAGGAGGGTCGCGGCGCGCTGGCGCTCGATCCGGGCGTTGACGAGCTCGGCCACGGCCTGCTCGCGCGAGGCGGCGTACTGCTTCCTCTGGGCCTCCAGCTCCTGCGACTCGAGGCGGGCGACGAGCTCGCCCTTCCTCACCTTCTGCCCCTCCTCGAGGTTCAGCCAGGCGACGCGCCCGACCGACTTCGGGGAGATCTCGGCCTTGCTCCTCGCGACGATGTAGCCCGAGGCGGTGAGGACGGTCGAGGCCTGGGTCGGCGTCACCAGCGCGACGCGCGTGACGGAGACCTCCGGTGCCCGGAACGTGGCGCCGGTCGCGCGCCCCCAGACGAGGACGGCCGCAACGAGGGCGACGAGGGCCGTCGCCACGGTGGGAAGGACCCAGCGCCCACGGTCGGGACCGGAGTCGCGCCGGATCTTCAGGGCGGAGAGGTCCGCGGTGCGGTTGCTCGGTTCGATGAGACTCATCTCGCTCTCCCGGAGGGGCTTGCGCAGCTCGACCCGCCGCCTGCCGCGACGGGCACAGTCCCCCCCGGCTCTTCGTCCGATTTACGGGTTCGGGCTCTTCACGGTTTCAGAGGAGGCCCGGGCGGCTCGTAGCGATTCAAGGAAAGCGTCGAGGTGTCGCTCCTCGGTGCGGAGGCTTCCCAGGGCGGCGTGGAGGGCGTAGCGCCCCTTCACGACCCCGTGCGAGATGAAGGATCGCCCCTCGCGGTTGACCGCCTCGAGGACCCTCTGGTTCAGCGCGTCGCGCTCCGGCTCGGAGAGCCCGGGAGGGGCGAAGCGGAAGACGACGACGGAGAAGAGGACGGGGGCGAGAACCTCGACGTCCGGCTCGGATCGAAGGTCCCGCTCCAGTCTCAGCGCGAGGTCGATGTGGCTCCGAAGCCGCTCGCGGAGCCCCTTCGCCCCGAACGTCCGCATCATGATCCACGCCTTCAGCGCGCGGAAGCGGCGGCCGAGCTGGATGCCGTAGTCCATGTACTCGCGGACCCCGGCGCTTCCCTCGGGCGTCTCGAGATAGGTCGGGACGACGGAGAAGGCGCGCCTCACGCGTTCCATCCTCCGGAAGAAGAGGCCCGTGCACTCGAGCGGGAGGAAGAGCCACTTGTGCGGGTTCCAGACGATCGAGTCGGCCTCCTCCCAGCCGGCGAAGAGGGGGCGCTTCTCGGGGAGGCTCGCCGCGGCGCCCGCGTAGGCGGCGTCGACGTGCATCCAGAGCCCCTCGCGGCGGCAGAGCGCGGCGATGGCGGGGAGAGGGTCGATCGAGGCGACGGCCGTCGTCCCGGCCGTCCCGACGACGGCGATGGGCCGTCGCCCCGCCGCCCGGTCCGCGGCGATCGCCGCCCCGAGCGCGGCGACGTCCATCCGGTGCTCCGCGTCGGTCGGGATCTTCTTCAGGCCCGAGATCCCGAGGCCGAGGACGACGCAGGCCTTGTCGATCGAGGAGTGGGCGAGCTCGGAGCAGTAGACGACCGCGGGCGGCAGCCCTGCGAGCCCCGTCTTGCGGACGTCGGGGACGGCCTGCTCGCGCGCGGCGGCGAGCGCAATGAGCGAGGCGGCCGAGGCGGTGTCGGCGAGCTGGCCGTCGAACTCCTCGGGCAGCCCGACGAAATTCGCGAGCCAGCGGACCATCGCCTGCTCCATCTCGTTCGAGGCGGGAGAGGTGCGCCAGAGGATGCCGACCTGGTTGTAGCCCGCGGCGAGAGTCTCGCCGACGATTCCCGGCACGGAGCCGTTCGTCGCGAAGTAGGCCATGAAGCCCGGGTGCTGCCAGTGAGTCAGGTTCGGCTCGACGAGGCGGTCGAGGTCCCGCTCGATCGCCTCCCACGGCTCGGGCTCCTCGGGGGCGGAGGGAGGGAACTGCGCGAGGAGCTCGCCCGGCTTCGTCCTTGCCAGGACCGGACGACTCTCGATCGTCTCGAAGTAGCGGGCCAGCCTCTCGACGGCGGCGCCGCCCCAGGCCCGGAGGGTGTCGGGGGAGAAGTCTCCGTTCATTGCCCGCCGAGTCTATTTCGATCGGGCGATCGGCGGAGGAGGGAAGCGGCGAAGGGCTTGACCACGTGGCCGAGGACGCTCGGTGCGGGCCCGGGCATCACGGGCGGGGGCCCGATCAGGCCGGCGCCGCGCGCGAGAAGGTAGAGGGGGAGGCCGAGGACGGAGCCGACGGGACGGCCCTTCGCGAAGGCGATCGCGAAGCGGAACAGCGACTCGGGGAGGAGGAGCGAGACGAGAGGCAGGAAGGGGACGATCGCCGGTCCGCCGAGCCGAAGCCCGGACCCGAAGCCGGCCGCCAGCGTCATCAGGAGGGCCCAGGTCCCCGCGGCCAGGGGGAGGGGGAAGGACGCGATGCTGAGCGTCGTCGCGTCCAGGCCGAGCTCGATCCCGAGTCGCTCCTGGACGCGGCCGGGCAGGAGCCCGACGACGGGCGAGAGGGCGAGGGACAGCCAGCCCGCTGCGCGGCGCCGGCCGAGGTCGCGGGCGTCGGTCTCCCTCCCGGCCTCGCTCGTTTCGTCGTACGGCAGGAGGACACGGATCGCGTTCCGGTCGTCCCAGCGGGACAGCTCGTAGCGCACCCCACCGCCCGGCAGCTCCTCGACCCCGTCCGATCCGAAGGGCCTCGGCATGCGCTCGGACTATACGTTCCGGGGGCGGGCGACCTTAGACTCGACGCGATGGCCGAAGGCCGGCTCTTCCAGTCGTTGACGAGGCTGCACCTGCGGGACCTGGCCCGGCCGAAGGCCCGGCGAGGCCTGCGAGCCGCGTTCGATGGGGCGGTCGCGGTCGCCCTCCGGTTCCTCGCCTTCCTCGCCGTCGGCGCCCTCGTCCTCGGGCACGGTTTCGTCCTCGAGCCCGAGATCGACGGTTTCCTCCGGCTGCTCCTCGAGCTCGTCCTCGGGACCTTCGTCGTCCTGGGCATCCTCCGGCTGCTGACGAGAGACGACCGCCGCGCCTTCCTGCGCTCTCACCGGATCGACGTCCTCGTCTGGGTCGTCGTCCTGCTCGGTTTCCTCAGCCGGCGTGGGGGGGGCGCCTCGCCGGTCCTCCTCTTCGGCCTGGACCCGGACGACTTCGCCGGCGCCTGGCTCGCCGCCACACAGGCCTTCCTCGTCGTCTCGCTCTTCCTCGGGACCCTGCGCGACAGCCGGAGGTTCGTCGGGCGGGTCGTCCAGCCCCACTTCGTCATCCTCGCCAGCTTCGTCCTCCTCATCGGGGCCGGGACCGGCCTGCTCCTCCTCCCGCGCGCGACCTACGCCGGCGGGCTCACCCCGGTGGATGCCCTCTTCAC
This sequence comes from uncultured Holophagales bacterium, assembly GCA_963696015.1. Classification (GTDB taxonomy): domain Bacteria; phylum Acidobacteriota; class Thermoanaerobaculia; order UBA5066; family UBA5066; genus UBA5066. The sequence goes on from CAVOJA010000090.1 coordinate 64,028, forward strand.
CTCCGCGAGCGCCTCCTGCGTGACGGGGCTGACGGTCGTCGACACGCGGACCGCGTTCACGCCGTTCGGGCACGCGATCCTCCTCGCGCTGATCCAGGCCGGCGGTCTCGGGATCATGACGCTCACGACGTTCTTCGCCTTCGCCTTCACGGGGGGGACGCTCCGGCAGTACGCCAGCCTCCAGTCCCTCGTCGGCGACCAGAGCCTCGGCCGCATCCGCGCGACGCTCGCGGAGATCGCGCTCGTGACCCTCGGCTTCGAGGCGGCGGGCGCCGCCGTCCTCTACCGGCACCTGCCGGAGAGCCTCGTCCCCGAGTCGGGACGGCTCTTCTCGGCCGTCTTCCACAGCGTCTCGGCCTTTTGCAACGCCGGCTTCGCGCTCCACGGAATGAACCTCGCGGCGCCCGGGCTGGGGGAGAACGTGGTCGTCCAGTCGACGATCATGGTCCTGGTCGTGGCCGGAGGGCTCGGGTTCCCCGTCCTCGCCGCGATCGGAGGAGTGCTGGCCAGGAGACGGCGGCGGGTCGGCCTCCACGTCCAGATGGTCCTCACCGTCTCGGGGCTCCTCCTCGTCCTCGGGACGGCGGGGCTCTTTCTTCTCGACCCGGCGGGCGGGGCTCTCGGCAACACGCGGGGAGAGCGGCTGCTGTCGGCCGCCTTCCAGTCGGTCTCGGCGAGGACCGCCGGTTTCAACACGGTCGACGTCGCCGGCCTGGCCCCAGCCGCCCTCTTCGTCGTCCTCCTCCTGATGTGGATCGGCGGGTCGCCCGCCTCGACCGCCGGCGGCGTGAAGACGACGACCGTCGCCGTGGCGCTCCTCACTGTTCTGTCGATCGCGGGAGGGAAGGGGAGGGTCGAGCTCTTTCGGCGCCGTCTCGGCGACTCCTCGATCCAGCGGGCCTTCGCCACCGTCATCGTCTCGGTCTTCCTCCTCTCGGCCTCGGTCCTGGCCCTCCTCGCGTTCGAGAAGAAGCCCCTCCTCGACCTCGCCTTCGAGGCCGTCTCGGCGCTTTCGACGGTCGGGCTCTCGACCGGAATCACTCCCACGCTGGGGATGCCGTCCAAGCTCCTCCTCTCGGGCCTCATGCTCGCGGGTCGGGTCGGGCTGCTCGGCTGCGTCCTGGCCGTGACCCCCCGCCGGCGGGACGCGCGGCACGAGTACGCCCGCGAGGACGTGCTGGTAACGTAGGGCCATGTCGCGACAGTTCGCCGTCATCGGCCTCGGCAACTTCGGGTCCCAGCTCGCCGTCGAGCTGACCCGGCGGGGGGCGGAAGTCCTCGCGATCGACGAGCGCGAGGAGGCGGTCGACGACCTCCGAGACCTCGTCACCCACACGGTCCGACTCGACGCGACCGACGAGAAGGCGCTGTCGGAGCAGCGGATCGACGAGATGGACGCCGTCGTCGTCAGCTTCGGCTCGCACTTCGAGACGGCCCTCCTGACGGTCTCCGTCCTGAAGCAGATCGGCGCGAAGCGGCTCATCGTCCGCGCCATGACCGCCCGGCACGAGAAGATCCTCGAGGCGCTCGGCGTCGACGAGGTCGTCCTCCCGGTGACCGAGACGGTCGCCCGGCTCTCGGGCAGCCTCATGGTGGAAGGGCTCTTCGACTCCTTCGCGCTGTCGGCGGATTTCGCCGTCGGCGAGGTGGGGGTGCCGGAGGAGCTGCTCGGGAAGCGGATCGGGGAGCTCGACTTCCCGGCCGACTTCGGCGTGACGCTCGTGACGATCCGTCGGATCGTCCCGGAGACACGGATCCTCGGCCTCGGGACGCGGATGGTCGAGAGGATCCTCGGGATCCCCTCGCCCGCGACGCCGCTCGAGCGCGGCGACACGCTCGTCGTCTTCGGGTCGAAGAAGGCGCTCGAGAGGCTCGCGAGACGGCATCCGGAGGGCTGAGCGGGCCCTCGCGGCGAGCCCGACGCCTTCAGAACCGGACGAAGAGGGTCAGGCGCGCGATCAGGTCGTCGTCGGGCGCGGGAATCCCGCCGGTCTTGCGATCGGCGACGGCCTCGACGTTCGGGATCACGCTGACCATCTCGTGGATCCTGTAGTCCAGCCCGACCAGGAGGAGGTCGAGCTCCGTGTCCTCGGCCAGGCCGAGGTAGGGGATGTCGCCGGCGTCGGGAATGCCGTCGAAGGAGCGATCGACCCGGGCGAGGAGGCTCAATTTCTCCCCGAGGTCCCACGCGCCGAAGACCGAGGCGACAGACACGGTCCGGTCCGGCCCCTCCGCCGCCCTGCCTTTCCAGGCGACGCCGAAGTCACGCGAGCTGCCCAGGCGGTAGAGGTCGCGCGGCGTCTTCTCGACGGCGCGATAGCCCCAGAAATTCTCGGTGCGTTCGAAGGTCGGCGAGGGCGAGATGCCGAAAACGAGATCGTGGGCTCCGTCTTTCCAGGCGACCCACGCGTCCTTGACGAACGGCGTCATCTTCGCGCTGCTCTCGAAATCTCCCGGGCTGTTGACCTCGAGCCGAAAGCGCGCCGACCACTTCGGGGCGAGGTCAGCGTCGAAAGTCAGGTCGCCGCGCCGCAGCCAGAAGCCGTACTGGCCGTCGATCTCCGGGTCGTGGTGGGAGGCGACGGCGTACGCGTCTCCGAACAAGAGACCGCCGATCTCGACCTTCTCGTACCACGGCCTGCCGGGCGGCTTCGCCGGGTCGGGCGC
>CAVOJA010000091.1:0-28409 GCA_963696015.1 uncultured Holophagales bacterium
GGAAGAGGACGATCTGGCCACCGGCGTCCTGGACCTCGGAGAGGACAGCCTTCAGCCGCTCCTCGAACTCGCCGCGATACTTCGAGCCGGCGAGCAGGGCGCCGATGTCGAGTGCGATCACGCGCCGGTCAACCAAGCTCTCGGGCACGTCGCCGGAGACGATGCGCTGGGCGAGGCCTTCGACGATGGCGGTCTTGCCGACGCCGGGCTCGCCGATCAGCACGGGGTTGTTCTTGGTCCGGCGGGAAAGCACCTGGATCACGCGGCGTACCTCTTCGTCCCGGCCTATGACCGGATCGAGCTTGCCGCTCTCGGCGTCGTTGGTCAGGTCGCGGCCGTATTTTTCGAGCGCCTGGACCTGGTCCTCCGGATTGGGCGAGTTGACCTTGTGCGGTCCGCGCACCTCGCCGATCGCCTTGGCCAGCGACTCGCGGTCGGGCAGGATGTCCTTGAGGCTCGAGCCCTTGTCGGCGAGGGCGAGCAGCATGTGTTCGGTCGACGCGTGTTATCGCCGAGTCCGGCCATCTCGCCTTCGGCGCGGCGCAGCACCTCCACGAAACTGGAGGCCGAGGGCCGGGGGTCACCGGAAGTCTCACCGGTGACGGTGGGCAGGTTGCCCATCGAGTCGCGGGCCCGCTGGCGGATCCCGGAAAGGTCGGCGCCGAGCTTCGAAAGCACGGCCGGCACGAGGCCCTGGTCCTGCTCGAGCAGCGCGACGAGGAGGTGTGGGGGAGCGACCTCCGTGTTCTTGCCGGCGGCGGCCAGCGGCTGTGCGGAGGCGATCGCCTCCTGGGATTTGACGGTGAATCGGTCTGGTTGCATATGGTTCTCCTGGAAGGTTCCTGGTTCGTGGGTGTCCTCAGCGGGGGCGGTTCACTTCGATCCGCACCGGTTTGCCGGGTGCGGCGGGGAGGGGCGCGTCGTAGGCGCCGTAAGGGACGATCTCCGTGTTCAGCCTGCCCCGGACCCGTTCGACCTCGTCGTCGATGCTCGAGCCTCGCGAGGTCGAGGACGTCGTCGAGCAGGGCGAGCTGGTGGAGGGCGAGGTCCTTTACTCGCTCGGCATCGGCCAGGAGCGACGAGCGGCCCGGCGCCGCGAGCTGTTCGCAGAGGAGCTCGGCGTAGCCGAGGACGCAGTTCAGCGGCGTCCGCAGCTCGTGGGCCAGCCAGACGGCGAGCCGCGCCTTGTCGGCGGCGATTTCCCTGGCGACCCCGCAATCGCCGCACGCTTCGGACCCCGTCGCCCGCTCGCGGCCGTGCCTCGGCGCCCAGAATGGGGCCTGGGATCCGATCGGACCCGGCTCCGGGTTTTCTCCGTCGAGCGTCTCATCCGACATGTCGACCTCCCGCTGCGCAGCCCGGGCCGTCCCCGTCCCGTTCGCCGGTGCGTACGGAGCCGACTATGACCATCGCCGGCCCCCCTGCACATCCCCCGAACGGGTGAGACGCCGCCGGGCGGGCCCGACCCCGGTCTCCTCAGCCCGGCGGCGGGAGCTTCGACCAGTCGACCTGGGAGCCCCACGCGCTGTGGGGGACCATGAAGACGACGAGCGTCACGAGAGCCGCGACGACGACTGAGACCCGGGCGTCACGGCCGCCGCGCGCGCGGAATGCGGCGACCACCCAGGCGAGGACGGCCACGGCGGTCTTGTTGTCGGTCAGGTCGGTGCCGAACGGCCAGCCCGTCCAGTAGGCCCCGAACGCCGCCTTCTGGACGAGCGGGCCGAGGAAGAGGCCGCCGAGGGCGAGGAGACCGATGACGACGAGGGAGATGCGGAAGAGCCGCTTCTCGCCGCGCAGGGCGAGGAGGCCGGCGGCGTTCGCGACGAGCATCCCCGTGAACATCGCGGCGATGTGCGGGCTGAGGATCGCCGCGGAGACCGCGCCCTTGAACCGCGTGATCGCCGGCCGCTCGGGAAAGAGGGCCTCCTCCCCGCCGCGCGCCAGCCGCACCTGGTATTCGAGCTTCCCCGCGGGGGGCTGGTGCGGCAGCGCCGCCTCGAGAGCATCTCCATCGCGGACCATCGGCAGGGAGACGTACGGGTCGTTCGTCGGGTAGCGGCGCCAGGCGACGTTGCCCGTCACCTGCGGATCGGCGACCTTCACGACGACCGGCTGGTCTCCGTCCCCGCCGTGAGAGCGGAGCAGGCGAAGGCGGATCTCGGTCCCGCCGAGAGTGACCCTGCCGCGAGCCGGGCGCGTCGGCCCGGTCAGGCGCTGATAGACGGCGGAGCCGAGGGTGAGGAGGAGGGCGAGGAGCCAGAGGCCGACACGTCTGCTCATGCGGCGCGGAGGATAGCCCGCCTGCTGGCATCATTCGCGGCATGAGATCCTCGATGCGCGCCCTCGACCGCTTCACCCTTCTCCTCGCCTCCCTTGCCGCCGCCCTCGCTCCGACCACCCGCGCCGCCGCGGCGCCGAAGGTCCCGGCAGCCCTGGCCGTCGTCTCGGGCGAGCGGCTCTCGGCAACTCTCGGGTCGAAGGACCTCGTCCTCCTCGACGCCCGACCGATGCGCGACTTCCTCGCCACGCACCTGCAGGGGGCGCAGAGCGTCGCGGTCGAGAACCTCCGCTCCACGTCGGGCGGCGTCCCCGCCACGACATACCCGCCCGAGGTCCTCGGCGTCGTCTTCGCCCGCGCCGGGGTGACCTCCGAGTCACACGTCGTCGTCTACGGCGCCGAGAGCGACAACGACGCGACGTACGTCGCCACGGCCGCCCTGACCGCCGGAGCCCGGCGAGTCTCCGTCCTGGACGGCGGCTTCTCGCGCTGGACGACCGAAGCCCGCGCAACGACGAAGGACCGCAGGCTCTCCCCTCCTGCAAAGCCGGGTCTCCAGGGCGATACCTCGCTCCTCATCGGGATCGACGAGGTGAAGAAACGGGTCGGCGATGGAAAGACCGTCTTCCTCGACGTGCGGCCGGAGGAGAGCTGGGCTGCGGGACGCATTCCGGGAGCGAAGAACCGATTTTGGAAGAAGGACGTCGAGGGCGGCTCGTTCCGCCCCGAAGCCGCGACGCGCGAGGACCTGGAAGCCGCGGGCGTCTCGTGGGAGAAGCCCGTCGTCGTCTACTGCAACAGCGGCCACCAGGCCTCGGAGACCTTCTACACGCTGAGGTTCCGCCTCGGCCACCCCGACGCGAGGCTCTACCAGGGCTCCTGGCTCGAGTGGTCGATGACGCCGGGCACGCCCCGCGAATCCTCCAGCCCGGCGGAGAAGAAGTGACGGCCGGACAGATCGCCGCGCTCCTCGCCTCCTCGGCCGGCGCGGGAGTGATGAACGCCCTCGCGGGCGGCGGGACGATCCTCACGTTCCCCACACTCATCCTCCTCGGCATCCCGGCGATCCAGGCGAACGCCACGTCGACGGTCGCCCTCCTCCCGGGCGCGGCGGCGAGCCTGGCCGGCTACCGCCGCGAAGTGGCGACCCACCGCGCCTGGCTGAAGACGCTCTTCCTCCCGAGCCTCGTCGGCGGCGGTATCGGGTCAGTCCTCCTCCTGAAGACCCCGGAGAAGATCTTCGCGAGCCTCGCACCGTTCCTCGTCCTTTTCGCGACTCTGCTCTTCATGCTCCAGATCGTCCTTTCGAAGAGGAAGGGCGATGTCGAGGTGCACGCGCCCGACGGCCCGACGACGGCCCGCTGGGGCGTGGCCACCCTCGCCCAGCTCGCCGTCGCGATCTACGGCGGCTACTTCGGCGCTGGCATCGGCATCCTGATGCTCGTCGTCCTCGGCTTCCTCGGGCTCACCGACATCCACGCGATGAACGGCCTGAAGAACTTCTTCGGGATCACGATCAACGCGGTCGCCGCGGCCTGGTTCATCCTGAACGGCGCCGTCCTCTGGCCGATCGCGCTCGTGATGATCGCGGGGGCGACGGTCGGCGGCTACGCGGGCGCGCACTTCGCGCGGAGGATCGGCAAGGAGAAGGCGCGCGCGGCCGTCGTCGTCATCGGCCTCGGCGTCACCGTCGTCCTCCTGCTGCAGCGGGCCTGACCGCGAGCGCCCCGCGACGCCGGGCTCTCTCGATGACGAGCGGGAGGTGGGCCCGGATTCCCACGTCGGCCGTCGCCTCGCGCGTGGCGTCGGCTACCGCCTCGGCGGCGAGCATTTTCCCTTCGGCCACGCGACCGGTGTCGAAGAAGAGCTCTGCCCGCAGCGACGCCAGGAGCGGGGCCACGTCCGTCGCTCCCCGGCCGAGCCGGTCGACCTCGCCGAAGAGCGTCGACGGCGCGTCGCCGAGGACGCGGCGCGACTCGAGCCTCCAGTAACGGTACAGCCCGGGGTCCTCGTCGCGATCCTCGAGGCGTTGCGGCCGGCGAAGCGTCCGCCAGGCGACGTAGGCACGAAGGTTCGCAACGTCCGACGCCCGCTCCGGGAACGCCGTCTCGAACCTGTCGATCTCGACCGCCGCGTCTTCCCACCGGCCCAGCTCACCGAGGGCGAGGATCTCGCCGCCGGCGAGGTCCCGTGGGTGATGACCACCCCGGGCGTGGCCGCCTCGCCCACCGAGGCCCCGTCGGTACCAGGAGATCGCCCGGGTCAGCTCTCCCTCGAGATGGAAAGACCGGCCCGCCTCGAGGGCGATGGGAGCGGGCTCCTCCGAGCGCTCGACGAGAGCGACCCAGGCGGATTCCGCCTCGGCCAGGCGCCCAGCGCCGACGAGCGCCTTCGCCCGAACGCGGGCAGCCCACTGGGCGAGAAAGGCGTCGCCCGCGGCGCGGGACCTCTCCATCGCCAGCTCCGCCTCGGCCAGCTCGTCTCCCGAGTCTCCCGTCACGCGGAGCCGTGCCGTCTCCCGGAGGTGAACGTACGCCTCCTCGCGCGCAAGGGCGCGCCGCCGCGCCTCCCCGTTCTCGCGCGAGGCTGGCGGGAAACCGTCGAGGGCGAGCTCCACCTGTCGCGGACCGAAGGGTCCGATGCGGAGCACACCCCCGGAGGTGTCGAGCAGCATTTGCGTGCTGCCACCGAAGGCGGAGACCGGTACGAGCGCGTACCAGACGAGAAGCGGGGACCGACCTTCCCAGGACGGACGGTCCGGAGACTGGGCGAACGGCAGGTCCGCACGACCGCTCCCGACCTCGCCTTCCTTCGGAACCCGAAACGCCGCGACCGCGCCGGAGTACCCCATGCGATTGTTGAAGCCGGCGAGGAGAAGCTCCCTTCGGCCGTCCCCGTCGACGTCGGTCGCGGCTGCCGCGTGGTGATGGCCGGAGCCGTAGAAGGCCGCAAGGACCCGCTGGTGCGCGAGGTCGCAGACGTAGGTCGCCGAAGGGAAGAGGGGGATATGTACGAGCGTCACCGCGACCTCGTCGATGCCGTCCCCCTCGACGTCGAAGCCGAACAGGGTTCCGACGACGTACGTATCCGCGAACTCGGGGAATGGAAAAGTCGGCTGGGGAAGCGACATCTCGGACACGGTCCGACCGGTGAACGGATCGAGGATCTCGAGCGCCTTCCTGGGCTCGGTCAGGCCTCCCCGCACGGCAACGGCCGCGGTGCGCCCGCCCCCGAGCCGGACGAGGGTGACCTGACGCCCCGCATCGGCGCCCGCACGCCGCCAGAGGAGACGGCCCTCGCCGTCGAGCGCCTGGATGCCCCCCGCTCCGTCCGGCACGAGACGCGAAAGGTGCGGCCGGTTCCACGGAAAGACCGGGAGGAACGCCAGGATGAGGAGGATCGCGAGAAACGCCACCGGAATGCCGATCGCCAGGGGCCGGCCGAGGCGCCGGGACGCCCTTCGCGCCCGTCGCGCGTCGAAGTCGGCGAGGACGTCGGCGGCCGACGCATAGCGCCTCTCGCGGTCCTTCGCAAGGAGGCGCGTGACGACGCCCGCGAGCCAGGCGGGCGCCTGCGGCCGGAGCTTCCTCACGTCGGCCGGCTCCTGGCGGATGTGCGCCACGATCGTCCCGATGGCCGAGTCGCCGTGCAGCGGCACCTTCCCCGCGAGCATCTCGAAGAGGACGACGCCGAACGAGTAGAGGTCGCTCCGCGCGTCGAGCAGGTCGCCGAGCGCCTGCTCGGGAGAGAGGTACTCCACCGTGCCGACGAGCCCCTCGGTCTCCGTCACGCGGGTCTCCGTCCCTTCCCAGTGCCTCGCGAGGCCGAAGTCGGCCAGCTTCACCTCGCCCGACGTCGCCAGGAGGATGTTCCCCGGCTTCACGTCGCGGTGGACGATGGCGAGGGCGTGCAGGTCAGCGAGGGCGCGAAGCACCTCGGAGCCGATCTCGACGGCACGTTCCGGCGGAAGCGGCCCGCGCGCGAGGAGCTCCCGGAGCGACTCCCCCTCGACGAGCTCCATCGTCAGGAAGACGGTGTCGCCCGCTCGCCCGATGTCGAAGACCCGGACGAGACGGCTCCCCGCCGCGTCGCGCGCGATGGCCACCTCGCGCCGGAACCGCTTCAGGGAGGCCTCCGACGTCCGGTCGGTCCGGAGGACCTTCAGCGCGACCCGCTGCTTCAGGTCTCGATCGAACGCCTCGTAGACGACGGCCGAGCCGCCCATCCCGAGAACCCCGCGGACCTCGTAGCGCCGGCCGATCTCGGTGCCGGGGGCGAACAGGCGCACCGACGGCACGGTGATCTCACCGGCCACATTCGCGGCGTCGCCCGGATCGGGTCGTTCGTCTCCTACCGTCCCGGATCTCTCCTTCCCCGAATCATGATCATAGGCGCGGAGCCGGCGGGGCGGCCACGAAGTCGACGGACTGCGGCTCGTTCACCTCCGGGCCAGGACGACCGTATCGGACGAGGTCGCCGCATCCCAGGCTTCGCGCTTCATCCCGCCGAAGACGTCGTCGATCCGGAATTCCGCCGTCGTGAGCGCGGCCTCCAGCTCGACCCGGCGCCACGCCTTCAGGACGACGTTCTTTCCGGTGACCACCTCCACCGGGGGCTCCTCGCCGGGGCGCCAGCGGAGGGTCGTCGGGTTGAAGAGAACGGTGCCGTCGGGGCGCGGGTCCATGAGACGGAGAAAAACCACGCGCTCGGCGGCGTCCTCGCGGACGTTGAGCGGGAGGCTCGTGATTCTCTGGTCGAGGATCCGGTCGTAGTTGAGGAGCTGGAAGAGAACGGGGGAACCCGGGAGCAGGAGGCCGGCCAGCCCCGAGAGGAAACGGGCCATCTCGTCCGCGAGAAGATGAGGGAGTCCGTTGCCGAGCGCGATCGCCCCGCCGAAGGTCCCGCTCACGGCCTCTCCGAGCGCGGCGAGATCGCCCTTGACGAAGTCCGGTCCCGGCCCGCCCTCGCGCGCCTGGGCGAGCTGAGCTTCCGAGGCGTCCACCCCCGTCACCTCGAACCCCTCTTCCTGTAGGAACCGCGCGTGCTCCCCGGTGCCGCAGCCGAGGTCGAGGAGACGCGGCGACGGCGCTCCGCGGAGCACCTCCCGCAGGAACGGCGCCTCGCGCCGGATCCGCGCCGGCCAGGCGATCAGGCGGCGATAGGAGAGACGGGAGTAGGGGTCGTTCGGGTCGGGAGCGTCGGACATCCCGAGGAGTTTCGCACCTGGCGGGGCGGCCTCGGGATCTCGCGGGTGCGCTCCGCCGCTTTCGTCAGTCGTCCCGGAACCGCTTGGACTTCTTCAGCCAGCGCGCGATTCCCCACAGGACGGCCACGACCGGGATCGCGGCGGCGCAGGCCGCGTGATAGACGGGCCGCGCGGTCCAGGGCTGGTGCGAGAGCGAGTCGCCGAGGAGGAGCGCGAGGGCGGCGATCATCCAGGCCGCCGTGCTGCCGTACTCCTTGATCACGACCCGCTGCCAGTGGAAGCCCATCCCCGCGAGCGAGGCGCGAAGGCCCGCCAGCCGGGGGATCCAGCGCGGCACCCGCACGCAGTATTCGTCGAACGGCGCGCCGAACTTCTCCCTCAGGAACCGCTCCTCGGCAGCGACGATGGCGGTGTAGCCGAAGAGGAAGAACGGCACCCCGACGAGCCACGCCAACGGGCTGTTCCAGATCGTGAAGAGGCCGAGGAGGACGAGGAGGTTTCCGACGTAGAGCGGGTTGCGACAGTGCGCGAAGAAGCCTCCCGTCACGAGCTCCTCCGCGTAGACCTTCCGGTTCTTCCCGCCTCGGATGACGTAGACGGTCCCGATGACGGCGACGCGGATCGCCTGCCCGGCGAGGGCGACGAGGACTCCGGCCGCGTCGAGCGCGTCGTCCCGTCGTTCGCTCCCCCCGGGCCACTGCGGTTTCGTGAGGACGAACAGGAGGAGGAGGACGACGGTGAAGACGGCGTCGCGCGACCTGAAGAGGAAGTTCCCCCAGCCGACGAGGAGGCCCGCACCGGGGCGGGCGGCCGGAGCCTCGGCCGTCACTTGACGGCCACCACCCCGGCGAAGTTGTACCAGCGGAAGAACTCCTGGACGTGCGAGAAGCCGTTCTCGAGGAGGAGCGCGCGGTTCTCGTCCATCCGATACGGGACGAGGACGTTCTCGAGCGCCTCCCGCTTCTGCGAGATCTCCATCTCGGAGTAGCCGTGCCGCCGCTTCATGTCGTAGTAGTGGTCGATGAAGAGGCGGTTGAACATCGTGTCGCTCTCGACGACCTTCTCGACGAGGATGAGCGCCCCCTGGTGGCGCAGGCCGTTCGCGATGGTGCGGATGACCCTCTCCCGGTGGAGCGGCCGGACGAACTGCAGGGTGAAGAGCATCACCGCGACCGAGCCCCCCTCGATCTCGAACGGCTCGTGGAGGTCGAGGAAGCGCACCTCCCGCGAGCGCGGGCTCGGCGAGGCGTCCAGCTTCCGGCGCGCGCGCTCGAGCATCTCGCGCGAGTTGTCGAAGCCGACGAAGCTCACGCCCGGGTCGACGGTCCGCTCCATGGCGAGCATCGTCGTCGCGGTCGAGCAGCCGAAGTCGAAGAGCGTCGTCCCCGGGACGCCGAAGTCCCCCGCGAGCTCGGTCGTCATCCGCTGGATCTCGCCGTAGAACGGGACCGACCGGTTGACCATGTCGTCGAAGACGCCCACGGTCCGGGCGTCGAACCTGAAGTCCGAGGTCCGCTGGTTCGCCGCGAAGATGTCGTCGGTCGGGACGCCGCCGGGGGTGACCGGAACCGGCATCGCGTCCGGGATCGTCCCGGCCGCCGCCTCGCCGGCGTCCCCGGCCTCCGGTGCACGCCCCGCGTCGACGGGGGCTCGTCCGCTGCTCATGGCTCGTTCTCCTGGCTGCTCCGCGCCAGGGCGATGAGCCCCCGCACGACCAGCCGCATGTGGGCTTCGTCGAGACCGCCCCGGGCGGCGTAGGCGAGGACCCGCTGCTCCACCTCCCGCTCGCGGTCGGGGTCGAACACGGGGATCCCGGCGGCCCGCTTGATCCGGCCGGCCTCGAGGGCGAGCTCGACGCGGCGCCGGATGACGTCGACGAGGGCCCGGTCGTTCTCCTCGATCTGACCGCGCAGGCGCGTCAGGGCCGGGGGTTCCGGGTGCTCCGGCGTGCCTCGTCCCTGGCTCACGGCGTCCCCCGGACGGGCTCCGGCAGCGGCGCCAGGCGTCTCCCGGCGGCGCGGGCGAAGGCGTCGAGCCGCGCCATCAGGTCGGCGAACTGCGCCGGCTCGAGCGCCTGGTCCCCGTCGGAGAGCGCCGTCTCCGGGCAGGGGTGGACCTCGATGATCAGCCCGTCCGCGCCCGCGGCGATGGCCGCGTAGGAGAGCGGCGCGACGAGGTCGGACCGTCCGCCGGCGTGGCTCGGGTCGACGATCACCGGCAGGTGCGTCTCCCTCTTGAGGACCGGGATCGCCGCGACGTCGAGGGTGTTCCTCGTCGCCGGCTCGAAGGTCCGGATCCCCCGCTCGCAGAGGATGACGTCCCTGTTTCCCTGCGCCATCACGTACTCGGCCGCCATCAGAAGCTCCTCGATCCGAGCCGAGAGCCCGCGCTTGAGGAGGACCGGGCGCCGGGTGCGCCCGATCTCCGTCAGGAGCGGGAAGTTCTGCATGTTCCGCGCGCCCACCTGCAGGACGTCGACGAGCTCGGCGGCCCGCTCGACCTGCCGGGTGTCCATCACCTCGGAGACGATCGGCATCCCCGTCTCCTCGCGGACCCTGGCGAGCATCTCGAGACCCTCCACGCCGAGCCCCTGGAAGGAGTAGGGCGAGGTGCGCGGCTTGAAGGCCCCGCCGCGGAGCATCACGGCGCCCGCGGCGCGCACCGCCCGCGCCGTCTCGACGAGCATCTCCTCGCCCTCCACGGAGCAGGGGCCGGCGATGACCGCGAGGGTGGGGCCCCCGACGTCGACGAAGCCTCCGGCGGCGGGAACCCGGACGACGGTCGGGCCCGCCGAGGACTCCCGGGCGGCGAGCTGGTACGGCTTGCGCACGGGCGTCACCGACTCGACCCCCGGCAGGACCATCAGCGACGCCATGTTCATCGGCGACACCTCGCCCATCGCCACGAGGACGGTCCGGTCCTCGCCGCGCGAGACGTGCACCGAGAATCCTTCGAGGACGAGGGCCGCCCGGAGGTGCTCCAGCTGCTCCTCGGTCGTGTCCGGCCACGTGCCGACGATCACGACCCCCCGTTTCGAGTGTGCGTGCTGCTCGCCCAATGTCAGTTCCGGATTCTACGTGCCGCGGCGCGCCTCGGCGAGACTTCGTTCGGACCCGTACCGCGCTCTCCTGCCGAAATGCGTGCGGCCGGGGTCGCCCCCGGCCGCACCTTCGGAAACTGGAGGTCGCGGAGGGCCTAGGCCCCGCCGCCCTTCTCGGCCCCCTTGGGCCGCTTCGTGATCCTGGCGCCGAGGTAGTCGCGGTTCATCCGCGCGATGACCTCGAGCTTGATCTCCTTCGGGCAGGCGGCTTCGCACTCACCCATGTTCGTGCAGCCGCCGAAGCCCTCGGCGTCCATCTGAGCGACCATCTTCAAGACCCGCTCCCGCCTCTCGGGCTGCCCCTGCGGCAGGAGGCCGAGATGCGAGACCTTCGCGCCGACGAAGAGCATCGCCGAGGCGTTCGGGCAGGCGGCCGCGCAGGCGCCGCAGCCGATGCACGCCGCCGCGTCCATCGCGAGCTCGGCGCTTTCCTTCCGGACCGGGATCGCGTTCGCGTCGACCCCGACGCCCGTGCTCACCGAGACGAAGCCGCCGGCCGCGATGATCCGGTCGTAGGCCGACCGGTCGACGATGAGGTCCTTGATGACGGGGAACGCCTTCGCCCGGAACGGCTCGACGGTGATCGTCTGGCCGTCGTGGAAGCTCCGCATGTGGAGCTGGCAGGTCGTCGTCGCCGAGCGCGGGCCGTGGGGGACGCCGTTGATGACGAGCGAGCAGGCGCCGCAGATCCCCTCGCGACAGTCGTGGTCGAGGGCGACCGGCTCCTCGCCCTTCTCCATGAGCCGCTCGCTGACGAGGTCGAGCATCTCGAGGAAGGAGGAGCCGGTGCTGACGCCCGGGACGTCGTAAGTGACGAGACCGCCCTTGTCGGAAGGCGACTTCTGCCGCCAGATGCGGACCTTGATGTGGATGTCCTTGTCGCCGCTCATTACTTGTAGCTCCTCGTGGCGAGGTGGACGGACTCGAACGTGAGCGCCTCCGTGTGGCGCTCGGGCGCCATACCCTCCCCCTTCCACTCCCAGGCCGCGACGTGGGCGAACTTCTCGTCGTCGCGGAGCGCCTCGCCGTCCGGCGTCTGGTACTCCTCGCGGAAGTGGGCGCCGCACGACTCCTCGCGGGCGAGGGCGTCACGGCAGATCAGCTCTCCCAGCTCGAGGAAGTCGGCGAGGCGTCCCGCCTTCTCGAGCGAGACGTTCAGCTCCTCCCCGCTGCCGGGGACGAAGACGTTCTTCCAGAACTCCTCCCGCACCTCCGGGATCTTCGCGATCGCCTCCTCGAGGCCCGCCCGGTTGCGGCCCATGCCGCACTTCTCCCACATGAGGAGGCCGAGCTGCTTGTGGAGGGAGTCGACGGTCCGTTTCCCCCTGATGGAGAGGAGCTTCTTCGTCTGCTCCGCGACGCCGGCCTCGACGGCCTTCACGGCCGGGTGCGAGGCGTCGACCTTCGCGGGCCTGCCCTGCGCGAGGTAGTTGCCGATCGTGTAGGGGATGACGAAGTAGCCGTCCGCGAGCCCCTGCATGAGCGCCGAGGCCCCGAGGCGGTTCGCGCCGTGGTCGGAGAAGTTCGCCTCGCCGAGGACGAAGAGCCCCGGGATGTTCGACATGAGGTCGTAGTCGACCCAGAGGCCGCCCATCACGTAGTGCGCGGCCGGGTAGATCCGCATCGGGACCTCGTACGGATTCTCGTCCGTGATCCTCTCGTACATCTCGAAGAGGTTGCCGTACCGCTCGCGGATGACGTCCTCGCCGAGCCGGCCGATCGACTCGGAGAAGTCGAGGTAGACGCCCTGGCCGCCGGGGCCCACGCCGCGCCCCTCGTCGCAGACCTGCTTGGCCGCGCGCGAGGAGATGTCGCGGGGGGCGAGGTTCCCGTAGCTCGGGTACTTCCTCTCGAGGTAGTAGTCGCGCTCCGCCTCGGGGACATCGGACGCCTTGCGCGTCTCCCCCTTCTTCAGCGGCACCCAGATGCGGCCGTCGTTCCGAAGCGACTCCGACATCAGCGTCAGCTTGCTCTGGTTCTCGCCGTGGACCGGGATGCAGGTGGGGTGGATCTGCGTGTAGCAGGGGTTCGCGAAGTAGGCCCCGCGCCGGTGGGCGCGCCAGATGGCCGTCGTGTTGCACCCCTTCGCGTTCGTCGAGAGAAAGAAGACGTTCGCGTAGCCCCCCGTCGCCAGCATCACGGCGTCGCCGAGGTGGCTCGAGACCTTCCCGCTGACCATGTCGCGGACGACGATGCCGCGCGCGACCCCGTCGATCACGATCAGGTCGAGCATCTCGGTCCGCGGGTACATCTTCACCTTGCCGAGGCCGATCTGCCTCTCGAGCGCCTGGTAGGCGCCGATGAGGAGCTGCTGCCCCGTCTGCCCCCGCGCGTAGAACGTCCGCGAGACCTGCGCGCCGCCGAAGGAGCGGTTCCCGAGCGTGCCGCCGTACTCGCGCCCGAACGGGACGCCCTGCGCGACGCACTGGTCGATGATGTCGTTGCTCACCTCGGCGAGCCGGTAGACGTTCGACTCGCGCGCGCGGAAGTCCCCCCCCTTGACCGTGTCGTAGAAGAGGCGGTAGACGCTGTCGCCGTCGTTCTGGTAGTTCTTCGCCGCGTTGATACCGCCCTGAGCCGCGATGGAGTGGGCGCGGCGCGGGCTGTCCTGGTAGCAGAAGCAGGAGACCTCGTAGCCGAGCTCGGCGAGGCTCGCCGCGCCCGAGGCGCCCGCGAGGCCGGAGCCGACCATGATGAGCTTGTACTTCCGCTTGTTCGCCGGGTTGATCAGCTTGATGGCCGCCTTGTGCCGCGTCCAGCGCGACTCCATGGGGCCGGTGGGGCACTTGCCGTCGAGTTCCATTCCGCGACCTCCTACTTCACCAGCCCGGCGAGGACCGCGATCGGGAAGGAGATGTTCACCATCACGATCACGGCGGCGACGGCGACCACGACCGACTCGATCAGCTTCTCGTACTTCGGCGTTCGCAGCCCCAGCGTCTGGAAGAGGCTGACGGCCCCGTGGAAGAGGTGGAAGCCGAGGGCGACCATGGCGAGGATGTAGAAGATCGAGACGGCCGGGCTCGAGAAGGCCGTGACGACATTCGAGTAGACGTCGGTGTGGCTGAAGCTCGGGTGGACCGAGCCGACCGTGAGGTGAAGGAGGTGGTAGACGATGAAGAGCCCGAGGATCGGACCTGTCCAGTACACCGTCCGCGAGGTGATCGAGGCGGCCTGGAAGTCCTGGCTGGCGTAGCCGACCGGCCGCGCCGCCCGGTTCCGCCTCCAGAGGACGAACGCGGCCGTTCCGTGCAGGGCGACCGCGACGAGGAGCGTGATGCGGGTCCCCCAGAGGAGCGGCGGCAGCGACTTCAGGAGCGCGCCGTACTTGTTGATCTTCTCCGGCCCCGAGTAGAGCTGGAGGTTCCCGACCATGTGGATGAAGACGAAGCCGAAGAGAACGAGACCGGTCAGGGCCATCAGCGCCTTCAGGGCGATGGAGCCGAACGCCGGCCTTTCCACGGTTGCGGGTATCGCGCTCATTTTTCGTTCAGCAGGTCAGCAGCCCGCAGAGCTCGGCAACGGACGCGGCCGACTTCTTCAGGGCCGCCAGCTCTTCTGGCGTCAGGTTCAGCTCGATGATCTTCTCGATACCGTCCTTGCCGAGGACGACCGGGACGCCGACGAAGAGGCCGTTGATCCCGTACTCGCCCTCGAGGTAGGCGGCGCAGGGGAGGATCTTCTTCTTGTCGTTGAAGATGGCGTCGGCCATCTCGACGGCCGCGGCCGAGGGGGCGTAGTAGGCCGAACCCGTCTTCAGGAAGTTGACGATCTCGGCGCCGCCGCCCGCCGTCCGCTTCACGATCGCCGCGACTTTCTCGGGGGAGAGGAGCTCGGTGATCGGGACGCCGGCGACCGTGGAGTACCGCGGGAGCGGGACCATCGTATCGCCGTGTCCGCCCAGGACCGTCGCGTGGATGTTCGCCATCGAGACGTTCATCTCCATGGCGATGAAGGCACGCATCCGGGAGGCGTCGAGGATGCCGGCCATGCCGACGACCTTGTGCTTCGGGAGCTTCGAGACGCGGCGGGCGACCTCGCACATCGCGTCGAGCGGGTTCGTGACGACGATGATCGTCAGGTCGCGCGAGTAGCGCGTCACCTTGGCGATGCAGTCGGCCACGATCTCCTCGTTCTTCTTCAGGAGGTCGTCGCGGGACATGCCGGGCTTACGGGCGAGGCCGGCCGTCATGATGCAGAGGTCGGACCCCTCGGTTTCCTCGAAACCGTTGGAGCCGACGATCTTCATGTCGAAGCCTTCGACGGCCCCCGACTGGTACATGTCGAGTCCCTTGCCCTGAGGAATCCCGCCGACCACGTCGACGAGGACGACGTCGGCGAGCTCCTTCTCGACGATTCTCTGGGCGGCGGTCGCCCCGACGTTGCCCGCTCCGATGACGGTGACCTTTCGTCGCATGAACTCCCCCTGCTCTCGAAGATTCCGGCCCCCGCCGGGTCTGTACCGATCCGACCGGTAAGCCTAGCAGGGGGTCGGGGAAGCGAAAAGAGGAACCCGCGTCCGGAACGCCGGCCCCCCCTCGTCCGTATATGCTTCAGGCGATGGATGTGCGCGAGACCCCCGCTTGGCGGAAGGCCCTCGGCCTCGCCCATGAGGTGTGCGCCGCGCTCGAGGGGGCGGGCCAGCTTCCGGGCGACTCCGGTCCGCGCCTCAGGCGCGCCGCGCTGGCCGTCCCGTCGCTCGTTGCCGATGCCTTCCTGGAGACGGGAGCGGGTGCTTGCCGGGAGAGGCTCTCCGACGCCGCGGCCCGCGTCGCCGAGCTCAGGCAGCTCCTCCGCACTCAGGAGTTCCGCCTTTTCGTCCCTGGGCCCGAGGCCGACGCGCTCCTCGCGGAGGCGGAGACGCTGGCGGGCGAAATCCGTATCCTCTGCGGCAAGTGCCCCGAAGCTTGACGCTTCCCGATTTCGCTCCCCCCTGCTAGCGTTCACCCGCTGGAAGGAAAGGAGATCCGATGACCCTCCGCCCCCTCGCTTCGATTCTGGCCGCCATGACCCTCCTCGCGGCTCCGTGTGCTCTCGCCCAGGCCCCCGCCACCGCCCCGGCTCCCGCCACGACGGCCGCCGCCCCGGCCCCCGCCACAGAGGTCGCCCCGGCGACCACCGAAGCCCCTGCCCCGGCCGCCACCGAGGCGGTCGCTCCCGTCGCTGACGCTGAAGCCGCCCCCGGGCACGCCGCCGCCCCGGCCCCGTCGCCCGAGGTTCCCGCCGGAACCTCCCAGACGACGACCATCGTCATCGGCCTGATCGTCCTCCTCCTCCTCATCGTCCTCGTCATCCTCGGCACGAAGAAGCAGGAGTAGGGGAAGGGGAAGGGGAAGGGCCGCGAGAGCCCTGCCAGGCCACACGGACGAGACCGATCGGAGCACCGGGGAGGGAGGGGAGCCTCGCCCCGGGGCAGATCTCACGGGGGCTCCTGCGCGCGGCTCGAACAGCACGATCAATCGACTCGAAAGGTCTCGCGGACTCCCGCGCCTTCGCTCAGCTCACCCAGGCGACCCCAATTCCGAGGATGTCGACTCCGGTCTTCGTCGGGATGACCTCGACTTTCTCGAAGCGGGCAGGGTCGGGAGCGGCGATCTTTGCTTCCAGCTCCTCGAGCTCGGCCTTGAGGGTCTCGATCTTCGTCTCGGCGGCGCCTTCCATGCGGCGCTTGCTGAGGACTCCGCCGACCTTTCCGACCTTGAACGATGTCTTCTTCGCGAAGAGGCCTCCGAGAACGTCGAACGCCGCGCCGGCCATCGAGGCCATCGTCTCCATGGAGCGCGCCTTTTCGGCCTGCTCGGCGGCGGCGAGATCGCGGCGCTTCTTCTCGATGCGCTCGACGAGGGCAGCCGAAGGCTTCGCCTTCTCGCCCACGCGGGCCGCGAAGTCGTCCTCGCCCTCGCCAGGGTTCGAGAGGAGACCCGACAGCGGGTCGCGGATCAGGGTCGTCGCGAGGAGGTCCGGGAGGCGCTCCTTCACGGCCTTCTCGGCTTCCTTCACGCCCTTCGCGCCAACCCAGGACGGGACCTCACCATAGGAGAGCGCCCGGGGCGCCGCGTCGAGGAGCTCCTTCCCTTCGGGATCGAGGATGTCGCCCTGGACGACCTCGCGCGGGGTCGCCGCGTCGAGCGGGAAGAGCTTCGTCGAGGTGATCTCGTCCGACGTCCCCTTGCCGCTCTTGTAGCGGACGGCCGCCTTCACCCAGAGGTATGGCACGGCTCGGTCGCCTCCGCGACGGTCGAGCCAGCGGGCGGGCCACTCGGACGGGAGCATGGGCGGGCCCGCGGGGGTGGCGGGCTTCTGCGGTACGGGCACGACGGCAGCCACTGTCGTCGCGGCGACCGATCCTGCGACGGCGGCAGCGCTCGCGGAGGCGGGCACCGCCGGCGCCGCCTTCTTCAGCTTCGTCAGCTCGTCGCGCGTCATCGGGCCGCGCAGGTAGCTCATCGCCCAGCGCGTCTCGAAGATCTCCGGTCCCTTCCGGTGGACGTCGTGGAGGAGGAACACACGCTTCTTCGTCTGGTTCAGGAGGGCGTCGACGTCGGTCAGCCCCGCGGCGTCGGTGAGGCCGTCGACAAGGCGGCGCCGGTCGCGCTCGGTCTGGAGCGTCCCGACCCACCAGCAGCCGCAGTTGGAGAGGCCTTTGTAGTCGAGGTCGACCGGGTTCTGCGTGGCGAGGACGGTCCCGACGCCGAAGGCGCGGGCCTGCTTGAGAAGCGACAGAAGAGGCTTCTTCGTCGGCGGCTCGCCCGACGGCGGGAAGAAGCCGAAGATCTCGTCGATGTAGATGAGCGCGCGCAGGGACGTGGAGCCGGGCTGCGAGCGGAGCCAGGAGCGGACGCGCGAGAGAAGCGTCGCGACGACGAAGAGCCGTTCGGGGTCGGAGAGGTGGGCGATCGAGAAGATGGAGAGCTTCGCCGGCCCCGGGGCCCCGCCGAGGAGGGTGTCGATGTCGAGCGGGACGCCGCCCCGGAAGGCGGACGTCGCCGGCGAGGCGAGGAGGCCGTTGAGCGCCAGGACGAGGCCGTCGCGCTCCTTCTTCGGGAAGAACGTCTCGAGCGGCAGGGCGCCGATCGCCCCGAACGGCGGCTGCGCGGCCGCGCCGACGAGCGACTCGAGCGTGGCCGTCTCCCCCTTTGCCCAGATCTCCTCGACGCACCGAGCCAGGAGGATGAACTCGCGCGAGGAGACCGGGTCGGCATCGCGCCCGAGGAGGCCGAGGAGTCCGCCGAGGAACGCGGTCATCAGGTCGCGCCCCTCCTCGCTCTCCGCGCCGTCGGGCGGCGGGGCGAGCGCGCCGAGGAGGTCGACCTGGACTCCGCTCCTCGAGCCGGGGGTGAAGATCGTCACCTGGCGCGAGGCGGCGTACGACGCCACGTCGGCCGTGGTGATCCCCCAGCTCGCGAGCCCCTCGCTCCACTTCTTCGCCTCGCCCTCGGGCGTCGCCTCTCCCCCTCCGGGGACCCAGGGCGCGAACTCGTCCGGGGCGAGTCGCGGGAAAGCGAGGGCGAGGTTCCCGATGTCCCCTTTCGGGTCGATCGCCAGGACGGGAATCCCCTGCTTGAGCAGCTCCTCGATCAGGAGGATCCCGAGGGCGGTCTTGCCGCTTCCGGTCATTCCGACGATGAGCCCGTGCGTCATGAGGTCGTCTGGGTCGAGCGCGAGGGGCGCGGGGGCCTTCGTGACGGATCGTCCGAGGAACAGCTCGTTGGCCAAGGTGGGACCTCCCGCGTGGAATCGGTGCCGGAGAAGGAGTCTACCGGCCTCGCGGACATAATCGCGCCATGAACGACGGACGCAGCCCCGCCATCCGGGTCACCCTCATGCCGAAGGACACGAACGCCCACGGCACGATCTTCGGAGGCGTCCTGCTCTCGCACCTCGACCTCGCCGGCGCCGTGGCGGCCCGCGCTCACTGCGACCTGATGGTCACCGTGAAGATGACCGAGGTCGTCTTCCACGAGCCGGTCTTCGTCGGCGACCTCGTTTCGTTCTACGCCGACGTCGTCCGGATCGGGAACACCTCGGTCACCGTCAAGGTGACCGTCGAAGCCCAGCGCTGGCGGAGTACCGAGGGCGCCGTGACGGTGACGGAAGCCGAGATCGTCTACGTGAACGTCGACGAGGAGCGCCGGCCGACGCCGATCACGCGACGGGAGATCACCGGAAGGTAGGGCCTACTCGTCGCCGCGGGGCGTCGCTCTCGTCCGCTTGACCTTCGCGTCGCGCTTCTTTCCCTCGATCCGTCGCTCGCGCGAGCCGGCCGACGGGCGCGTGGGGCGGCGCCGCTTCGGGACGACGAGCGCCTTCGCGACGAGAGCACGCACTTTCTCCCGCGCCGTCTCGAGGTTCCGGTGGAAGTCCCGGCACTCCCCCGCCGTCACGCGCAACCGTCCTGCCGCGTCGCAGCGTCTTTCGGCGAGCGCGGCGAGGCGGGCTCGCGCTCCCTCGTCGAGCCCTTCGACGAGGGCGAGATCGACGAGAAGCTCGGCCCTCGACGCGACCTTGTTGACGTTCTGGCCGCCGGGACCGCCCGAGCGGACGCCCCGCGCCTCGAGGGCCGAGGCGGGGATCCGGACGATGGCGGTGACTTCGATGGGGTCGGGCACGGTCGAACGACATCGTGCCACACGGGCGGCGGGATACGGGCGAGGAGCCGAGCCGTAAGATCGGAGTCGGAGACGCTGCGTGGAGACCATACCCGAGGAACCGCGACAGGGCACCGGGTGGCTTCCTCCAGCCGCCGCGGATCTTGCCGTGGCGCTCCTCGCCGTGGGTGGTTCCACGGCCCTCGTCAGGCGGATCGCCCTGAACTCGACGACCGTCGGCCTGGTTCTCCTGGTGGTCGTCCTCGGCATCGCGTTCGCGCGAGGGCTGCGGGCCGCGGTGATCGGCGCCTTCGCAGCGACGCTCGCATTCAACTTCTTTTTCCTGCCGCCACTTCACACCTTCACGATCGCCGAGCCCGCGAACTGGGTCGCGCTCTTCTGCTTCCTGATCGTGGCGGTCGTCGTGAGCCGGCTCGTCCTCCGGGCGCGCGAGCAGGCCGCCGACGCCCTGCGGCGGCGCAAGGAGATCGAGGTCCTCTACGACCTCTCGATCGACCTCTTCACCACGACGAATCGCGTCGGCGTCCTCGGCGAGGCGGCAGCGAGGGCCCTGCGCTCCGTCGGCGCGCGAGGCGGCGGGCTTCTCGAGAACGCCGAGGGGAGCAATCGTCCAACGGTCGTCTCGTGGTCCGGACGCAGCCTCGCTCCCGAGCACGAGCGCCTCGTCCAGGTCGTCCTCGACCGGGGAGAGGTCGCGGAGGTGCCGGCGCCTGGCGGCGCTCGCGACGTCTACTTTCCGCTCCTCGTCGGCGGGAAAGCGAGCGGCGTCCTCGTCGTGCTCGAGACGCACGCGGGCCGAACGGTTCTCGACCCGGTCGCCCGGCTCGTCGCCCTCGCCATCGAGCGGGAACGTTTTCTCGTCGAGAACGCCCACCTCGAGGCCCTCCGCCAGAGCGAGAGCCTTAAGACCTCGCTCTTGCGCGCCGTTTCGCACGACCTGCGTAGCCCCCTCACGGCGATCGGGCTCTCGATCGAGAGCCTGAGGCGGCGGCTCGCAGGGCAGGCCGAGGCGCGAACGGCGCTCGACGACCTCGAGCGAGAGAGCCGCCTGCTCGCTCGCCGAATCGACAACCTCCTCGCCCTCGCCCGCCTGGAAGCAGGCCGGAGCGTCCCCCACGCGGAGCCGACCCCTCCGGCGGACCTCTTCCGGGCTGCGAGGGAAGGGCTCTCTTTCGTCCTCGTTGCGCACCCCGTACACGTGTCGATCGCGGCCGACTGCCCCGACGCCTTCGTCGACCCGTCGCTCGTCGTCGAGGTCCTCGTCAACCTCGTCGAGAACGCCGCCCGGGCCGCGCCCGACGGGACGGCCATCGAGCTGGCGGCGGCCCGCCACCCGGTCGAGGCCAGCCTCGTCCGTCTCGAGATCGCCGACCGGGGCCCCGGTGTCGTCCCGGGGGCTCTGCCCGGAGCGGAGGGCGACCTGGCCGACGTCGCCCGCAGGGGACTGGGCCTCGAGATCGCGCGCGGCCTCGCCGTCGCGAACGGCGGCCGCCTTTCATTGCATCCGCGTCCCGGCGGCGGGACGATCGCCCGGGTGGACCTGCCTGCCGCCCCGCCAATCGAAGAGATGGAGACGTGATCCGGACGAACGCCTGCATCCTCGTCGTCGAGGACGACCCCACGATCCGCCGGGGTCTCGCTGCCGAGCTGACCGAAGCGGGCTACGAGGTCCTCGAGGCGCCGGAGGGCCGCCAGGGCCTCGCGCTCTTCGAAAAGGGGGCGCCGGACCTCGTCCTCACCGACCTCGCCATGCCCGTCGCCGATGGCTTCGAGCTGATCCGCGGGGTCCGCAGGGTCGGTGCGACGCCGATCGTCGTCCTCTCCGTCCGCGGCGCGGACGTCGACAAGATCCGGGCCCTCGACCTCGGCGCCGACGACTTCGTCACGAAGCCGTTCTCCGTCCCTGAGCTCCTCGCGCGACTCCGCGCCCAGCTCCGAAGGAGCGGCGTCGTCCCGGCCCGGACCGTCCTCGAATTCGACGGCCTCTCGATCGACCTCGAACGGCGGCGCGTCGTCCAGGAGGGTCGCGAAGTGAAGCTCACGCCGACCGAGCTCGCCATCCTCGAGCTCCTCGCGACGAATGCCGGCAAGCCCGTGACGACGGCCCGGATCATCTCGCGCGTCTGGAAGGGGGCGCCAGGAACGACGGTCGACGTCGTCCGCGTCCACGTCGGCACGATGCGCAAGAAGCTCGAGCCCGACCCGGCCACGCCCCGCTACGTCGTCACGGAGCCGTGGGTCGGGTACCGGTTCGTCGCCGAGCCGCTCCCGGACTGACGGTTCCTCAGACCTCCGACTGGATGGGCATGATCACGGAGTGCATCCCCTCCATCTGGAGGCGTCGCTGGAGGGCGAACGGCGTCTGGTTGTGGAGGAGGCGGTTCAGAGCGTTCTCCTGGGGAAAGACGAGCTTCGACATGAAGAAAATCGGACGGTCCCATTCGCCCTGGACCTTCAGGCAGAGTTCGACGAGCTCGTCGAGGAGGTCCGTGCCGACAGAGAGATGGTGTTCAGCCGCCAGGCCGTTCCCGCGCGCGAACTCGACGTAGCGGACGAGGTCCCGCTCGGTTTCTCTCCGGAGGTTCTCGAGCTCGTGCGCCCCCTTGAAGCTGGCCGAATCGACGACCCCGACCGACAGGAAGATGCAGTGCTTGAAATAGCCCGGGAAGTAGCGCTGGACGTTCAGGAACGAGTGCATCCCGAGTCCGTTGAAACCGGAGACGAGAAACACGGCCGTCGGCGTGCCGCGATTCGGTGGCTCGATCTTCGGGAACGAACCGGAATCCCGCGGTTTCGGCGGCCTGAGGGTCGTCAGGACGTCGTCCGTGCGCTTCAGCAGCAGCCGGAGCGAGCTGTAGTGCCTCCGCACGAGGACGCAGAGCCCCACGACGGAACCCGTGATCAGGACCGTCACCCACCCTCCCGCGCGGAACTTCATCATCACGGTGGCCGCCAGGAGGGTGGCCGTGAGCGAGAGGCCGAGGCCGTTGATCGCGAGGTGACGCTTCCAGGCCGGGTCCTCACGCCTCACCTTCCACCAGTGGACGCACATGCCGAGCTGCGAGAGGCTGAACGTGAGGAAGACGTTGATCGAGTACATGACCACGATCACGTCGATCGACCCGCCCGTGTAGAGAAGAATCCCGATCGCGGCTCCCCCCATGACCAGGATCCCGTTCTGCGTCACGAGCCGATCCGAGAGCAGGCTGAACCGGTGCGGGACCCACGAGTCGATCGCCATGTTCGAAAGGACCCGAGGCCCGTCGAGGAACCCGGCCTGGGCCCCGACGAAGAGGAGTGCGCCCTCGGCGACCAGGGTCAGGAGCAGGAACCCGCCCGCAAGTGAGCCCGGCCCGAGCGCCTCGGTCGCCAGCTTCTCCGTCAGGACCGCGTTCAGCGTCCGGCCCGGAACGCGGTGCACTCCGGCCAGGAGGTAGCAGAGGATCAGCCCTCCCGCCGTGAGGGAGAGGGAGACCGCCATGTACAGCATCGTCCGGCGACCCGTCTGGACGCGCGGCTCCTTGAGGATCTGGAGTCCGTTCGAGATCGCTTCGATTCCCGTGTAGGTCCCGCCGCCCATCGAGAAAGCCCTCAGGAGGAGGGCCAGCAATCCGAAAGTCCCGAGCGCCGTCCACGTCTCGCGGGTCTCCCGGGCGGTCGCCGCAACGACCTCGGGCATCGCCGAGGCGTGGCTGCCGATCCCGAAGCCGACGAGCAGCACGTGCGTCACGAGGAAGAGGAGAAAGATGGGCACCAGGACGAGCACGGATTCCTTCACACCCCTCAGGTTCAGGACGATGAGGAAGGCGACGAGGACCAGCGCGAGGACGAGCTGCTCCTTCTGGGTCACGATCTTCGGCGACAGAGAACAGAGCGCCGCGACCGAGGCGGCCACCTGCATCGCGATCGTCATCGCGTAGTCGACGACGAGGGCCGAGCCCGAGACGACCCCCGCGCCCCGACTGAGGAGGCTCGTCGCGACGAGGTAGCCGCCGCCGCCCGAGGGGAAGAGGGAGATGATCTGGGCGTACGAGGCAGAGATGACGGCGATCGTCACCATCATCGCGATCGCGAGGAACACCGCGAGGTGGCCGTGCTCCCCCAGCGTGATGAACGCCTCTTCCGGACCGTAGCAGGACGAGGAGAGACCGTCGGCGCCGAGACCGACCCAGGCGAGGAAGGCGGCGAGGGAGAGATGCTGGAAGACCTTCGGGTCGAGGGGGTCGCGGCTCTTTCCGATGACGAGCCGCCGGACGGCCTGGAGGACTGACATGACCAGCCAATTACTTTACCGGCGGGTTGCTCCTCAGCGGAAGGCTTCGTGCGACCACGCAGGCCTCCGACGGGAAGATCTTTAGGTCTTCTTTAGGTCGGCGGACGGCGTTTCGAGACCGGCTTCTCACCCGGGGCCTTCTCCCGGCCGCCTTTCGGCTTTCTTTCGCTTCCCTTCCGGACTTCTTGACGCCCGCGGAGGCACCTTCCCCACCGTGGAAGGAGATCTCCTCATGCCTCTCCTCGTCATCCTCGCCGTCGGAGTCCTTTTCTTCGTCGTCGATTCTTCCCGGACGAAGCCGGGCGATCGGCTCTGAGCCCCATGGCAGATGCCCTGCTCGTCCTGGCGACGCTCCTCCTCGGTGGCTTCGCTCTTCTCTACGTCCGCGGCTGCGCCGCCCTGCTGTCGGGAGACCGCGATGAGCGCTGAGTCCGTTGCCGGCCTCGTCCTGGCGACGCTGGCCCTCGCCTACCTTCTCTTCGCCCTGCTGAAACCGGAGAACCTCTGAAGTGACGACCCTCGCGTTCCTCAAGGTCGCGGTCTACTTCCTTCTCGTCCTCGCCGTGACGAAGCCGATCGGCCTCTACATGCGCCGGGTCTTTTCCGGCGAGAGGACCATCCTCGACCCCGTCTTCGCGCCGGTGGAACGGCTCGTCTACCGGCTCGGCGGCGTCGACGCGAAGAAAGAGCAGGGCTGGAAGGCGTACGCCTCCTCCTTGCTCGTCTTCAGCGTCCTCGGCGTCCTCGGCGTCTACCTGATCCAGCGGCTCCAGCACGTCCTGCCGTTCAACCCCGACGGTCTGCCCGCCGTACCGCCCGCCCTCGCCTGGAACACGGCGATCTCGTTCATCACGAACACGAACTGGCAGGCGTACGTGGGCGAGGCGACGATGTCGCACCTCACCCAGATGGCGGCGCTCGCCCTTCACAACTTCCTCTCGGCGGCTACCGGGATCGCGATCGCGGTCGCGGTCATCCGCGGGATCGCGCGCGCCGAGGCGAAGGCCATCGGGAATTTCTGGGTCGACCTGACCCGGTCGACGCTCTTCGTCCTCCTCCCGATCTCGCTTCTCGCCGCAATCGTCCTGATGTCCCAGGGCGTCGTCCAGAGCTTCTCGGCCTCGGCAAGAGTCACGACGCTCGACGGCGCGACGCAGACGATCCCGCTCGGCCCGGTCGCCTCTCAGGAGGCGATCAAGATGGTCGGAACGAACGGCGGCGGCTTCTTCAACGCGAACTCCGCCCACCCGTACGAGAACCCGACCCCCGCGACGAACCTCCTCGAGATGCTCCTCGTCTTCGCGATCCCCGCGGGCCTCACGTACACGCTCGGGTCGATGACCGGGAAGACGCGCCACGGCTGGGCGGTCTTCGGGGCGATGAGCCTGCTGTTCCTCATCGGCGCAGGCGTCACGGCCTGGGCCGAGACCCGCGGCAACCCGATCCACCACGCCGCCGGGGTCGACGCGGCCGCCGGGAACATGGAGGGAAAGGAAGTCCGCTTCGGGCCGGGCGATACCGCCCTCTTCGCCACCGTGACGACGGCCGCCTCCTGCGGCGCCGTGAACGGCATGCACGACTCCTTCACGCCGCTCGGCGGCCTCGTTCCTCTCGTGAACATCCAGCTCGGGGAGGTGATCTTCGGCGGCGTCGGCGCGGGCCTCTACGGCGTCTTCGTCTTCGTCGTCCTCTCGGTCTTCATCGCGGGGCTGATGGTGGGCCGGACGCCCGAGGTCCTCGGCAAGAAGGTCGAGGGGGGCGAGGTCAAGCTCGCGATGCTCTCGGTCCTCATCCCGACGTTCTGCATCCTCGTCGGGACGGCGGCGGCCGTCACGACGAAGACCGGCCTCTCGAGCCTCGCGAACGCCGGCCCCCACGGCCTCTCGGAGGCGCTCTACGCCTTCACGAGCGCGGCCGGCAATAACGGCAGCGCCTTCGCAGGGCTCAACGCGAACACGGACTTCTACAACGTCCTCCTCGGCCTTTCGATGTTCTTCGGGCGATTCCTGATGATCGTCCCGATCCTGGCGATGGCCGGCTCGTTCGCCGCCAAGAAGAAGCTCGCCGAGTCGGCCGGGACCTTCCCCGTCGACGGCCCGCTCTTCACCCTCCTCCTCGCCGGCGTGATCCTCGTCGTCGGGGCGCTCACCTTCTTCCCCGTCCTCTCCCTGGGTCCGGTCGTCGAGCACCTCCTGATGGCCGCGGGCCGGACGTTCTGAGGCGGAACCGATGACCAAGCCCTCCGAGATCAAGCTGCTCGACCGCGCCCTCCTCACCCGGGCCGCGGTCGACTCGTTCCGCAAGCTCCACCCGCGCCACATGGCGAGAAACCCCGTCATGTTCGTCGTCGAGGCCGGCGCCGTCCTCGCGACGCTCGCCCTTCTCGGCGTCGGAACGCGCGGGTCCTTCTCCTTCCAGCTCCAGGTCGTCCTCTGGCTCTGGGCGACGGTCCTCTTCGCGAACTTCGCCGAGGCGGTCGCCGAGGGGCGCGGAAAAGCCCAGGCCGACTCGCTCCGCCGGACGAAGACGGACTCCGTCGCGCGGCGGCTCGTCGGCCCCGAGCGGCGCGAAGAAAGCGTCCCCTCCTCCACGCTCCGCAAGGGCAACCTCGTCGTCGTCGAGGTGAACCAGCTGATCCCGGGCGACGGGACCGTCGTCGAGGGGATCGCCTCGGTCGACGAATCCGCCATCACCGGCGAGTCGGCCCCCGTCATCCGCGAGGCGGGCGGCGACCGCTCGGCCGTTACCGGAGGGACGAAGGTCCTCTCCGATCGAATCGTCGTCGAGATCACTTCCGAGCCCGGCTCGACCTTCCTCGACCGGATGATCAAGCTCGTCGAGGGGGCCGAGCGGCAGAAGACGCCGAACGAGATCGCCCTCGACATCCTCCTCGCGGGCCTGACGATCGTCTTCCTCTTCGCGACGGTCACGCTCCGCCCCTTCGCCCTCTACTCGGGGAGCGACCTTTCACCGACCGTCCTCGTGGCCCTTCTCGTCTGTCTCATCCCGACGACGATCGGCGGCCTCCTCTCGGCCATCGGCATCGCGGGGATGGACCGCGTCCTGCGCCACAACGTTCTCGCGATGTCGGGCCGGGCGGTCGAGGCCTCGGGCGACGTGAACGTCCTCCTCCTCGACAAGACGGGAACGATCACGCTCGGCAACCGCCAGGCGTCCCAGCTCCTGCCGGCGCCGGGCGTCGATGCCCGCGAGCTGGCGGAGCTCGCTCAGCTCGCCTCTCTCGCCGACGAGACGCCCGAGGGGCGCTCGATCGTCGTCCTGGCGAAGGAGAAGTACGGCATGAGGGGCCGCGAGCTGCGGGAGCTGCACGCGCACTTCGTCCCGTTCACCGCCCGGACCCGGATGTCGGGCCTCGACTTCGAAGGGGGACGAAAGGTGCGGAAGGGGGCGGCCGACACGGTCGACGCGTTCGTGAGGGCCGTGGGCGGGAGCTTCCCAGAGGAGGTCCGCCGCGACGTCGCCCGGATCGCCGGCGAGGGCGGCACGCCCCTCGTCGTCACCGACGGCGGGAAGGTCGCCGGGACGATCTACCTCAAGGACGTCGTCAAGGGCGGGATGAAAGAACGGTTCGACCGCCTCCGCGCGATGGGGATCCGGACGGTGATGATCACGGGCGACAACCCGCTCACTGCCGCGAGCATCGCGCGCGAGGCGGGGGTCGACGACTTCCTCGCCGAGGCGACGCCCGAGGACAAGCTCGCCCTCATCCGGAAGGAGCAGGCGAACGGGAACCTCGTCGCGATGACCGGCGACGGGACGAACGACGCGCCCGCGCTCGCCCAGGCCGACGTCGGGATGGCGATGAACACCGGGACCCAGGCGGCGAAAGAAGCCGGGAACATGGTGGACCTCGACTCGAACCCGACGAAGCTCATCGAGGTCGTCGAGATCGGCAAGCAGCTCCTGATGACGCGCGGGGCGCTCACGACGTTCTCGATCTCGAACGACGTCGCGAAGTACTTCGCGATCCTCCCCGCTCTCTTCGTCGCGACCTTTCCCCAGCTCCAGGCTCTCAACGTAATGAAGCTCGCGACCCCCGAGAGCGCGATCCTGTCGGCCGTCATCTTCAACGCGCTCATCATCGTCGCCCTCATCCCGCTCGCCCTCCGGGGGGTCTCGTACCGGCCCCTCGGCGCCGGGCGGATCCTTCGCCGCAACCTCCTGATCTACGGCCTGGGCGGTCTCGTCGCACCGTTCGTCGGGATCAAGCTGATCGACCTCCTCCTCGTCGCCGTGAAGCTCGCCTGAGGTATCTGCCGTGAAAGACCACGTTCTCGTTTCCGTCCGCCTCCTCGTCGTCTTCACCATTCTGCTCGGCTTCGGCTACCCCGCCGTCGTCTGGGCCGTAGGGCGCGTCGCGTTTCCGCGCGCCGCGGGCGGCTCGTTCGTCACGCACGGCGGGAAGGTCGTCGGCTCCGAGCTGATCGGCCAGGCCGTGACGTCGCCCGGCCTCTTCCGCACGCGCCCCTCCGCCGCCGGCGCCGGCTACGACGCCGCCGCCTCGGCAGGACGCCAGCAAACCGCCAATGGCACCAGTACCTTTCTCACTGAAATTGATGCTCGGGCTCATGGTGTAGTCGGCCGCGACCATCTCCCCCTGCCCATTTTGCTGCCCTGGCGCATTTCGCCGGATTCGGCCATTTCGCGCTCGCGCATCATGTTGTTCAGCGCCGCGCCTCGCTCAACCACCACGAAACAGTTCGATTGCTGAATCATGGCGCGCAACACGGGCACCGTGGAATCGAGTTTTGTATTCCGTGCTCAAACGGTAATACCAGGTCGCGTCGGTCCTCATCGACCGCCATGGTGCCGAGGGTGCTGTCGCAATCTTCGAGCTGGGGATTGGCGCCCGCACTGGTGCCGCCCGCAGCGGCGCCGGTCGCGGTGTTGCTGCCACCGCCCAGGGAGCAATACGTTGC
>CAVOJA010000092.1:0-16596 GCA_963696015.1 uncultured Holophagales bacterium
GCGTCGACATTCGGCTCGGCGCGATCGCGTTCGGAATCGGTACGTCCCAGGTGCGCGACGTCCTCGCGTCCCAGTGTCTCGCGCTCGACCCGTTGAAGGTCCGGCGCATCGACGTCGACGGCGCTCTCGGACCAGGTGTCACCGCCAAGGACGTCGCCCTCGAGGTGATCCGCGTCCTGGGCGTGAACGGCGGCGCCGGCTTTGCCTACGAGTACGGCGGCTCCGCCGTCGACGCCATGTCGATGGAAGAGCGGATGACGCTCTGCAACATGTCGATCGAGGGGGCCGCCCGCGCCGGCTACGTCAATCCCGACGAGACGACGTTCGCCTACCTCGAGGGGCGCCCCTTCGCGCCGAAGGGCGACGCGTGGGACGCGGCCGTCGAGCGGTGGCGGTCGCTCGCCTCGGATGCGGAGGCCGCCTACGACGACCGCGCACGACTCGACGCCGCCGGCATCGAGCCGAACGTGACGTGGGGAATCAACCCCGGCCAGTCGGTGCCCGTATCGGGACGGGTCCCGCGGGCGGCGGACGCCCCCGACGGTGAACGCGAATCCCTGGCCGAGGCCCTCGCATACATGGGCTTCTCCGGCGGCGAGCCGATCGCCGGGACACGCATCGACGTCGCCTTCGTCGGTTCGTGCACGAACGGGCGTCTCTCCGACCTGCGGGCGGCGGCCGACGTCGTGCGCGGCCGGCGCGTCGCCCGGCACGTGAAAGCCCTCGTCGTCCCTGGGTCGTTCGCCGTGAAAGCGGCTGCGGAGCGTGAGGGGCTCCACGAGGTCTTCCGCGCGGCCGGCTTCGAATGGAGGAGCGCCGGCTGCTCGATGTGCCTCGCGATGAACCCCGACCGGCTCGAGGGACGCCAGGTCTGCGCCTCCTCCTCGAACCGGAACTTCAAGGGCCGCCAGGGCAGCCCAGCAGGCCGGACGCTCCTCATGAGCCCCGCGATGGTCGCGGCCGCCGCGATCGCGGGCGAGGTCGTCGACGTGCGGACGGCCCTCGTCCCCGCGGGAGAAGGGCGATGAGCCGCATCGACCGTGTTCACGGCACGGCCCTCCCTCTCCGCGGCGACGACGTCGACACCGACCGGATCATCCCTGCCCGCTACCTCAAGGCCGTGACGTTCGAGGGACTCGGCGCGCACGCCTTCGAGGACGACCGCAAGGCCCTCTCCGGGGCACATCCCTTCGACGACCCACGGTTCTCCCACGCCACGGTCCTCCTCGTGAACCGCAACTTCGGCTGCGGCTCGTCGCGCGAGCACGCCCCCCAGGCGCTCTACCGCCGCGGCCTGCGTGCCGTCGTCGGCGAGGGATTCTCCGAGATCTTCTTCGGAAACTCCGTCGCCCTCGGCCTCCCGTGCGTCAACGTCTCGCGCGCAGACGCCTCCACCCTCCAGGACCTCGCCGAGCGCGAGCCGGAAACGGAGTTCGAGATCGACCTCGAAACGAGACGCGTCACGGCGGGAGCGTTCGAGGTGGCGATCACCATCCCCGCCGCCGCACGTGAGGCCTTTCTGACGGGCGGCTGGGACGGACTGAACCTCCTCCTCGAGCGGTTCGAAGAGGTTCGCGCCGTCGCCACGCGGCTGCTTCGCCTCGCCTCCCGTAGTAGAGCGTCCGGCCATCCGGGGACTCGAGCGCCGAGTAGCCGCCGTTCCTTCACGTAGACGTCGCGACGTCGTCCTGCCTCTCGCCGGTCCACGAGGAGGCCGTGAACCGCCCATCCGGAGAGAGCGCGAGATGGACGCAGTTCCCCGTGTAGGACGTCAGCGGAACCGGAGGAGCCGCCTCTCGGCGCTCCCCCGCGACGCGTCGGCCGAGCCACGTCCCCGCAACGAGGAGGAGGACCGCCGCGGCGAGGGCCTCCGCGACCTGGCGCTTGAGGCGTACGGCCTCGCCGACCTGCAGGCCCTTTCTCCCGATGACCTCGGCGAGCGTCCGGCCATCGACGAACTCCATGGCGATGAAGGGGACGCCGGCGGCCTCGTCGATGCCGAAAACGGTGACGATTCCCGGGTGGTGGAGCGCGCTTGCCGCGCGGGCCTCCTGCACGAACCGCCGCATTCGGTCGGGGTCCAGCTTGTTCCCCGGCGGCAGGACCTCGAGCGCGACGAATCGATCGAGCCTCAGGTCTCGCGCCTCGTACACGACGCCCATCCCGCCCTCGCCGAGCTTCTCGACCACCTTGTCGTGGGAGAGCGTCGTGCCGATCATCGGTGCGCGCAGCCTCCGAAAAAGGGCGAGCTGTCTCGAACCAGATTCGGCGCGTCGCCCCCCCGCCGACGAAGGACGTCCGTTGCCGATCTCGACTATTCGCTTGACTCGGCGGGCTCGTTTCCTGCAAAGTCCGCCAACTTCGAACGCATGAGCGACGCGACGACGACCTCCGCCCCCAACGCCCCCGAGACGCCGGTCAGCCCGGTCGCCTCCGGTTCGGTCGTCCTCTCGCTGCTCGTCCTCGTTCTCCTTCTGGTCCTCGTTATCGGCCCTCCGGGGGTCGGTTGATCTAGGCTAGGAGCCACGAGAGATCAAACGACCCCCGGGGAAACCCGGGGGTCTTCGTTTTGGGACTGCCGCAACGGAACGGAGAGTCGATGAGATCGGACGGAATCAAGAACGGGATCGAGAGGGCGCCGCACCGGAGCCTGCTGCGCGCCACGGGCGTCGTCGGCGAGAACGACTGGGACAAGCCGTTCGTCGCCATCGTCAACTCCTACGTCGACGTCGTCCCCGGCCACGTCCACCTCCGCGAGTTCGGCGCCCTGTTGAAGGCGGCCGTCCGGGCCGCGGGCGCCGTCCCCTTCGAGTTCAACACCATCGGCGTCGACGACGGGATCGCGATGGGGCACGAGGGGATGAAGTTCTCTCTCCCCTCCCGCGAGCTGATCGCCGACTGCGTCGAGACGATGCTCTCGGCCCACCGCTTCGACGGGATGGTCTGCATCCCCAACTGCGACAAGATCACCCCGGGGATGATCATGGCGGCCGTCCGCCTCGACGTCCCGGCCGTCTTCGTCTCGGGCGGCCCGATGGCGACCGGCCGCGATGGCGCCGGGAAGGCGATCGACCTCGTCTCCGTCTTCGAGGGCGTGGGCGCCTTCCGCGCCGGAGCGATTGGCGAGGCGCGGCTCTCCGAGCTGGAGAAGAACGCGTGCCCTTCCTGCGGCTCCTGTTCCGGGCTCTTCACCGCGAACTCGATGAACTGCCTCATGGAGGCGCTCGGTCTGGCGCTCCCGTTCAACGGCACCGCGCTCGCCCGTACGAGCGAGCGAGAGGAGATGGCGAAAGCCGCCGCCGCCCGCATCGTCAGCCTGATCGCCGCCGACCTGACGCCCCGCAAGATCGTCACGCGCGAGGCGATCGACGACGCCTTCGCCCTCGACGTCGCGATGGGGGGGTCGACGAACACCGTCCTCCACACGCTCGCGATCGCCCGCGAGGCGGGGCTCGACTACCCGATCGAGCGGATCAACGACGTCGCCGACCGGACGCCCCACCTGACGAAGGTCGCGCCGAGCGGCCCGTGGCACATGGACGACGTCCACCGCGCCGGGGGCGTCCCGGCGATCCTCGAGCGGCTCGCGGGCCTCGGCCTCCTCCATCTCGACCGCCCCACGGTCGCCGGGACGTTCCGCGACCACGTGGCGAAGGCGCCCGCCTCCGACGACGACGTGATCCGCCCCGTCACGAACCCCCACTCGGCCCGCGGCGGCCTCTCCGTCCTCTTCGGGTCGCTCGCCCCCGAGGGCGCCGTCGTGAAGACGGCGGGCGTCACTCCGGCGATGCGCAAGCACCGCGGCCCGGCCGTCGTCTTCGAGAGCCAGGAGGCCGCGATGGAGGGAATCACGTCGGGCCTCGTGAAGAAGGGGGACGTCGTCGTCCTGCGCCACGAAGGCCCGCGTGGCGGCCCCGGGATGCAGGAGATGCTCTCCCCCACCTCCGCCATCATGGGAATGGGCCTCGGCGAGTCGGTCGCCCTCGTCACCGACGGCCGCTTCTCCGGTGGGACGCGCGGAGCCTGCGTCGGGCACGTCAGCCCGGAGGCGGCCGAGGGCGGGCCGATCGGTTACGTGAGGGAGGGCGACCTCATCTCCCTCGACCTCGACGCGCGGACGCTCGACCTCGAGGTCGGCGCCGAGGAGATGGAGAGCCGCCGGCAATCGCCGCTGCCGCCCCGGCGCACGGTCGCGAGCCCCTGGCTTCGCCGCTACCGCGCCCTCGTCACCAACGCCGCGCGCGGCGCCGTCCTGCGAGACGGCGACGAGCTCCTCGCCGCGAGCGCGGCATCGACCCTGGAACACCAGCAGCCCGTCGGCCGGACGGCCGGGAGGACCTCATGAAGAAGACCGGAGCGCAGATCGTCTGGGAATGTCTCGTCCGCGAAGGAGTCGACACCGTCTTCGGCTATCCCGGCGGGGCGATCCTGCCGATCTACGACGCGATGACGGAGTACCCGATCCACCACGTCCTCGTGCGCCACGAGCAGGGGGCGGCACACGCGGCCGATGGCTATGCCCGCGCCAGCGGCCGCGTCGGCGTCGCACTCGGCACGTCCGGCCCCGGCGCCACGAACCTCGTCACCGGCATCGCCACGGCGATGCTCGACTCGATCCCCGTCGTCTTCATCACCGGCCAGGTTCCGTCGAAGGTCCTCGGGACGGACGCCTTCCAGGAAGCCGACATCGTCGGCATCACGCTGCCGATCACCAAGCACAACGTCCTCGTGACGCAGATCGAGGACCTCGCCCCCGCCCTCGTCGAGGCGTTCCAGATCGCCCGCTCGGGCCGCCCCGGCCCGGTCCTCGTCGACGTCTGCAAGGACGTGCAGCAGGCGACGACCGAGCTTCGCTGGCCCGAGGCCGTGGCGGCGACGCGCCGCCGCTCGCTCCCCCAGCTCAAGCATAGCGACTTGAGGAAGGCCGCCGACCTCATCGCCGGGGCGCAGCGTCCGCTCATCCTCGCGGGCCACGGAGTCATCGAGTCGGGCGCGACACAGGTCCTGACGGCCTTCGCCGAAAAGACCGGCACGCCCGTGGCGCTGACGCTCCTCGGCCTCGGCGGCTTCCCGCGCAGCCATCCGCTCTGCCTCGGCATGATGGGGATGCACGGCGAGGCGTACGTGAACACCGCCATCCAGGAGGCCGACCTCCTCCTCGCCTTCGGCATGCGGTTCGACGACCGCGTCACCGGCAACCTGAAGAACTACGCGCCGGGGTCGAAGAAGATCCACGTCGAGATCGACGTCTCCGAGATCGGCAAGAACGTCCCCGTCGACCTCGGCCTCGTCGGCGACCTGAAGCAGGTGCTCGAATCCCTCCTCCCGTCCGTCGACGAGAAAGCGCACGAGCCGTGGATGGCCCGCATCGAGGAAGGCCGCCACGACACCCGCTCGCGCGACATCGTCCACCGCGAGAGCGGCGACGCCCTCTACGCCGCCCACGTCATCCACGACATCTGGAGGGCGACGAAGGGGGGCGCCGTCGTCGTCTCCGACGTCGGCCAGCACCAGATGTTCGAGGCCCAGTACTTCCCGCACGAGGCGCCTCGGACCCTCCTGACCTCCGGTGGCCTCGGGACGATGGGGTTCGCCCTCCCTGCCGCCATCGGCGCCAAGCTCGCCCGGCCCGACGCCGAGGTCTGGGTCGTCGCCGGCGACGGCGGCTTCCAGATGACGCAGTGCGAGCTCGCGACGCTGATGCAGGAGAAGCTCGACGTCAAGGTCGCGATCATCGACAACGGCTTCCTCGGCATGGTCCGCCAGTGGCAGGAGTTCTTCTACGACCGCCGCTACGCCGCCACGCCCCTCCTCTCCCCCGACTTCGTCAAGCTCGCCGCCGCCTACGGCATCCCGGCGCACCGAGTCGACGCCCGCGCGGACGTCATCCCCGCCGTCGAGCGCGTCAGGAGCCAGCCGGGCCCGGCCCTGCTCCACTTCGTCGTCCAGGCCGAAGAAGCCGTCTACCCGATGGTCCCGGCCGGCGCCGGCCTGCACGCGATGATCCGGCGTCCCCACGAAACCCCCGCAGAGAAGGCCGATGCCACGGGCGATGAGAGCGCGGCGGAGGTGGCGGCGTGAAGCACACCCTCATCGCCAGCGTGCAGGACCAGCCGGGGGTCCTCGTGAGGGTCATGGGGATGTTCCGCCGGCGCGCGTTCAACGTGGAGAGCCTCACCGTCGGCCACAGCGAGACCGAGGGCGTTTCGCGGATGACCTTCGTCGTCGACACGTCGCGGGTCGCCTCGCGGATCATCGAGGCGAACCTGCGCAAGCTCGTCCCCGTCCTCGACGTCCACGACGTCACCCACGTGCCGACCGTATCGCGCGAGCTCGCCCTGGTCCGCGTGAGGTGCGCCGAGGGAGAACGCTCGCAGGTGAACGACCTGATCTCGATCTTCCGCGCGCGGATCGTCGACGTTTCGACCGACACCGTGATCGTCGAGATCACCGGCGACCCGGAGAAGGTCGAAGGCCTCGTCGAGCTCCTCCGCCCCCGCGGCATCGTGGAGATGGTGCGGACCGGAAAAGTCGCCATGACGCGCGGGGCCTCCGCCCGACGCGCCCTCGCACACGAGCACGACGCCGACGCCGACCCGCTCGAGCTCGCCAGCTGAAGCCAGGAGAAGACCGCAGAGAAGACCGCAGAGAAGACGAAGGACACGAAGGAGATACCCATGGCCCGGATCCACTACGACCGCGACGCCCGCATCGAGGACATCTCAGGAAAGACCGTGGCCATCCTCGGCTACGGAAGCCAGGGGCACGCTCACGCTCTCAACCTCCGCGACAGCGGCATCGCCGTCGTCGTCGGCCTCCCCGCCGGCAGCCGCTCGCGCGCCCGGGCCGAGGCCGCCGGCCTCACCGTCCTCACGCCGCTCGAGGCGTCCGAGAGGGCCGACGTGATCATGATCCTGGCCCCCGACACGTCCCAGGCGCGCCTCTACCGCGAGGAGATCGCGCCGGCCCTTCGGCCGGGCAAGACGCTCATGTTCGCGCACGGCTTCAACATCCGTTTCGGAACCATCAACCCTCCCGAAGGGGTCGACGTCTCGATGGTGGCGCCGAAGGCGCCGGGCCACCGCGTCCGCGAGCTCTACATCGACGGTCAGGGCACGCCCGCCCTGGTTGCCGTCCACCACGACGCGAGCGGCAAAGCCCTCGCGAACGCCCTCGCCTATGCCCGCGCCCTCGGCTGCACGCGCGCGGGCGTCCTCGAGACGACGTTCACCGAGGAGACCGAGACCGACCTCTTCGGCGAGCAGGCCGTCCTCTGCGGCGGCGTCTCGGCCCTCGTGAAGGCGGGCTTCGACACGCTCGTGAACGCCGGCTACCAGCCCGAGGTCGCCTACTTCGAGTGCCTCCACGAGCTGAAGCTCATCGTCGACCTGATGTACCGGGGCGGCCTCAGCTACATGCGCCACTCCGTCTCCGACACTGCCGAGTGGGGCGACTACACCGCCGGTCCGCGCATCGTCACGGACGAGACGAAAGCGATCATGGCGCGCCTCCTCGCCGAGATTCGCGACGGCTCCTTCGCCGCTCGCTGGATCGCCGAAAACGAGACGGGCCGGCCGGAGTACGAGGCGCGCCGCAAGGCCGAGCGGGAGCACCCGATCGAGGCGGTCGGGGCCGTCCTGCGCGGAATGATGCCGTTCCTCGACGCCGTCGCCGTCACCCCCGAGGGGGACGTCGTGAAGACCTCGAAGGCCGCCGAAGCCAAGGCAGCCCCCGCGGAGGGCTCCCCGGTCGCCGTACCGGCGGGCGCCGGCGTATGAGCGGGCGGGTCCTCATCTTCGACACGACGCTCCGCGACGGCGAGCAGTCGCCCGGCTGCTCGATGCACGGCGTCGAGAAAGTACGGCTCGCGCGGCAGCTCGAGCGGCTCGGTGTGGACGTGATCGAAGCCGGCTTCCCCGCCGCCTCCGTGGGCGAACGGGAGTCGGTGAGGGCCGTCGCCGATGAAGTCGCCTGCACCGTCGCCGCCCTCTGCCGGACCCGCGAGGAGGACATCCGCGCCGCCGCGAAGGCGCTCGAGGGCGCGGCCCACCCCCGCATCCACACGTTCATCGCCACCTCCGACCTCCACCTCGCGCACAAGCTGAAGATGCCTCGCGAGGAAGCGCTCCGGCAGGCCGCCGCCGCCGTCCGCTTCGCGCTCACCTTCTTCCCGGAGGTCGAGTTCTCCGCCGAGGACGCCTCGCGCAGCGACTACGGCTTCCTCCGCGAGGTCGTGGCCGCCGTCCACGAGGCGGGAGCTTCCATCGTCAACATCCCCGACACGGTCGGCTATGCCCTCCCCGACGAGTACGGGGAGATCTTCGCGAAGCTGACGCGCGACGTCCCGGGCGTCACCCTCTCGGCCCATTGCCACGACGACCTCGGCCTGGCGAACGCGAACTCGCTCGCGGCCGTGAAGAACGGCGCGCGGCAGGTCGAGGTGACGATCAACGGCGTCGGCGAGCGCGCCGGCAACACCTCGCTCGAGGAGTTCGTCATGACGCTCCGGGTGAGGGGCGAGTCGCTCGGCCTCGCGACGGGTGTCAGGACGGAGGAGATCGCCACCGCGAGCCACCTCCTCTCTTCGATCACGGGCATCTGGCCGCAGCCGAACAAGGCCGTCGTGGGCCGGAACGCTTTCGCGCACGAGGCGGGAATCCACCAGCACGGCATGCTCGCGAACCCGCTGACCTACGAGATCATGACCCCGGCCTCCGTCGGCGCCGGCGACAGCAGCCTCGTCCTCGGAAAGCACTCCGGCCGGCACGCGGTCGAGTCCCGCCTGAAAGCGCTCGGCGTCGTCCTCGCCAAGGACGAGGTCGAAGAGCTCACTGCCCGGGTGAAGGAGCTCGCTGACCGGAAGAAGTACGTCTGGGACGAGGACCTCCTCGCGCTCGTCGCCTGCGTCCCCGACAGCCACGTCCGTCTCGTCCGCTATCAGACCCTCTCGGGCAACCAGCTCCTCCCGATGGCGACCGTAGAGATCGAGCTCGACGGCGAACGGCGCACCGCGTCGGCCGGCGGCAATGGCCCGCTCGATGCCGCGCTGAAGGCCTGCGACGCGGCACTGGGGCTCGACGTCGAGCTCCTCGAGCTGACGACGCGCGCCGTGACCGGCGGCAAAGACGCCCTCGCCGAGGTCGTCGTCCGCGTGAGGCACGCCGGAAACGAAGCCGCCGGGCACGCCGCCTCGACCGATTCCATCGACGCGTCCCTCAAGTCGTACCTCTCGGCCGTCTCGGCCGCCCGCGCGGCGGTCCTGGAAGCCGCCGCCTGAACGGAACGCAAACGAAGAAGGAGAACCCCATGACCAGAACCCCGTCCAGCACGCGCCCCGACCCCCGCCCGGAGCCCCGGCAGGCCTCCGCGAGCCCGTCCGCCCAGCACCCCGCGAGCGCCTCGCCCACCGAAGCCACTCCCGCCTTCCCTTTCGCGCGCACGGCCGAGGACGACGAGCTTCGCGACATGTCCGGCTACGGCTGGGGCGTCTAGGCTCCCGTGGCTCTGCGCGTCGCCGTCCTCCCGGGCGACGGGATCGGCCCCGAGGTGACGCAGGCCGCGCTGAGGGTCCTCCGCGCGGCCTGCGCCCTCGACGGCATCGGCGTCGAGGCGACCGAGCACCCGATCGGCGGAGCCGCGCTCCGCGCGACCGGCTCGCCGCTCCCGGATCCGACGCTCGCCGCCTGCCTCGCCTCCGATGCCGTCTTCCTCGGCGCCGTCGGCGACCCGGCGTTCGACGGCGAGCCGCGGGAGAGAAAGCCCGAGACCGGCCTGCTCCGCCTCCGCAAATCGCTCGGCGTCTTCGCGAACGTCCGGCCCGCGAAGGCCGTCCCGGGACTGGCGGCCGCCGGGCCGTTGAAGCCCGAGATCGCCGCGGGGCTCGACCTCGTCGTCTTCCGCGAGCTGACCGGCGGCCTCTACTTCGGCGAGCCCCGTTCCCTCGACCTCGCCGCCGGCCGCGCCGTCAACACGCTCCCCTACTCGCGCGAGGAGATCGAACGGATCGCAGAGCTCGCCTTCCGCGCCGCCGAGGGGCGCCGCGGCCTCGTCACCTCCGTCGACAAGGCGAACGTCCTGGAGACCTCCGTCCTCTGGCGCCGCGTCGTCGAAGAGGTCGCCGCGCGCCACCCCGCGGTCCGCCTCGAGCACCAGTACGTCGATTCCTGCGCGATGGCCCTCGTCCTGACCCCTTCCCGCTTCGACGTCCTCCTCACCGAGAACCTCTTCGGAGACATCCTCTCCGACCTCGCCGGAGCCCTCGTCGGCTCGCTCGGGCTCCTCCCCTCGGCAAGCCTCGGCGCCGGCCCCGGCCTCTTCGAGCCGGTCCACGGCTCGGCCCCCACGCTTGCCGGGACGGACGTCGCGAACCCGATCGGCGCGATTCTCTCGATGGCGATGCTCCTACGCGACGGCTGCGCGCTTCCCCGCTCCGGCGCGGCGATCGAGAGCGCCGTGGAGAAGGTCCTGGCGACGGGACTCCGTACCGCCGACCTCGCCCCCCACGGAGTCGCGCCGACCTCCTGCTCCGCTTTCGCGAAGGCCGTCGTCGACGCGCTATAGCGACACCCACAGGGAGCACGACGGCCACGACATCGAGGCAGGCGGTGCCATCGGCCTCACCTGGACGACGGGCGCTGTCGACTTCGAACAGGACAATCCGATGACGGGGTGATCTGCGACGACTATCATCGCCTCAACCGATCAATGCCGGGGACGCAGCCTCTCGTCCGACTGAGCGAGCAGGGAGACCTCGCGATCGCGCCGATGGCCGGCCCCTCGCCACTGGGCCCGGCCAGAACATTTCGCTCCCCCTGCTGTAATTCCGGGGGCCGCGCGCAGCTCAGCTACGGGAACCTCCGTTCTGTTCCGGACCTACCGTAAGACCTCGCCGAACCCCGTCGTGACGAAGTCCGGGCGTGGAGATACAACCGCGCGAGGATGTCAGGTTGTGGCTTTGAAGTCGGCGGGGAGAGTAACGGAGCCCGGGGAGGCCAGAGCCTCGAGGACGACCGCGCGAAGGTCCTCGGCGGGGTCGAGCTGCAGCGCCTTGGCGGTCTCGAAGATCGTGTAGAAGGTCGCCGCGACCTCGGTCCCTCGACGCGAACGCGAGCCGTAGAAGTTCTTTCAGCCGCTCCTGACCGAAGACCTCATTACGCGGAAACGGATTCGAGATGGGCGGAAAGTAGGACGAGGGAGCCAGCCACGTCCGATTCCAGCCGAATCTCGACCTCCTCGCCGCAGTAGGGGCAGATCACGAAGAATTCCTCAGCCATCGCCGGTTGAGCATAGCCTCACCGAGCGGCCGCCGCTCCCTTGCGGGAGCCGAGGAGCAGGACCGCGACGGCCAGGGCCAGGGGCACAACGCCGACGAGCAGGAAGACGCTGTCGGCGACGACGCGCGCCCACTCGAGCGTGTGGAAGGTCCCGCTCATCAGCCAGGTGAGCCGCCGGGCGTGCCAGTAGCCGTTCTGCAGGACGTCCCAGAGCTGGAGCACCCCCGCCGGGAAGAGGTCGACGGCCATCATCAGCGCGAGACCCGCGTTGAGGCCCCAGAAACCCACACGGACGAGCCGTTCCGCGCGCGCCCAGACCTCCTCCCGCGCGAGGGAACGGAGGCAGAAGACGAGCACGGCCAGGGCCAGCATCCCGAAGACGCCAAAGAGCGCCGCGTGGCCGTGGTTGGTGGTGAGGGTCGTGCCGACCTCGAAGTAGGAGACGATCGGCAGGTTGATCAGGAAGCCGAAGACTCCGGCGCCGACGAAATTCCAGAAGCCGACCGCCATCAGGAAGTAGATGGTCCAGCGGTGCCGGTCGGCGAAGGCCGTCTGGCAGTCTTCGCAGCGTCGCTCGCGCAGACGGACGAAATCCCAGGCGTCGAGGGTGAGCAGCGTGAGCGGGACCACCTCCAGCGCCGAGAAGCACGCGGCGAGGCCCATGTTGAGAGTCCCCTGGCCCGTGAAGTACCAGTGGTGACCGATCCCCACGATCCCGCCGGCCAGGTAGAGGATGGCGTCGAGGTAGATGACTCGCGTGGCCGTGCGGGCCGTGACCAGTCCCAGCACGACGAAGATCACGGCGACGAGGACGGTCGCGAAGAGCTCGAAGAAGCCCTCCACCCAGAGGTGGATGATCCAGAAGCGCCAGTTGTCGATCACGGCGAAGTTCGTCCGGGGCCCGAAGAAGAGGGCGGGCAGGTAGAAGAGGGGAATCGCGGCCGCGGCGTAGAGGAAGAGCGAGGCCAGCTCGGAGCGCTGACGGTCGCGGATCGCCGGCCGCAGGGCCCGGTACATCAGGACGAGCCAGCCGACGAGGCCGACCGCCAGCAGGAGCTGCCAGAAGCGTCCGAGATCCAGGTATTCCGACCCCTGGTGACCGAACCAGAACCAGAGCTTCCCGAGCCGGTCGTTGATGCCCAGCCACTCGCCGCCGAGACTCCCGAAGACGACGACGGCGAGGGCCACGAGCAGCGCGAGGACGCCCGCCCGTTGCCCGCGGGGCTCGGCCCCTCCCACGATCGGCGCGAGGAAGATGCCGCCAGCCACCCACGAGGTGGCGATCCAGAAGATGGCGAGCTGGAGGTGGAAGGTCCGGAGCAGGTTGTAGGGAAGGAACCGCGCGAGATCGATCCCGTAGAAGGCGCCGGACTCCACGCGGTAGTGCGCGAGGGCGCCCCCCGCAAGCGCCTGGAGAAGGAACAGCAGGGCGACGACGCCGAAATAGAGGCCGGCCGCCTTCTGGCTCGGGGTCAGGGTCCAGCGGGAGAAGGCGCTGTCGTGGGCGTGTCCGCTCTCCGACGTGCCGTGCCAGCCGAGGTCATCGAACCGGCCGAACGCGAACAGGACGGCTCCCAGCCCGGCGAGGAGGGTGACGAGGCTGAGAGCGCTCCAGAGATACGTGGACGCGCTCGGCCGGTTGCCAACGGCCGGTTCGTAGGGCCAGTTGTTCGTGTAGGAGTAGTCCTTCCCGGGCCGGTTCGCGACCGTGGCCCAGGCCGCCCACGCGAAATAGGAGTCGAGGTCCGCGAGGTCGTGCGGGTCTCGGATGTACTTCGCCGGCAGACCCGGCGCGGGCGTGCTTCCCGAGAAGTAGTCGGCCCACTCGGCCCTCTGGATCTCCCAGGCGGCCGCCTCGGCCGGCGAGAACCGCAGCGTGCCGGTGCCGGGGTCGTAGCGGTTCTCCTTGAGAAGGCGGTGGACTCCGGCGTCCAGGCCCGCGGCCGTGCCCGGATCCAGCTGCGCGTAGGGCAGGCCGTGGCGTTCCCGGGCGAGCGTGTCTCGAGCGATCTCGGCCAGCCGGTGCAGGTATTCGGCGCTGTAGTCCGGGCCGAGGTACGCCCCGTGGCCCCAGAGCGAGCCGTGCTCCATGAGGCCGTACTTGAGAAAGACCTCCTGCCCGTGCTCGACATTTTCCCGCGTGAAGAGAGTCGCCCCGGCGGGGTCGGTGACCCGCTCCGGGATGGGCGGAGCGTTCGTGTAGGTCAGGACGGTCACCACGGTGAGCAGGCCGAAGCCGAGCACC
Organism: uncultured Holophagales bacterium; assembly: GCA_963696015.1. Lineage (GTDB taxonomy): Bacteria > Acidobacteriota > Thermoanaerobaculia > UBA5066 > UBA5066 > UBA5066. The sequence continues at coordinate 13,519 of CAVOJA010000092.1, forward strand.
ATGACGAGGATGACGGCGTGGCGCCACCACGATGAAAGCGGCTTCTCCGACGGGGCGTTTGACATGGCTGACGTGTCTCTTTGCGCCCATCCTCCCACGTTGGCTGCGCGCCTGGTATGACCGGCGTCAGGAGCTCGGGGTGACGTCCTCGGCGACGCGCTCGTCCGCTTCGAGCCGGAACGCGCTTTGCGGTGGCATCGGCCGGGCCTATCGTCCAGAGACCATGGACTCGGCGCTCACCGTTCACCGCCTCACGTTCGCATTCACGTCGATGTACCACTACCTCTTTCCCCAGCTCACGATGGGGCTGGCGCTCCTCATCGTGATCTTCAAGAGCCTGGGGAAGAGAAGCGGGAACGAGCTCTACGACCGGGCGGCCCGCTTCTGGGCCCGGATCTTCGGGCTCAACTTCGCGATGGGGGTCGTCACTGGCATTCCGCTGGAGTTCCAGTTCGGGACGAGCTGGGCACAGTTCTCGAAAGTCACGGGAGGCATCATCGGCCAGACGCTGGCGATGGAAGGGGTCTTCTCGTTCTTCCTCGAGTCGGTGTTCCTCGGCATCTTCATCTACGGCGAGGGAAAGGTGTCGAAGCGGGTCCACGACCTCAGCGCGTGGATGCTCCTGCTGGGCACGTGGCTTTCCGGCCTGTTCATCGTCGCCACGAACGCCTGGATGCAGAACCCCGTGGGATATCGGGCCGGCGCCGCGGGCACTCTCGAGCTCACCAGCCTCTGGGCCCTCTTCGCCAACCCGTGGCTCATCTGGCAGTACCTCCACACCATGTCCGGGTCCGTCGTGACGGCCGCGTTCGTCGTCTCGTCGATCGGGTCCTGGTACCTCCTCTCCGGCCGGCACGAAGCCCAGGGCCGGACGTTCCTGCGGGTCGCCGTCCCGGTCGGCCTCGTCGCCTCGATCGCCATGGCCATGCCGACCGGGGACGGGCAGGGGAAGAACGTCGCGCGGTTCCAGCCCGTCACGCTCGCCGCGATGGAGGGGCTCTTCGAGACGGAGCAGGGAGCGCCGCTCGCCCTCATCGGCCAGCCCGACATGGAGAAGCTCCGCCTCGACAACCCGGTCGAGATCCCCCGGATGCTCAGCTTCCTCACCTACAACCGGTGGAAGGCCGAGGTGAAGGGTCTCGACGCATTTCCAAGGGACAGCTGGCCCGAAAACGTCCCGCTTCTCTATTACGGCTACCACATCATGGTGGGCCTCGGGACGATCTTCATCGGCGTGATGGGCCTCTCGGCGCTGCTGATGCGGAAGGATCGGCTCTTCACGACCCGGCCGGTGCTGTGGCTCCTGATGCTGATGCTTCCGTTCCCCTACGTCGCCAACTCGGCCGGGTGGATGACGGCCGAGCTCGGAAGGCAGCCCTGGCTCGTCTACGGCGTCATGAGGACCGCGGACGGCGTCAGCCGGAACGTCTCGGCGGGCAACGGGCTCTTCGTCCTCCTCGGGTTCCTCGGGATGTACGCGCTCCTGGGCATCCTCCTGCTGTTCCTGCTCTCGCGGGAGATCGAGCACGGGCCGGGACCTGCGCACGAGGGAGCCCGCTGATGGCGACCGTCTGGTTCGTCCTCATCGCCTTCATGCTGACGACGTATGTCGTCCTCGACGGGTTCGACCTCGGGGTCGGCATCGTCCACCTCTTCTTGGCCCGCGGCGAGGAGGAGAGGCGCGCGGTCCTGAAGACGATCGGCCCGGTGTGGGACGGCAACGAGGTCTGGCTGATCGGAGCGGGTGGCGCCCTCGTGCTCGCGTTCCCGACGCTCTATGCGGCGAGCTTCTCCGGGTTCTTCCTGCCGCTCATGATCGTCCTGTGGCTCCTGATGGGCCGGGGCATCTCGCTGGAGTTTCGCAACCACGTCGATCACCCGGTCTGGAGGCCCTTCTGGGACGTCGCGTTCTCAGTCTCGAGCGCGCTCCTGGCGATCTTCTTCGGCGCCGCGCTGGGAAACGTCGTCCGAGGTGTGCCGCTCGACGCCTCCGGGGAGTTCTTCGCGCCGCTCTGGACGAACTTCCGGCTCGGACCTCCGACCGGGATCATCGACTGGTACACGTCGTCGGTAGGGCTCCTCGCATTTTCCGCGTTGACGACGCACGGCTCGCTCTGGATCGCGATGAAGACGGCAGGTCCCCTCTCCGAGCGTGCGCGGCGCTTCGCGGCGTCGGCCTGGTTGGCGACCGTCTTCCTGACGGTCGTGGTCTCGGGCCTCACCTTCCTGGTGCAGCCGCTGATTCCCGCCCGGATGAGCGCGCATCCCGAAGGCCTTCTCCTTCCCGCTCTCGCGCTCGCAGGTCTCACCGGCGTCTACTGGTATCGCGACGAGAGCTCCGGGAAAGGCGCGTTCCTCTCGTCGTCCCTCTTCCTCGCCGGCCTCCTGGCGTCGACGGCGTTCGGGCTCTACCCGAACGTCCTTCCCGCCAACACGGATCCCTCCCGGGCGTTGACGATCTTCAGCTCGGCGACAGCGCCGCGTCGCCGAGCATCACGGGCACGAGGGGATGCGTGCCGGGCTTGATCGTGAGGCCGGCCTTCGTCAGGCCGTCGCGGAAGAACTTCGTGTTGGCCTCGAGCTTGTCGCGCAGTGCGGTGGAGGCGCTCAGCATCTGCAGGCACTTGATGGACGCCGCGGCGATGCTCGGGGCGATGGTGTTGGAGAACAGGTAGGGGCGGGAACGCTGGCGGAGCAGGTCGATGATCTCCCTGCGGCCGCTGGTATAGCCGCCGCTGGCGCCGCCGAGGGCCTTGCCCAGCGTGCCGGTGAACACGTCCACCCGGCCCATCACGCCGCAATGCTCGTGCGTGCCGCGGCCGGCCTTGCCCATGAAGCCGACGGCGTGGCTGTCGTCCACCATGACGAGCGCGCCGTATTTGTCGGCCAGGTCGCAGATGCCCGGCAGGTTGGCGATGAAGCCGTCCATGGAGAACACGCCGTCGGTGGCGATGAGCTTGAAGCGCGCCTTGGCGGCGTCGGCTTCCTTCAGCTTGGCCTCGAGGTCCTCCATGCTGTTGTTCCGGTAGCGATAGCGCTGCGCCTTGCAGAGCCGCACGCCGTCGATGATCGAGGCGT
>CAVOJA010000093.1:0-9192 GCA_963696015.1 uncultured Holophagales bacterium
TCGACTCCGCCGGCTCGAGGCCCGCGATGATCTCGCCTGAGACGCGGCCACGGCCGAGCTTGCCGGCGGTGTACTCGAGCGCCTCGAAGAAGGCGTTCTGGCCGACGGTCGCCGCCTTGCCCGGGCAGACTTCGTCGAACCACTTCTTGTCGAGGAGCTCGACACAGAAGGAGAAGTGGTCGCACCCGAGCTCGATCAGCTCGTCGTACTCGTCCCAGCACTCCTTCAGGACGGGGACGGCCTGCATGCCGATGAACCCGCCGACGTTCCGGCGGATGGCCGAGACGAAGGGCCGTGCCTGCACGAGGCCGTGCATGGCCCTCTTCTTCGGGTCGTCCTCGAAGTGGTAGCCGGTGTTGAAGTGGGTAAAGGTGACGCCCGACTCGGCACGCGCGACCTTCGCCACCTCGACGACGTCCTCGACCTTCTTCGCCAGCTCCTCGTTCTTCCCGACGTTGACCCCCGTCGTGCAGAACTGGCAGTTCGCGGCGGAAGGGGTGTTGTACCAGTACATGCAGGTCTCGGCAAAGTAGACGCCGAGATACGTCCCCTGCAGGACGCCGACGCGGGTCATCGGGACGCCCCGCGACGTGGTTCGCGCGTACCAGGAAGGCGGGTCGGGAAGACGGACCGGGTAGACGACGTCGGGAAGGCGCTTGTCGCGGACGGCGAACGACTCGCCCTGCCGGACGAGGGTGAGGGGCGAGGTGGCGACGAAGGGCTCGTCGAGCGGGACGTTGACCCAGATCCCCTGGCGGGGGGCGGGAATGACCAGCTCGACGCCGGAGCCGAGGCCCGCACGGGTGCGGGCGACTCGGCGGGCGTCTACGCCGGCGCGGGCGGAGTCGTCGACCAGGAGGCCCCGGCAGAAGAGCTCGACCTCGAGCTCGACGGGGTTCCAGGGCTTGTCGGGGCGGGTGCTCATCGGCTGATTCTCGCAGGGTCGGCGGCCTGGGGCCCCGGGAGGCCCGGTTTGGGCCCGGACCGGGCAGGGAAACCCGGCGTCCGATATCGTTCCGGGCCATGAGCGAGGCCCGCCTCCCCGAATCGACCCGCCGCCCTCTCGGCAAGCTCCACGCGCGTGTCTCCCCCGTCGGGTTCGGGTGCTACCGCGTCGACGACCGGGTTCCACGGCACCGCGAGGCGCTCCGACTCGCCCTCCTCTCTGGGGTGAACCTCGTCGACACCTCGACGAACTACGGCGACGGGCACAGCGAGATCCTGGTGGGGAAGGTGCTGAAGGAGCTGACCGCCTCGGGCGAGGCGAAGCGCGAGGACGTCGTCGTCGTCACGAAGGCGGGGTACGTCCAGGGGCAGAACCTGCACGAGGCGCACGAGCGCCGGAAGCTGGGCGACCCGTGGCGCGAGATGACCGAGTATTCGCGCGACTGCTGGCACTGCATCTCGCCCGAGTTCCTCGCCGACCAGCTCTCGGCCTCGCTCGGCCGCCTCGCGATGCCGCGCGTGGAGCTCCTCCTCCTCCACAACCCCGAGTACTTCCTCTCGGACGCAGAGCACCGGAGGATGCCGCTCGCCGAGGCGCGCGACACGTTCTACGAGCGGATCGGCCGGGCTTTCGGACAGCTCGAGAAGGAGGTCGCCGCGGGCCGGATCGGCGCGTACGGCATCTCCTCGAACACGTTCGTCGTCCCGCACGACAAGGCCGACGCGGTCGACCTCCTCCGCGTCCTCGAGCTCGCCGGCCCCGGTTTCGCCGCGATCCAGCTTCCGATGAACCCGGTGGAGCTGGGCGCCCGCGAGCCGATTCACACGGTCGACGGCCGCAGCGTCCTCGACGTGGCCCGGGAGCACGAGCTCGCCGTCCTCGTGAACCGGCCGCTGAACGGGTTCAAGCAGGGGCAGCTCCACCGCTTCGCGACGGTCGGCGCGCCGTTCTCGCTCGTCCCCGCGCCTTCCGCCGACGCGCTCGCGCGGCTGAGAGCGGCGGAGGAGGAGTTCGCGCAGGCGTTCGCGCCCCGCCTCTCCGTGGAGGACGGCGTGGCCCCGCCCGAGGAGCTCATCGCGATCTCCCCGCTCCTGACCGAGTTCGAGAAGCGCGGCCTCGACCTCTCGACGTTTCGCGAGGTCTGGGACGACGTCGTCGACCCACGGCGCGTCGAGCTCCTCGGCGAGCTGCGCGACGTCTTCTCGCGCGACGCCGACTTCCGCCGCTGGGCCGAAGAATGGGACCGCGCACTCCTGGAGGCGGCCTCGGGGCTGGTGGCGCGATTGACGCCGAAAGAAGAAGCGCGTTTCGCGGAACTGTCCGACATCGTGACGAAGACGCTCCACGAATCGCTCGAGGGAACGCTCTCGCAGCGGACGATCAAGGGGCTCCTGGACGTGCCGGGCGTCACGAGCGTGCTGGTTGGGATGAGAAGACCCGAGTACGTGCGGGATACCGTGGGGACGTTCGGGGGGTAGAACCGGGAGCAGGGACCGGGGACGGCGACGGGGGCGGATGACCGGGGCGGGCACCGGGCGCCCGGCGGTGGTGCGGAGGCTCGTGCCTTTCCGCCCGCTCGGATCTGGCGACGACTCCAATGCCGAAGCGGCCCCGGGTGTACCGGCGGTGCACCCTCTCAGCGGGTCATTCCGTACGCGAGCATCCAGACGTCGGACTCTTCGGCCGCGCTCAGCGAGAAGAGCGAGCTCCCGTCCGCGGAGAACCCGATGTCAATCGTCCCTGGGGAGATCGAACCTCCCGGGGTAAGTCTGCGCGTGACCCGATCCAGGATCTCGAATCGACCTGCCCCGTAGAGAAGGACACGGCGTGAGTCCGGGAGGAAGACAGCCGGCCGATACGATTCGGGCTCGACCAGCGCTTCGTACCTCTTGTTCCTCATGTCGAAGAGAAGGAGCGGTCTTACGTCCCCAACCGGCACGTCCCACGGATAGCCAGCGAGCCAGTCGCCCTCCCTGGATCCCTCCGAAAGGCCGACCTGTCGGCCTGATTCGGGTGTCGGGAGCGCCAGCGGGACTCCCCGTTCCTTCGGAAGCCCGAGGTCGACCGTGCGGAGCCGGAGGTCCTTGCCGACGTACACGTAGAGCGTCCTCGCGTTCGGCGACATCCAGGCTGGAACGCCCGGCTCGGCTCCCGCGCGCGGGGCCTCGAGCTCGCGCCCGCTTCCGTCCGGCCGGATGCTCCACGTCTCGCTGACACTCCCCGTCGGAACGGCGAAGAGGAGCCGTGAGGCATCCGGCGCCCAGACGAGGGCGTCTTCCCTCAGCCAGTCATTCGTCAGGCGCCGCGTTTCGCCGGACTTGGTTCGAACAAGGAGACCGTCCTTCTGGCCGTCGTGTTCCCAGAGGACCATCGCGAGCCACGCGCCGTCCGGCTTCAACACTCGTCGGAAAGTGACCACCCTCGCTCGTTTGTTTATTGCCGGCCGAGCGTGGCCACCGGTCAGCGACAAGCCACTTGCGCTCAGCATCATCCCGCGCCGGAGGCGCGGCCGGGCGCGGTCCGCTTCTGACGAGCACACCCGGCAGCTTCCGGACAGCGCTGAAGCCGTCCGGGGAGACGGCGGCGAGACGCATCCTGCGAGAGCCGGTCAGGACCGCGTTCGGCTCGGCGAGCGGTCTTCCTCTTTCTGGGTCGAAAACGTAGCGCTCGAGGGTGAACGAGCCCCAGAAGAAGCTGAATACGAGCCGTCTCCCGTCTGGCGTCGAGGACGGGAAGCTCGAGAGATTCGACGTCAGGACGGGCTCTGCGTTGCCGATCTTCTGTCCGGTCGTTTCGTCGACCCTGACTCGCCAGACGTTCGCTACTCCCCCGGCGATCGTCACGAATGCGATCCCGTTCCGCGACCAGTCCGGCAGGGAACCGGGCGTTCCGGGAATCTCCAGGAGAACGGAGGGGGTTCCTCTCGAGGCCGGGAGCGTCGACAGTGAATGACTCCCCGCAAGGAAGTCCCTGGTGGACCTCTGTTGGAAGGCGATCCGTTGGCCGTTTGGCGACCACGAGGAAGACACCCCGTTTCCGTCGTAGAGCTTCCTCGTCGTGCCGATCGCGACTCCGACGATCCAGATCTCGCTTCGGCTCGGGGCTTCAAGCCCCGGCTGGGTCGCGTCGACGATCTCCTTTCCGTCGGGAGACCACCGGGACTGAATCCAACGTCCATCAGGCGGCGCGGCGACTCGCCGGTCGCTCCCGCCACGAAGATCCCGCCCCCGTCGCGCTCCGACCGGAAGGCGATCGATTGCCCGTCCGGAGAGAACGCGGGCTCCCCGTCGTTACCCGGGTCGCCCCTCGTCAGATTCGTCGCGCTTTCGCCCCCGGCTCTCCGCAGCAAGATGTCCGTCTGCCCGATGGATCCGGCGACGTACAGGAAGCTGCCGCCGTCGGGCGAGATACTCGCTCTCGTCTCCCCGCCTGCCTCCCAGGTCAGCTGAACGAGTTTCGGAACGGGATGGTGGCTCCGGTTTCGGACGGCTCCGGACGCCTCCGAGCCAGTAGCCGGCCGAGAGCGCGCATGCGAGCGCGAGGGAGGCGACGGGGAGCCACACGCTTCTCCGGCCGTGCGCGACGGCGCCGAGAGCAGGCACGGCGGAGGGGGAGCTGGTCGTCGCTTCGGAGAGGTGCTGGCGGCACGTCGCGAGGTCTCGCGCGAGGTCGCGGGTTGAGTCGTAGCGGTCGGCGGGGTCCTTGGCGAGGAGGCGATCGACGATCCAGCGGACGGGTGTGGGTGCGGAGGGCGCAACGGCTCCGAGCGGCTCGGGCGCGGCGCGGATGATTTCGGCGAGGGTCTCGACGGGGGAAGGGCCGTGGAACGGGCGCTTGCCCGAGAGCATCTCGTGGAGGACGACACCGAGGGAGAACTGGCCGGAGCGAAAGCCCGCGGGGTGGCCCTGCGCCTGCTCGGGCGACATGGAGGAGACCGTGCCGAGGATCGTGCCGGGGTCCGTGTTCCTCGGGACGGTGGGCGAGTGGGTGTCGTCGGAAGAACGAAACGCCGTGTCTTGGTGCGCGAGGCCGAAATCGAGGAGCTTGGCTCGGCCGTCCTTCGTGAGGATGACGTTCTCGGGCTCGACGTCGCGGTGGACGATCTCCTTCTCGTGCGCGGCGGCGAGGGCGTCGGCGAGCTGGGCGGCGACGTCGAGGGCCTTGCGGAGAGGAAGCGGGCCGCGGAGGAGGGCGGCGCGGAGGGTCTCCCCCTCGAGGAGCTCGGTGACGACGAAGGAGATTCCGTCGATCCGGCCGAAGTGGCGGATGGCGAGGATGTGCGGGTGCGAGAGCGCGGCGACGGCCTTCGCCTCGTTCTCGAGCCGGGCGAGGGCCTTCGGGTCGTCCGAGAGGTGGTCAGGAAGGACCTTCAGCGCGACGTCGCGCGCCAGCTTCGTGTCGCGCGCGCGCCAGACCTCACCCATCCCGCCTGCCCCGATCGGGCCGAGGATCTCGTACGGTCCGAGAGGTGTCCCGCGAGCGAGCGGCAGCCGGCTCCTCCGCGGCGGTGAGAGAGGAAGATCTGGAGGGAAAGTCTACGCCCGGGGCAGCTGGCCGGGGAGGCTCGAGGCGTCGAGGACGTCGATGCCCTCCGTGCGCGCGAGGGCGAGGAGGGGGGAGCCGTCGTCCTCCTCCCAGCGCTGGACGCCGCAGGCGACAGGCTCGATGTAGCCCCCCGTCACGGCGCAGGCACGCCAGAGCGCGTCGACGGCGTCGGGTCCCCTCGGACCGTCGAAGACGGGAGAGACGACGACGAGGTCGATGTCGCTCCATTCGTCGGCTGTGCCGCGGGCCCGGGAGCCGAAGAGGACGGCGCGGGCGACCGGAATTCCAAGCCGCTGGACCGTATCCAGGTAGAGCCGGATCTTGGCTAGGACATCGAGCTCAGCCACGCCACGAGCCCTTTCGACTCTTCGAAGATCTCGGCTGCCAGCTCTCTCGACGGCGGCGGCGCCCACGACTCCGGATATCGCCCCTCCATGCAGAATCGTCCGAGCCGGGCCATCGACACCGCACGGGCCTCGTCCACCACGAGGCCGGCGACCTCCAGGAGGCGAAGCAGGTCGTGGCTCTTCGGGGGGACTTCACCCGTCCTGAGCGTCGCGAGGCGTTTCAGGGCCTTCTCGACGGCGGGGTGGGCGAAGAAGAGGCCGTGACGCCGATGCCCGGTCTCGAGGAGACGGGCGGCGGCGCCGAGGTCCTCCTCGGCGCCGGCCTTCCAGAACGCGGCGTGCTTCTCGCGATCGAGTCCCGGCCCGGAAGAACTCTAGCACCGCCCCGGCGACCGAGATCGAGAGCGGTCGCGCGGCTCAGCGCCGGGGACGTGCAGGGGTTCGTCGACGGCCTCGCCCCCGACGACGTCCGCCACTGCCAGGCGATGCCAGCGGGGCTCCAGGAGATCCGGGGGCGGGACGTCATGCGCGACTGGCTCCTCTCGAACCAGGCGAGCTTTCCGGACTGGCGGGAGGAGATCGAAGCGCTCCTGGGCGAGGGCGACTTCGTGGCGCGGCGTTCCCGCGGGACGGGCACGATGGAGGGGCCGCTCGGGCCGTTCCCGCCGACTCACCGGCGGATGGAGGTCGTCATCATCGGGATGCACGGGTTCGAGGACGTCTCGTCGCGGAGACCTGGACCTCGTGGGACAACGTCGCGGCGCTGACCCAGCTCGGGCTCCTCCCCGCGCCGTGAATTCGGGAGGAGGCACGCTGTGGCGGGTGCTCAGGGTGATTCCGTGATCGGCGGACTCTCGAGGACGAGTCGACTCGCCGCCGCCCTGGCCGTCCTCTCGGCCGTTGGCTGCGCCACGGGGGCACCGACGGCCTCCCGCGAGGGGCTCCGCAAGGAGGTCTTCGACACCGAGAGGGCGTTCGCGAAGACCATGACCGACCGCGACCACGCGGCGTTCGCCTCGTTCCTCACGGCGGAGACGGTCTTCTTCTCCGGGGAGAAGCCGCTCCGGGGCGCGGAGGCGGTCGCCGCGTGGTGGCGCCGGTCCTACGACGGAGCCGAGGCCCCCTTCTCCTGGGAGCCGGAGCAGGTCGAGGTGCTCGGGTCCGGAACGCTCGCCCTGAGCACGGGGCCGGTTCGCGACCCGACGGGGAAGGACTTCGCGACGTTCACGTCGATCTGGCGGCGGGAGGGAACGGGAAAGTGGCGGATCGTCTTCGACCGGGGGAACCCCGCCTGCCCGAAGGCCCCCTGAGGGCGCCTCGCCGTCCTCTTCGCGAACCCCGTCACGGCACGGTGCCGGTATCCGCCCCCTCCTTCGTCCTCGCCCCGCCCCTGACGAACGAGTCGAGGGCGAGGCCCTTCTCCGTCCGCCGGAAGAGGACGAGGTCGACCTCGGTCCACGGCACGATCGCCCTTCCGGCCGCCCAGGCGGCCGATTCGCGGGCGAGCGCCGCGTCGGAGAGGAGGAGGAGGCCGTCCCTCGCGAGACCCCGCGCCGCCAGGCCCGCGAGGGCTTTCTCCCAGCCGGCGGCTCCGCCCGCGGGGGCGGGCGCGACGACGAGACCCGAGGCGTCGATCTCCTCGAGACCACGAATGTGGGCGAGGTCTCCGACGTCGGCGAGCGCCGCCGAGAGAAGGCGCATTCCGTCGCCCGCGAACGACCGGGGCCGGACGAAGGCCAGGTCCGCGGTGAACGGAGGGAGACCGCGCCCGCCGTGGACCGATGCCCCGCGAAGGAGAAGCTCGACGTATCGGCCCCGGGCGTTTCTCGGGATCGCCTCGTAGGCCGGCGCGTCGAGCGCCTCCTCGCCCCGCGCAAGGGCGTGGAGGGCCGACAGAAGGACGACGAAGTTGAGGCGGACGAGCCGCTCCCCCTCGCCGGGCCCCTGCCAGCCGCCGGTCTCGACGAGGACCGTCGGCGTTCCCCAGCGGGACATCGAGTCGCCGAAGGCGCGCTCGGTGTAGTCCGTCTCGTAGCGGGCGACTCGTCCGGGGGCGAGCACCCCGGCAACCCGGGAAATGTGCGCGGCAAGCCCCTTCTTGCGGACGAGGGCCGGACCGTCGGCCTCGTCCTCCGAGCTCGAGACGGCCAGGACGGCGAGCGCCACCTGCAGGCCCTCGCTCCCGGCGCCCACGAGAGGGCTCTGGTTGTGGAGGTTGAAGCCTGCGACGGGCCGGTGGCGCTCGCGGACCTCCCGCAGGAAGCGCCCCTCGGGGGACTGGAGGCGGAGCGCGTCGCGGTTGATGTCGATCCCCTGGGCGTTGCGCCGGTCGTTCCTCGCGGCGCCGTCGGGATTCAGCATCGGGATCGCGAGGATCGTCAGGCGGGAGAGGAGCTGCCGGGTTGCCGACTCGCCGCGGGTGGACACGAGGCTCGAGAGGAGGTCGACGAGGGCGCAGGTCGCCGTCGGCTCGTCCCCGTGCATCTGGGACCAGAGAAGGACCTTCTCGGGACCGCTCCCGGCCGCCAGGAGGAGGATGGGCCGCCCCTCGGCCGACACGCCCTTCTCTTCGATCCGGACGAGACCCCCGCTCCGCGCGGCGAGCCGCTCCAGGTCGCCAAGGAGCGCTTCCGGCACGTACGAGCCCGACGGTGGCGAGACCCGGGCGGGGGCCCAGGCGTCCCAGAGCGCCTCCGGCGAGGGACCGGGCGCATCTCTCGGGGCCGCGGCGGCAACGGAGAAGGCGGCGAAGAGAAGGAGAGAGGACGGCATTCCCGAAAGGTACCAGCGATTCGCCCCGGCGGGGTGCGGTCTGTCTTGACACCACCGCGTCAAGTGGCAAGCTGCCTCCGTCCGTGACGGAAAAAAACGTCTCCATCGCGTGCCGCACCAGGGGACCCGTCGAGGTGGTCTCGCTCTCGGGGACCATCGACGCCTGGTCGGAGCCCGACGTGCGGTCCGCCCTGAAGGCCGTTCTCGAGAAGGGGCGTTCCCGGATCGTCCTCGACCTCGCAGCGGTGAAGAGGATCGACTCGTCCGGCCTCTCGGCGCTCCTCTCCGTCCTCAAGGCCGCCCGGGCTGCGGGAGGCGACGTCGTCCTCCTCAGCCCGTCGGCCGCGGTCGCTTCGGTCCTTCGCCTGACCCGGCTCGACCAGATCCTCGAGGCGTACGACGAAGAAGGAGCGGCCCTCTCGCGGCTCTCCGCCTGAGGCGCCGAACCGGCAAACGGAGGAAAGATGAACCTGACGATCGAGCCCCAGGAGTCCTTCATCCTGGCCCGGATCGAGGACTCCCGCCTCGACGCGCTCTCCGCCCCGGACTTCAAGGCGCGAATGACGGGCGCGCTCACGGGCG
>CAVOJA010000094.1:0-49366 GCA_963696015.1 uncultured Holophagales bacterium
CTGCGCCCCCCGCGATCGACCCCGACGACATTCCCATCGGTCACGTGGCGCCACCGTCCCGCGCGGCCGAGACGGATGCCGAGAAGGAGATCCGCCTCCCCTGGATCGAGCTTCTCCCCGAGGAGATTCCCGGCCTCCTCTCTGGCGAGCTTTCCGGGCAGAGCTGGCAGGTCGTCCGCGACCCCGACGGTGACGCCACGGCGGTCTCGCACGAAGAGGCCGTGGTCGGCGACGAGATCCGCTTCTTCCGCTCGACGGAGGGGCTGGGGCGGATCGCCGCCCAGAGCGCCAAGCAGGTGCTCTACCAGAAGGTCCGCGAGGCTGAGCGCGACAACATCTACAACGAGTACGCCCCGAAGGTGGGCGAGCTCATCACCGGCACGGTGAAGCGCTTCGAGCGCGGGGACATGATCGTCGACCTCGGCCGGACCGAGGCGGTCATCCCGCGCGAGCACCAGTCCCGCGCCGAGCGGTACACCCAGGGAGAGAGGGTCCGCGGCGTCCTCGTCGACGTCCATCGCAACCCCAAGGGCGCCCAGGTCGTCCTCTCCCGCACGGCGCCCGAGCTCCTGATGCGTCTCATGGAGATGGAGGTTCCCGAGATCTACGACGGGACCGTCGTCATCCGCGGATGCGTCCGTCAGCCCGGCGACCGCGCCAAGGTGGCGGTCTCCTCGCGGGAGCGGGACGTCGATCCGGTCGGCGCCTGCGTCGGCATGCGCGGCTCACGCGTCCAGGCGATCACGAGAGAGCTTCGCGGCGAGCGGATCGACATCATCCAGTACTCCGAGGACGTCATCACCTACGCCCAGCACGCGCTCTCCCCTGCGAAGATCACCCGCGTCTCCCTGATGAATGCCGAAGAAGGGGTCGAGGAAGAGGGCGAGGAGACGATGCCGACCCTCGAGTGCATCGTCGAGGAAGACCAGCTCTCGCTCGCCATCGGCAAGCGCGGGCAGAACGTCCGGCTCGCCTCGGCGCTCGTCGGCGCGAAGATCGACATCAAGAGCGAACAGGCCGTCAAGGAGCAGGTCGCCCAGGCCCTTCAGCGGATGCTCCTGGCTTCGCAGCGCCGCGGGACGGCGCTCGCCGAGATCCTCGATCTCGAGCCGACCTCCCTCGAGGCGCTCGCGTCCGCGGGCTTCGAGACGGTGGGCGAGGTCCTCGAGGCCGACGGTGGAGAAGACGAGGATGCCACCGCACGCCTCGACGGGGCCCTCCCCGACGAAGACGACCGCGCGGACGCCCTCGACGTGCTCAGGGCCTTCGAGTCCGCGCCGGCGGAAGAAGAGCCCGAGGAAGACGAATCCGACTTCCTCACCTCGGACGAGGACGGCGAAGAGACCGAAGAGGACGAGGAGCCCAGCGAGACCGACGGGTCCGAGGAGGCCGGCGAAACCGGCGCCGAGGACGCCATGGACGAGACGGCGAGCGAGCCCGGAGAAGCCGGGCCGGAGACGGAGAACCCCGAGAAGTGAAGACGATGTCCGCGAAGTTCACCGTAGCCGAGCTCGCCCGCATGATGGGCAAACCCTCGAAGGAGGTCCTCTTCCTCCTGCAGGGGATCGGGGTCGACGTAAAGTCGGCCGAATCCGTCCTCGACCCCGGGACCGCCCAGGCGATCCTGACAGGGAAGACCCAGGCACCGAAAACGCTCATCGTGAGGCAGACGCCCCTCCCGACGCCTCCCGAAGAGGGCGCCGCCGGAACGCCGAAGCCCAAGGCGGAACGCGCAGCCCTCAAGCGCATCAAGATCGTCGACAAGGGCCCCGAAGGCGAGGCCGGGACGGCGATCGACGCGGAGTCGCCTGCCGCCGAGGCGGTTGCGTCCCACGGGCCCGTGGCGGCCCCTGCGGAACCGGTTTCCGCGACGACGACCGCTCCGGTCGCCGCCGAATCCGCTCCGGAGGCCCCTGCCGTCGAGCCGGCGCCGGTCCTCTCCGCCGCTCCGGTCGACGAGGCCGCACCATCGGCCGTTGCCGCACCCGCTCCGAAACCCCTGGCGTCCACGCCTGCCACCGCCGTACCGGCACCCGAGCCGGTCCGCGTGGCCGCGAAGGCCGAGCCCGCCGCTCCCGCGGCGGTCGTGGCACCTCCTGCCCCGGCATCCCCCGCGGTGGCCGAGCCCGCCGTTCCGGCCGACGTCGTGGCTCCGGTCACTCCGGTTACAGCCGCCACCGCGGTCGAGCCCGAATCGCCGGCCGCTGCGGCGGTCGCCGAGTCGGAGAATGCTCCGGTCGCGGAGGCTTCGAAGGCGTCCACGGCGCCGGCTCCGTCTTCGACAGGGGTATACCCGCCTGCAGGCTCCCACCCGGCGAGACACCCCGCAGTGACGAGACCTCCCGCGCCCCGTCCCGCGGCCCCCGCCGCGGCATCTGGCGCCATTCGTCGCTCCGCGAGCGGCATCCAGACGGCTTCGCCCGCCAGCCTTCGCGCGGCGGCCCAGAAGCCGGCGACGCCCGGGGCACGTCCCGGCGCCCCGGCGGGCGCTCTCGGGCGGATCATGAAGAGAACGGGAGAGCCTTCCGTACCCCGCCCGGCTGCTCCTCCTGCATCCACCCCCTCCCAGCTGTTCCAGGCTCCGTCGTCGGCGCCGGCGGCATCGCATCACGCCCCCCAGGCGATGCGCCCCGCGGCCGCACCCGCAGCCACGTCGCCGTCCGCAGCCCGTTCGGGAGTCTCCGGCCGGGCGGTGATCGCGCCCCCGAGCGCGGCGACGATCCGCGCCGTGGCTCGACCGACTCCCGGAGCCGTCGTCGCGCGCCCCGCCCTCCCCGCACCCGCCGCGCCTGGCACGTTCCAGCGGCCAGGGATGCCGCCCAGGCCGGGCTTCGCCCCCCGACCCGGCTTCCCCGCACGCCCCGGCATGCTCGGACGAGGGGGCCCGATGGCTCCCGCCATGCCGCCACCGGCCATTCCCGGGACCACCGACCGTCGGCGCAAGGACGCGGTCAAGGGTGGCAGCGCCATCCCGCCCAAGAAGGACGACAAGAAGACCGCTTCGAAGAAGCTCCGGACGAAGGAAGCGTCTGCCCTCGCCACGAACGTCCGCGATTTCCTCGGCACCTTCCAGGAGGACACCTACGAGGACGTCCCCGGAGCCATTCCGGGCGAAGGGGAGGAGGCCGATCCGAACCGGCCGATCTCCAAGTCGGCCCAGCGCCGCGCCGGAAAGCGGACGATGATGACCGAGACCGGCGCCGTGATCGAGGTCAAAAAGGACCAGAGCGGGCCCGTCTTCCTCTCCGAGGGCGTCACCGTCAAGGAGCTCTCCGAGAAGACCGGCATCCTCGCCAAGGACCTCGTCAAGGCCTTCCTCGGCCGCGGCATCCTGGCGGCGATCAACCACCCGGTGAACCCGGTCCTCGCCGTCGAGATCGCCCGCGATTTCGGCATCGAGGCAGCCGTGGTCTCGTTCGAGGAAGACCTCGAGCTTTCCCGCCAGCAGTCGCAGGCCGACGACGAGGCCGCCAGCGCGGCCTCCACCGCAGACAAGAAGCCCCGCGCTCCCGTCGTCACGGTCATGGGCCACGTCGACCACGGCAAGACGTCCCTGCTCGACGCCATCCGCAAGGCGAAAGTCGCCGAGGGCGAAGCGGGCGGCATCACGCAGCACATTGGCGCCTATCGCGTCGAGGTCAAGGGCCGCGCGATCGTCTTCCTCGATACCCCCGGCCACGAGGCCTTCACCATGATGCGGGCACGAGGCGCCCGGGCGACCGACATCGTCGTCCTCGTCGTCGCGGCCGACGACGGCGTCATGCCGCAGACCGCCGAGGCGATCGACCACGCCCGCGCCGCCAAGGTCCCGGTCGTCGTCGCCATCAACAAGATCGACAAGCCCGAAGCGAACGTCATGAGGGTCAAGCAGGCCCTCGCCGACAAGGGCGTCCTCGTCGAGGAGTACGGCGGCGAGGTCGTCTCCTGCGAGATCTCCGCCAAGAAGCGGATCGGCATCGACGCGCTGCTCGAGATGATCCTCCTGCAGGCCGACCTCCTCGAGCTGAAAGCCGCCGTCGACGGGCCCGCCCGTGGCGTCGTCCTCGAGGCCCGTCGCGAGGTGGGCCGCGGCACCCTCGCTACGGTCCTCGTCCAGCACGGAACGCTGAGGGTCGGCGACGTCTTCTTCGCCGGCTCGGCCGTCGGCCGCGTCCGCGCGATGCTCGACGACCGCGGTCAGCGCGTCCTCGAGGCCGGCCCGGCGACTCCCGTCGAGGTCATGGGCTTCGACGACATCCCCAACTCGGGCGATTCCATCCAGGTCGTCGAGGACGAGTCGAAGGCCCGCCAGGTCACCGGCTTCCGCCAGCAGAAGGAGCGCGAGGAGGCCCTGGCCAAGACCTCGCGACTCTCGCTCGACTCGCTGTTCACCCGGATGGCCAAGGGCGAGGTCAAGGAGCTCCCGATCATCCTCAAGGCCGACGTGCACGGCTCCGAGGAGGTCATCACCCAGTCCCTCAACAGGCTCTCGACCGCCAAGGTCAAGGTCAACGTCCTGCACACGGGGGTCGGCGCGATCTCGGTCAACGACGTCCTCCTCGCCTCGGCCTCGGAGGCCATCGTCATCGGCTTCAACGTGAGGCCGGAACGCAAGGCCCAGGAGCTCGCCGACAAGGAAGGCGTCGACATCCGCCTCTACTCGGTCATCTACAACCTGACCGACGAGATCAAAAAGGCGATGGCCGGCCTCCTGGACACCGTGAGCAAGGAGATCGCCAAGGGCCGCGCAGAGGTGCGCGAGACCTTCCGGATCCCGAAGATCGGCTTCATCTGCGGCTGCATGGTCGTCGACGGGGTCATCCCGCGGAACGCCAACGCTCGTCTCCTCCGCGACAACCGCGTGATCTACGAGGGGAAGATCGGCTCGCTCCGCCGCTTCAAGGATGACGCGTCCGAGGTCAAGAGCGGCTTCGAGTGCGGCATCGGCATCGCCGGCTACCAGGACGTCAAGGTCGGCGACGTCATCGAGGCCTTCGTGACCGAAGAGGTCGCCGCCTCCCTGACGTAAGGCCGGAGGATCAGCCCCGGGGCATCCGCCCCGGGGCGTTGGCCCCCACGCCGCGTCCCCTCCGGAGAACCGATGGTCGTCGCCCTCGCCGTTTTCGACTTTCACCTCCCCTCCTGCCGCGGCCTGAAGGAGAAGCGGGCCTTCCTGCGGCCGCTCAAGGCACGTCTGCGTACGGGCTTCGAGATCTCCGCGGCCGAGGTCGCCCACCAGGACCTCCTCCAGCGGGCCGCCGTCGGCGTCGTTGCCGTCGGCCCCGATCGTTCTGCGCTCGAGCCCCTCCTCTCCAGGGTCGTCGAGTACGTCGAAGGGTGGGCGGAAGAATCGGGCGTCGAGCTGACGTCCCTCAGGAGCGAGTTCCTCGAATACGGCGACGTCGGCGCCGCCGGCTCCTCCTTTGGCGCCGCACAGGAGGCCTCATGAAAGAACGCCGTCGCCCCCGGCAGGTCGCCGACGTCGTTCGCGAAGAGCTTTCGCGGCTCATCCGGACCGAGGTCTCCGATCCCGCCGTCGGCTTCGCCACCCTGACCGACGTCGTTCTCTCGAGCGACCTCCGCTCCGCACGGGTCTTCGTCTCCGTCTTCGGCGGCGAGGGAGCCTTCGAGAAGAGCGTCGCCGCCCTGAACCGTGCCGCCCCGATGCTCCGCGGCATGGTGGGCCGCAACTGCGGCCTTCGCTTCGCGCCCGAGCTGAGGTTCGAGGAAGACCACAGTCTCGAACGGGGAGCGCGGATCGAAGAGATCCTGAAGCACCTGCCGCCGCCTCCCGAAGAAGAAAGCGGAGAAGGCACGAAGGACGAGGAGAAGGAATGACCGGGGCCGATTTCGAGGCCGTCGCGTCCCTTCTCTCGACTGGGCGCCGTTTCCTCCTCACCGGCCACCGCAACCCCGACGGCGACTCTCTCGGCTCGGCCCTCGCCCTGGCGCAGGCGCTCCAGGACCGGGGCAAAGAGGCCCTCGTCGTCATGCGCGACCGCTGGTCGAGCTCCTACGATGGAATGCCAGGCGTCCGCGACGTCCTCGTCTCCGCAGAGCTCCCGCCCGACTGGCCCGCCGGATGGGATGCCGCTCTCGTCATGGAGTGCCCGGAAGCGGAACGTCCCGGCTTTCCCGCCCTCCTCTCGGGAACGACCGTCAACGTCGACCACCACCCCGGGAACACCCGCTGGGCGAAGCAGAACCTCGTGGTCCTCCCGGCCGCGGCCGTCGGCGAGATCATCGCGGACCTTCTCGACCGCCTCGAGTGGCCGATGACGCCCCGGATCGCCACGAACCTCTGGGTCTCCCTCGTCTCCGACACCGGCTCGTTCCGCTACGGGAACACGACCGCCCGGGCGCTCGCGCTCGGCGCCCGGCTGGTGACGGAAGGGGTACGGCCCGACGTCGTGAACGAGTTCCTCTACGAGGCCCGGCCCCTGTCGACTGTGAAGCTCGAGGCCCTCGTCCTCGGGACGCTGGAACTCCACGACGACGGGCGCGTCGCCCTCGTGTCCCTTCCGAAACGATTCCTCGCCGAGTCGGGCGCCGACGAGGCCGACGGCGAAGGGCTCGTGAACCGTGCCAGGGGAATCGAGGGTGTGAAGGCCGCCGCCCTCGTCCGCGAGAGCGACGAACCGGGGGTCTTCCGTTGTTCGCTTCGGTCGAAAGGGTCCGTCGACGTCCGCTCCGTCGCATCGGCGCGTCGCGGCGGCGGCCATCGCAACGCCGCCGGTTGCCGCGTGTCGGGGACCTGGGAGACGGCCAGGGCCGAAATCGCCCTTGCGCTCGCCGCCGCGGTGAGCCAGGAGCCCGGATGACCGCTGCCCAGGCCCCGAACGACGGTCCGTCGGGGCTCCTTCTCGTCGACAAGCCCGAAGCGATCACCTCTCACGACGTCGTCGATGCCGTGCGCCGCCTTCTCGGGACGCGCCGGGTCGGCCACACCGGAACGCTCGACCCGGCCGCCACCGGCCTCCTCGTCCTCTGCGTCGGCCGGGCCGGCCGCCTCCAGTCGTTCCTCATGTGCTCCGACAAGAGCTACGAAGGAACGGTCCGGTTCGGCGTCGAAACCAACACCTACGATCGGGAGGGAACCCCGGTCGGGGACCCACACCCCGACCCGCGCCCCGACCCAGAGGCGGTTCGGGCCGCCTGCAGCCGCTACGTCGGCGAGTTCGATCAGGCGCCGCCCCCGTTTTCGGCCAAGAAGATCGGGGGCAAGAAGTTCTACGAGCTCGCCCGGAGGGGCGAGGCCGTACCACACCTCCCGAAGAAGGTCCGCATCTCCCGGTTCGACACCGTGTCGGTCGAAGGGGACGTCGCCCGATTCCACGTCGACTGCTCCTCGGGCACCTACATCCGCTCCCTGGCCCACGACGTGGGGAAGGAGCTCGGGCTCGGCGCGCACCTCGCTTCGCTCCGGCGGACCCGGATCGGACCGTTCCTTCTCGAGGACTCGCGGACGCTCGCCGCCCTCGGCGAGCTGCCGGCCGAAGCCCGAACGTCCCCGCCGAGCTGGATTCCGCTCTCGGCGGTCCCGCTTCCCTTCCCCGCGGTCTCGCTCCTCCCCGGCGAGGCCGCAAAGGTCAGGCGGGGTCACGCCGTTCCCGTCCGCATCCCGTCCGACGCCGTCGGTGCGCCCTGGATCCGCCTCCTCTCCTCGGGGGAGCTCGTCGCCCTGGGGCATCTCGAGCCCCTGGGTCGCGGGGTCCTCGCCCTCGTGAAGCCGAAGATCGTGCTACAAGACTGATATGTTCCCGCTGGAACCGGGGCCAGTCGGCCCGCCACCGGTTTCCGTTCCTCTCCGGGCGGCCTGACATGGAGATCGAGCTCCGGAAGAACCGGCCATCACGGTCTGCCACCGGTTCTTTCCCCCAGGATCACGGCGGACCACGGGCCAGTCGGCATCTTCTCACCGGAACGAAACCTGGCCCCGAAATTGACCCGATCGACGGCGGAATTTATCCTCTGCCGTTCGAGATTGAGAAGAGAAGGATAGAGAACAGTGGCCCAGTCCATCACCCCCAAGACGGAAACGATCAAAGCCTTCGAGCGGCACGAGGGCGACACCGGCTCCCCCGAGGTGCAGGTGGCGCTCCTCTCCAAGCGCATCACGTCCCTGACCGAGCACTTCAAGGCTCACGCCAAGGACCACCACTCCCGCCGCGGACTGCTCATGATGGTCGGCCAGCGGCGCCGTCTGCTCGACTACCTCAAGAAGCGCGACGTCTCGCGCTACAGGGCCGTGATCGAGCGCCTCGGGCTCCGCAAGTAGGAGCCGTGCCGGCTGCAGGCCGTACACCGGCCTCATCCGGTCGAAAGAAGGAAACGATGAAGGAATCCGTCACCGCCCTGGTGGGAGGCCGTGCCCTCACCATCGAGAACGGCAAGGTGGCCAAGCAGGCCGACGGCTCGGCCGTCGTCCGTCTCGGCGACACCGTGGTTCTCGTCACCGCCTGCTACGCCCGCGACCCGAAAGACGTCGACTTCATTCCGCTGACGGTCGAGTACAAGGAGTACCAGTACGCCGCCGGCCGCATCCCGGGAGGCTTCTTCAAGCGCGAAGGGCGCCCCACCGAGAAGGAGATCCTGACCTGCCGGATGATCGACCGGCCGATCCGGCCGCTCTTCCCGGCGGGCTACGCCTTCGAAACGCAGATCGTCGCCCTCGTCCTCTCGGCCGACGGCGAGAACGATCCCGACATCCTCGCGATCAACGGCACCGCGGCCGCCCTCGCCCTGAATCCCATCCCGTTCACGGAAGTCCTCGGCGCCGTCCGCGTCGCCCGCCTCGGCGACCGCTTCGTCTTCAACCCGACGAAGAAGGAGCGCGAAGAGTCGACGATCGACCTCGTCGTCGTCGGGACCCGCCAGGCCGTCAGCATGGTCGAGGCCGGTTCGAAGGAGGTCTCCGAAGACCTCATGCTCGAGGCGATCCTCGAAGGGCACCGCGAGCTCCACAAGGTCATCGACGCCATCGAGGAGCTGCAGCGGCGCCAGGGAATCGTCAAGCAGGCGTTCACCTCGCCCGCCCCCGTTCCCGCCGAGATCATGGCCGAGGTCCGCCGACGCTGGGACGCACCCATGATGGAAGCCCTCACCTGGAAGGGCAAGATCGAGTCCTACGCGAAGATCAAGGCCGTCAAGAAGGCGGCCGTCGCGGACGTCCCCGACGACCAGCCGGAGCTGAAAGCGCAGGTCAAGCGCGCGATGTCCGACCTCGTCGAGGTGATGACGCGGGAGACGATCCTGCGCGACCGCAAGCGCCTCGACGGACGCGCGTTCGAAGAGGTTCGTCCGATCGACGTCGAGATCGGCGTCCTTCCCCGCACGCACGGTTCCGCCCTCTTCACGCGCGGCGAGACGCAGGCGCTCGTCACGGTCACTCTCGGCACCTCGGACGACACCCAGCTCATCGAGGACCTCGAGGGCGAGTTCGAGCGGAAGTTCATGCTCCACTACAACTTCCCGTCCTTCTCGGTCGGCGAGGTGAAGCGCTTCGGCTCCCCGGGCCGGCGTGAGATCGGCCACGGCCGCCTCGCGTGGCGCTCCATCGACGCCGTCCTCCCGAAGGAGTTCCCCTACACCATCCGCATCGTGTCCGACATCCTCGAGTCGAACGGCTCCTCGTCGATGGCGACCATCTGCGGCGGCTCGCTTGCGCTCATGGACGCGGGTGTGCCGATGAACGCGGCGGTCGCCGGGGTCGCGATGGGCCTCGTCAAGGAAGGCGACGCCTGGGCGGTCCTGACCGACATCGCCGGCCAGGAAGACCACTACGGCGACATGGACTTCAAGGTCGCCGGGTCGCGCAAGGGGATCACGGCCCTCCAGATGGACATCAAGATCTCCGGCATCAGCCGCGAGGTCTTCGAGAAGGCCCTCTCCCAGGCCAAGGCTGGCCGGATGCACATCCTCGACATCATGGAAAAGGCGATCCCGTCCGCCCGGCAGGAGATCTCGGCCTACGCGCCGCGCCTCCTGACGATCCACGTTCCCGAGGACAAGATCCGCGACGTCATCGGCTCCGGCGGCAAGACGATTCGCGCGCTCCAGAAGGAGTTCTCGGTCAAGATCGACGTCCAGGACGACGGCTCCGTCACCGTCGCCTCGGTCGACATGGCGTCGGCCGAGAAGTGCATCGAAGCGATCCGGGCCCTCACGACGGTCCCGGAGATCGGGACCGAGTACGAGGGGACCGTCAAGCGCGTCGAGCCCTACGGCGCCTTCGTCGAGATCCTCCCTGGCCTCGACGGCCTCGTCCACATCTCCGAGCTCGCTCCCGGCCGCGTCCGCGAGACGACCGACGTCGTCAAGCTGGGCGACAAGGCGAAGGTCAAGATCATCGCGATCGACCCGGTCAACGGGAAGATCAAGCTCTCGCGCCGCCAGGCGCTCACCCCCGAGGAAGCGGCCGCCGAGGTCGAGCGCCTCGGGCTGAACGCCAACCCGCCCGAGGGCGAGGGAGGCGGAGACGACCGTCCCCCCTTCCGGCGCGAAGGGGGCTTCGGCAACCGCGACCGCGGCCCGCGTCGCGACGGTCCCGGCTTCGGCGGCCCGCGCGGTCCCCGCCGGGACGGCCCGGGCGGCTTCAGCGGCCCGCGCCGCTGACGCGAGCGCTGCACCACGGACCTCGAAGGCCGGGCGATTGCCCGGCCTTTCCCTTCTCCGCCGGTCAGCGCGGGCGTCGTCTGTAGCGGCGCTCCGGCGGCGCGATTCCCTCCGGCTCGACCAGCGAGCCGCTCCGTTCGCCGGAAAGCCACCGGTTCATCGCGCGCCGGCCCTTCTCGCGGTCCGTGTCGCCCTCCGCCGCCTCGAGGTAGCG
This sequence comes from uncultured Holophagales bacterium, assembly GCA_963696015.1. Classification (GTDB taxonomy): domain Bacteria; phylum Acidobacteriota; class Thermoanaerobaculia; order UBA5066; family UBA5066; genus UBA5066. Next base: position 10,808 of record CAVOJA010000094.1, read on the forward strand.
GCGGATCTCGGCGGCGCCGGCGTCGGGAGAGACCCGGGATTCCGCGAGCGTCGCGGCGACGATCGCGTCCACCCACCGGACCCGTCGCGCCGGTACGGGGGACGGGAGGAAACACAGGGCGGACAGGAGCGCAGCCGCGGCGAGCGGCACGGCCGTGTCACGTCTCCGCCGCTGCCGGACAGCCTCGAAGACGAGGGCGGCCAGCAGGGCCGTCCCGAGCGCGAGCGGCGCCGCGGCGCCGCTGCGGTACCTCGTCGTCGTGGAGACCAGGACGCACGCCCCGAGCGGCACGAGCCCGGCCCCCGCCACGAGGAAACCCTCGCCCGGCCGGAACAGACCACGCTCTTTCGCGAGGATGAGCCCGGCAATCCCCGGCCCGAGGAGCACGACGAAGAGAGGGAGGCGCGACAGGACGGGCAGGCGGTCGCGGAAGAAAAAGAAACTCGCGTTGTCGGCGAGCTCCCTCCGGTTGAAGGCGCTCGCGAACTTGCGCGCGACCAGCTCGACGAGCCCGAGGGGCTTCTCGCTCCACGTCTCCGCGGTCCGGACGGCGGCCGTGAGCGTCGAGCCGTGCGCCTCGCGAAGGACCTTCATCAGGAGCGGCGACGCGCTCCCCGAACCGTCCGCTCCCCGCGCGTTGGCCCAGGGGATACCGACGAGCGGGCGCGTGTCGAAGGCGAAGAGCGGCGCGCCGACGGCGGCGTTCCTGACGACGAGGGGGAACAGCGCGAGAACGAGCGCCGCGAGGAACGCCGCCGCCGCTCTCCCTCGCGAGGCCCCCCTTTCGCCGCGCCACACGAGAACCGCGCCCGCGAGGAGGCCGAGCGGGAGGGCCGTCTGCTTGAGAAGCGCCGCCAGGCCGGCGAGTAGGCCCAGTCCCGCGGCGCGGACTGCACCGGCCGGCCGCTCCACCAGTAGCGGAATCGCGAGCAGCAGGGCCGCCAGGTGGGCGACCGGGCCGTCGCGGTAGAGGAAACCGTCCAGGAACACGAGCGGCCCGTAGAGCCCGTGGAGGACGCCGGCGGCGACCCCGGCGCACGCCGAGAGCGCTGGTCCTCGCCCCGCTCTGGCGAGAATCGCCGCCGTCGCCGCCGCGAGTGCTCCGGAAGCGACTGCGGCGAGAAGGAGCTGCGCGAGGCGGACGGCCTGAACGGCGCCGGGTCGTGGAATCCCCGCCATCGAGAGGAGATAGGGGTAGACCGGCCCCTGGTAGTAGGCGTTCCTGGGCATGACCGCATCCCACTCCGCCTCGGTCCCGAACTTCACCTGCCACGAGAAAAAGGGGCGATAGGCGGGGACGTCGAGCAGGTTCCCGGAGGAGATTCGCCTCGCGGCGGCAACGGCGGCCCATTCGTCCGTCTCCGTCCAGAGGTGCCAGCTCGAGAGCGGTGAGGCTTCCCTCTCGAAGAAGGACGCGAGCCGAACGGAGGAGACTGCGACGAACGCGACGAGCGTGGCGACGAGGAGAACGGCTCGCCGCGACAACGCCGGACCGCTCAATAGGGCATCTCGTCGTCCTCGAGCCCGAAGTAGTGGCCGAGCTCGTGACGGACGGTGTCCTGGATCTCGTGGATCGCTTCCCGGTTCGAGGCACAACAGCGCAGGATCGGGCCGCGGAAGACGACGACCTGCGGCGGGAGCCCGGGAAGCGCGCCGAAATCGACCTCGGTCCTCATCGGCCCTCGGTAGATTCCGAACAGCTCCTCGTCGTCGGGGGTGTCGGTCTCGGCATAGTCCTCCTCTTCCGGCTCCTCCTCGACGGCGATGACGACGTTCTCGAGCATCTCCTTGAACTCGGGCGGAAGGCCCGTCACCGCCTCGGCGACGAGCTTCTCGAAGTCGGCCATCGAGAGTCGGGGCGGGCGCGGCGGGTGACGTCTCACGGCGTGCCGAAGAGCTTTCGGAAGTTCGCGGTCGTCACCCGTCCGACGTCCTTCAGCGGAATCCCCTTCACCTCGGCGAGCTTCGCCGCCGTGCGACCCACGAAGGCAGGCTCGTTCGGTTTGCCGCGAAACGGCGCCGGGGCGAGGTAGGGCGCGTCGGTCTCGACGAGCATCGCCCCGAGCGGAAGCGCCGCCGCCGATTCACGGACGTTCTCCGCCATGCGGAACGTGATCATCCCCGAATAGCTGACGAGGTAGCCGAGGGCGATCGCCTTCTCCCCTGTCGCGGTCGACGCGCAGAACGAGTGGAAAACCCCGCGGAGCCGCTCCGTACTCCCCTTCGCCTCCGTCTCGAGAATCGCCAGGAGATCGTCCTCCGACTCGCGGTTATGGAGGAGAACCGGCTTGCCGAGCCGTTCCGCCAGTTTCAGCTGGGCGACGAGCGCCCGCTTCTGGTCATCCTTCGAGGCGAAGTCGTAGAAGTAGTCGAGCCCGATCTCCCCGATCGCGACGACCTTCTTCGACGCCGCCAGGCGCTCGAGCGCCGGAATCACGAGGTCCTCGTCGAACGCGTTCGTCTCGTGGGGATGGACGCCGACGGCCGCGTAGACGCCGTCGAACCGCTCGGCGACCTCCACCGCGCGCGGAGCATCCTCGAGCGTGGTCGCCGGTACGAGAATCCGTGGCACTCCCGCGTCGCGTGCCCGCGCGACCAGCTCGGCCACCTCGTCGTCCGTCGCCGCTCGCGTCGGCCACCGGGCTTCCGGCCCCGGGAAGACCATCGTGAGGTGCCCATGGGAATCGGCCAGCTCGATCATTGGTCCGAGGATAGCTGACGGGATGAGCTCCATGGCGAGAGAGCGGTCTCCACGTGCGCCGCGACGTCCCGATCAACGCCGGCGAGCGTCGAACCGACGATCCACCGGAGCGACGCCGCGCGCCGCGACGCGCGTCATCGAGCGGTCCCCCGCGAGCCAGCGGTTCATCGCGACCAGTCCCTCACCACGCCGGGGGTCGTCCCGGCCCTCCTGCAGATATCTCCGGATTTCTGCCGCTCCCGCCTCGGGCGAAATCCGCGACTCGGCCAGCGTCGCCGCGACGAGGGAGTCGGCCCAGCGGCTCTTCGGGCAGGGAACGGGCGAAGGAAGGAGAGTCTGGAGGGAGAGGATCCCGGCCCCGACCAAGGGGACGATCAGCCCGGCGACGCGGCGATGGCGCAGGGCTTCCGCCGAAAGCGAGAGGAGAAGGCCCGTCCCGAGCGCCAGGGGGGCCACGGCAGCGGTTCGATACCGCGTCGTCGTGGAGACGAGAAGACAGGCCGCGAGAGGGACGAGCGCAGCCACTGCGACGAGGGCAGCCTCTCCGGGACGGTAGAGACGGCGCCGGGCCGCGAGGACGAGCCCGGCGACGCCTGTTCCAAGGAGGCACGCGAAGACGGGAAGCGCGCCGAGCCACCAGAGGCGCTCCCGAAAGAACGGGAAGCTCGCGTTGTCCGGGATCTCCGCTCCGTTGAAGGCGCTGGCCAGCTTGCGCCCGAGGAGGACGACCAGACCCGCGGGTTCGTCCCTCCAGGTCGCGAGCGACAACGTCGCGGCGCGAAGCGTGGAGCCGCGAGCCTCTCGGAGGACCTCCAGGAGAAGCGGGGACGGGTCCACCGAGCCGTCGGCCCCGCGGGCGTTGGCCCAGGGGAAACAGACGGCCGGCCGGGTGTCGAAGGCGAAGGCGGGAGCTCCGACGGCCAGGTTTCTCGCCACGAGCGGGGCGAGTGCGAAAGCAAAGGCCACCAGGAAGGCCGCGGCCTTCCGAAAGCGGCGCTCCCGTGAGCTCTCCCTCAGGACGGCCACCGCGCCGGCCGCCAGCGCGAGCGGCAAGACGGTCTGCTTGAGAAGGGTCGTCAGGCCCCCGAGCAAGCCGAGGGCCGCGACGCTCCTCGTCCGCGGGCTCGAGCGGATGAGCAGCGGCAGGGCGAGAAGAAGAGCCGAGAGGTTCACGAGCGGGCCGTCACGGAACAGGAAGCCGTCCAGGTAGACGAGGGGCCCGTAGAGGCCGTGGAAGAGACCCGCGCCCAGGCCCGCGATCATGGCGACCCATCCGGGTCGCCCGGACCGGAGCAGGAGTGACGTCCCGGCCGCCGCCAGGACGGCCGACGCCGCGACCGCGAGAAGGAGCTGGGAGAGACGAATCACCATCGCGGTCGAATCGGTGAGCCGCGAGACCGCCGCGACGCCGTAGACGTACAGAGGCGCCTGATAGAAAACGTCCTTCGGGTAAACGGCCTCCCAGTCCGAGGGACTGCCGAAGCTCGCCTGCCAGGAGAACCAGGGCCGGAACGCCGGCCGATCGAGGAGGTTCCCCGAGGCGACGCGCTCCGCGGCGACGAGAGCCGTGTGCTCGTCCGTTTCCATCCAGAGATACCAGTCCGACAGGGGAGAGGCCTCGAGCTCCGCCCACGCCGCCGCCCGGACGGCCAGGACGATGACCGCTACGAGGAGGGCCGCCCGCGAAATGAGGGTCCGCTCGATCATCGGCAGCTCCTGTCGGTCCTCGAGCTTCACGCCGAGCCGCCTCTCGTCGTCAGGACGCGCCACGCCGCCGAGGATAGCCGAGGTCTCCCGGCACCCCGCCCCCTACAATCACCGCTCCGATGGCATCCGTCCTGGCCGCTCTTCGCACGCGCCCCCCGCTCGCCGCGGCCCTCATCGTCTTCCTGGCGCTCCTCGCGACGACCGACGAGAGGTCGTTCGGGGTGATTCCGGACGGCAAGGAGATGCTCTCGGCCGGTGCGGCCCTCGCCTTCCACGGCGAGCTCGGAGTCTCGCGCGAGTTCGGCAACGCCGTCCTGCGCCAAGGGGGCGACGGGTTCTCCCGATACGGCCTCGGCCAGAGCCTCGCGGAGATCCCTTTCCTCTGGGCGGCCCGCGCCCTCCACGCCGTCGCGCCGGAGGCCTCCTCCAACCCTCTCCTCGTCCTCCTGCCGATCCTCTCACTGGTCGCGGCGGCGTGGGGAGTCGCCCGGGCCGCCGGGAGCCTGGGAGCGACGGCCGGCGCGCAGCTCTTCTCGGGAACGGCCCTCGTCCTCGCGACTTCCCTCTGGGGATACGCCGGCAGCGATTTCTCCGAACCTCTCCAGGCCGGGCTGTGCGGCCTCAGCCTCGCCGCCCTGGCCGCGCACCGGGAATCCCCCACCCGTCGGAACGCCCTCGCGTCTGGTCTCTTCCTCGGGGCGCTGCCGCTGGTCAAGTCGCTGCTCTTCATCGTCTCGGTCCCGCTCCTCGCCTCCCTAGCTCTGGCGCCTCGATGCAGGCCAGGGAACGCCGCCGAGGGACGGAAGCGGAAGAGCCGTACCGAGACGGTCCCTCCCATCGCTTCCGCTCTCCTCGGGGCCTCCATTCCCGTCACGATCTGGCTCGTTCTCGAGCTCGTCCGCTTCGGGAGGCCGTTCGGCGGCTACCCCGGCGAGGACTTCTCCTACCCCTTTCTGACGGGACTCCTCCGACTGACGCTCCTGCCGAACAAGGGCCTCCTCGTCTACGCCCCGGTCTGCCTCCTGGCGGTCCCGGGCCTCCTCGCCCTCGGGCGCCGCGATCCCTCTCTCGCGCTCGGTCTCGCGGCGTCCGTCGCTGCCGTCCTTGCGAGTGCGGCGAGCTGGTGGGCCTGGGACGGTCAGGCCGGGTGGGGCCCCCGGTTGCTGGTTCCGGCGCTGGCGCCCCTCTCTCTCTGCGCGGCGCTCGGATTCGGTATGGGAGCTCCCTGGCGCCGCCTTGGTGCCCTCCTCTTCGCCGCAGGGGCGGCCGTCAATCTCGCCGGGGTGCTGCAGCCGTTTCCCGCGGTCTACTCCCTCGTCGCGACCTCGCCACCGCAGCCCATCACCGCCGGCCGCGCGGCAGGGACGAAGTACGAGGTGGAGACCCGGCTCGACGGCATGCTCCTCGCTACGCCGGCGCACCACCTCTCGCTGACACCGTGTTGGTGGCCGCCGATGGTCCACGCCCGCCTGCTCCGCGAACGGCAGGCCAGGGGAGACGTCGGCGCGCGCCTCGCGTCGGGGAGTCTCGGCCTCATTCCCCCGCTCGAACCGCGGCTGCCCGAGAATCCCTCCGCCGCTTTCCGTCAGGGCGCATCCCCTTTCGCATGGCCTTTCTGGGGGCGCTCCTGGTTCTCGCCCCAGCCTGGCCTCGAGGACGCGCTCTCCCTCGCGCTCCGAGACCAGGCCACGCGCGACCTCGAGTCGGACCGGCCGGCCCGCGCGTACGCGACGTTCGGACTCGTCCTCGAGCGCGAGGGGGGCCTGCCACAGGTCGAGACGCTCGCGCTGGCCGCGAACGCCGCCCTGAGGGCCGGCCTCGGGAAGGAAGCCGAAGGGCTCCTGTCCCGCTCGCCCGCACCGTGCCATCCCTGGATCCTGTTCGTGAGGATCGAGTCCGGCGAGGATGTCTCGGGATGCGTTCCACCGCACCTTCACGCCGGCTTCCGGGCCAGCGCCGAGGCCGCGAGCCGACGGGGGTTGTCGGTCAGCGCGTGGGAAAGGGAGACGGCCGAGGCGCGGAGGCGCTGACGCGCCGACGGCCGGGACCCCGGGCGAGGTGGAAGACCAGGTACTCGTCGCCGAGCTTCTCCACCGAGGCCGCGCGCGCCTCGACCTCGCGCACGAGGGGCGGGAGCCACTCCCGGAGCCACTCGATCCGACGGGTCTTCTCTCCGCTCCGCTCGAGCGCCCGCGACAGGTCGTAAAGGAAGACGGACACGAAGACGGTGTCGAGGTCGCGGACCTGGGAAGCGTCGTCGACCTGGAGGATGCCCAGGGACCGGGCTTCGTCGGCGTTCAGGATCAGGGAGACGGCCCCCGCCCTCCCGGCGCCTCCCGCGCGGACGGCGTCGAAGACGAGGTCCTGCCGCTCTCCCCAGTCGACGTTCGAGTCCGAGAGGATCCGGCGGATCCCTGCCGGCCCGCCCGCGAGGACGTTGCCGAAGGGAATCTCCCTGCCGAAGAAGAGTCCCGCCTCCAGCACCGCGCCGGCGACCGTCAGCCCCAGGAGCCAGGCGGCCCTTCGCGGCGGGCGGAGGAGGGGTGCGAAAGCAGCGATCGCCGCCACGATCCCGAGCGGGATGCAGGGCATCGCGTGGCGCACGCCGATGTTCAGGTGAGAGAGGCTCGCGGCCCCGAGGTACGCGAGGGCGAGCACCCCGGGGACGAGCGCCCGGCCGAGGGCGACCCGGGCCCTGCGCCGGCGGAGCGCGGGCCTGCACCTGGCGAACGCAGCCCCGGAAAGCGCGAGGCCGGCGAAAAGCCCGGCCAGCACCGCCGCAGGGGCCTTCACGAGGAGCGCGGTCACGAAGTAGAGCGGGTGGCCCTTTCCCGAAACCTCGCCCAGGAAGTAGTTGTAGCGGGCGCCCGGCGCGGCGGCCGCACCGACGTAGGAGAGGCCGGTGACGTACGCCGCGACGCCCTTCGGGGCGCTCGCGGCGCGATCGAGCGCCTTGCGGGTCGGCTCCTCCCCGGCCACGGGCAGGAGACTTCGGGAGATGCCGGCGCGGAGCCTCTCCCGCGGCGTGCCGTGGAGGGTGGCCTCCTGGACGAAAATGGCCGTGGCGAGCGCGGTCGCCCCGAGGAGGACCGTGGCCGCGACGGCGGAGACCGCCCGGACGCGGGACGGCACACCTGTTCTCTTCTTGCGGACCCCTGCGGGAGCCGGCCCGGGACGCCGCGCTCGGGCGAGCCGGAGGGCGGCAACGGCAAGAAACACGGGGAGGAACGGGAGCGCCGAGTACTTCGAGACGAGGGCCAGGCCGTAGGCCGCGCCGCTGGCGGCTGCGAGCCGCAGGTCGACGCGCCGGCCCCGAGCCGCAGCGTCGAGGAGAAAGCCGGCCCAGACGAGGCAGACGGCCAGGAGAAGATCGCTCTGGACGAGCGGCGCGTGCCCCCGAAGGGTCGGGTCGGCCAGGACGAGGACGGCCGCGCCGGCCCCCGCCACCGGGCCCGCCAGGCGCTGGGCCCAGAGGCCCGCTCCGACGACGAGCAGGCCGAGGAGCCACGGGAAGAGGCGGCGCCCGTCCCGCGTCTCCTCGACGATGAGCCCGGGGGGGCGGCTCGCAAGCCCCGCGGCCGAGACCAGCTTCATCAGGACGGGATGCTCGAAGTTCGAGACGACGCCCCGGCCGTCCGCGAGCTCTCTCGCGGCGGCGAGGTGCACCGGCTCGTCCACCGTGGTCCACGCCGACCGGCGGCCCGTTTCGGCCGCGGCCACTGCGACGGCGGCCAGGAGCGCCAGGACGACGGCAAAGGGCTTCACGCCCCTCCCCCTGCGCACGTCAGCTCCGCGGCACGATCCCGTGGAACCGTACGATCGCCTCCCACGCCTCGGCCGCGGTCTCGGCGTACGAGACGATGCGGACGTCTTCCCGGGCGATCGTCCCCTCCTCGACGAGGTACTCGAGGTTGATCGCCCTTTCCCAGAACTCGCGCCCGAAGAGGACGACCGGGACCGGCGGCATCTTCCCCGTCTGGACGAGCGTCAGCGTCTCGAAGAGCTCGTCGAGCGTTCCGAAACCGCCGGGGAAGGCGACGAGCGCCTTCGCCCGCATCAGGAAGTGCATCTTGCGGAGAGCGAAGTAGTGGAAGTGGATGCAGAGCCCGGGCGTGATGTACGGATTCGGGACCTGCTCGTGCGGGAGGACGATGTTGAAGCCGAGGCTCTTCGCTCCGACGTCGAAGGCGCCGCGGTTCGCCGCCTCCATGACACCGGGTCCGCCTCCGGTCACGACGACGAAGTCGCAATGCCCGTCCCGCCGGCAGGTGGAGGAGACGATTCGCCCGAGCTCGCGCGCTTCGTCGTAGTAGCGCGACTTGGCGAGGACGCGGCGGGCGATCTCGACGGCCCGGCGAGACTCTTCGTCGCCCCGAGCGGCCACGGCGGCCGCCTCCGCCTCGGCGAGGCGCCGCTCGGCTTCGGGCCGTTCGACGACGCGCGTTCCACCGAAGACGACGATGGTCCCGGTGATCTCCGCCTCGGTGAGGATCGTCTCGGCCCTCTGGAGCTCGAGCTGGAGGCGCACGCCGCGGAGCTCGTCCCTCGAGAGCCAGGCGAGATCTTCGTGCGCGCGCAGCGTGCTCGGCGAAGCGATGATCCTCTCGAGGTTCTCCCGCGCCGCGGGATCGCCGGGAAGGCCCGCGTCCGCCGGGCGCACCGGCACTACTTCACCTTCGTCCCGGAGGGGACGGACGGGTCGACCGCGAGAAGCGACGGCTCCCCGGTGCCCGGCAGCGAGGCGGCGAGGACCATGCCGTTCGACTCGATCCCCATCAGCTTCGCCGGCATCAGGTTCGCCACGACGACGACCTTTCGCCCGACGAGCTGCTCGCCCGTGTAGGCCGTGGCGATGCCGGCGACGATCGTCCGTTCCTCCTCGCCGATCCGCACTCTCATCTTCATCAGCTTCTTCGACTTCTCGACCTTCTCGGCGGCGATGATCTCGGCGACGCGCAGGTCGGCCTTGAAGAACTCCTCTATGGAAATGCGGGAGGGCTCGGGGCCGGGCGCAGCGGCCGGAGCCGGGACGGACGGGGCTGCAACGGGCGCGTCCACGACAGGAGGGGCCGCGGGAGCGGCGGCGGGAACGTCGGCGGGAACGCCGGCGGCGACGGGCTTCGTCTCTTCGGTCACGGGACACTCCTTGGCCTGTTCCGCGAAATACGCCTTCGCGTCGGCGCGGGGAAAGAGGGGTGCGGCGGGGGCGAGCGGGGCGCCGAGAGGGAGGCCACCCCAGGCCAGATCGGATGGGCGGAGCTCCTCTGCGCTCTTCGGGGTCCCGAGTCGGCGCAGGACCTCGGCGGAAGCGCCCGGCGCGATCGGCGCGAGCATCACCGCAGCGACGCGAAGCCCTTCGAGGGCGTTGAAGTGGATCCGGTGGAGGGCCGGCGTCACCCCCTCGGCCTTCACCCGCTTCCAGGGTTCCTTCGCGGTGATGTAGCCATCGATGGCACCGAGGAGCGTGCGGATCGCCTCGGCGGCCTCGTGCAGGCGACAGCCGCGGAAAGCGGCGTCCCAGGTGGCGACCGCCTCTTCGGCGACCCGCTTCACCTCGTTGTCGTCGCAGCGCTCGCCGGGCGTCGCGGCGCCGAAGGCGTCGGAGGCCATCCTCACGGCACGGGACAGGGTGTTGCCCAGGCCGTTCGCGAGGTCGCTGTTGTAGCGGACGAGGAAGGCCTCGTCGGAGAACGAGGCGTCCTGCCCGAAGCTCATCTCGGAGATGAGATGCCAGCGGAGGGCGTCGACCCCGAAGGCGTCGACGAGGGCGTCGGGGCGGACGACGTTGCCGACCGACTTCGACATCTTGCGCTGGTCCTTCAGCCAGAAGCCGTGGCTGACGACCTGCGTCGGGAGTGGCAAGCCCGCCGACATCAGGAACGCGGGCCAGAAGACGGCGTGGAAGCGAAGGATGTCCTTGCCGACGAGGTGCGTGACGCGGCGCTCGTCCCCTTCGGGCCAGTAGCGCGCCACCAGCTCCTCGTCACTGCTCCCGAAGCCGAGGGCGGTGAGGTAGTTCGTCAACGCGTCGAGCCAGACGTAGACGACGTGTCCGGGGTGGCCCGGGAACGGGATGCCCCACTCGATCGCCGTCCGCGAGACGGAGAGGTCCTTCAGCCCGGCGGAGACGAAGGAGCGGACCTCGTTGAGCCGCGTCTCGGGGAAGACGAACGGAATTCCCGGGACGCTCCCCTTCTCGTACAGGTCGAGGAGGCGGTCCTGGTAGTTCGAAAGGCGGAAGAAGACGTTCTCCTCCTTCTGCCACTCGGCGGGCGTGCCGTGCGTCGGGCACTTTCCGGCCTCGAGGTCCTTCTCGGGGTAGAAGGCCTCGCATCCGACGCAGTACCACCCCTCGTGCCCGGCGACGTAGAGGTCGCCAGCCGCCTCGAGGCGCCGGATCAGCTCGGTGACGCCGATTCGGTGCCGCGGCTCGGTCGTCCGGATGAAGTCGTCGTTGGCGACGCCGAACCTCCTCCAGAGGTCCCGGAAGGTGGGTGCGTGCCGGTCGGCGACGTCGATCGGCGCGACGCCCTCTTTCTTCGCCACCTTCTCGATCTTCTGGCCGTGCTCGTCGGTCCCGGTGAGAAAGCGGACGTCTTCCCCCTGGAGTCGGTGAAAGCGGGTGAGCGTGTCGGTGACGAGGGTCGTGTAGAGGTGGCCGATGTGGGGGCGGTCGTTGACGTAATAGATGGGGGTCGTGAAGTACCGGGACATGGGCCGGCGAGGATATCAGGCGGCCGGAACGGCCTCGGGCCGTCCCGGACGGCCCTACATCAGCCCTTCGCGGCGGAAGGAGAAGAAGCGCCCCCGTCCGACGACGACGTGGTCGCGGACGGGAACCCCGACGACGTCCCCGGCCGCCACGAAGCGGGACGTCGTGGCGCGATCCTCGGGAGAGGGCGCCGGGTCACCGGACGGGTGGTTGTGGTAGAGGATGAGCGCCGCGGCCCCTTCGAGGACGGCGATCCTGAGGAGCGGCCCCGGCTGGACCGCAGCCGAGCTGACCCCACCCCGGAAGACGATTTCGTCGTGGATGAGCCGGTTCTTCGAGTCGAGCAGGAGCGCCCCCATCACCTCCCGCAGCTCGGTCGCGAGCGCCGCGGCGAGGTACGTTCCTGCGACCTCCGGGGCGTCGATGAGCGGCCGCTCCTCGGTCTCCGCCCGGGCGAGCCGGCGGGCCAGTTCGGAGGCGGCGGCAATGCGGCAGGCCTTCGCCATCCCGATGCCGAGTGCCAGCTCGCGAACGCGCCCGCGCTCGCTCCTCGCGAGGAGCCCCCTCAGACCGTTTCCGCGGAGGATCTCCCGGGCCGTCTCGAGAACTCCGGTCCCCGCCCGGCCGGTGCCGAGGAGAATCGCGACCAGCTCCTCGTCCGTGAGGGCGTCGGCGCCTCGCGCCACGAGCTTCTCCCTCGGCCGGTCCTCGGGCGGCAGCTCGCCGAGCCGGCCCCCCTTCGGGCCGGTCACCTTCAATGAAGCGACTCGCTCGGCTCGACGAGCCGTTCGATCCCGACGACGCGCGTCTCCTCGGAGAGGGCGAACAGGGCGGCGTCCTTGCCGGTGGACGGCCGTGAGACGAGCCCTGAGACAGTCCTCGTCGTCTCCGTCCGGGTCCGCAGAGGCGCCCTTCCGTCCGAGGGAGGCGCCGCCGTTCCGGGATAGTCGACCCCGAGCTCAGCCTCGGTTTCGACGACGACCCGTACCGGAAACCCCCGCAGGCGGCCGAGCTCCGGGGCGAGCGCCTCGAGGACCCGAGGGGGGACGTCGAAGTGGCGTCCGAGGTCGTCGAGGGGCGAGAGGGTCCCTTCCGGCGGGTCGGCGACGGCGTCGAGCGAGGCGGTCAGCTTGCAGCGGACCCGCCCCACGCGCCCTGGCATTGCCGTCACGAGGCTCCAGGACGCCGAGACCCGGAGCCGGGTCGTCGGTCTCCCTTCGAACGACGGCCCGCTCCCCAGTTCGGCCTGCGGGACCTCGAGGTCGGACAGGGCGCTCTGGAACGGCCCGGGGTCGCCCTCGGCGGGAGGAACGAAGAGGCTGCGAAAGTCCTCGACTCTCGCCCGCGCCGCCACGGACGCTCTCCGGTCGACGAGCCAGCCCTCCCGGTCTCCGAGGAGAATCGTGTTGGCCTTCGTCCTCGGAAAGGTCCCCGTCTCGAGATCCCAGCGGGCCACACCGTCGAGGACCGTCACGCTCCCTCGCTGGGCGCTCGCCCGTTCGCCCGCAGGCGAGAGGGTCTTCCTGGACTCCGCGAGGACGTACCCGACCCTCGGCCCTGGAGGGGACGGAAGGGCCTCGGGTGTGCCCGAGGCTGCCAGGAGAGCCAGAATCATGAAAATGGGCACGATCCATCTTCGCATGTAGACCACGGGGTCCGCGCAGGACGACAATGAACGGATGCTCGCCGGTCCCGAGCCGATCCCCTCGCCCGACTCGACGCCAGCCGCGCACTTCAACGTGCGGCTCGTCGGGGACGCCGACGCGGTGGCGTGGGTCGCCGCGAGTCTCCTCGGCCCGGGGCTCGGCATCGAGGCGGGCTCCCTCGACGAGGGCGCGGCATCCGCTGAGCCGCCAGGCCCCATCGTCTGGGTCGCCAGGCCCGGCGAGCCCGAGCCCGGCAAGACGCTCGTCGACGACGCTGCCGTCTGGAGCTTCCCTTGCCTCGTCGTCATCCCGCCCGGAGGCTCCGCGCCCGACATCCTCGCCGGGCACCCTTCGGTCGAGTCGTTCGAGGTCGTCCGTGAGCCCGACGACGCCCCGATCCTCCGGATGCGGTTGGAGCGCCTCCTCCTCCTGCACCGTCGCCGGACGCAGACCGAGGCCGTCCTCCACGATCTTCCCGTCGTCGTCTACTCGAGGACCCTGGACGGGATCCTGACGAGCGTGAACGCGGAGACGGAGAGCTTCCTCGGCAAGGACCGGGCATCCCTGATCGGGAGATCGCTCCTCGAGGTCCTCCCGGAAGGGGCGCTCTCGGAGGCTGACCTCGAGGAGATGAACGAGGGCCTCCTGGCGCGCGGGAGGCACCGAAAAAGGCGCGCCGGCACGGCAGCGGACGGCCGGCACTTCGCCCTCGACACGCGCTCGCTCCTCCTGCGAGACGGTCACGGAACGCCCTGGGGAGCCCAGGTCGTCATCGCGGATCTCACCGACGAAGAGGACGCCTACGAGCGTCTCCGAGTGCAGGCGGAGCGAAGCGAGACCCTCGCAGCAATCGCCACGGCGACGCGCGACATCACCGACCTGGACCGGATCCTGCAAACCGTCACGTCGATCGTCGGCCTCCGTGCCAGGGCCCACACCGCTGACGTGTTCCTGCCCGAGGGGCGGCAGGACTGCCTCGTCCTGCGCCAATCGTGGCGCTCGTCGGAGGCGATCCCCGATCTCACGGGAGATCGATGGCTCGTCAGCGGGACCTCCGCCTTTCGCCAGCTCGTCGAGTCTCGCGAGCCGTACGTCGTCCCCGACGCGCGGCAGCAGGGAGACCACCCTGGCGCGGCCGTCGCCCTTCGACGCCTCGGAGCCGGGAGCGGGATCATCCTGCCCGTCGTCGTCGAGAACGAGGTCGTCGCGGGGCTCGGCCTCACGTACCGGGAGCCCCGGACGATTCCAGACGATCTGACCGGGTTCCTGGCGCTGGTCGCCGACCAGCTCGCGCTCGCCATCCGCGCCGCCCGCCTCCACGAGAGCCTCACCGAGAAGCTGAAAGCCCTCGCGGAGGAGCAACGCCTCCGGGAGCGGGCGGATCACGACCGGCAGCAGTTGCTGAGCATGCTCGTCCACGACCTGAAGAACCCTCTCGCGGCCGTCCTCGCGTCCCTCGAGCTGAGCCTCGACCGGACATCCGGCGACCAGCGGCTCGAGCGCCTCCTCCGCACCTCGATGGCCTCGGCACGGGGGCTGGCCGGAATGATCGACGACGCGCTCATCGTCTACCGGACCGGCGAGGCGCCCGCCGATCTTCGGCCCGAGGACATTCGCCAGGTCCTGGCCCAGCCGTTCGAGGAAGCCCGCTGGATGGCCGAGGCCCGGCAGATCCGGCTCGAGGTGGAGATTGCCGAACCGCTTCCGGCCGTCTCCCTCGACGCGGGTCGCTACAGGCGCGCAGCGTCGAACATCCTCTCGAACGCGCTGAAGTTCAGCCGGGGCGGGGGCGACGTCTCCGCACGCATCGGGATCGAAGAGAACGACGGCCGCCGCTGGCTCGTCCTGCGCGTCGCCGATTCCGGTCCGGGCGTCCCCGAGTCGGTGAAAGATCGGCTCGGCGGGCCGTACCAGCGATTCACCGGCTCCGAGCGGATCCCGGGCACGGGGCTCGGCCTCACCGTCGTCGGTGCCGTCGCCCTGGCCCACGGCGGCTGCATCCAGGTCGAGCCGCGTCCCTCGGCGACCTGCGGCTCCGTGTTCTCCTTGTGGATCCCCGCGTGAAAGAGCTCTGCGCCGGACGGCACCTGCGGCTCGTCGTCCGCAACGGCTGGGAGTTCGTGGAGCGGCCGGGCATCAACGGCATCGTCCTCGTCGTCGCCGTCACTCCCTCCGATGGCCTCCTCCTCGTCGAGCAGTGGCGCGAGGCGGTCGCAGCGAATGTCCTCGAGCTCCCGGCGGGCCTCGCCGGCGACGCCGAGAGCCCCGTGGGCGAACCCCTCGAGGAGGCTGCCCGGCGAGAGCTCGT
Organism: uncultured Holophagales bacterium; assembly: GCA_963696015.1. Taxonomy (GTDB): domain Bacteria; phylum Acidobacteriota; class Thermoanaerobaculia; order UBA5066; family UBA5066; genus UBA5066. Next base: position 25,882 of record CAVOJA010000094.1, read on the forward strand.
CGAAGAAACCGGCTGGGACGCTGCGGCCATGGAACGCCTCGCCGTCGGCCCCCCCTCGGCGGGAGTCACATCGGAGATCGTGACCTTCTTCCGCGCCCGCCAGCTCTCGAAGGTCGGGGCAGGGGGCGGCGTCGACGGCGAGTCGATCACCGTCCACGAGCCCCCCCTCGCCACGATCGAGTCCTTCCTCGCCGAACGACAGGCCGAGGGCGTCCTCGTCGACCCGAAGGTCTGGGCCGGCCTCTGGTTCGCCTGCCGGCCCTGACGGAGCCGCTACTCCGGAATCCTCAGCACGACCTTTCCGAAGCCCGCGCCCGATTCGACACGCTCGTATGCTGCGTGGACGTCGTCGAGAGGGAAAGACCCGTCGACGACCGGAAGCACCTGTCGCCGCTCGACCGCTTTCAGGAGCGCGCCGAACTCCGAGTCGGTCCCCATCGTCGAGCCGAGGATCGAGAGCTGCTTCCAGAAGACGGTCCGGATCTCCTCCTCGGGGTTCGGGCCGCTCGTCGCTCCGCAGGTGACGATGCGCCCCTTTTTCGCCGCCGCCGTGAGAGAGGCGCGCCAGGTGGCCGCACCGACCGAGTCGACGACGACGTCGACGCCCCGCTTGCCCGTCAGCTCGCGGACCTTTCTGCCGACGTCGGCGTTTCTGTAGTCGATGGCGACGTCGGCGCCCATCTTCAGCGCCCGCTCGAGCTTCTCCTCGCTCCCCGACGTGACGATCACGAGGGAGGCCCCCGCGAGCCGCGCGATCTGAAGCGCGAAGGCCGACACGCCTCCGCCGATCCCGTGGATGAGGACGCTCTCTCCCGGCCGGAGCGCCGCCCGCGTCACGAGCATCCGCCACGCCGTCATCGCGGCGAGCGGGAAGGCCGCCGCCTCCTCGTTCGTCAGCCAGGCCGGAGCCTTCCAGACGTTCGCGGCGGGCACGACGATTCGTTCGGCGAGCGTTCCGGAGCGATGCTCTCCGAGGATCTCGTAGTCGACGCAGAGGCTTCGCTCGCCGTCCCGGCAGAACTCGCAGATGCCGCACGAGAGGCCCGGCTGCAGGACGACCCGCTCGCCCACGGCGAGGCCCGTCACCCCGGCGCCGAACGCCTCGACGCGGCCGCAACCGTCGGCCCCGGGAACGTGCGGGAACTCGACCGGGACGCCCGGAATCCCGTTCCTCACGAACAGGTCGAGGCGGTTGAGGGCCGCCGTCGAGAGCCGGACGAGGACCTCGCCCGGACCGGGAACGGGGTCGGGAAGGCTCCCGACCGAGAGAACGTCGTTTCCTCCGTGCCGCGTCAGGAATGCCGCTTTCATTTCTCCTCCTTCCCGTGGAGACTTCCACCTCCGATGGCGAAACTCCCGAAGCTGCCGACCCTCTCCGCCTCCCTGCTCGACCCCGCGACGGTCTGCCCGCCCTGCGGAAAGTGCTGCCGGTACGTTGCGGTCGGAATCGACGGCCCCGTCAGCGTCAGCGGCGTCTCCACGGCGCTCTGGCTCGTGTACCACAAGAACGTGGCGGTCTACCAATCTCACGACGGAGACTGGTTCGTCCTCTTTCCCGCCACCTGCGACAACCTCCTGCCGGACGGCCTCTGCGGCGTCTACGAGAACCGGCCGTTCCTCTGCCGCGAGTACGACATCGACGGCTGCGAGGGGACGAGCGACGAAGCTCCCGAGAAGCTTCGGTTCGACGATGGCCCCTCGCTCGGTCAGTGGCTCCGGAAGATGCGTCCGGCCCTCTTCGCCCGGTGTCTCGAAGCCGGAATCCTCCCCGAGCCGCTCCGCGGGCCAGCTCCCGGCCCGGGGCGGCGCCGGGGTTCGCGCGGCCGGTCCGCAGACCCTACGCTTCGAGACTGAGGAGAGCGCCGAGCAGCTCGCCCCCGTCCTGGTAGCGGTCCGGACGGTGCCTGTCGATCGAGTGGAGAAGGATGGCGACCTCGTCCTCGTGGAGCCACGGGGCGAACGGCCGCGGGTCGTCGGGATCGCGCTCGAGGCGAGCCACGAGAACGTCGTCGCCCACGTAGGGCCAGCGGCCCGCCGCGAGCGTGTAGAACGTCGCGCCCAGGGAATAGACGTCGGAGGCGGGGGAGGCCGCCTCTCCGCGCAGGACCTCCGGCGGGAAGAACGCGGGCGTCCCGATCAGCTTCGAGGTGGAGCCGGAGTCGGCTTCGGGGCGGGCCAGGCCGAAGTCGAGGATCCGCAGGATTCCGTGTTCGTCGAGGACGAGGTTCGCCGGTTTCAGGTCCCGGTGGAGGATCCCCTTGGAGTGGGCGGCGGCGATGCCCCGGGCGGCCTGGACGAACCAGTCCCGCCAGTTTCTCTTCAGTCTTTCGGGGTCGTTCTTCAGAAGGGACTGAAGATTCGGCCCTTCGAGGAACTCCATCGCGAGGTAGGCGCTCCCGAAGCCCTCGCCGAAGTCGTAGAGGCCGACGACGTTCGGATGAGTGAGCGCGGCGATCGCACGTGCCTCGCGGATGAAGTAGCGCATCGCCGTCTCGTCACCCCAGAGCTGGGCCGGGAGGATCTTGAGGGCGACGTGGCGCTCGAGCTTGTGGTCGAGGGCCTTGTGAACGACTCCCATACCGCCCCGGCCCACTTCCGCAAGGATCTCGTATCGCGCCTCGGGCGTCTCCGACGCCGCCAGGCCGCTCGAGGCCGACATCGCCTGAAAGGTCCCGGAGTGGCGCCGCCCGAGGCTCCCGGCCGGCGTCGCCACCGGGGCGGGCGGGTTCCGGTCTACCCCGCCCGACGCCGCGGGCTCTTCGACGACGGCGGGGAAGTCGGCTTCGGTCAGCCTCTCGGCGAGGGCCAGCGAGCGGGTCCGCGCGTTCCGGAAGCTCGGATCGAACGCCGCGATGGACGCCAGTTTCTGCTGCGCCGCGGCGAGCTCGCCTCCCGCCTCGAGAGCTCGCGCGAACGCCTCGTGAGCCGCGATCGTCGAGGAATCGACCGGCCGGTGTCCGAGGAGCTCGCGCAGGACGTGAACCGCGTCCCTCGGTTCGTGCTGGGCGAGGTGCGCTTCCGCGAGCTCGAGAAACACCTCTGAAACACCCGGGTCGGCACGGCGGACGGACGTCAGCAGGTCCCACGCCCGGTCGCGGTGGCCGGCCCGTAGCGAGTTGCGCGCCGCCTCCAACCCCCGGCCCGCCCGCAGGAAGAGTGAAACCGCCTCGTCGAACCGACCCCGCTCCTGCAGGACGAGCGCCGCCTCGGCAAACTTCCCGGCGGCACGGTAGAGGGTGATCGCGCGTTCCCAGTCCTGCAGCTCCCGATAGATGCTGGCTGCGATCTCGGCCTTCCCCACCGCCGCGTACGCTGCCGCGGCCTCCGGCAGGTGGCCCGCCTTCTGAAAGAGAGCCGCCGCCCGCTCGACCTTGCCCGATTCGCGGAACGCGCGGGCCGCCTCGGCAAAGCGGCCCGTCCGCTCGTAGAGCAGCGCGGCCTTGTCCCATTTCTCCGCCTTCGCCCAGGCGTCGGCGGCCCCGGACCAGTCGGCCTTCCCTTCCAGGTCGCGGGCAATCAGCTCGGCGGCGGTCTTCTCCTGCCCGGCTTTCGAATAAGCCTCGGCGGCGCCCGGTAGGTCGCCCCCGCGCTCCAGCTCCTTGGCCGCCTCCAGCGGCCGACCGGCCGCCAGGTACATGGGCCCGGCGAGGAGTGGCTCCGCACCGAGACGAAACGCCTCGGCCGCTTCGAGAGTCCGGCCCGCTGCCCGGGCCGTCTCCCCCGCTCTCTTCCAGAGCGCGTTCTTTCCCCCGCCGAAAGTCGCCCCCTCGGCGATTCTCCGGCAGGCGTCGGCGAGGGCCATCGCGTCGCCGGAGACCTCGGCGACTTCGGCGAGCCGGTCCCAGCGCGCCGCCTGTCGCGCTTCCGCGAGCGCTCGAACCCTCGCGGCCCCCGCCTTGTCGGCGTCTCCCGCCACGTCCCAGGCCTTCGCCGCCTCCCACGCGAACGCGTCCCCTGCCTCGCTCCAGAGCTCGGCCGCGAGGCGGGCGTTCCCCTGACGCAGCTCGAGTGCGGCGACGCGAGCCGGGAGCTTTCCCTTCCGAAAGGCACGCTTGGCCTCCTCGGCGTCCCCCGCCTTCAGGAAGAGCTCCCCGGCACGGACGAAGTCCCGTGAACGGTAGGCTTCCTTCGCCGAGAGCAGATCCGGGTTCCTCGGGCGGGACCTCCGGAGAGTCAGCAACAACACGCCGAGGCCGACGAGGTCGAGCGCGAGCCGGGCGATGCTGGTGCGCGAGAGCAGCTCGTAGACGGGCGCCTTCGAAAGGTAGCGGGCCACGTCGGCGGCGCCCGGCACGACGGCCGCCGTGAGGGCGAGAATCTGGTCGAGGTGGACGCCCAGGACGACGACGGCCGCGAACAGGAGACCGACGACGGACGACCGTAGGAAGTCGCTCATCCGAACTCCCTGCTCGCGCAGAAAGCTCCGGAAGACGCGCAGGACGAGAAGCACGATGAGAAGCGTCGCGACCTGGGGGGCGAAATAGAAACGATGCTCCACCCAGTCACGGGCGATCGGCTGCGTGGCCACGTTCGCGCTCGCCCAGTCGACGAACCTCAGCAGGGCGAGCTGGACGAACACCGTCACTGCAACCGGAATCAGATCGTCCTGCCAGCTCTTCCTTCGGCTCACGCGACGTGATTATCGACGATCGAGCACGACGTGCCGCGTCCCGCTAACATTCGCCCCGCTTGAGGCCGTTTCCGCTGCTCCGCGTTCTCGCAGTCCTGGCGGCCTTCGTGCCCGCACCCGGGGCGACGGCGCAGTCGTACTCCGATCCCGGGCTCGGCATCGGAGCCGACGCCGGATTCTCGGAGGGGCGGTCGACCGACGGCCCCTCCTTCGCTGCCGGTCTGCACCTGCGCTACCGCTTCACCGGATCCCTCGGCCTCGAGGGGAGAATCGGCTACCGGCGAGAGACCACGGAGGACGGCTCGGGTCCGCTCCTCGACATCGTCGAGATCCCCGTGACCGGAACCGCACAGCTCTTCTTCTTCCCGCGGTCGCGGGTCCAGCCGTTCCTGCTCGGTGGGGCGGGCCTGCACGTCGTGAGAACGACGCCGCAAGGGCGGAACACCACCGCCGGAGGAGGGACCGAGGCGCTCTTCGCGATGCATGCCGGGGCCGGAGTCGACGTCAGGCCGTCGCGGACCACAGCCGTTCACCTCGCCGCGCGCTGGGTCTTCCTCGAGCCGACCGCGATCTCGGACCTCGTGAACGCAGGCTACGACGTCCGAACCGGCTATTTCGCGATCACTCTCGGCCTGACCCTCTTCCGCTGAGCCTCAGGCGGGCAGCCCAGCCACGAGCTCGGCGAAGCGGGCGGGGTCGACGTTCCCTCCCGAAAGCACGACGCCGACCCGCCGACCCGCGACACCCGGCACCCTTCCCGCGAAAAGTGCTGCCGCGGCCGCCGAGCCGCCCGGCTCGACGACGAGCTTCATTCGGGAGAAGAGGAACGCCATCGCCTCTCGCAGCTCGAGGTCGCTCACGGTCACGACGCCCTCCACGAGCGCCTGGAGAATCGCGAAGTTCCGCTCACCGACGCGGGTCGTCTGGAGGGAGTCGGCGATCGTCTCCGGGACCGGAATCGCGATCCGGCGTCCCTCGCGGAGCGAGCGCGCGACGTCGTCCCCCGCTTCCGGCTCTACGCCCAGGACGCGGATGCCGGGCGAAATCCCCGTCGCGGCGACGGCCGTCCCCGCGAGAAGGCCGGCGCCACCGCAGGGCGTCACGACGACGTCGAGATCCGGGACCTCCTCGAGAAGCTCGAGCGCCGCGGTTCCCTGCCCGGCGATGATCGCGTCGTCGTCGAACGGCGGCACCAGGACGACGCCCCGCTCCTCGACGAGCCGCCGCGCGATCGCCTCTCGGTCCTCGCGCCGGCGATCGTAGAGGATCACCGCGGCGCCGTAACCGCGCGTGGCGGCGAGCTTCAGGGCCGGGGCGTCGTCGGGCATCACGATCGTCGAGGGAACGCCGAGATCCCGCGCCGCGAGCGCCACGGCCTGCGCGTGGTTTCCCGAAGAGAAGGCGACGACGCCTCTGGCCCGCTCGGCCGTGGACAGGAGCGTCAGGCGGGAAAAGGCCCCACGCGCCTTGAACGCGCCGACCCGCTGAAACGTCTCGGCCTTGAAGAAGAGCTTCGCGCCGGTCAGGGCGTCGGCCGTGGAGGACGTCAGGACCGGCGTCCTGTGGACATGGCCGGCTATGCGGGCGCCCGCGGCCCGCACGTCGTCGACGGTGACCGGGAGCCGGCTCACGACGCGGCCTCCGCAAGCCGCCGCGGCTCCCGCTCTCGCGGAGCGCCCGTGACGCCACAGAGCCTGTCCGCCTCGTCGGTCGCCGCGTCGATCGCGTCATCGACCCGTGCGAGGAACGCCTCCTCGCTCTCCCCCTCGGCCCTCCGCAGCGGCGCACCGAAGACGACCACGCAGCGCGAGAAGGGCAGCGGCAGGAGGTATCGGTCCCACGACCGGAGGAACCTCGGTCTCGCCGACGAGGTTCCGACGGGCATGATCGGGGCGTCCAGGGCGTCCGCGAGGCGCAGGACCCCCGTCTTGCACCGGCGGGCCGGCCCGCGCGGCCCGTCGGGCGTCAGGGCCGCCCAGCGGGTCGTCCCCTGAAGCGCTTCGACCATCCCGGCGAGCGCCTCGCCGCCGCCGCGCGAGGACGAGCCCCGAACCGGGCGGTACCCCCACCAGGAGAGGAAACCGGCGATCACGTCGCCGTCCCGGCTCTGCGAAGCCATCGTCACGACGCCCCGGTACGGGAACCGGAGAATTCCGGCCACCATCCTCTGATGCCAGATCGCGTGGAGGACGGGCCGCCCGGCGCGTTCGATCGCCTCCCGGTGCTCGCGCCCCACGAGTCGGATCCGGAGTGTGGACCTCCAGAGGGCGATGACGAGAAAGAGGGGAAAGCCGAGGAGCAGGCCGCGCACCAGGGGATTCTCTCCGACACGCGCCCCGGGCGCCCTCCCTGTATCCTCCGGCGCCGTGCGCCTCGTCGCGGAGAAGCTCTCCCGTTCCTTCGGGCCCCGAAAGGTCTTCGGGCCGCTCTCCTTCGTCACGTCGCCGGGGAAGGTCCTCGGCGTGGCAGGCGCGAACGGCTCCGGGAAGACGACGCTCGTCAGGACCCTCGTCGGCCTGATCCGCCCTTCGTCGGGAAGCGTCTGGCTCGAAGACGAGGCGTTCCCCGCCAGCAGGACCTCCGTGCGCGACGCGAACGGCTCGATCGGCTGGTGCGCTCCCGACCTGGCTCTCTATGGCGAGCTCACCCCGGCCGAGAACCTCGAGTTCTTCGCCCGTGTCGCCGGTCGTCCCATTCCACGGGAGGAGGCCGAACGCCGGATCGCCGAGGTCGGCCTCGACGCGAGACGGCTACGGACGATCCGAACCCGGTTCCTTTCCACGGGCCAGAGGCAGCGGGTCAAGCTCGCCTACTCGGTCCTCGGATCCCCCGCCGTCCTCTTCCTCGACGAGCCCGGCTCGAACCTCGACGAGGCCGGCCACCGGGCGGTGGAGAAGATCGTCGTGGCCCAGCGCGCCCGGGGCAGCGTCGTCCTCGCCACGAACGACCCGGTCGAGCTCACCCTCGCCGACGAAAGGGTGGACCTGTGATCCTCCGCGCGGCCGCGGCCGTCTTCGTGAAGGACCTCCGGACCGAGTGGCGGACGCGCGTCGCGCTCAACGCCCTGCTCCTCTTCGCGTTCTCGGTCCTCATCCTCGTCGGCTACGCTGTCGGCCCGACCCGGCTCGCTCCAGAGGACCGCCCCATCGTCAGCTCGGTCCTCCTCTGGATCGTCCTCTTCTTCTCGGCGATGACGGGACTCTCCCGGGCCTTCGTGAACGAGGAGGAGACCGGGACCGCCTCGGCCCTTCGCCTCTCGGCCCCTCCCGCAGCCGTTTTCCTCGGGAAGCTCCTCGGGAACCTCGCGCTGCTCGGAATCGTGATGGCGCTCGTCGTCCCCCTCTTTCTCGCTCTGATGTCGTTCGGCATCGCCGCTCCCGGGCTCTTCCTGGCGATCCTGGTCTTCGGCGCGATCGGTCTCGCCTCGGCCTCGACTTTCATCGCCGCCATCGTCGCCAAGACGGCGGCCAAGGGCGCGCTGTTCGCCGTTCTCGCGACGCCCCTCCTCCTCCCCCCGCTCGTCGCCGCCGTCACCGGGACGCGGGTCGCCGCGACGGAGCCGGAGCTGGCGGCCGGGCTCGACGCCGTTCGCCTGCTCTTCGCCTTCGACGGCATCATGATCACGGCCTCGTTCCTCCTCTTCGATGCCGTCTGGCGGGAGTAGTCCGGACCGTCCGGTCCCAGAATTCAGCGCTCGATGGGCGCGGATTCCATTCGGACCCCGTTTGGTCCTGTTTTGACCCCATCTCACTTATCATCGCGATCGATGAAGGTCCTCGGGTCCGTCGGCAAGGTCGTCCTCTGCGTCGGGATGGCGGTCATCCTCTGGGCAGCCTTCCTGTACGCGCACCCGGCGGAGAGTTTCGTCGGCGAGTCTTCCCGCATCGTCTTCTTCCACGTTCCCATGGCATGGATCGCCGCCCTGGCTTTCCTCCTCGCGGCCGGGCACTCGGCCCTCTACTTGAAGACCCGGCAGATGGAGCGCGACGACGCGGCCGCCTCGGCCGCCCGCCTCGGGATCCTCTTCTGCGTCCTGGCGACGGTCACGGGCTCGATCTTCGCGAAGGTCATGTGGAACTCGTACTGGAACTGGGACCCGAGGGAGACGTCGATCGTCCTCCTCCTCCTCGTCTACGGGGCCTATCTGGGACTCCGGCAGGCGATCGAAGAGCCCGAGCGCCGTGCGACCCTCTCCGCCGCCTACGCGCTCGTCGCGTTCGCCACCGTCCCGTTCCTCATGTTCGCCGTCCCGCGCATGTACGCCTCCCTCCACCCCGATACGGTGATCAACGCCCGGGGGAAGGTGGAGATGTCGCCGGACATCAAGCTCGTCTTCTTCACCTCGATGACCGCGTTCACCGCGCTCTTCGCCTGGATGTACGCCCTCGACGTCAAGGCGACCCGGTTCGTCCGGCGCCTCGAGGAGAGGGCGGCCGGAGGAAACGCCGCATGACCCCCGATGCCCCGACGGCCGCCGTCTCGCACGGCGCGCTGTTCTACGTGGCCGCCGTCAACATCATCATCTGGGCGGGGCTCTTCGCCTACCTCGTCCACCTCGACCGAAAAGTCCGCTCCGCGATGGCGCGGCAGACCCCGGAGGATCCGTCATGAAGAAAGCCTACTGGGCCGGCGCCGCCCTCATTCTCGCCTTCCTCGTCCTCGGCCTGACGACGTTCTCGTCGACGATGACACCTTACGTCACCTTCGACGAGGCGCAGAAGTCCGTCCGCGTCGTCCAGGTGATGGGCGGCCTCGAGAAAGGCTCCTCGCGCTACGACACGAACTCCAAGACGCTCCACTTCAACCTCGTCGACCTCCAGACGAAGAAGGTCCTTCCGGTCGCTTACCGCGACGTGAAACCGGCCAACTTCGAGGAAGCCGTCTCGATCGTCGCCATCGGAAAGTACCAGAAGGACGGCTTTCACGCGGAGAAACTCCTGGTGAAATGCCCGTCCAAGTACCAGGGAGAGGAGACGGAGAAGCACTACGGCGCAAAGGTCTCGATGGAGTCCTGATGGCCAGCCTCGGGTACGCCCCAGGAACGCTCTCCCTCTGGTTCGCCCTCGCTTCCGGCCTCGCGACGATGGCGGCCTACATCCGCGCGCTCTCGCTGCAGAAGGAGGGTGGCGCGCCCTACGACGCGGCGCTTTCCCTGGGCCGGCGCCTCTACTGCGCTTTCGCGGGATCCATCCTTCTCGCCTCGGCCCTCCTGATGTACCGCCTCCTGGCGCACGACTTCCGCCTCTCGTACGTGGCGTCGTACTCGGGACGGGAGCTCCCGTTCCGCTACCTCTTCTCGACGTTCTGGGCGGGCCAGGAAGGTTCCTTCCTGTTGTGGCTCTTCTGGGGAGCGATCATCGGCTTCTTCGTCCTTCGCACCGCCCGCGAGCAGGAGCCGCCCGTCATGGCGGTCTACGTCCTCTCGTTCCTCGGGATCGTGGCGATCCTCGTCAAGCAGTCGCCCTTCCGCTTCCTCGCCGAGGTGCCGCCCGATGGGTCGGGGCTGAATCCCCTCCTGCAGGACCCATGGATGGTGATCCACCCGCCGGTCATGTTCGCCGGCTTCGCCTCGCTCTCGGTCCCCTTCGCTTTCGCCATCGCGGCGCTCTGGACGAAGCGGTGGGACGGCTGGGTCATCCGCGCCATGCCGTGGGCGCTCTTCACGTTCGTCTGCCTCGGTACGGCGATCCTGATGGGCGGCTACTGGGCCTACAAGACCCTCGGATGGGGCGGCTACTGGGCGTGGGACCCGGTCGAGAACACCTCGCTCGTTCCGTGGCTCGCGACGACGGCTCTCGTCCACGGCATGTACCTGCAGAAGGCGCGCGAGAAGCACAGGAAGATCAACATCATCCTGGCCATCTTCGCCTTCTGCACGATCCTCTACGGCACGTTCCTCACGCGCTCGGGCGTCCTCGCCGATTTTTCCGTCCACTCGTTCGTGGACCTCGGAATCACCGGCTGGCTCGTCGCGATCATCGTCGTCTTCCTCGTCGGCGGACTGGCGCTCCTGGCCTTCCGCTGGACGGAGATCCCGGTCGTCAACGACATCGACCCGGCCACCGGAAAGGAAAAGGAAGAGCCGTTCCTGTCGCGCTCCGTCCTTTTCATCCTCTCGGTGACTCTCTTCTCCGCGTCGGGCCTCGTCATCCTCCTCGGCACGTCGGCCCCGATCATCACGCGCATCGGGGGCAAGGCATCCCAGGTGGCGACGAGCTTCTACGACACCACCCACACACCCCTGGCCATCATCATGGCGCTGCTCATCGCGCTCGTCCCGTTCGTCTCCTGGCGGGGCGAGACGTGGGCGGCGATCGGGAAGAAGGTGGCCATGGCGGGGGTCTTCGGCCTGCTCGGCGTCATCCTCTTCCTCTTCCTCGGCGTGAGAAAGCCGGTCGACCTCCTCTTCCTCGGTGCCGCCGCTTTCGGCTTCGCGTCCTCGGCCGAGATCATCGTCCTCTTCGTCCAGCGGAAAGCGATCCGCAGCGCCGGGGGCTACTTCGCCCACGTCGGCACGGCGATCATGCTCGTCGGCATCCTCATCTCCGGCGCCTACGAGATGAAGACCCAGGTGACCCTCCGGCGAGATCAGCCCCTCGTCATCGAGAACCACGGGCGCCCCGTCAGCTTTACTTTCACCGGCCTCTACTTCGTCAACGACGACGGCGTCGTGAAGACCGCCGCCCAGCTCGACAGGACGCAGCTCGCCGACCGGCGCGCCAAACAGGCGATGGAAGTCACCGTCACCGAGGGCAAGACGGTCTGGAAGGCCTACCCGAAGCTCTACATGAACGAGAAGTCGGGGCAGCTGATGGCCAACCCCGACGTTCGCAAGTCCTTCCTCCTCGACCTCTACATCTCGCCCCAGTCCTACGAGCCGGGCGCGCCGGCCCGCTTGGAAGGGTCCGTCGCCGTCCTACGCAAAGGGGAGGAGAAGGCCGTCGCCGGCGTCAACGTGAAGTTCGTCGACTTCTCCTCCGAAGGCGCGCACACCGAGGGAGGCACCTTCACCATCGGGTCAAGGCTCGAGGTCACATCCGCCGGGAAGACCACCGAGGTGACGCCGAAGTTCATCGTCTCCCTCGGAGGCCCCGAGGGGCAGCGGATGGAAAGCCCCGAATTGCCCCTCCCCGGAACCGAGAAGGGGATGGTCCGCGTCCGCCGCGTCTCCCCTAACGACAGTGCCGTCGAGCTCGAGCTCCTCGGCCTCGACCCGACGGGCGACGCGAGGCCCGAAACGCCCGAGACCCTTTCCATCGACGTCACCACGAAACCCCTGATCTCCCTCGTCTGGACCGGCTTCTACATCATGATGCTCGGAGGCCTCCTCGCCATGATCAAGCGCGCGAAGGACGCGCGGCAGGCGGCGATCGCGTAGGACCAGGGAGAGAACGCCGGAGAGAGACCGGCCGGAGAGACCTGAGATAACCACGACGGCCCGGCACCTTCGCCGGGCCGTTTCCGTTTCGGGGACGAGGAATGCGAACGGGAACGGGGAACGGGGGACGGGGAACGGGGAACGGGGAGGGTTGATCACGTCCACATTCCGGGGGCGCGTGGGAGGGGTGCTCCCCGCTCGCGACTCCTCCGCTCGCGCGACCCGCCTCGGCTCCGCTCCGCGGGCCGCCGGGGCGAGCGCGCGCGTGCAACGAGCGCAGCGAGGCGTTCGCGCTCGCCTGATCCGGCGGCCTGCTCGCGGAGCCGTGCGGGGCCGTGCGGGGCCCCGCGTATGCTCGGGCGTTCGCTTCGCGGGGAGCACCCCTCCCGCGCGCCGTGCCAGCTTCGAGATCTCTGGCCGCCCTCCGGGCGGCGAGGAGGCCAGAGCCACAAAGCCCCCTGGTAGGCGCAACGCCCCGTCGGGTTCTGCAAGCCCCGAGCAGAGGGTAGACGGTAGACCTGACCCCTATTGGGACCAAGCTCCCGGCGGCCGAGCCCCGGGGGTGGGTCCCGCGAGCCGCCCTCGAGCACGACCGGGGACCCGCTCGCTTGCGCGAGGAGCGGGCGGGGATCAGGCCCGCGCGCGTGTCTGAGCGAAGCGAGTTCGCGCGGGCCCCCCGCCCGGCCGCAGCGCGAGCGGAAGCGGGTCGGGCGCGCGCAGCAGGCGGCCGTGGGACCCACCCCCGGGGCGAGGCTCCCCTTCCCCGTGCTTCCGCGCCCCCGTCCCTCCGGGGTCTCTCCCGCTCCTTGGTCTCCCCGGTCCCCGGTTACGCCCCGACGGCCTCGACCACGGCCTTGCCCAGCTCGAGGAAGGCCTTCGTCGAGGCGGAGTCGGGCTCGGCGGTGACGATCGGCATTCCGGCGTCTCCGGAGAGGGCGATGCGCGGGTCGAGGGGGATGCGGCCGAGGAAGGGGACGCCCAGCTGGCGGGCCGTCTTCTCGCCGCCCCCCATCTTGAAGATCGGCTCGACGTGACCGCACTTCGGGCACTCGTAGCCGCTCATGTTCTCGATGAGGCCGATGAGCGGGACGTTCACCTTCTGGAACATCGCGAGGCCTTTCCTCGCGTCGATGAGGGCGACGTCCTGCGGGGTCGTGACGATGACGGCGCCGGAGAGGGCGACCTTCTGCGTCAGCGTCAGCTGCGCGTCGCCCGTTCCGGGCGGAAGGTCGACGATCAGGAAATCCTGCTTGCCCCACGCCACGTCGCCGAGAAACTGCTCGATCGCCTTGTAGATCATCGGTCCGCGCCAGATGACCGGCGTGTCGGCGTCCATGAGAAAACCGATCGACATCACTCGGACGCCGTACTTCTCGATCGGAACGATCTTCTCTTCCTCGTTCAGGAACGGCTTTTCGTCGATCCCCATCATCATCTGCTGCGACGGCCCGTAGATGTCGCAGTCGAGGAGGCCGACCGTGTAGCCGAGCTGCCGGAGCGCGATCGCGAGGTTACCGGCGACGGTCGACTTGCCGACGCCCCCCTTGCCCGAGGCGACGGCGACCATGAATCGCGTGTCGGGGAGCATCTCGGGCCGGGCCGCCTGGGCACCGGCCAGGTTCACCGGCGCCTGCCCGGTTTCCACGGCGATCGTCACCGCCGACACGCCCGGCAGGGCACGGATCGCCGCGTCGCACTCCGTGCGGATCTGCGAGGCCACCTCGGCCGAGGCGGTCGTCATCGAGAGACGGAACGAGACGTTTCCGCCGCCGACGGCGATGTCCTTGACGAAGCCGAAGGAGACGATGTCCCGGCTGAATCCGGGGTACTTGACCTTGCGGAGCGCGTCGAGGACGGTTTCCTCGTTGACGGGCGTGGGCGACACGGGATACCTCCGATCGGGATCGCCGTCCCGGATGGGGCGGCCGCCGCAGGCATGCCTCTCGGGGCGCCGCGCGACGGGCGGAGTTTACTCCGACGAGTCGCCCAGCCGGGCGATCTCGGTGCGCACCCTCTCGACGTAGTCGCCGCGCCGCGCGAACGTGTAGCCGTCCGACGGGACCGGGTCTCCGACCCGGACGGTGATCCTCCCGCGGCGGACGAGAAGCCCGTCGGCGCCGAGGACCGTCCGGGCCCCGGTGATCCCGATCGGGACGATCGGCATCCCGGCGCGCATCGCCAGGAGGAACCCCGCCTTCTTGAAGACCCCGAGCTTGCCGTTGCGCGAGCGGGTTCCTTCCGGAAAGACGAGGATCGAGACCCCTTTCTTCAGGCTCCTGCCGATCCGGTCGAACGCCTCGCGCCCCCTGTCCTTTCTCTCGCGATCGACCGGGATGAAGCCGGCGAGCCACATCGACCAGCCGAGGAACGGAATCCAGAAGAGGCCCCGCTTGGCCACGAAACGCACGTCGCGGGAGAGGGCGACGAAGATCACGACGATGTCCGCTGCCGAGGTGTGATTCGCCATGAAGATCGCCTCGGGGACCGTCCGCGCGCCCTCCGTCGTCTCCACGACCACGTCGATTCCTGCCGCCCGGAGGAGAACCCACGACCACCATCGCGCCCAGTACTGGTAGATCTTTCCGCGAGGTGGGATCCAGGACGTGAGGATCGCCAGCGTCCCGAAGACGGGTGTCACCACCAGCCCGAAAAGCCACACCCACACCGTGTAGAGGAGCTGCATCGAGGCGCGAGTCTACCGGTACGGCCCGTACAATCGCCCCCGTGGCCGAAACCGTTCCCGCGGAGCCCCGCCTCGACCCCTTCTGGACGCTCCCGCGGGTCCGCCGCTGGTTTCGGAGAGTCTTCTCCCACCTCGGCGGCCTCGGTCTCCTCGCCTGGGACCTCGTTCGCGAGGGGCGCAAGCGGTGGGAAGGGGGCGAGATCCTGCGCCAGATGGACGCCCTCGGCGTTCAGTCGATCGCCGTCGCGAACGTGACGTGCCTCTTCACGGGGATGGTCCTCGCCCTCCAGACGGCTTACGGGCTCGAGCAGTTCGGCGGAAAGCTGGTCGTCGGGCGCGCCGTCATCCTCTCGCTCACCCGTGAGCTCGGTCCCGTCCTGACGGCCCTCATGCTGGCCGCGCGCTGCGGGGCCGGGATCACGGCCGAGCTCGGCACGATGGCCGTCACCGAGCAGGTCGACGCCCTGCGTGCCCTCGGAACTTCCCCGATCCGCAAGCTCGTCCTGCCGCGCGTCGTCGCGCTGACGGTCATGCTTCCCGTCCTCACCCTCATCGCCATCTTCCACGGCATGCTCGGCGGGCTCCTCATCGCCGCCTTCGAGATCAAGATCGGGGCGAGCTTCTACCTGTCGACGACGCTGCAGGCGCTTTCCGTCAACGACCTGATGCACGGCCTGTGCAAGACGCCGGTCTTCGGCCTCGAGATCGCTCTCATCGGCTGCTACAACGGCCTCGCGGCCACGGGCGGTGCGGACGGCGTCGGACGGGCGACGACGGTCGCCGTCGTCGCCGCGTCCATCACGATCCTCATCACCGACTTCTTCCTCACGAAGCTCTTCATCGCACTGCCTGTCGGATGAGCGAACCCGTCATCGAGCTCCGAGGCGTTTCCAAGGCCTTCGGCGACAACGTCGTCCTGGACTCCGTCGACCTGTCCGTGCGTCGCGGCGAGGTGATGGTGATCCTCGGGGGGTCGGGGAGCGGCAAGTCGGTCTCGCTCCGGCACATGAACGGGCTGACGCACCCCGACTCGGGAGAGGTCTTCGTCGACGGCCTCGAGATTTCCCGCCTCGCCGAGGAGGATCTCGTCCCCGTGCGGAAGAAGGTCGGGATGCTCTTCCAGATGGGGGCCCTCTTCGATTCGATGACGGTCTTCGAGAACGTCGCGTTCGCCCTCTGGGAGCACACGAAGATGACGGACGCCGACGTCGCTGCCCGTGTGACGGAGGTCCTCGGCTTCGTCAACCTCGGCCCCGACGTGCTGCCGCTCCTCCCCTCGTCGCTCTCTGGCGGAATGAAGAAACGGGTCTCGCTGGCACGCACCATCGCGCTCAAGCCGGACGTCCTCCTCTACGACGAGCCGACGACGGGCCTCGACCCCGTGACGGCGATGACGATCAACCGCCTCATCGTCGACCTGAACACGCGCCTCGCGACGACCTCCGTCGTCGTGACGCACGACATCGCCTCGGCCCTGTTCGTGGCCGACCGGATCGCGTTCCTGGAGAAAGGGCGCTTCACCTTCGTCGGAAGCCCCGACGAGGCCCGCCGTTCCGACGCCGCCGCCCTCCGCGCCTTCCTCGCCGCGGAAGAGACCGGCACGAGGGAGACCACCGCACCATGAGAGCCGACAGCCGCACCCGCTCCCGCGTCGGGGTCATCGTCTTCACCTCGCTCCTCCTCCTCGTCGTCATGATCGTCATCGTCGGCGGCAAGACCGGCTTCTTCCTCGCCCGGAGCAGCTATTTCGCCCTCTTCCCGAACTCCCAGGGCCTGATGGGCGGGAACCAGGTCCGTCTCGCGGGTGTCACCGTCGGCGCCGTCCAGGACGTGGAGGTCCCGAAGCAGCCGGGCGAAGACCTGATCGTCCGCTTCGACATCGAGCGCCGCTACCGCCACCTCGTACGGACCGACAGCCGCGTGGAGATCAAGACGATCGGGCTCCTCGGCGACAAGTACCTGGAGGTGGCCCCGGGGTCACCCGACAAGCCTCTCGCGGAGCCCGGCACGGAGATCGCCGCGATCCGCGGGAGCGAGCTCGACAAGATCCTCGCCGGCTCTGGAGACCTCGTCGACAACGTCACCGCCGTCGCAAAATCACTCAAGACGATCCTGGGCCGCGTGGAGAACGGGGAAGGGTTCGTCGGCGAGCTCACGAGCGCGACCCCGGAAGGCAAGGAGCTCTCGCGCTCGCTGAGGCAGACGATCGCCTCGACGAACGCTCTCCTGGAGGACGCCCGCAAGGGGAAGGGGCTCGTCGGCCGCCTCGTCTCCGACGAGGCGCTCGCCGACCGCGTGACGGTGGAGCTGGAGGGCTCGGTGGCCTCCCTCCGGAAGATCCTCGGCGCCGTCGAGAAGGGGGCGGGCGAGGGCGAAGGGCTCGTCCCGGCGCTCCTCGGAGACCCAGAGGGGAAGAGGAAGTTCTTCGCGATGGTCGACTCCCTCCAGGCGGCGGCCGAAGGTCTCGCCGGCTTCTCGAAGGACCTTTCGGCCGGGAGCGGCCTCCTCCCGAAGCTCGTCCGGGACGAGGAGTTCGCGCGCGAGCTGATGAAGGACCTCTCGCGCATCTCGAGGAGCCTCGCGAGCGTGGCCGAGAAGCTCGACCGGGGCGAGGGGACGGCTGCCAAGCTCGTCAACGACCCGGCCGTCTACGAGGCGATCGACGACATCCTCGTCGGCATCGACGAGTCGAAGCCCCTGCGCTGGCTCGTGAGGAACCGGCAGCGGTCGGGCATCCGGACGCGCTACGAAGCCGAGAAGGCGAAGGCGGACGCGGCCTCTCCCGAGACGCTCGGACCCGCCCCGACGCCCGAGCCGAGGGAATAGGCGTGGCCTTCCGGGTCCTCGTGGCCGGCGGCGCCGGCCTCGTCGGGTCGGCCGTGGCGAGGCAGCTTCTCTCGGAGGGAGCCGAGGTGGCTGTCGTCGACGCGATGGGGGACCAGGGCGACGGACGTGCCGTCCGGGAGGAACGCGTCCAGGCGCTCCGCTCGTTTCCGAAGGCGACGGTCGTCACCGCCGACCTTTCCCTTCCCGGCGCCGCCAGCGACGTCTTCCGCGACCTGAAGCCCGACGCCGTCGTGAACGCGGCGCTCTTCCCTCCGGGAGGCCCGGGCGTCGTATCCCTGCTCGAGGCAATGGGGAGTCACGAGAAGCCCTTCCTCGTCCATCTCTCCGACGGGGCGCTCTACGGCTTCCCCGCTTCCCCTGGCCAGCCTGCCCTCGAGGAAGAGCCGATCGACCCCGGGCGCGACCCCGTCCTGCTCCAGCAGGCGGTCGAGGAGTCGCGGCTCCGCGGCTCCGACGTACCGAACGTCATCCTCCGGCTGTTCCGCATCCTCGCACCCGGAGCACCCGCGAACCGCTTTCCGCAGGACGCCCTCGAGGCGCTCCTCGACGGCGGAGAGGTCGTCATCGACTCCGACGCACCCCGGGACCTCCTGCACGTCCGCGACGCGGTCCACGGGATCCTCGCGGCGCTGGCCCTCCGCCCGGCCGGACGGACGATCAACCTCGGAAGCGGCCGCGGTGTCGCCACGGAGCACGTCGTGCGGCTCCTGGCCGAACGTGCCTTCCGCCAAGTGAGGATCCGGATCGACCCGGCTCCGGTCCGCCCGAGCCGGATCGCCAGCCTGGGACGCGCGCGCGAGCTCCTCCGGTTCCAGGCGAAGACGACTCTCGAGTCCTCCGTCGAGGAGATCGTCGCGGCCCGCCTCGGCGCCCCCGAGAGCACGACGAGCCGTCCGCGTCCGGCGGCACCCCTGCCGCGGCCGGCCGCACCCGGCGCCCAGTTGCGCGACGAGCCGAAGGAAGTCTCCCGCCGGGAGCTCTTCGGCTTCTTCCGCAGGCCGTTCGACGGCGGCCGTCCCCGCTGACGACGCCGGGACCCCGGGGACGCTAAACTCCGCCGGCTGGACGGCCTTCGCGGCTGTCCTCATTCGGAGGAGTCTCATGAACATCTGCATGGTCGGGACGGGATACGTGGGCCTCGTGACCGGCGCCTGCCTCGCCGACTTCGGGATGGACGTCACCTGCATCGACAAGGACGAGGCGAAGATCACGCTCCTGAAGAAGGGCGTCTCGCCGATCTACGAGCCCGGGCTCGAAGAGCTGATCCACAAGAACGCCCAGGCCAAGAGGCTCCGGTTCTCGACCGACATCCGCGAAGCCGTCGAGCGGGCGCTCGTCGTCTTCATCGCCGTCGGCACACCCCCGCGCGAGGACGGCTCCCCCGACCTCTCGTTCATCTTCCAGGTCGCCGAGACGATCGCCGAGCACATGAACGGCTACAAGGTCGTCGTCACGAAGTCGACGGTCCCGACCGGCACCGGCGCCCAGATCGAGGAGATCCTGCGGAAGAACCCACAGGGCCACAAGTTCTCGGTCGTCTCGAATCCCGAGTTCCTCAGGGAAGGCTCGGCCATCGAGGACTTCATGCGCCCCGACCGGGTCGTCATCGGCTCCCGGGACGCCGAGGCGATCGCGATCGTCAAGGACGTCTATTCCCCGCTCGTCGTCGCCGGCGTCCCCTTCGTCGTCTCCGACGTCGAGTCGGCCGAGCTGATCAAGTACGCTTCGAACGGCTTCCTCGCCCTGAAGATCTCCTTCATCAACGAGATCGCCGCGATGTGCGAGCGGATGGGGGCCGACGTGAAGGACGTCGCTCGCGGGATGGGCCTCGACAAGCGGATCTCGCCTCACTTCCTCCTCCCCGGCCCGGGCTTCGGAGGTTCCTGCTTCCCGAAGGACGCTTCCGGCGTCGTCGACGTCGCGAGGAAGCACGGCTACACGTTCGAGATCATGGAGTCGGTCCTCCGCGTGAACGCCGCGGTGAAGGCGCGGATGGTCGAGAAGGTCGAGACCCTCTGCGGCGACCTCTCCGGCAGGCGGATCGCCGTCCTCGGCCTCGCGTTCAAACCCGAGACCGACGACATTCGCGACAGCTCCTCCATCCAGATCATCCAGGACCTGAAGGCCCGCGGCGCCACCGTGGCCGCCTACGACCCCGCCGCGATGGACAACACCCGCGCCGTCCTCCCCGACGTCGTCTACGCCGACGACGTCTACGACTGCGTGGCCGGGGCCGACGCCGTCGTTCTCGTCACCGACTGGAACCAGTTCCGCAAGCTCGACCTCGCGAGGCTCGAGGCGACGATGAAGGCGAAGCGCTTCGTCGACCTTCGAAACCTCTACGAGCCGAGGGAGATGAAGCGGCTGGGGTGGGACTACGTCGGTATCGGGCGAGCATGAGGGCTCGCCCCGGTCCCTTCCGAACACCCGGCCAGGACGCCCCTCGTCAGGGGGGAGGCGCCTACTTCCGCCGGTAGACGAGGAGACGGTCCTGCGACTCCTGGGCGCGCCGGATCTCGTACCTGCGCGTCAGCGTCGTGCCGGTCGGGGAGACTTCCGTCACGATCTTCTGCGTCGTGGGAAAGACGCTCCCGGTCTGCATCATCGAGACGACGTGCTCGAAGGCCACCCCGGCCTTGAGCCACTTCGCGACGACGGTGGCCTTCTGGCCGCCGACGGTCTGGGCTCGGCTCACCCCATCCAGGATGATGACTGCCGGCTCTCCGACGGCCTTGTCCCCCGCGAAGCGGGCCGTCGTCAGGAGCTTGCCGTCGACGGAGATCTTCAGGTCGACGCCCTTCTGAGCCTCCGGGACGTTCTGGGACGCCTTCATATCGAGCGTCCAGGTCCCTTCGACCGTGGTCTCCTGCGCCGCAGCTGAGCCGGCCACGGCAAGGGCGAGAACCAGGGGACCGACGAGGAACCGGAACGAATCCAACCTCATGCCGTCCTCCACAGCCCCGAACGGGGCTTCCCTCCGAACGGCCCATTCTGCGCCCGGTGCGCCGCGAAGAGGAAGTATTCAGTCCCGTAGAATGGAAAGTCAGATGCGTATCGTCGTGACCGGCGCCGCCGGATTCCTCGGAAGCCACCTCTCCGACCGCCTCCTCGCCGAAGGTCACGAGGTCGTCGCGATCGACAATCTCATCACCGGACACGTCCGCAACATCGCGCACCTGATGGGAAACCGAGCGTTCCGGTTCCTCCACCACGACGTCACCGAGTACATCTACCTCGACGGCCCCGTCGACGCCGTCCTCCACTTCGCCTCCCCCGCCTCCCCGATCGACTACCTCCAGATCCCGATCCAGACGCTGAAGGTCGGCGCCCTCGGGACGCACAAGGCGCTCGGCCTCTCCCGAGCCAAGAAGGCCCGCTTTCTCCTCGCGTCGACGTCCGAGGTCTACGGCGACCCGCTCGTCCATCCGCAGCCGGAGAGCTACTGGGGAAACGTGAATCCGGTCGGCCCCCGCGGCTGCTACGACGAGGCGAAGCGCTTCGCCGAGGCGATGACCGTCGCCTACCGGAACTTCCACGGAGTCGAGACGAGGATCGTACGTATCTTCAACACCTACGGCCCGCGGATGCGGGCCAACGACGGACGCATCGTCCCCTCGTTGATCAGCCAGGCGCTCGCCGGCGAGCCGCTCACCGTCTTCGGCGACGGCTCCCAGACCCGTTCCTTCTGCTTCGTCTCCGACCTCGTCGACGGCATCTACCGCCTTCTTCTCTCGGACCAGGCTGATCCCTGCAACATCGGGAACCCCTCGGAGATGACCGTGATGCAGTTCGCCGAGACGATCCGCCGCCTCACCGGAACGGCCTCGACCATCGTCCACAAGCCTCTCCCCATCGACGACCCCAGGCAGCGACGGCCCGACATCACCCTCGCGAAGGCGAAGCTCGGCTGGGAGCCGAAGGTCGGGCTCGAGGAAGGCCTCGCCGCCACGATCGACTACTTCCGCGCGCTGCGGGGCTGAAGGTCGAGGGATGGTCTCGGAGACGTATCTCCCGCCGGCCCGCCTCCTCGTAGCCTCGCGGTGGGCGGCGCTCGCCGTGATTCACGAAGGCGCCCCGGCCGCCGCGATGACGTCCTACGCCCTCGCGCCCGACGGGACGGCCCTCTACGTCCACCTCTCCCAGATGGCGCTCCACACGCGCGCCCTTCTCGAGGAGCCCCGCGCGGCGTTCGTCGTCTCCGCGCCCGATACCGGCGAGGACGACCCGCAGACCCTCCCCCGCCTCTCCCTCGCGGGCGTCGCCCTCGCCCTCGTCCCGGGGACACACGAGTACGACGCGGGCCGGGACGCCTTCGTCGCGCGGTTTCCGGACGCCGACGAGCGCTTCGCCCTCGCCGACTTCGTCCTCTTCCGCTTCGAGCCCGCCGAGGCCCGCTGGGTCGGAGGCTTCGCCCGAGCCCTCCGGATGACCGGGGCGCAGCTGGCCGAGGCGGTGCGGGAGGCCGACCGAGCGTAGCAGTCTTTCTGCCCACGGCCCTGCGGCTACACTGCCACGGCAATGCCACATCGTGGTGGCGGTGTCTCCGGAACGACGGCTCCAAGGACGGCAGAATGGACTCGACACAGCTCTCCTGGATCGCGAACTACATCTGGGGGATCGCGGACGACGTCCTCAGGGACCTCTACGTCCGGGGCAAGTACCGCGACGTCATCCTCCCGATGACGGTCCTGCGCCGCCTCGACACCCTCCTCGAGCCGACGAAGAAGGCCGTCCTCGAAATGAAGGCCTCCCTCGACACCGCCGGCATCGTCCACCAGGACCAGGCGCTCCGACAGGCGGCAGGCCAGGCGTTCTACAACACTTCCCCGTTCACGCTCCGCGACCTCCGGGCGCGGGCGAGCCAGCAGCAGCTGAAGGCCGACTTCGAGGCCTACCTCGACGGCTTCTCCCCGAATGTCCAGGACATCCTCGAGAAGTTCGAGTTCCGAAACCAGATTTCCCGCCTCTCTAAGGCCGACGCCCTCGGCACCCTCATCGAGAAGCTCCTCTCTCCCGACGTCAACCTCGGACCGAACCCCGTCCTGAAGGCCGACGGCAGCGTCCGCCATCCTGGCCTCGACAACCACGCGATGGGGACGATCTTCGAGGAGCTCGTCCGCCGCTTCAACGAGGAGAACAACGAGGAGGCGGGCGAGCACTGGACGCCGCGCGATGCCGTCAAGCTGATGGCGAACCTCATCTTCCTCCCCGTCGCGGACCGGATTGAGTCGGGCACCTACCTCCTCTACGACGGCGCCTGCGGCACGGGCGGGATGCTGACGGTTGCCGAGGAGACGCTCAAGGAGCTCGCCAAGGCGCGCGGCAAGGCCGTGGCAACTCACCTCTTCGGCCAGGAGATCAACTCCGAAACCTATGCCATCGCCAAGGCCGACCTCCTCCTCAAGGGCGAAGGCGAGGCGGCCGACAACATCGTCGGCGGCCCAGAGCACTCCACCCTCTCGGCGGACGCATTCCCGTCGCGCGAGTTCGACTTCATGCTCTCAAACCCGCCCTACGGCAAGAGCTGGACGAGCGATCTCGAGCGGATGGGGGGCAAGGAGGGGATCCGCGACCCGCGCTTCGTCATCACGCACGCCGGTGACCCGGAGTACTCGCTCCTCACCCGCTCCAGCGACGGCCAGATGCTCTTCCTCGCGAACATGCTCAGCAAAACGAAGCACGGGACGCCGCTCGGGAGCCGGATCGCCGAGGTCCACAACGGCTCGTCCCTCTTCACCGGCGACGCTGGCCAGGGGGAAAGCAACATCCGCCGCTGGATCATCGAGAGCGACTGGCTCGAGGCGATCGTCGCGCTCCCGCTGAACATGTTCTACAACACGGGCATCGCGACCTACGTCTGGGTCCTGACGAATCGCAAGCCCGATCAGCGGCGCGGGAAGGTGCAGCTCATCGACGCGACCGGCTGGTCGAAGCCGCTCCGGAAGAA